>NZ_MSPY01000009.1:0-75883 GCF_003267965.1 Oleiagrimonas sp. MCCC 1A03011 | reverse complement strand
CATGCGAGAGTAGGTCACCGCCAGGGACCTCATACGAAAAGCCCCCGAGATGCCTCGGGGGCTTTTTTTATGCATCGTTCCCGACAGCGCATCGAATCGGGTCGCGCATCGCGTCGGTGCAGGCTGCTGCGCTGTGCGGGAACATACGTGCCAAGTCAGCATCCAAGAATCGCCAGTTTCGCTACAGTAGACGCATGTATCTGGATTACTACGGCCTGAAGGAAGCCCCCTTCGCCACGGCGCCAGACGAGCGATTCGTCTGGCTGCCGCCGCGGCTGGAGGCGCTGCTTGAGCGGCTTGAGCGCGAGATTCGCAGCGGGAGCGGCGGCATCATGCTGCTGAGTGGCGAGTACGGCAGCGGCAAGACACTCATGGCGCGGCTGCTGCTGGCACGCTTGGCCGAAGCCGATATCCGCATTGCCCGTATTCGTTATACGGGCGTCAGTGCGGATGAATTGCTGGAAACGGTGTGTCATGCGTTGCGCGTGCCCCTGGAACCGGGTGAGCGCGCACGCGGGCAGCTGATGATCGATGCGCTGAGTGCGTTTTTGATGGATACCTATGCACAGGGTCAGCGCGTGCTGCTGGTGATCGACGAGGCACAGGAACTGTCGGACGCCGCGCTGGAGCAGCTGCGACAGCTGACCAATCTGCAGACGCCTGCGCACAAGTTGATACACGTCTTGCTCCTGGCCGGCCCGAGCCTGGATGCGCGGTTGCACTCGGGGCCGCTTCGCGCATTGGCGCAACGCATCGGTATTCGTGAGGAGTTGACCCGGCTCGACAGCGCAGATCTGGAACCGTATGTGCGTCACCGCATGGCTACGGCCGGAGCGGCGGTACAGCCGTTCACCCGGCTTGGCTTGCGCAACCTGTATCGGTATGCAGGCGGCATACCGCGACTGGTGAACGCCATTGCCGACCGCGCCCTGCAGCTCGGTGCAGAGGCCAACGCTCGTCAGGTGGGCGAAGGTCTCGTGCAGCGCGCCGCGGGCGACGTGCTTCCCGGCCATGTTCAGTACTGGGTGCGGCGCTATCGCTGGTGGTGGCGGGCTGCATTGCTGGTGATGCTGGTCGGCGCTGGACTTACATGGTGGTTGCATACACCTGCACCACCGGTGGCCAGCGAGGCTACCGCACAGCAGGCGCACGAAAAGGCGATGCAGGAAGGTGCCCGGCTTCTGGCGCAATTGCCGGATGCGGGCGCAGCGCGAATGGCGGCATGGAGCGAGTTGCTGGCGCGATGGCAGGTGACTTCGAACGATGTGTCGGTCTCCGATGCGATGCGTTGCAATGCCGTGGTGTTTCCCGGATTCGACTGCGTGGCCGGCACCGGTACCCTCGATCAACTCAAGCGATTCGATCGACCGATGCTGTTGGAGCTGAAAGACGCAAGCGGAGTGCACCATGTGTTGTTGCTCGGCGTCGGTGACGATCAGGTGAGACTGTTTGTCGGTGGCAAGTCGGTGGAGATCACCAAGGCCGCACTGCAAACGATCTGGCACGGCCGTTTCATGGCGCCATTTCGCCTGCCGCCGTGGATGCCGTCGAGCGTCCACCGTGGCGATGCCGGACAGGCCGTTGCCTGGGTTCGGCAGCAATTGCGCAAGCTGGATGGCGACCGCAGCGGCAGCTATCGGCCGTTAATCTACGATCAGACCGTACAGGAACGGGTACGCAAGCTGCAGCGGGCGTACGGTATTCCTGTCGACGGGGTCATCGGTCCGGAGACGCTCTTCGCGCTGAGCTCTCTGGATGACAACGGTCCGCATCTGGCCCGAGATGTGCCGTGATGGAAGCTGGAGCGACAGCGTGATGTTCGTGAAGGTGCCGGGCCGACGTCATCGTGGCCCGCGGTGGGCGACGTTGTTGCTGGTCGTCGCCTGTGTGGCCTTTTTTACCGCCTTGACACTCAGTTCGTCGGCGCACGAAATGGCCTGGGTGCTGCGCTGGGGCACCGTGCCGTCGCTGTTGTTCGAGGCGCCGGGTGCGTGGTGGCAGCGCGTGCTGGATCCCGACATCGTGCGCCTGCTGACGGCCTTGTTCATCCACATCTCCTGGCTGCACCTGCTCGGCAACATGCTGTTCCTGGTGATCTTCGGTCTTGAAGGCGAACGCGTGCTGGGATCGCGGCGCTTCATGCTGCTGTTCCTGACAGGCGGCATGGCGGCCAACCTCGTGGGTGCCTTGACCCTGGCAGGCATGCATGCGCCGATCATCGGCTGTAGCGGTGCGGTGTCGGCGGTGGTTGGGGCCTACCTGGTGCTGTTTCCGCGAGCCCGATTGGGACTGGTTCTGCCGCTGGGACTCTACCTGGAATTCGTGCGCGTGCCCGCCGCGTTCTTGATCGCGCTGTGGGTGCTGCTGCAATTGGCCTTTACGTATGCCGGGCCAGGCTTCGGCGAGGTGGTGTGGTGGAGCCACATTGCAGGTTTCGTCTACGGTATGGGCTTTGCGCTGTTCTCCCGACATGCGGTCATGCGGCGCATGCGGGGTTGATTGCCATGTTGTGCCTGCGCGAAATCCGGCGATCGACGCGGTGTCGAAGGCGGCATGATTTTGCCGCTGGGCATCTGTAATTGCGGCTTGAACGCAGTCGGAACGCGACCGGTCAGGCTTCGAAGGTATGCGAGATGGGCGGTGGCGGCGCGACGGCTTCGTCTTCGCGGTGCGAAACATCGTCGCCGAAGATGGAGCGATAGGCGGCATAGGTCAGTGGACCCAGTAGCGCGTAATAGGGCGTGCTGGTCAGCAACGCTGCGAGCAGGTCCGGCAGAAGCAGACTCAGCATGACACGGACTAGCCCCAGCCCAAGGCCCAGCAACAGCACCGTCACGAAATAGGCGCCGAAATTGCGGGCGCAGGCGGCGAAGCTCTTGCGCATCGCGGTAAAGGCGGGGTCGTGGCCGAGCATGATGCAGGCCGCGGCAAGAAAGGTCAGCATGCCGGCGATGAAGGCGATCACCACGATCAACGCGAATGTCAGCAGCAGGCGTCCGGCCATGCCGGCGAGAATCGGATGCAGCGCAGCGGCGAGCGCGGCCTGATCGGACAGGGTGCTGGCGTCGATCTTTCCACTGCCCGCGATGGCCATGATGATCGGCATGGCGACGAGAATCATCAAGATTCCAGCAGCGAACACCGGCAGGCACAAGGCGATGAGCGAGCCGATGCGATCGCCTTCCTGGAATGCCTGAAACAACTGGCCGATCTTCGGCGTGCGCCCCTGGTCCGCCTCGCGGGCAGCGTAGATCATACCGGCGAGCAGCGCCGGCCCGAGCAGAAGAATCACGATGCCACCGAGTAGCGGCACCAGCGGGATCAGCGTGAAGATGAGTCCCATGACCAGGAATTCCGTCGGGTGTGCGCGCACAGTTCGGAAGGCCGATCCGATCCATTCGATGCTTGCTCCAACGTCGACTTTGCGCATGCCTTGATGCTTCCCGGGGAATGGATCGAAATTTTCGCACGCGAGACGGTACGGACAAAGTCGGTCGGATGTCGCGTCTAGCTTGACGGGGAATCCTCGTCCTGGCGCATCTCGTCCAGCGGCAGTACGGAGAGCACTTCCTCGACCGTAGTCACTCCGCGGACCACCTGTGCGGCGGCGGAGACGCGAAGCGGTTGCATACCTTCCTTGCGTGCCGCTTCGGTGAAATCCTGCAGGTCCAGTTGCGGCCCGAGCATGCCGCGCAGTCGCGGGCTCATGCGCAGCATTTCATAGACGCCGGTTCGGCCGAGAAAACCGGTCTTGCGACATTCGAGGCAGCCTTGCGGCTCGTTGACGCGTGCCGGCAGAGGCAGGGCGTAGCCATGGGTCAGTGCATTCCAGGCGACCGGGTCCTGCACGGTTTCGGATTTGCAGTGTGGACACAGGGTGCGCACCAATCGTTGTGCGACTACGCCGGCCAGCGTCGACTGGATCAGATAATGCGGAACGCCCAAGTCGAGCAGGCGGGTCACGGCGCTGGGGGCATCGTTGGTATGCAGCGTGGAGAGCACCAAGTGGCCGGTCAGCGAAGCCTGCACCGCCATCTGCGCGGTCTCCAGGTCGCGGATCTCGCCGACCATGATGATGTCCGGGTCCTGGCGCAGCAGCGTGCGCACGCCCGCCGCGAAGTCCAGATCGATGGCCGGCTGCACCTGCATCTGGTTGAACTCGGTTGCGACCATCTCGATCGGGTCTTCGACCGTGCACACGTTCAGTTCCGGCCGCGCCAAGTGCTTGAGCGTGGAGTACAGCGTGGTCGTCTTGCCCGAGCCGGTCGGGCCGGTGACCAGCACGATGCCGTTGGGCCGGCCGATCATCTGTCGCCACACGGCGTCTTCGGTCGGCGAGAAGCCCAGCTGGCTGAAGTCCTTGGACGCGACCTCGGGATCGAAGATGCGGGCCACGACTTTCTCGCCGAATGCGGTCGGCATGGTCGAGATGCGCATTTCGACTTCGCGCCCGGTCGACGAGCGGGTCTTGATGCGGCCATCCTGGGGACGGCGCTTCTCGGCCACGTCGAGGCGACCGAGAATCTTGATGCGCGAGGTAACCGCGGTCATTACCGGGGAGGGCAGCTCGAACACCTTCTGCATCACGCCGTCGATGCGGAAGCGCATGTTGCCGCTCTCGCGGCGCGGTTCGAGATGGATGTCCGAAGCGCGTTGTTCGAACGCGTACTGCAGCAGCCAGTCGACGATGTGCACGACGTGACGATCGTCGGCGCCCAGCTCGCCGCCCTTGCCCAGTTCGACCAGCTGTTCGAAGTTGAGGATCGCCGAGCCGGCGGGGCCTTCCCCGTTCGCATCATGTGCGAGCTGGATCGACCGCTGCACGCCGTAGAGTTCGGTGAGAAAGCGCTGGATGTCGAGCGGATTGGACACCACCACACGGATCTCGCGCCGCAGCATCTGCGAGAGGTCCGTGGCCCAGCGCGTCTCGAACGGTTCGCAGGTGGCGAAGACCACATATTCGGCATGCGCTTCGATGGGCAGGATGCGATGGCGCAGGGCGTAGGTATTGCTGACGACACGCGTCACCGAGGGCGCGTCGATC
Source organism: Oleiagrimonas sp. MCCC 1A03011 (assembly GCF_003267965.1). Classification (NCBI taxonomy): domain Bacteria; kingdom Pseudomonadati; phylum Pseudomonadota; class Gammaproteobacteria; order Lysobacterales; family Rhodanobacteraceae; genus Oleiagrimonas; species Oleiagrimonas sp. MCCC 1A03011. The sequence continues at coordinate 70,839 of NZ_MSPY01000009.1, read as the reverse complement.
TTCATTGGATCGATCTTGCAGTAATCCAGGCCGGACTTGCCGGCCAGCCACTCGGTCAGCAACTCGATGCCCAGCCGTCGCTGCGCGTCGTCGTTGCGGTTGGGCAGTTTGGCTTCGGCGATGATCGCCAGCGGATGCAGTTCCAGGGCGCTGCGGCCGCTGAGCTGCCCCATGCGCACCTGTGTGCGGTCTTCGGGTCGAAGGAATCCATCCTTGACCAGCTCGTTCAGGACTTCGTCCAGCGCCAGGCGACCGCGTCGTCCCAGGGTGGATTGCGAATGCGCGCGGGCGACCATTGCGTCGTACCTCCGGAGTCAGCGAAGGTATACTAACGCGCTTTGCCGCAAGCCAGACGTGACCATGTCCGCGCCGACGTTCCAACAGATCATCCAGAGGCTCAATCAGTACTGGGCCGACCAGGGATGTGTGCTGCTGCAGCCGCTCGATACCGAGGTCGGCGCCGGCACGTTTCATCCGGCCACATTCCTTCGTTCCCTCGGGCCGGAGCCCTGGGCCGCGGCCTACGTGCAGCCTTCACGTCGGCCGACCGACGGTCGTTACGGCGACAACCCGAATCGTCTGCAGCACTACTACCAGTATCAGGTAGTGCTGAAGCCCAATCCGGACAACATCGTCGATCTGTACTTCGGTTCGCTCGAGGCGCTGGGCATCGATCCGCTGGTGCACGACCTGCGTCTGGTCGAGGACAACTGGGAATCGCCCACGCTGGGTGCCTGGGGACAGGGCTGGGAAGTCTGGCTGAATGGCATGGAAGTCACCCAGTTCACCTATTTCCAGCAGGCCGGCGGTCTGGAATGCCGCCCGGTGACGGGCGAGATCACCTACGGCCTGGAACGTCTGGCGATGTACCTGCAGAACGTGGACAACGTCTACGACCTGGTGTGGACGCAGGCGCCGCACGGCACGGTGAGCTACGGCGACGTGTTCCACCAGAACGAGGTCGAGCAGTCGACCTACAACTTCGAGCATGCGAACGTCGAGGCGCTGCTGGGTTGGTTCGATACCTGCGAGGCGGAAGCGAAGAAACTGGTCGAGGCCGGTTTGCCGCTTCCGGCCTACGAGCAGGTGATGAAGGCCAGCCACACCTTCAACCTGCTGGACGCGCGTCGCGCCATCAGCGTCACCGAGCGCCAGCGCTACATCCTGCGTGTGCGCACGTTGTCGCGCGCCGTGGCCGAAACCTATGTCGCCCAACGCGAGAAGCTCGGATTCCCGGGTCTGCGCAACCAGAACAAGGAGACCGCGCATGTCTGAGGCACGTTCGCTGCTGATCGAACTGGGCACCGAGGAATTGCCGCCGAAGGCGCTTGATGCGCTGTCCGAGGCCTTTGCGCAGGGTGTGGTGCAAGGGCTGAAGCAGCAAGGCATCGAGGCCGACCTGGCGCACGCGCATCGTTATTGTTCGCCGCGCCGACTCGCCGTGCACATCCCCGCCGTGGCGCCGATGCAGCCGGACCAGGCCATCGAGCGTCGTGGTCCTGCGGTGAAGGCCGGGCTGGATGCCGACGGCCAGCCGACCCGGGCACTGCAGGGGTTCGCCGGTTCCTGCGGTGTCGGGGTCGACGCGCTGGAAACGATCGAGACCGACAAGGGCGCATGGTATGTCTACCGCGCTGTGCAACCGGGCAAGGCACTGGCCGAATTGTTGCCGGACATCGTCGCCGCATCGCTGAAGCAGCTGCCGATTCCACGTCCGATGCGCTGGGCCGATCACGACTACGCGTTCGTGCGCCCGGCGCACTGGCTGGTGATGCTGCACGGCGCCGACGTCATCGACGCCGAGATCATGGAGCTGCGCAGCGGGCGACAGACCCGAGGCCATCGTTTCCATCATCCCGCGCCGGTGCATGTGGCCGACGCCGACGCCTGGCTCGATGCGCTGCGCGAAGCGAAGGTCCTGGCCGATCCGGCCGAACGCCGGCAGCGTGTGCGTGACGAGGTGGCCCGTGTCGCGGCTGATCTCGGTGGCACGCCGCGGCTGTCCGACGCATTGCTGGACGAGATCGCCAATCTGACCGAGTGGCCGGTGGCCATCGCCTGCGCGTTCGAGCCGGAATTCCTGGCGGTGCCGCCGGAAGCGCTGGTCACCACGATGGAGACCAATCAGAAGTTCGTGCCGGTATTCGGTGCGGACGGCAAGCTGGTCGAGCGCTTCATCGGCGTGGCCAACATCGCGTCGAACGATCCGGCGGAAATCCGCAAGGGCTACGAGCGCGTGATCCGTCCGCGCTTCGCCGATGCCAAGTTCTTCTACGACGAAGACCTGAAGACGCCGTTGTCGGGTTATCAGGAAGCGCTGAAGCACGTCACCTACCAACAGGCGCTGGGCAGCGTCTGGGACAAGAGTGTGCGCGTGGCCGAACTGGCGCGCGTCATCGCCAACCGGGTCGGTGTCGACGCGGGGCAGGCGACGCTGGCTGCGGCATTGAGCAAATGCGATCTGATGACGCGTATGGTCGGCGAGTTTCCCGAATTGCAGGGCGTGATGGGGCGTTACTACGCCACCGCGCACGGTGAGCCGGAAACCGTGGCCGACGCGCTGGATGCGTTCTATCAACCGCGCCATGCCGGTGATGCCATTGCTGCGCAGCCACTGGCGCGGGTGCTGGCCGTGGCCGAGCGCCTGGACACGCTGGCCGGCATCTTCGCGGTCGGCATGAAACCGTCCGGCAACAAGGATCCGTTCGCGCTGCGCCGTGCCGCGCTGGGACTGGCGCGCACGCTCATCGAAGGGGCGATGGACATCGATCTGAAGGCCGCGCTCACCGAGGCACTGCAATTGTTGCCCGATGCAGCGCTGGCAGCGGGAATGAAGGCGGGCAAGGACGGCAAGAAGCCGGCGCTGGACGCCGGGGCGCGTCGTACGGCGCTGGGGCGGGAACTGTATGCCTTCGTGCTCGATCGTCTGCGTGGCTATTACGCCGACCAGGATGTGAGCACGGACATTTTCGAAGCAGTGGCGGCGGTGGCTCCGTCCAGTCTGGTCGATTTCGATCGCCGTCTACGCGCGGTGGTCGATTTTGCCGGACGGCCACAGGCAGCCAGTCTGACGGCGGCCAACAAGCGGGTCGGAAACCTGCTGCGCAAGCAGGCCGAGGAAGGTGCTGATGCGGCTTCGCTGAAGATCGACCCGGACCGATTCGAGGACGATGCCGAGCGCGAGTTGGCGGCGGCGCTGGAGGCGGCAAGCAGCGAGAGTGCGCAGTGCATCGAGGCCGGCGACTATGCTGCGGCCTTGGCGCGACTGGCGGCTCTGCAGGCTCCGGTGGATCGTTTCTTCGACGAGATTCTGGTCATGACCGAGGACGCCGATGTCCGCGCCAATCGCCTGGCGCTGCTGGCCCATCTGCAGAACCGTTTCCTCGCCATCGCCGACATCGCTCGGCTGTAAACTTCCGGGCGCACTCGATCCAGGCGCTTCGCAAGCGCCGGATCTTTGTTCGTGGCAACAAGTCAGGCGACTTTTTCGCTGCTCCGTACGCGTTCCATGACGCGCTGGTTGAGCACGGCGGCGATGCGTGCGCGCTGGACCGGGTCGGTGTGACCGAGCAACTCGTAGTAGTCGGCCAGCAGGTCGCTGTTACGGGCGATCGACGGGTCGGCTCCAGCCAGTTTCAGCGTGGACTCCAGCACCTCGATGGCAGCCGATAGTCGCTGCGGGTCCATTTGTCTGGATTGCGCTTCCGTCGATTGCGCCGGCTTCATGGCGGTTTTCTCTCTGCTGGACTGCATCGGCCCTTCCCCGGCCACGACCCACAGCAGTGATACACCCAGTCCCTTGGCCAGCGCCATGCAGCGCGTGCGGGACGGGTCGGAACGGCCATCCCGCCAGCTGCGAACCACTCCCTCCGAGAATCCGCACATTCTTGCGATTCTTGAGACCCCTCCGTAGCGCGAAGACAGCAATTTTATGCGATCCGCGAACCCCGTGCTTTCTTCGACTACGCCTAAAGTACTATTTTTATTATCCATTTCTAAAACTTCTCAGAGTTACGGCCTTGCAACAAAAACCGTAAATTATTGTTGACTGACGCAAGATATCACGATATATCTGCCCCCCAACGCACGCGTTGTCCGTGATCGAAGTCATCAAAAAAGCGACGCGTGATGCGGAAGGTTCCGTGTGATAACGACTTGCCCCCTGTTCGGGAGTGTCTCGCTTCACACTGGAAATCGCAACATTTTACGCCGTCACGATCCAGCGGCGTCCATACCGGGGAGCAACCAGAGTCATGATTTCGCGTACTACCACTCGTCCTACCTACATGCGTCGCACGGCCTTGGCCGTTGCGTTGGGCATGTGTGTCGCAAGCGGCGGTGCGCTGGCCCAGTCCAGCGCGACCGGCATCATTTTCGGACAGGTGCAGGGGGGGCAAGGCTCCACCGTACAGATCCAGAACACCGATACGGGCCAGACGCGCATGCTGTCTGTCGATGCGGATGGCCGTTATCGCGCGTCCTCGCTGCCGATCGGCCGCTACAGCGTCACGCTGATGCGCGATGGCAAAGTGATCTCCAGTCGTGACAATGTGCAGGTCAGCATCAGCACGGGTACCGACGTTTCGTTCACTTCGGCGGCGAACACGACGAACCTCGAGGGCGTTCAGGTCGTGGCGTCGGCCTTGCCGGCCATCGACGTGTCCAACGTGGACTCGCGCACGGTGCTGACTGCCCAGGAGCTGCAGAAGGTCCCACTGGGACAGACCGTGAATGCGGCGACCCTGTTGGCTCCGGGCACGGTTTCCGGTGACTCGCGCTACGGTAATGTGGTCAGTTTCGGCGGTGCGTCGGCGGCTGAGAACCAGTATTACGTCAACGGCTTCCCGGTCACCAATGCGTTGACCGGCCTCGGTTTCACCGAACTTCCGTTCGACGCGATCGATCAGCAGCAGGTCATCACTGGCGGCTACGGTGCGGAATATGGCCGTTCTACGGGCGGTGTGGTCAACATCGTGACCAAGAGCGGCGGCAACACTTGGCGTTTCGGTGCGACGGTCGACTGGTCGCCGCGTGCGCTGATGGATTCGCCGCGTGACATCTACTACCCGCGCAACGGTAACGGCAGTGACGGCGAGCTGTATCGGGATCGCAGTGGTAATCGGACTTGGACCACGCGTTACGGTGCGTATCTGAGCGGCCCGCTGGTCAAGGACCGCTTGTTCTTGTACGCGACGGCTGAGCAAACCAAGACTGGCGGGTCGCGCGGCATCGGCACCAATCTGAACGAGATTGCGGCGAAGACCGACACCAAGACCACGCGCTGGTTGACCAAGATCAACTGGAACATCACGGACAGTCATCTGCTCGAACTGACTGCGATGGGTGATACCACCAAGATCAATCGCACGGTCTACGCCTTCTCGTACCCGGATCTGGTTGAAGGTCCGCTGCAGGGTACGGAGTATCTGAAGAACTACGATGTCGTCGGTGCCGGTGCGACGCCGGGCGGTACGATGTACATCGGCAAGTACACCGGGTACCTCACCGACAACCTGACGGTGACTGCGGTGTACGGAAAGACCCAATCCAAGCACGTCGACACGCCGCTCGGTGCGACAGGCGGATCGTGTCCGCTGGTGATCGATCTGCGAAGCGCGAGTTCGACGATTACAGGTTGCGGTATCACCGGTGGCACCGTACTGGCGCCGGGTGCCAAGGACGATACCGATGGCTGGCGTCTGGACGTCGAGTACCAGTTGGGCGACCATCACCTTCGTGCAGGTCTGGATACGCTGAATCTCAAATCGTATTCCGGCACGCAGTACGAGGGCGGCGTGTACTACCTGTATCAGAACACGGCCGATGTGAATCTGACCGGCTATCCGAATGTCAACTTGCCGGCCAATCCGCCGCCGTACCTCGTGCGTGAGCGCATCATCGATTTCTCGGCCAACGTCAAGGTCGAGCAGGAAGCGCAGTACATCGAGGATCACTGGCAGATCAACGACAAATGGCTGGCCTACATTGGCTTGCGTAACGAACAGTTCAGCAACTTCAACGGTAGCGGCCAGATTTACGTCAAGCAGCGCCACCAGCTTGCACCGCGATTGGGCCTGACCTGGGATGTGTATGGCGATTCGAGCCTGAAGCTCTACGCCAATGCCGGTCGCTATCATCTGGCCATTCCGTCCAATGTTGCCATCCGTGGCGCCTCGGCTTCGCTGTTCCGTGGGCAGTACTTCACGTATACCGGGGTCGACCCGACCACCGGTGTGCCCAGTGGTCTGTCGCCGGTCAGCGGCATTCTGTACTCCAATGGTGCCGATGGCGTGACCGCGCCGGACCCGCGCTCGGTCGCCGCCAAGGGGCTGAATGCCTATTACCAGGATGAATTCATCGTCGGGTTCGACAAGACGCTGGGTGCGGATTGGACCATGGGCGGCAAGGTCACCTACCGCAAGCTGAAGAGCATCATCGATGATTTCTGCGATGAAGCGCCGTTCGAGAAGTATGCCGCGCGCAACAACATCGATATCAGCAACGCGGCGATTCAGGGCTGCTACCTGTTCAATCCGGGCAAGGCCAACACCTTCCAGATCGATGTTACCGGCAACGGCGACTATCAGGACTTCAAGCTGTCCAAAGAAGACTTCGTATCGCCGAACGGTGTGGGCTTCCCGGATCTGAAGCGCAAGTACCTTGCCGTGAATCTCTATCTGGCACACCAGTTCTCCGACAACTGGTACGGCAAGCTGGATTACACGTGGTCCAAGAGCTACGGCAACTCGGAAGGTCTGCTGAAGTCGGACATCGGTCAGCTGGATCCGTCCGTCACGCAGGACTGGGATTTCCCAGAACTGATGATCGGTTCGAGCGGCTACCTGCCGAACGACCGCCGCCATCAGCTAAAGGCATACGGCTACTGGCAGATGACACCGGAATGGTTGTTCGGCGCGAACGTGGCGATCGCCTCGGGTCGTCCGAAGAACTGCATCGGCAACGCGCCGGGCACATTGGATCGTCAGGGTTACGGCACATCGTTCTTCTTCTGCGATCTCAACCACGACGGCACGCCGGAAGCGACGCCGCGCGGTTCGCAGGGTCGGCTGCCGTGGACCTATCGCCTGGATCTGAGTGCGCAGTGGCGTCCGGCCTGGGCTGACCACAACCTGGCCTTCACCGCCGACATCTTCAACGTGTTCACGCAGCAGCGCACGTTGTCGATTGTGGAGACCAATGGCGGCAACCCGAGCTACGGGCGTACGATTTCGTATCAGACGCCGCGTTATGTCCGCCTGGGGGTGCGCTACGACTTCTCCTTGTAAGGCATAACAACAATCCGGCCGGGTTGCTTGCAGCTCGGCCGATCTCCCCAGATCTGGCCGCCGGCGGAGTCCGGCGGTTTTTTTATGTGTGTGCAGGTGAAGGCCGCGCGTGGACGGGTTGGCAGTAATCGTCGGGGCTGATGTGACGCAAGTCTCGCCAGTTCATGGGAGGCAGCTGGATTCAGGGACCTGCGTGCAATTGCTAAGAAAGTGTTGACATGCTGTTAGGTTCAGCGGTAGCGTCAGGAACGCAGACTGGCATGGAGTCCTATTCCGAAGGGCATAGCCAGTCGTTGCTAATCTGCAGCAAATGGATGTCAAGCGGGTGTTTTCTCAACAAAAAAGTTGGCGAGGAAACAGTTGCTTGCCACACGTTCGCTGTGTTCCAGGTGACCGGTGTAAAGCCAGGTTGCTTTGCTTTGTATGGCCCAGTTGGGCTGATCTGGGGAGATCATCGTAATGAACAATCGCAAACTGACAGGCGGGGCGCTTACGCGTCGTAACGCTCTCACTGTCGCCCTTGCCGTGGGCTTGGGCTTCACTGGCGTCGCCTTCGGCCAGGCCACGACCGGTACCATCTTCGGTACCGCGCCGTCCGCCGCCGGCCAGACCGTCCAGGTCACGGGCTCGGGTGTCTCGCGCAAGGTGACCGTCGGCCAGAACGGCCGTTACACGGTCAGCAACCTGCCGGTCGGCACCTACACCGTTACGTTGACCAACAACGGTGAAGTCGTTTCCACGCACAACAACGTGTCGATTGCCGTCGGTTCCGGTACCGAGGTTGACTTCAACACCGCCGCGAACGCGCAGGAACTGTCGCAGGTCCAGGTGCGCGCCAACGCGCTGCCGTCGATCGACGTCACCAGCGTGAACTCGAGCACCGTCATCACCGCCAGCGATCTGGAAAAGCTGCCGGTCGGCCGCAGTGCCGAGTCGATCGCTCTGCTGTCGCCGGGCACCGTCCAGGGCAGCGGCTACTTCGGTAACGCCGTTTCCTTCGGTGGTTCGAGCGTGGCCGAGAACGCCTATTACGTGAACGGTTACAACACCGGCGAGCCGTACCGCAACATCGGTGGCTTCCAGCTGCCGTACGGCTCGATCGCCCAGCAGGAAACCCTGACCGGCGGCTTCAGCGCCAAGTACGGTCGTTCCGACGGTGGCGTCATCAGCCAGGTCGGTAAGCGTGGCACCAATGAGTGGCACTTCGGCGGTCAGATCGCCTGGACCCCGCGCTTCCTGCGCGCGAGCCCGAAGAGTGAGTACATGCCGACCCAGAGCCTGCCGGCCGGCTTCGTGCATCAGGCAGGCTATAAGCCGGGCCTGCTGAACCGTTACCGTGCGAACGACAAGGGATGGCAGACGGTTTACTCCGCCTACGTTGGCGGTCCGCTGATCAAGGACAAGCTGTTCATCTTCGTGGCTGCTGAGCAGACCAAGAACAAGTACACCAGCACGAGTCCGCGCTCGCTGTCGCAGGTTGCCTACTACACCACCCATACCAACAAGTTCTACGGCAAGGTGGATTGGAACATCGATGACAACAACGTCCTCGAAGGTACCTTCCTGCAGAGCAATTACAACGGTAGCGACGGCACCTTCGGTACCGGTATCGGCTCTGCGTATAACTTCGACTACAACACGTTGAAGTCGGGCACGTTCAACACACCGACTACGCAGTCGGGTGACAACGCCAAGATCATGATTGCCCACTACACCAGCTACATCACGGACAACGCTACGTTGAGCGTGCTGTACGGCAAGGGCGACTTCACGAACCCGACCATCTACGGCAACAAGAGCACGCTGCCGCTGATCGGTGGCGGCGTCAGCCAGAATCCGGCGTACTGGGTCGGTCGTAACGTTGATCCCAACGTCGGTATCACCAACAACCAGAACCGCGCCACGTCCTATGCCGACGATGCTTCGTCGCGCACCAAGGGCCTGCGTATCGACTTCAACTACGTGCTGGGCGATCACAATCTGGGTGTCGGCATCGACAACATGACGTATGTCGCGCACAACCAGGGGTCGTTCTATTCCGGTGGCCCTGGCCCCGCCGCGCTGGTCAATCCGAACGGTTATCCGACCGATGGTACCCGCTGGATCTACCGCACGACGCGTGACGGCACGTACGTTGCCGAATACCTGAACATCGAGTCGTTGACCAGCATGTCGATGCGCCAGAAGGCCTTCTACTTGCAGGACGAGTGGCAGGCAACGCCGAATTTGCAGTTGAATCTCGGCGTGCGCAATGATCACTACACGAACTACAACAACAAGGGCGTTGCGTTCGTGGACGAGAAGAACCAGTGGGAGCCGCGTCTGGGCTTCAGCTGGGACGTGAATGGTGATTCCAGCTTCAAGCTGTACGGCAATGCCGGTCGTTACTACCTGGCCCTGCCGAACAATGCGGCTGAGCGTGCGGCTAATGCGTCCACCTTCGTCACGCAGTACTTCACCTACACGGGTATCGATTCGAATGGTGTTCCGACGGGCCTGACGCCGTATGCTCCGTATGGTTCGAGCCTGAGCTCGCCGGACGGTGAGGTCGGCACCGCCAAGGATCCGAAGGAAGTCACTGCCGCCAACCTGAAGGCGATGTACATCGATCAGTACAACCTTGGCTTCGACAAGAAGCTGGGTGACAATTGGGTTTACGGTGCCAAGCTCAGCTATCGTGACCTGAAGACCTCGATCGATGACGAGTGCAATCCGTATGCCATCGCGAAGAAGATGGGCATCATCAATACGGACACGTACAGTGACGCTGCCTATTACGCGATTCTTGACAGCAGCTACAGCGATTCGCTGCTTGGTGCGTCGTACTGCCGCCTGATCAACCCGGGCAAGACCAGCATCATCAACCTGATGCGCAACGATAAGAGCGGTTACGATCAGGTCGCGATGTCGTCTTCGGACTGGGGTTATCTGCAGAAGCCGAAGCGTACGATCTACTCGGTCAATCTGTACCTGGAGCATCCGTTCGACGGCAAGTGGTTCGGCCGTATTGATTACACCTGGACCCATGCTCGCGGCAACACGGCCGGTCAGGTGCGCCCGGACTTCGGTCAGTCTGACGTCTCCAAGACCGAGGATTGGGATTCCTGGCAGCTGATGCAGGGTCAGGACGGCGAACTGCAGAACAGCCGCAAGCACCAGATCCGTATCCGTGGTGCCTACCAGCTGACGCCGGAATGGCTGGTCTCGGGTGTCGCCCTGATTCAGTCGGGTACTCCGCAGTCCTGCCTGGGCTACTGGGGTCCGGACGCTACCGGCGATCCGACGCATTACAACCGTGGTGGCACGGGTAACTACCACTGGTGCGCAGGCAAGATCGTGCACCCGGGTGACAGCTTCGCTGGTCACACGCCGTGGACCCATCAGATCAACGTGGGCGTGCGTTACACCCCGGCCTTCGCTGACCACAAGTTGGCGTTCAAGCTGAATGTCTTCAACCTGCTCAACGAGCAGAAGCCGGTTCAGACGGAGCCCAGCTTCGTGGCCGCGCCGAAGACGAAGTACAACTACTATCACTACCCGCTGTTCCGTGAGCCGCCGCGTTACATCCGTCTCTCGGTCTCCTACGATTACTGATAGTAGTCAGCTAGACCCGGATTTTTTCGGAAATCCATTGGAGCGCCGCCCTTCGGGGCGGCGCTTTTTTTTGCGTGGGTTTAGCACGAAGGGTGATCCCGGATTCATGCGCATGGAATGAATGGACGTCCATACCCCCGCTTGTCGGAGAAGCCCAAAGTACGAGAATGGTCGGAGTCAAGCTTGGTGCAAAGAGGCTGGCATCCAGATGATTTAGGAGTTATGACGATGAAGGTTTCTTTCGGGGAAGGGATGCGGTGGATGCCGGAATAGGGTGGTTTCGGAGCATCCTCAACCCTGCACGTGAATCAGATTCATATGTTGTCGTGACGTGTGGATCGTCGGGAAGGCGGTGGTGCTTTCTGGGCTCGCCATGCGGCCGTACCGGGAGCGCGGTGATCGCTGTCTTTCCTGCGCACAATATTCCCGCTATGCTTGGAACTTCCCCCATCAAGCGTCGCTCACTCTGTAACTCTTGGTGAGGACAGCTTTTTTCCTATTACCACAACGTTTCCAATGAGGTTTCTCCATGCGCAGGATCGCCTTGACGCTGACGATGCTGGCCGCGCTCGGTGCCGCCGGTTGTAACAAGAACTCCTCCGAGAACCCGAATCAGGCTGCGGCGCAGGCTGTGCACAGTGTCTCGGGTACGGTCGGACTGCTGAAGCCGCGCGAACTTTCGCCACAGGCGACGATGAAGATCCAGCTGGTGGATGGTTCGGCCGAGGGCGCTCAGCCGCTGGCCACGAAGAACATTTCTCCGGTCAAGCAGATGCCGGTGCAGTTCATACTCGATTTCGATGGCGCCAAAATCAATCCGGCGCACATCTACCTGGTCAAGGTTTCGCTGGTGGACGGTGAGCGCACGTTCAGCATGCCGGTACAGTCGCCGGTCATCACGCGCGATGCGCCGACGTCGCAGGTCAGCATCATGCTGGCCGCCAACCAGACGCCCGAAGAAAAGATGATGGGCGCCTTCGACAACCTGAAGAAGAATCTTGGCGCGTACGAGATCAGCAACGGACGTCAGCTCGAGAAGGACGTTTCGCACGGTTGGCAGACTTTCCGCAGCAACGACAGCGGCAAGATCGTTTTCGTGCGCGAAAACACCGATTACGGTGACAAGGGTTTCGCCAATACCGATTTCGCCTACAAGGACGGCAAGCCCTGGGTTGTCGTGATGCAGCGCAAGCCGAGTCAGAATGCTCGCCCCAGCGAAATCATGCGTGCCGGGTGGGATGCGGACGGCAACTTGGTCGTGAAGGAGCATGTGGCTTCGGGCAAGACGACCGTGCTTTCGGACAGCGATGCCACCATGCTTAAGAAGCAGGCAGAGTCGATGCTGAAGCTGGCACAGGCCAAGTCGCCAGCCAAGAAGAAGAAGCGTTGACGACGGCTCGGCTTGTCCCGAGCGACAGTCAGATAAAAAAAGACCGGGCCATCATGGTCCGGTCTTTTTTTGCCACCTGAAATCAGACGGCCGGAATCAGTCGAGCCGCTCCGAGCGGAGCGGCTCGATCTGTTGCGATCAGAAGTTGATCTTGAGGCCCATGTTGAAGCTATTGATCTTCTGATTGCTGTCGGCAAAGCGGCCCTGATAACCGATCCAGCCGGAGGTCGTCGGGCTGAACTCGGTCATGATGCCGAGATCGGCGTTGGCCCAGCTCTTATCCGGAACAAAGCCGGTCAGCGCGAAGCTTCCGTTCATGCCGATCAGGCCCGCCTCGACCTTGCGCGGATCGGCACGTTGGTCGTGGGTCCAGGAGACTTCCGCATACGGATGCATGGTCAATTCGCCGACGACCCAGTCGCCGCGCAGTCGCCAGCCGAGCGTCTGCTGCATGGAGAAGCGGGACTGTGCATCGAACCACATCGCAGAACTGTCGCCGCTGAATTCCTGGAAGCCGTTGACCTTGATCTTCTGCCATTCCAGACGCGCGAACGGGCCGGTGCGAAGCGAGCCGGCATGGAAGTCATAGCCGCCCGTGAGGCCGGTGAATAGCTGCGAGCCGTCAGTGCGGGCGGCTTCGGTGCGCTGCATGGCGCCCAGCTGGAAGCGGCGCTGCACATCGTTGTAGTCGAGCTGAGCGAAGCCCATGTAGCCGCCGAAGTAGCCGCCACCGGCGTGATACATCGCGAATCCGGTGCCCTGGACCGAGTTGAGCTTGTAGCCGCCATGGTTGCCGCTGACGTCGGCACGGTTGTGCGAGACGCCCAGTGCGACACCGAGACTGACGTGATTACCGGCCGGCGCAGTCACGCCGAGGGTCAGGTTCACGTTGTTGCTGTGGGTCTTGGGCGAGGAGTCCGTGGCGTCGAAGTTCTGGTTGCCGTAGGTGACGTTGGCGAACAGGCGGCTGCTGCTGGCGTTCAGCGAGTCCAGCGCATTGGTGCGCACGGTGCGCAGGTGTGCGGCGCTGGAAGCCAGCGGTGCTTCCGCCAGCAGCGAAGTCTGGCGAGGTGCATTGATCTCGGCCACCACGTACTGAGCGAGCAGCCGGTGCGCTGCGGTGGTCGGGTGTACACCATCCGCGAACAGGTAGGAGTCCTGCGCACCGTCGGGATAGGTATACGGGAGGCCGGAGCCCTGCGGTCCACATTGCAGCGAGGTCGAGGTCAATCCACATGCGGCATCGGTGACGTTGCTGAAACCGTAGGCCTGCGGGTTGCCGATGACTTCGCTGAAAAGACTGTAGGTATCGACCGGAATGATGTTGAGTCCCTGGTCGCTGAGTTGCTTGATGCCGGAATTCAGCGCGCCGTTGTAGACCAGCGAAAGCGAGGTCAGGCTGGCGGAGGCGCTGGCGCCTGCAGCAAGCCCGGACGGGGTCTTGCCGATGTCGGGAAGGTTGAACACCAGGACATAGTTGGCGCCGGCGGCATGCAGCTTGCCAATCAGGTTGACCTCGCCGACGGCCGCGGCACCGACCATGGTCGGGATCTGATTCGGGGCGACCGCGCCGGAGGTGGCGTAGAAAATGTCATTGGCGCCGCCCCAGACCGAGTACAGCGTATGCGCATCGGCGGTACCGCCATTCGCGGCCAGGTACATGTCCAACTGCTGGCCCAGAAGCGGGATCGGGCCGGCGCTCGAGTTGTTGTTGATGCCGGCTCCACCGAACGCGTAGTCGGTGCCGCCGGTCACGGACGGCGTCAGCATGAAGCCGAAGGAGTTGGCAATGTTCTCCACCGCGACCGTGCCGGGGTTGGTGGTGAAGCGCGTAGGTGTGGTGGAACCCAGCGCCAGCGACAGATTGCCGTTGTCGCTGAGGCTGTCACCGAAGACGACCATGTTGTTGAAATCGGTGGTGGCGGCGTGCGCGGCGCTGGAGAAGGCCAGCGTGGCGACGATAGCCGTGGTGAGGTGACGTAGACGGGGCATTGCGTGGTTCTCCCTGAACAAGCGGCTCTTGTGGGCGCACCCGTGTGGATGCGCGTGGCTGCAACATTATCGTAACGATAATCCAGTCCGTACGGCAGCGCATGTTGCGATGCGGAATCGTAGGCTTGGCTGCGTTTGCGCTTTCCCCAGGCTGTGAATATTCTTGCAAGACGCAACGCGCACGAGGCATGGAGCAACGTGCGGGACGGTTGCGTTTATCAAAATGGTAGGGGGATTCATGAAGAAGTACGTACGCATGACTGCGGCGCTGGCCGTGGCATTGATGCTGGGTGGCTGCATGTCGAGCCTGATGACCAAGACGCCGGGCGCGGCGCCTTCTCCAGAGCCGGGGAAAGCCTTGGTCATTTTCATGCGGCCGTCATCGTTCGGTGGTGCGATCCAGTCGTCGGTCTATGACACGGGCAAGCAGGGCGACGATTTCATCGGTGTCGTCTCGGCGAAGACCAAGCTGGCCTATCAGGCCGACCCGGGAACGCATCTTTTCATGGTGGTGGCCGAGAACGGCGACTTCATGAATGCGACGCTGGATGCAGGCAAGACCTATTACGTGCTGGTCTCGCCGCGCGTGGGCGTGTTCAAGGCCCGTTTCTCGCTGCTGCCGATCCATAACGATCCGGCGGCGAAGTACTCGCTGCAGTCCCAGCGGTTCCAGAGCTGGAAGAGTGAAACCAGCTTCGTCGTCAAGACGCCGGCCGCCGACCAGTGGTATGCCGAGCACAAGGCGAGCGTGAACGCCAAGCAGGCGGAGTACATGCAGAAGTGGAATCGCGCCGGCGCGCAGCAGAAAGCGGAGCTGACGCTGCATGCCGCGGACGGCATCTGAGTCGCGAGCATGACAGAATGGCCGCGCTGCCGAATGGCGGCGTGGCCATCTTCGATCAGGCGGCCCGACGACGCTTGAGGTGCACCAACAGTAGTGAGATGGCGGCTGGCGTGACGCCGCTGATGCGGGCCGCCTGGCCGATCGTGGTCGGACGTGCGTGCTGCAGTTTGGTCAGCACCTCCGCGGACAGGCCGCGCACGCATGTGTAATCGAAATCATCCGGAATCGCCGTATGTTCGTTGCGTCGATGACGCGCGATTTCCTCGCGCTGGCGTTCGAGATAGCCGGCGTACTTGGTTTGCACCTCGACTTGCAGCGCAACCTGGGCATCCTCGACGCCCGGGCCGAAGCCGTCGACACCGGTCAGCGCCGCGTAATCGAGTTCGGGGCGGCGCAGGAGATCGAGTGCGCTGGATTCCCGGCTCAAGGCGATGTCGCGATCACGGACGAGTGCATCGCCCAGCGCGTTGCCGGGTGCCACGTGCAGGGCTTGCAGGCGAGCGCGCTCGCGTTCGACAGCATCGCGCTTGCGGCATAGTGCAGTGTGACGCTCGGGCGTGACCAAACCCATCTCGAAGCCCTTGTCGGTCAAGCGCAGGTCCGCGTTGTCCTCGCGCAAGTGCAGGCGATACTCGGCGCGTGAAGTGAACATGCGGTACGGCTCCAGTGTGCCGTTGCTGGTCAAGTCGTCGATCAGCACGCCGATGTACGCCTCGTCGCGACGCGGGGTCCATGCATCGCGCTCCTGCACCAGGCGCGCGGCATTGAGGCCGGCGACGAGTCCCTGGGCGGCGGCTTCCTCGTAGCCGGTGGTGCCGTTGATCTGGCCGGCGAAGAACAGTCCGGAGATGGCGCGTGTCTGCAGGGAAGGCAGCAGGCCGCGCGGGTCGAAGTAGTCGTACTCGATGGCATAGCCGGGACGCGTGATGTGCGCATGCTCGAATCCGGGGATCGATCGGACCAGGGCCAGCTGCACGTCGAACGGCAGAGAGGTGGAGATGCCGTTGGGATAGATCTCGAAGCTGTCGAGACCTTCCGGCTCGACGAACACCTGATGCGAGGTCTTGTCGGCGAAGCGCACGATCTTGTCCTCGATCGAGGGGCAGTAGCGCGGTCCGGTGCCTTCGATCTGGCCGCTGTACATCGGGGAGCGATCAAGCCCTGCGCGAATGAGGTCGTGCGTGTGTTCGGTGGTCTGCGCGATCCAGCAGCTGACCTGACGGGGATGATGGTCCCGATGGCCGAGGTAGGAGAACACCGGCATCGGCGTGTCGCCCGGCTGCTCCTGAAGGCGGCTGTAGTCGATGCTGCGGCCATCGATGCGCGGTGGTGTGCCGGTCTTGAGGCGATCCGCAGCGACCGGCAGTTCGCGAAGTCGCTTGGCCAGTGCGGAAGCGGGTGGGTCGCCGGCGCGTCCGCCGCTGTACTGGCTCTCGCCGATATGGATGCGGCCGGCCAAAAAGGTGCCGACGGTCAAGACCACGGCGCGGGCGCGAAATTGCAGACCCATCTGCGTCACCACGCCCGTCACGCGCCCGCTCTCGATGAGCAGGTCGTCCACGCCCTGCTGGAACAGGCTCAGGTTCGGCTGGTGTTCGACAGCATGGTGGATGGCGGCCTTGTAGAGGTTGCGATCGGCCTGACAGCGCGTGGCGCGGACGGCCGGTCCCTTGGAGGCATTCAGGGTGCGCCACTGGATGCCGGCATGATCCGCGGCCTGCGCCATGATGCCGCCGAGCGCATCGATCTCGCGCACCAGGTGTCCTTTGCCGATACCGCCGATGGCGGGGTTGCAGCTCATCTGGCCGATGGTTTCGAGATTGTGCGTCAGCAGTAGTGTATCCGCGCCGCAGCGGGCCGCAGCCAGCGCGGCTTCGGTGCCGGCGTGGCCGCCACCGATCACGATGACGTCGTAGGTATGCGGATGCTGCATGGCGAAATCGGACGGAAAAGCTGAAAGTTCAGTATTTTAGCCGTCTTGATGACGACAAGCCATGGTTGCGGTGAAGCCTGTTGCGCGATGGAAGAGGGGTGATGCCGGAGGTTGGCATGAAGCGTGCATGATCGTTCCCTGCACCCTCGCCGGGCATAGGCGCTGCGCTGCGCGCGCTGAGACTGGTTTCAGGGGCCGGTCGCGTGCCGGCGAGGGGAAGCACCTGCTGTCAGGTCCGACAGCCCTGCCCCGAGCAGGAAAGGAAGGATCTGGCACCCGGCGGTCCTCAGGAACAGGGGGAATCCAGGATGACCGTGTGCCGGGTGCCAGAAACTTTTTGATCGTTGACGGCTTAATCGGCTGCGCCCCCTGCGTCAGCCTTGACCGTTCATGGGACCGATCATGGAGCAATCATCGTGAACCGAGAATGACTCCATGCCGGACATGGGGCACTTGGTGTGCGGTTGTTGGCACTTTACGACGCTCTGCGTCAGGTCGCCATAGGAAAAAAGGCTAGGTGGCATGCGCCGTTTGCACCATGGGCGCTTGGCACGATTGATGCATCCGTATCCGTGAACAAGCGGCACGTGTTCATCAGGGGATAGACCATGTTTTCGAGTGAAGAACGTAAAAACGATCCGATGGCGTTGCATCACGATCTCCTGATCGAGATGGGACGTGTGGAACTGGCGATGGAAACGCAGTCCAGCGAGGCCGATCCGCTGCGCAAGCAGCGTCTGGAATTGCGCCTGGCCAAGCTGCAGGATGCCGTGCGCCGCCTTTCGGCCTGATCGTTTCGACGCACATCGATTTCGGCGATGCGCTTCGGCGCACCGCCTGCCACGCAAAAACGCCACGCCGGCATCCCGACGTGGCGTTTTGCTTTTCTGGGCTGCAGCCGACGAACCGCTTACTCACGCTCCCGGCGTCGCCGGTCATCGACCGAGCGGCGGAGCAGCTTCGGGTTGCTGCGATGCGCAGGTTGGCGTTGCTGGCTCTGCTGGCGCTGCAAAAGTCTCTGGCCAGCCGCACCGAGGCGATTGCTGTGATGCTCGTTGCGGGAACGGGTCGGATAGGTGCGGCGCTGCGCGTGTTGGCGTCGGTCGCTGTCGCTTCGCGAGCGGTAACGGTCGTGGTCGCGGCGGTAGTCGCTGTCGCGATGGCGCCGATCATCGCGATCGCGGTAGCGCCGGTCGCGGTCATCGTGCCGGTAACGACGGTGGCCGTCCCCGTAGTAGTAGATCTGCGTGTGCACGCCCGGTCCCCAGGCATAAGGCGTGTACCACGGGTCTCCGTAGTAGGCGGAGCTGCCGCCGTAGATCACGGTCTGGCTGCGGGTGGGGGCCTGACCGTAGTAATAACCGCCGTTGCCGCCGCTGTAGCGATAGGCCGGGGTGACGCAGCCGCCCAGTGCGGCAAGAGCCAGGACCGAGGCAGCGAGAAGAAGAATGCGTTTCATGACAACCCCTGAGCGCGTCGAACGTGTGCGGAACACGGTTTCACTGTAGAACCGCACACGTTAACGGCAGGTAGACAGTGGACTCAGCCTTCCAGCGCACGTTGCACGATGTCGGCGAGGTCGCGCGACAATGCATGCTCCGAGGCCAGGGAGGCGAGCGCCTCGTGAGCGGCCTCGCGGCGCATGGGTTCGAGTCGCCGCCAGCCGTTGAAGGCATTCGCCAGCCGGGCCGCGACCTGCGGGTTCAACGCATCGATCTCGGCCAGTTTGGCGGTCAGGAAACGGTAGCCCGCGCCGTCTGCGCGATGGAACCCGGTCGGATTGGCCCGTGAGAACGAACCCAGCAGTGCGTTGACCCGGTTCGGATTGCGCAGGGTGAAGGCGCTGTCGTCCAGCAACGTCTCCACGCGTTGAAGCGTTTCCGTGCCGGGGATCTGCGCCTGCACGGCAAACCACTTGTCCATGGCCAGCGGCTGGGTGTGGTGACGTTCCCGGAACGCGGCGGCGGCCGCATCCGCGTGCGGTCCCTGCAAAAGGGTGTGCAGAGCCAGCAGGCGATCGGTCATGTTGCCGGTCTGTGCGAGCAGCGCTTCCGCGCGCCGCAGCGCGGCATCCGGGCGCACGCAGAACAGTAGGCGAAGTATGGTCTTCTTCAGGCGACGGTGGGCCTGCGAGACCGGGTCGAGATCGTCGCTGGCTACCGATTGCAGCGCGTCATAGCGATCCTCGAGACGCTCACCGCCGATGCGGCGAGCAAGGTGGTCGAGTAGCGATTCACGGGCGGCGTGCACGGCCTCGGGGTCGACATCCTGCTCGATACGCTCGGCCAGTTCGATCTCCGAGGTCGGCATCAGCAATTCAGCGAGCAGCGCCGGATCGATATCGGCGTCCTCGAACAGCCCGCACAGGGCATCGCACCATGCCTGCAGCGCGGCCGAACTGGTTTCCCCGCCAAGCATCGCATCGAAGGCGCGGCCGGACAGTTGCTGGCCCGCCGCCCAGCGGTTGAATCCGTCGGGATCGGCGCGCAGCAGCGTGGCCAGGTCCTCGGGTACGTAATCGTGTTCCAGTACGACCGGCGCGGAAAAACCGCGCAGCAGCGAAGGAATGGGCGCTTCCGGTACGTTCTCGAAGACGAACTGCTTTTCGGCGCCGTCCAGCTCCAGCACGCATTCGCGGCTCGGCACGCCTTCTTCGTCCCGCAGGTGCAGCGGCAGCATGTGACCGCCGCGATCGAACAGGGCCATGCGGACCGGAATCGGCACCGGGTGCTTGTGCGGCTGTCCCGGCGTGGCCGGCGTGCGCTGGTGCAGCGTCAGCGTGTAACGGCGTTGCGAGGCGTCGTACTCGCCCAGCGCACGCAGGCGTGGCGTGCCGGCCTGACCGTACCAGGCAAGATAGGGCGTGAGATCCATCCGGTTCGCTTCGCCGAGGGCGGCAAGGAAGTCCTCGATGGTGGCGGCCTCGCCGTCGTGACGGTCGAAGTACAGGTCCATGCCCTTGCGGAAGCGCTCGGCGCCGAGGCGGCCGGCGATCATGCGCACCAGCTCGGAACCCTTTTCGTACACGGTGGCGGTGTAGAAGTTGTTGATCTCGCGGTACTCGCTGGGCCGCACCGGATGCGCCAGCGGGCCGGCGTCCTCGGTGAACTGCGCGCGGCGCAGCAGCGAGACATCCTCGATGCGCTTGATCGAGGGCGAGTTCATGTCCGCCGAGAAGCTCTGCTCGCGGAACACGGTGAGACCTTCCTTCAGGCTCAGCTGGAACCAGTCGCGGCAGGTGACGCGGTTGCCGCTCCAGTTGTGGAAATACTCGTGCGCGACGACCGCCTCGACGTGCTGGTACTCGCTGTCCGTGCTCATGTCGGGCGTGGCCAGCAGGTACTTGGCGTTGAAGATGTTCAGGCCCTTGTTCTCCATCGCGCCCATGTTGAAGTCATGGGTGGCGACGACATGGAATACGTCCAGGTCGTAGTTGCGGCCGTAGGTCTCCTCGTCCCAGCGCATGGAGCGCTCGAGCGCGTCCATGGCGTAGCCGCACTGATCGATGGCGTCGGCCTCGGCCCACAGATTCAGCGTCACGTCGCGGCCATCGGCGGTGCGGTAGTCGCGGCTGATTTTCTCCAGGCGTCCGGCGACCAGCGCGAACAGATAGCTGGGCTTGGGATGCGGATCGACGAAGCGCGCCCAGTGGCGGCCGTCTTCCAGTTCGCCGGCGCCGTCCGGGTTGCCGCCGGCCAGCAGCACCGGGAAGCGCGTGCGGTCGGCGCGAAGGGTCACGGTGTAGGTGGCCAGCACGTCCGGGCGGTCGGGAAAGAAGGTGATGCGGCGGAAGCCCTCGGCCTCGCACTGGGTCAGCAGGAAGCCGGCCTCGGACGAGCCGGACAGATACAGCCCCTCGAGCTTGGTGTTCTCGGCCGGCTTTACCCGCACCAGCGTTTCCACGACGCTGCCGTCGCGCACGCCGTCGACCTCCAGCGCGTCGTCGTGCTGGCGGTAGCGGTCTTTGTCGAGTGTCTCGCCGTCCAGTTTGAGTTCCAGCAGCTCCAGATCCTCGCCATCCAGACGCAGCGGGCGCTGACCGTCGCCGTGCACAGTCAGCCGTGTGCGAATGCGGCTCGAGGCGATGTCGAGATCGACCTCCATCTCGACGCTGGAAACGCGCCAGTCGGGTGCGGCGTAATCGGACAGTCGGACGGGCAGAGCAGAAGCGGACATGTGCAGTCAGGGGGTGTGGGTGAGGGCCGCAAAGGCTAACATGGCAGGCATTTACAAACACTTAGGAAGCCCATGTCCGTATCGTCCGAAGGTCGAATCGCGAATCTGCCGACGCTGGCCGATGTGCGCACTGCCGCCGCGCGGCTGGCGGGGCGGGCGCGGGTCACGCCGATCCTGCGCAGCGAGGTGCTGGATGCCGCGGCCGGTGCGCGACTGCATTTCAAATGCGAGCATCTGCAGCACAGCGGCGCGTTCAAGTTCCGCGGCGCGTGCAACGCGGTGTGGTCGCTGGACGAGGCGCACGCCGCGCGCGGGGTGGTCACGCATTCGTCCGGCAATCACGGCCAGGCGCTGGCGCTGGCGGCCGCCTCGCGCGGTCTGCCCGCGCACGTGGTGGTACCGGAGGGCGCGGTGCGGGCCAAGGTCGAGGCCATTGAGGCCGCCGGCGCGCGGATCTACCGCTGCGCGCCGACCCAGGCGGCGCGCGAGGCGGAGGCCGCTCGCGTCGCGGATGCCACAGGCGCGACCCTGGTGCATCCCTACACCGACTCGCGCGTGATCGCCGGGCAGGGCACCGTGGCGCTGGAGTTGCTGCAGGCTGTGCCGTCACTGGACACGCTGCTGGTGCCGGTCGGCGGCGGCGGACTGGCCGCGGGCTGCGCGCTGGTCGGGCGCGGGATCGCCCCGAATCTCGCTCTGCTGGCGGCCGAACCGGCCGGCGCGGACGATGCCGCGCGTTCCCTGCGTGCCGGGCGGCGCATCGCCGACGTGGTGCCCGAGACCGTGTGCGATGGCCTGCGCGCGACCGTCGGCACGCCCAACTTCGACATCCTCAAGGCGTGCGGGGTCGCGGTGCTCACCGTGACCGACGCGCAGGTCCTGGCAGCCATGCGCCTGTTATGGCGGGAGTTGCGCCAGGTGGTCGAGCCGTCCAGTGCCACGGTGCTGGCGGCGATTCAGGCGCACCCTGAAGTCTTCGCCGGCCGTGAGGTGGGCGTAGTGTTGACCGGCGGCAACGTCGATCTGGATGCGCTGCCTTTCGGCTGAGACGGCGCGTTCCAGTCGGCCGGCACGCACCATGCATCCAGACGCGGCGCCCCTGCGTATCTGTGCCGTGCCCTCCCGAGTGCGGGAGCGGCGATGACACAAGAAACAGGGGTTGCCCATGATCCATCATTCGTACGATTACATGCTCGTTCTGATGTCCTACGTGGTGTCCGTGCTCGGCTCGTTCACTGCACTTCGCCTGATGGCAGGCATCCAGGACGTGCACGACAAGGCCCAGCGCTGGAAGCGTCTGGTCCTGGCCAGTCTGGTCGTCGGCGTCGGCGCCATCTGGGCGATGCATTTCATCGGCATGCTGGCGCTGAAGATGCCGGTCACTGTGGACTACGATCCCATTCTGACAGCCCTGTCCGCGCTGGTGGCCGTGGTGGCGTGCCTGATCGGGCTGTCGCTGACTTCGCGCGGTGACCATTCGCGGCTGAACCTGCTGACGGCCGGCACCTACATGGGCATCGGCGTGGCCGCGATGCATTACATGGGCATGGCCGCCATGCGCATGCCCGCGACCACGGTCTACAACGGCGCCATCACCTCGCTGTCGATCCTGATCGCGGTCGTGGCTTCGGTGGCGGCTCTGTGGATGGCCTACAAGCGCAGCAGCGCGCTGCAGTCGATGTTCGGTGCGCTGGTGATGGGCCTGGCGGTGTGCGGCATGCACTACACGGGCATGGCCGCAGCGCGTTTCGTGCTGATTGGCAAACCGGATACGGCCGGCGCCCACAGCATCGACAGCCTGTACCTCGGTCTGATGGTGTTCGGCGTCATCGTCACGATGCTGGTCGGCGTCCTGATCGCGGCGTTGAAGAACCGCCAGGTGCTCGCCATCGATCACTGAGCGAACGCGGCGGACGGGCCGGCCGCAGCGGCGGCCGCGCCTGTCGTCCGCGCGGCGGGCCGGGTAGGCTTGGCGTTCCGAATCAGGAGCGCCGCCCATGAAACGCTGCCGCTGGGCCGAAAATAGCGCCATCGAGCGCGACTACCACGACACCGAGTGGGGCACGCCGCTGCACGACGACCGCATGCTGTTCGAGTTCCTGTGTCTCGAGGGCGCGCAGGCGGGGCTGTCGTGGCGCACCGTGCTGGAGAAGCGCGCGCACTACCGCGAGGTCTATCGCGATTTCGACATCGCCCATGTGGCCGCGATGAGCGACCGCGATCTGGAACGGCTGCTGCGCGATCCGGGCATCATCCGCAACCGGCTCAAGGTCAACGCCATGCGCGAAAACGCCCGCGCCGCACTGCGCGTGATCGACGAGGAAGGCAGCCTGGACCGCTACCTGTGGTCGTTCGTCGACGGCGAGCCGGTGCGCAATCGCTGGAAGCAGCACAGTGATGTCCCCGCCAGCACGCCGGTGTCCGAACACATGAGCAAGACGCTGAAGAAGCGCGGCTTCCGCTTCGTCGGCCCGACCATCTGCTACGCCTTCATGCAGGCCACGGGCATGGTCAATGACCACTTGGCCGGTTGCTTCCGTCACGCGCAGGTGGCCGAAGGCTGAACGGCCCCGGCGCTCATTGCGCAATCTGCGGGGGTCGTCACGCTATCGCGTTTCGTTCGCGTGCCGTTTTGCCGAAATCCCGATTCGGTCAGGGAACGTTCGGTTTCTTCGGCTTAGAACACGGGGTCACGGAAACAAGGCAGCCGCCAAGTACGGTTGCCAGGCCGCAGGACAGGCCCCGATGACACCACACATGACGGGAGCGGGAACATGCATACACGAGGACATGCCGGCAGGAAGCTGCTGGTTGCTGCGCTGACGGCCCTGCTGGCCAGTGGCGCGGCCTTCGCCGACGACGGCGGCGGCGCCACCACGACCGATACCGCCGGCGGTACGCGAATCGTCACCCAGTACACGACGCTGGCCGGCTCGGACAGCAACGCTCAGGCTCTGGTCGACGGTCTGCGCAACGGTACTGACATCACCCTGAGCACCGACACCACCGCCAGCGACGGCACCACGACCACGTCGGACACCACCTTCACGCCGGCCACCGGCGCGATGGGTTACGGCAACGTCAACATCAGTCTGGCGCTGGCACAGGCCGACCTGGCCGCTGCCGGCATCACCGATCCGACTGCCGATCAGCTGGAAGCGGCGCTCAACGGCGGCACCGTCACGCTGGACGATGGCAGCACCGTCGACCTCCAGGGCGTGCTGGCATTGCGCGCGTCCGGCCAGGGCTGGGGGCAGATCGCCCAGACGCTGGGTGTGAACCTGGGCGCCGTGGTTTCGGCGTCGCACACCACGCACAGCCAGGCCGGCATGACGCACGGCAAGCCGGACGACGTGGCCGCGAAGATGTCCGATCACGCCCACAGCATGGCGTCCGCGAGCCGTCCGACGCGCCCGGACGTCGCGCAGCGGCCTGAGCGCCCGGATCGTCCCGATCGCCCGAGCAGGCCGGACCGTCCCGAACGTCCGGAGCGCCCCGACCTGCCCGATCACGCGGGCCGTCCGGGCGGTTGATCGCGCCTTCGCGCGATGCATCCATCGTCTCCCCTGAAGTACCGGCCGGGCGCTCTGCGTCCGGCCGCACCACCCCCCGAAGGACAGAATCATGATCCGCATGCGGACGCTTAGTCTCGGCCTGCTGGCCGCATTCGTCGCGATGCCGGCGCTGGCCGGCACGCCCAGCTTCACCGCCGGCGCCGACTACACCTCCGGCAAATACGGCACCGACACCACCACCGACATCTGGTCGGTGCCGCTGACGTTCGGCTACGACACCGGCAAGTGGCGCTTCAAGCTGACCGTGCCCTACATCCACATCTCCGGCACCGGCAACGTCGTGCCCGGCGTGGGCAAGGTCAACAATGGCAATCCGCGGGGTCTGGGGCGCGGCAACGGCAATGCGGGTGGCGGCACCACGACGACGACCACGCAGACCAGCAGCAGCGCTTCCGGGCTCGGCGACGTGGTGGCGAAGGCCAGCTACAACCTGTTCTACGACCAGACCGACCGCTTCGGCATGGATCTGGGCGCGAAGGTGAAGTTCGGCACCGCCGACGAGAACAAGGGCCTGGGCACGGGCAAGAACGACTACGGCCTGAACCTGGACGCCTACAAGGGCATCGGTCACTGGACCGTGTTCGGCGGCGTCGGCTACATGAACTACGGCAGCTCGCAGTACATCAAGCTGAAGAACGGTGCCAACGCCAACGTCGGCGCGAGCTACCGCTTCAGCAAGTCGGACAGTCTCGGCGCGTACTACTACTACCGCGAGCGCATCGCCGACGGCGGTTACGCGCAGAAGGAGCTGACCGGCTACTGGAACCACAACCTCGACGACAGTCTGCGTCTGCAGGCGTATGTCATGACCGGTTTCTCCGATGGCAGTCCCGACTGGGGCGGCGGCGCGTCGCTACGCTACATGTTCTGAGAAATCGTTCGATTTGCACGGATCACGGACGGGCGCCTTCGGGCGCCCGTCTTGTTTTCCGGGTTCAGCGTTTGCGCCGCGAGCCGCGCAGCTGATCGAGCGAGAAGCTGGAAATTGTCCCTGGCACCATTTTTTGGCAGGTTTGAGCGGTGCGGAGCGCCAACGCAGGTGTTGTTGGTGTTTGCGTGCAGTGAAGTCACTACACGCGACTGCAACCGCGCCCCATAGTGGACGGTCACGTATAGTGCGGCGTCGCAAAAATTGTCCCTGGCACCATTTTTACCATTTTTAACGCTGGCACCATTTTTAATTGCGGACGGTCTATGGCGTCGATCCTTGGCGGATTCAGGCGCGATTCTATGGCATTTCTTTGGGTTATGTGAGATGTAAGCTATTAGTGCTGCATCGCAGGCTTTAGGTTCGTGGCCTTGATGCACATGAGCGTATGAATCGAACCTATTTCTACTATTTTGGAGTTAAGTGGTGAAATCAAAGACTGATATGTACGAAGAAAAGTGCGATGCAATTGAGGATTACTTGCAACGGGAGTTTCCTCTGGCAACTATCGAGCAAGGCCAAGTAGATTGTGATCGTGGCTATAGGTTGAGAGAAGGAAGCACGCTATACCATCTGAAGGTGGGGCGCGATTTTATCCAAGACCACAGCGTAGAAAAAATGCTAGATCTGTTCAATTACTGGATTCTCAGCACGCTTCTCCGAGATAACTCACCGCTAGGGGTACTTGTATCAAACACCTCACGTCCATCGACATACTAATATCGGTATGCGTAAGCATCAGGCAAGGGTATGAACGTCCATCTCTGTTCGGAGGCTGCCCACGCAGGCAGAACGAAGGGCAAACAGGCTGCAAGGGGCTGTTGTCGACCCCAAGCGGCCGGCCGCATGTAGCTGTATAAACCAAGCATGTGACCCTCTGCTCCGATGCGGTGATGCCAGAACCAGAGCATCGTCGCGCATGCAAGTCGGACTCTCCGTGCTTACAGTAGGGGAACTGGACGACATCGTGTCAGGACCCATATGACCGAGCGAGCTTCTTGGTTCACGGCAAGACAATCCGATGGCACCGACATGGCGCCAGAGCTACTTCGCTTCGGCGAAACTATCGGGCTGGAGCGCGTCGCGCGTGGGCGGTACAGCCTCTTGCTCTTGCTTGGCCTGTTCGGAGGTGCGCAATCTCGCACGCAAAATCCTGCCAAAATTGTTAGAGAGATCGAAGTATTGGAAGGGCTTCGTGAGGCAAGCAACCTCAAGTCCGAAGCACAGTTTGATCGAGTCCCACTCAAGGGGCTGTGGCACAAGCACTATCTCCAGGATGGCCTTTCGTCTATGGCGCGAAATCTGCGCAAGGGGATGTATAGGAACGGCCTTCCGTGGCTTGAGCAACAAGTTGCCGCAGCGGAGGCTTCCGGGGAGGAGAGATTCCTGTCAGCGGAAGACTGCGCGCGGATCGCACATGACGCGGTCGTGAGCAACTGGGAGAGGCTCGTCCAGGATTCGGCACTCACCGGCGAGTGGCTGATTTATGCGAAGCATCAGGGCAAGAACTACTATCTTTGCCTTGGAGAACATACGGCTGGCGATGCGGTATTGCGGCAACAGATCAACACCGTCTGTCTCCAGGAGTTCCCGTTTCTCTCGCAAATACTTCATCCGCTTGCCAAATAACCGGGATATACATCAACCCCGTCATTGAGCGGACGTCTTTGAGTTGGCTGCTTGACCTGAAGGCCACCGTTCAGGTCAAGCATTGAGCTGAGGCTTCTGGCCGGAGGCTGCTCTTGCAGGCCGAGCGAAGGGCGAGCAAGCTGCAAAGGGCAATTGTCGGCCCGAAGTTGACGTTCATGGACCCGGTTCTCAGTCAGGCTATACGCTTGGTTGTTAGCCGGACCCGGCACAGATAAGCTCCCTTCAGGACAAGGAGTTACCTCATAATTTCTTGGCGCGATCATCTATGAATAACTGGACCCACGGGCCCGTGTTATTCAGCGGTTAAGCCAACTCGGGAAGTTTTATATATCTCATGACTCATGATAAGCAGAAGCCGATAGTGGAGAATTTCCACAAAGCCACCACTTTACTCGCAGAAAAGTTAGTGGGTGAAACTTCGGATAAATTTTCGACATTTCCATTTGTGGCAAAAGTAGATAGTGGTCATTATGCATTGTTCGTTCCAGGCGTAAACCCGAACATAGCAAATTACGATTACATACACGCCTTTATCGTTAATGCTGGACTCACCCTTGAGTTAAAGCTAAAGCACCTTCATATGCTGGAAAATAAAAAGACGCCAAGAGGTCACAACCTTCTTACCTTGTTTAATGAACTTGGGGAGGACACGAAAGCCTTCTTAAATAACCATGTGGAACAGCAAACCAAAAACTCCAGCGCGCATTTAGCGATAACAGAAGCTGCAAAAATAAATCTCAACATATCAATTTCTTGGAAGGCTGGTCTTATGCTTCAGAAGTCTTCATATGCGTTTGAGCGCTGGCGTTATGCATATGAAGCGCAAAACGATGGATCATGGTTTTACGGCTACATTGAGCTATATAGAGCACTCGACGCTCGTATAAAGTTGGTCTAATAGTTTTTTCACGGCGGACAGCTATGCCGCCGCTTAACTCAGCGTTGACCGTCCGCTTCTGGCCGTTTCCGGTCATATATTGAAGGCCATAAGCAAATGACACGGGCACTATCTGTCTCACGTATTCACGCTCGTCAGGTGGGCAACGTTTTACATACCTCTGGCGCTCTTGAGTGGGTTGTGCCGTCTGTGATGGTTGGAACCACAACCTGGACGAAGATCTACGCCTGTAAGTCCTCGTCATGATCGGGTTCCCGGACGGCAGCCCGAATGGGAGTGGTGACACTTCGCTGCACCGGATGCTCTGAACCCCGCCCCGGCTGCGGGACTGGCAGGCGGCATCTTCGTAAGCCGGCTTGAGCTTGGTTTTCTTAGCGCTTGCGCCGCGAGCCGCGCAGCTGGTCGAGCGAGAAGCTGGCGATTTCGCCGCCGCCCGCGGCGCGGCGCGACTGCCCGCTGGGCGGTCCCCAGGCGTGCGCGGTGACCACTTCCCAGGTGGCGGGGATGCGGCCGTCGGTGTTGCGCATGGCTTCGTAGTGGTCGAGCATGCGCTTCCAGCGGGCCTTGCCGGTCAGGCCGCGCGGGCGCGCGCTGTCGGCGTGGGTCGCGCCCAGGCCTTTCAGATCACGCGCCAGGTCGGCCGGTTCGGCGTAGGTCAGCGTGTAGCGGTCGACGTCCAGCACTGGATCGCGCAGGCCGGCGTTGATCATCGCGTCGCCCAGGTCGTGCATGTCCAGGAATCGGCCCACGTGCGACTGCTGGTCGGTCTCGGCCCAGGCCGCGCGCAGTTCGCGCAGCGTGTCGGGGCCGAAGGTGGTGACGGCCATGAAGCCGCCGGGCTTGAGCACGCGCACGAATTCGGCGAACAGCGCGGCGAGGTCGTCGCACCACTGGATGCACAGATTCGAGTGCAGCAGGTCGATGGAGTGATCGGCCAGCGGCAACTGCGTGGCTTCGCCGGCCACGCGTGCGAAGCGTCGACGCCAGCGGCTGTGGCGCGCGGCCTGCTGCAGCATCGGCACGGCCAGGTCCACGGCGATGACGTCGGCCTTCGGATAGCGCTGCTTCAGCAGCGCGCTGCCGCGGCCGGTGCCGGCGCCGAGGTCGAGCACGCGCTGTGGCGTCTCCAGATAGAAATCGAGACGGTCGTGCAGGGCGTCGAGCACTTCGCGCTGCAGCACGTCGTGCTTCTCATAGGTGGTCGCGGCGCGACCGAAGGCGCGGCGCACATGTGCGCGGTCGAGGTGGAAGTCGCTCATGCCGACGCTCCTTCCAGCAGCGGGGCCAGTGCCTCGACGACCTGGTCGGCAAAACCGATGAAGGCGGCATGGCCGGCGCGGGGAATGTCGATGTAGCGGCCCTCGCATTGCTCGGCCGCCCAGGCCATGGCCGCGCCGGGCACCAGGCGGTCGCGGTGGCCGGAGATCCATACGCTGTCCTGCTCCACGGATGCCAGCTCGGCGCGCAGGTCGCTGTGATCGAGCAACGCCAGGCCCTGCTTCAGCACGCGCTTGTCTGGTGCGCCATGCGCGAACACCAGCGCGCGCAGGTTGCGGATCTCCTCGCGCGCGTGCTCGCTGCCCATGGCTTCCAGCGCCAGGAAACGATCCAGCGTGGCCTTGTAATCCTGGTCGAGATCGTCGCTGAACTGCTCGAACACGTCCGGCTCCATACCGTACGGCCAGCCGTCCTTGCGCACGAAGCATGGTGTGCTCGAAAGCATCGCCAGACCGCGCACGTGATCGGGATGACGCAGCGCGCCGGTCAGCGCGATCAGGCCGCCCATCGACCAGCCCAGCCACACGGCGGGCGGCGTGGCCTCGGCGATGGCGCGGGCGCAGGCCTCGGGTTCCAGCAGCAGCTCGCTGTCGCGCGAACGGCCGTGGCCGGGCAGGTCGACCACGTGCATCGTGCAGCGGTCGTCGAGCGCCTCGATCAGCGGTTCGAAGACGTCGCCGTGCATGGCCCAGCCGTGCAGCAGGACGAGCTGGGTGTCGCCGCGACCGCGGGTTTGGATGAACAGAGAGGACATAGCCGATTATGATACCGAGAGGTGAACGGGCCGGCGTCGTGCGCGACGTGCGCCGGCGCATGGGGACGGGTGTCGACATGCGGTCGATCCCGGTGATGAGCAGCGTTTCAACAGGGGGAACACGACATGGCCAGTTGCGATCAGTGCGGTCGCCTGATTCTGTTCGGCGGCAAGCGCAGCGGTGACCGCGTGTACTGCGGTGCGCGGTGTGCGAGTTACGACGCGGAGATCGCCCTCGGGCGCAGTCTCCCCGACGCGCAGGTGCGCGAGGTGATGCAGCGCTGGCGCAACGAACCGTGTCCGCAGTGCAACGGGCCGGGACCGGTCGATCTGCGCGTCAGCCACAAGGTGCATTCGTTCGTCTTCATGACGCAGTGGAGCAGCCCGCAGGCGATCTGTTGCCGTCACTGCGCGCGCAAGCGGCAGCTCGGGCACGCGGTCTATAGCCTGCTGCTGGGCTGGTGGGGTTTTCCGTGGGGCCTGGTGATGACGCCGGTCCAGGTGACGCGCAACCTCAAGGCCCTGTTCGGCGACCAGGCCGCGCAGGCGTCCACGCCCGCATTCGAGCGCGCGGTGCGCCGGATCATGGTGCGGCAGTTGCAGGCGCAGCATCAGCAGGAATCCGAGGCAGGGTCGGCCTGAGTTTTGCGCGGCAGCGCGGCGAGGGCATCGAGCAGGCGGTCGACGTCGTCGTCGCGGTGCGCGGCGGACAGCGTGATGCGCAGCCGCGCCTGGCCGTCCGGCACGGTCGGCGGGCGGATCGCGCCGACCAGGAAGCCGGCCTGTTCCAGCGCGGTCGCGGCGGCGCTGGCGCGTTCGGCGTCGCCCAGCAGCAGCGGCTGGATCGGCGTGGTCGACGGCATCAGCGGCAGACCGAGCTGGGCCGCGCCGCTGCGGAAGCGTTCGATTAGTCCGTGCAGCCGTTCGCGGCGGTCGTCCGCGGCGCGGGCGATGCGCACGGCTTCCAGCGTGGCCGCGGCCAGCGCCGGCGGCGGCGCGGTGGTGTAGACGAAGCTGCGCGCGAACTGCACCAGCCCGTCGATCAGCGCGGCCGAACCGGCGACGAATGCGCCGCCCGTGCCCAGCGCCTTGCCCAGCGTGCCCATCAGGATCGGCGCGTCGTCCTGCGTCAGCCCCGCGTCGGCGAGGCTGCCCGCGCCCTGCGGGCCGAGCACGCCGAGGCCGTGCGCGTCGTCGACCATCAGCGTCGCACTTTCGCGACGGCACAGCGCGGCCAGCGCGCGCAGCGGCGCGATGTCGCCGTCCATGCTGAACACGCCGTCGGTCGCCAGCAGCGCGGCGTCATTCGGGTGCGTGGCGAGCTGGCGAGCGGCGGCGTCGACGTCGGCATGCGGATAGCGGCGCAGGGTGGCGGCGGTAGCGCGCGCGCCGTCGATCAGGCTGGCGTGGTTGAGTTTGTCCTGCAGACACAGGCCCGGCTGGCGCGTGTCGGTGCGTCCCAGCAGCGCCTGCATCACGCCGAGGTTGGCCATGATGCCGGTGGAGAACAGCAGCGCGCGCTCGCGCCCGGTCCATGCGGCGAGCGTTTCTTCCAGTTCGGCATGCGCGCGGTGATGGCCGCTGATGAGGTGCGCGCCGGTGCTGCCGACGCCGTGTTCGGCGGCGGCGCGTTGCAGCGCGGCGATCACGTCCGGGTGCGCGGCCAGGCCCAGGTAATCGTTGCTGCAGAACACGATGAACTCGCGACCGTCGAGGCGACAGCGGCCCGCCGCTGTGTGCTCGGCGGCACGCAGGCGGCGGTGCAGGCCGCGTTGCACACGTTCCTGCGTGGCATGGGCCAGCTGATCGAGCAGGTTGGGGCGGTTCATGCGCGGGCTCCGGCGCTGTTACATTGCCGGTCACGCGCGCACGGGGCGTGCAACGGGAGCCGTACATCGTGACATGCCGTCATGCCTTGATCTGTTTGATGCTGGCGCTGTTCGTCGCGTCCGGCGCGCAGGCATCGTCCGCGACGGGCGATCTGGCCGGCTACCGTCTTCAACGGCAGACGCGCGTGCAGGGCGTGGCCGACAATCTTTCGGGACTGGCCTACGACGCCCGGCACGACCGGTTGCTGGCGGTGGTCAACAATCCGTCCACCTTGCTGGTGCTCGACACCGACGGGCGCATGTTGCGTCGTATCGCGCTCGACGGTTTCGAGGACACCGAGGGCGTGGCGCTGCTCGCCGACGGTCGCGTGGCGGTGACCGAGGAAGGTCGCAACCAGATCGCGATCTTCGCGCTGCCGCCGAAAGGCATCGACCGCGCCCGGCATCGGGATGCACGTATTTTCCGGTTGGATCTGTTCGCGCATGGCAACGACGGCTATGAAGGGTTGGCCTACGACGCGCGTCACGATTGCTTCTGGATGGTCAAGGAGCGCCGTCCGCGCGGCTTGTTCCAGTTGTGCGGCCTGCTCCGTGGCGGCACGGTGCAGGCGATCACCGACCACAGCGCATGGCTGAAGGTCGCGCATCCGGGCAAGGACCTCTCCGGCATCGAGTTCGACGCGGCCAGCGGGCATCTGCTGTTGCTCAGCGACGAGTCCCGGCGTGTCACCGAGATCGCGCGCGGCGGCAAACGGATCGCGCGCCGCGCGCTGGACCAAGCCCATCCGCCGCAGCCCGAAGGCATCGCCGTGGACGGACACGGACATCTCTACATCGTCAGCGAGCCGAACCTCTTCTACCGTTACGGGCGCGACTGACACGGCGCGGCTTCACGCCGCCGATTCGGCGCGCGCCTCGCAGGCCGGCTCGACAATGTCGGCGTGTACGGTCTCGGAGGTCTCGGTGACCTGCAACGGCTTCAGGTCCAGGCGCTCGAACAGCTTGCGGTCGCGCTCGGCTTCCGGGTTCGAGGTGGTCAGCAGCTTCTCGCCGTAGAAGATCGAGTTGGCGCCGGCGAAGAAGCACAGCGCCTGCATCTCGTCGTGCATCTGCTCGCGGCCCGCCGACAGGCGCACCATCGAGTCCGGCATCATCAGGCGAGCCACGGCGATGGTGCGCACGAACTCGAACGGGTCCAGCGCCTCGGTGCCGGCCAGCGGCGTGCCTTCGACCTGCACCAGCATGTTGATCGGCACCGACTGCGGATGTTCGGGCAGGTTGGCCAGCGTCTGCAGCAGGCCGGCGCGCTGGCTGCGCGACTCACCCATGCCGACGATGCCGCCGCAGCAGGTCTTCAGGCCGGTGTCGCGCACGTGTTCCAGCGTGTCCAGGCGGTCCTGGTATTCGCGGGTCTGGATGATCTCGCCGTAGAACTCCGGCGCGGTGTCCAGGTTGTGGTTGTAGTAGTCCAGGCCGGCGTCCTTCAGCGCCTGCGCCTGTTCGGCCTTGAGCATGCCCAGCGTGGCGCAGGTTTCCAGGCCCAGGCCCTTCACCGCGCGTACGATCTCGGCGACCTTGGGAATGTCGCGGTCCTTCGGCTCGCGCCACGCCGCGCCCATGCAGAAGCGGCTGGCGCCGGCTTCCTTGGCGGCCTTGGCGCGTTCCAGCACGGCGTCCACGCTCATCAGCTTCTGCGCCTCGACGCCGGTGTGGTAGCGCTGCGCTTGCGGGCAGTACGCGCAATCCTCCGGGCAGCCGCCGGTCTTGATCGACAGCAGCGTCGACACCTGCACCGCGTTCGGATCGTGGTGCGCGGCGTGCACGGCATGCGCGCGCGCCAGCAGGTCGTTGAACGGCAGGGCGAACAGCGCGGCGACTTCCTCGCGCTTCCAGTCGTGGCGAATCTCGGCGGACATGGACGGTTCCGGTGTCGGGAAAGGCGACAAGTGTCGGAAGCGCGCCCGAGGCTGTCAACTTGAACGCTGCGTATGGAGTTGACAGTGCGGCACTTGGGAGGTCGCCGGCAAGCCGCTAGGATCGAACGATCCCACCATTACAGAGAGAGGAGTCACCCATGAGCACCGGACAAGGCAGCGCCGGCAACGTCATCGCCGCACTGTGCAGTTTCTTCATCCCCGGCCTCGGCCAGCTTTTGCAGGGGCGTGTGCTGATCGCGCTGGTCATGTTCGTGCTGGCCGCCGTGCTGTGGTGGTTCCTGCTGGGCTGGATCATCCACCTGTGGTCGATCATCGATGCGGCGTTGTTCAAGCCGAAGCGGTAGGCGTATGGAAGAACGCCGCCAGCCCTCATTGCGGTCCAAGCTCGCCGGAATTTCCCCTCAGTGTGGACGAAATGAGTTCAAGGATGGAACTTTCAAAAGATCAAACTGATTCGGTGTCACTTGCAGCGCTTGCTGCAGATGCAGGGGTACGCCTTCGGGCAGGGCAGTACGATTGGCTTGCTTCCTCGTACGGTTACGCGTTGGCATACGATCGCCCGATCCCCGATGCGATTCAGCAGGAACTTCAGGCTTCTCTGGACGAGTTGGGCGCAACGTCGCTCGTGAAGTCGGACCTCCCACCGAGGACATCGGTGGCGTATTTCAAGCCGGGTGAGTCGTTCTTGTTTGCCGTGGCAACATGTGAATTGCCTACGGATGCTTCGGGTTCGGTGCAGCTGGAATTGATCGTCACGATCAGGGATGACCGAACATATTTATGTATCGAGGGGATTAGTGCGCAATTCTGAAATTTGCATATTGCGCTTTTGATTGGAACGACAAAAAGGGTATGGCATGGAAGCCTTGAACCATCTGCGCCGAGTCGGCGCGCATCTTTCACTTCGTCTGCTGCCGCCTCGCTGTCTGCTCTGCGGCGCGCCCGGCGACAGGCTCGATCTGTGCGCGGCGTGCCGCGAGGACTTGCCGGTCAATACCGTATGCTGCGCACGCTGCGCGTTGCCGCTGGAGCATCCGGCGGCGCAGTGCGGCGCGTGTCTGCGGCGGAAACCGCGCTGGGATGCGGCATGGGTGCCGTTTCGCTATGCGTGGCCGCTGGATCGGCTGGAGGCGCGTTACAAGTTTTCCGGGCAGCTCGCCGCCGGGCGCACGCTGGCGGAACTGTGGGCGCAGCGCACGCCGCCGGCGAAGCCGCAGTGGATCGTGCCGGTGCCGCTGCATCGTCGTCGGCTGCGCGAGCGCGGCTACAACCAGGCGCTGGAACTGGCGCGCGTGCTGGCGCGGCGGCAGCGCGTGCGGCTACGGCATGACGTGCTGCGGCGGGTACGGGCAACGCAGGCGCAGACCGAACTCGATGCCACGGCGCGTCGGCGCAACGTGCGCGATGCCTTCGAATTGCGTCTGACCGCGAAGCTGCCGGCGCACATC
Organism: Oleiagrimonas sp. MCCC 1A03011; assembly: GCF_003267965.1. NCBI lineage: Bacteria > Pseudomonadati > Pseudomonadota > Gammaproteobacteria > Lysobacterales > Rhodanobacteraceae > Oleiagrimonas > Oleiagrimonas sp. MCCC 1A03011. Next base: position 35,327 of record NZ_MSPY01000009.1, on the reverse strand, counting down.
GCGGTGGTCGACGACGTGATGACCACGGGCGCGACGCTGTCCGAATGTGCGCGGGTGCTGAAACGTGCCGGCGTGCAGCGCGTCGACGTGTGGGCGCTGGCCCGCGCGCCGCTACCGGGGCAGCGCTGAGCGAGCGATACGTCCTGACGCTTTCGGTGCCGATACCACAAGGGCGGTAACGGCAGAAGCACGGCCAGACAAGACCGTCTGGATGCGGGCGGCGTGCGCGCCCGCACCGATTTCTGTGCGCAATGGCGCGCATCGCGCCATTGTGATGGCGATGCCTACGCGGGTCAGCGGATCGCCAGCGCGATGGCCAGCCCCATCCACAGCGCGAAGCCGACCCAGTTGTTGTTGCGGAAGGCGTGGAGGCAGGGCATGCGCTCGCGCCCGCGGATCAACCACTGCTGCCACACCATCAATCCGCTGGCGGCGACGACGCCCAGCCAGTACGGCCAGGCCAGCTGCGCGCGGTGGCCGACCATGACCATCGCCAGCAGGAAGGTCGCCATCAGGATCGCGACGATCACGCGGTCGAGCTCGCCGAACAGGATCGCGGTGGATTTGGCACCGACCTTCAGGTCGTCCTCGCGGTCGACCATCGCGTACTCGGTGTCGTACATCGTCGACCACACCACGTTGGCCAGGAACAGCAGCCAGGCCATCGGCGGCACGTGGTTGGCGACGGCGGCGAAGGCCATCGGGATCGACCAGCCGAAGGCCGCGCCCAGCACCACCTGCGGCAGGTGCGTGTAGCGCTTGGTGAACGGGTAGATCGCCGCCAGCGCCGCGCCGCCGAAGGACAGCTTGATGGTCAGCGGGTTGGTCAGCAGCACCAGGCCGAAGGCGACCAGCAGCAGCACGAAAAACACGGTCAGCGCGCGCTTCGGCGTGATGCGTCCGGCGGCGATGGGCCGCTCGCGTGTGCGCTGCACCTGCGCATCCAGCTTGCGGTCGGCGTAGTCGTTGATGGCGCAGCCGGCCGAACGCATCACGAACACGCCGAGGGTGAAGATCAGCCACGGCTTCCACGGCGGAAAATCCATCGCCGCCAGCCACAGCGCCCACCAGCAGGCCCACAGCAGCAGTAGCGCGCCGACCGGGCGGTCCATGCGCGTCAGCACCAGCATGTCGTAGGTCGGCGCGCGCCAGCGCTCGGGCAGGCACTTGAGCAGCCAGCCCAGCACCTGGCCGGCGCGCTGCGAGCTGTCTTCGGTGCGTTGGACGCTGGTGCGCGCACGCGGCGGGACGCGCGGCGGCGGACGGCGGCGGGGAGCGGGGCGTGGCGGACGATTCATGCGCGCAAGTGTAGCGTGCGCCGCGCGGCATTCGAGCGGGTTCTGTCACGAGCCGGTCAAGCGTTCCGTGCTAGCGTCGAGGTACGACTCACGGAACGAGCAGACCCATGCCACGACACCTCGATCACATCGCGCTGATGGTGCGCGATCCGATGCGCACCGCCACCTGGCTCGGGACCCTGTTCGACGATGCGCGGGTCACGCCGGGCGAAGGCGACCATGACACGCGCGTGCATCTGGGCGGCGTCTGTCTGGCGCTGGTGGCGGGCGAGCCGCCGGCGAAGACCAACGGCGACCACATCGCCTTCGCGGTCGACGCGGACGAGTTGGCGACGTGTGCGCAGCGGCTGAAGACGCAGGGGCGCTGCGTGCAGCTCGCTCGTGGCGAGACGGCGTTGTACTTCACCGACGACGACAATCACGTGTTCGAGCTGGATGTCGTGGCCGAGGCCAGATAGATACGGCGCATCCGCGTCACGCCGCGTGCGATTCAGGCGACTCGCTGCAGTGCTCGACTTGCAGCACGTCGACCAGCTTGCGGGTCTGGTTGAGAATCTGCGTCAGCCTTGCGGCATCGCCGTGGACGGTCAGGGTCAGGCGCGAGACGGCGGGGTCGCGGGTGGCGGCCACATGCAGGCTGTCGATGTTGTGGCCGCGCGCCGAGAACAGTCCAGCCACGCGCACCAGCGCGCCGACTTCGTTCTGCAGCAGGATCGAGAGCGTGTGTTTCATGGTGTTCTCCGTCGGAAGGCTTCCGTCAGAACATGGCGGTGACCGACGGCGCGTTGTCGCCGTCCGCGTCGCGCGAGGGGATGAAGTCGCCGGTGATCATCTGCGCGTAGCGCGCGCCGGGGCCGATCATCGGGTAGACGCCGGCATCCGGGTCGATCATCACTTCAAGAAAGGCGGGGCCGTCGAAGGCGAGGAAGTCGGCGACAGTGGCGGCCAGTGCGCGCGGGTCGTCCAACCGTTTGGCCCATGTGAAGCCGTCGGCCTGCACGGCCTGGATGAAATCCTTGCGGTGCAGGCTCTTGTCCGAGGCCATGAAGCGACCGCGATAGAACAGCTTCTGCCACTGCCGCACCATGCCGTCGCCGCAGTTGTTGAGCACCACGATCTTCACCGGCAGGCCGTAGGTGGTGACGGTTTCCAGCTCGCCCAGGTTCATGCGGATGCTGGCGTCGCCGTCGATGTCGATGACCAGCGCGTCGGGCCGCGCGCACTGTGCGCCGACGGCGGCGGGCAGGCCGAAGCCCATCGTGCCCATCGAGCCGGAGGTCAGCCAGTGGCGCGGTTCGCGGAAGTGCAGGTACTGCGCCGCCCACATCTGGTGCTGGCCGACGCCGGTGGTGATGATGGCGCGGCCCTGCGTGTGGCGGTTGATTTCCTCGAGCACGGCGTAGGGCTGGATCAGCGTGTGCTCGCGGTCGTAGTTCATCGCGTGGCGCGATTTCAGCGCGGCGACGTGCGCGTGCCAGTCGCCGACGTCGAGCTGCACGTCGTGCGCGCGGCCCCAGGCGGTCAGCTGTTCGAGCGTTGGCGTCAGGTCGCCGACGTGGTGCCAGTCGACGGTCTTCACCTTGTCGATCTCGGCCGGGTCGATGTCGATCTGGGCGAGGAACTTCGCGCCCGGCGCGAAGGCGTCGGGCACGCCGGCGACGCGGTCGTCGAAGCGCGCGCCGAGTGCCAGCAGCAGGTCGCAGTCCTCGACTGCGTAATTGGCGTAGGCGGTGCCGTGCATGCCCAGCATGTGCAGCGCCAGCGGGTCGGTGGTGTCGATGCCGCCGATGCCCATCAGCGTGGTGACCACGGGCACGCCGAAGGCTTCGACGAAGGCGCGCAGCGCGGGCGCGGCCTCGCCGGCGATGATGCCGCCGCCGGCGTAGATCAGCGGCCGCTTGGATGCCTTGAGCGCGTCGAAGAAGGCGCGGCAGGCGTCGCCGGCGAGTCCGCCGGTGGCGCTGGTGGCGATGCGCGCGCGGTAGCCGGGCAGCGGCAGCTCGCCGTCGCCACGGAAGGTCAGTGCGGCGTTCTGCACATCCTTGGGAATGTCGACGACGACCGGCCCCGGCCGCCCGCTGCGCGCCAGCGTGAACGCGGTGCGCAGCGTGGCCTCCAGACGGTCCGGATCGGTGACCAGGAACACGTGCTTGGCGCAGGCGCTCATGATGTTGGTGATCGGCGCTTCCTGAAACGCGTCGCTGCCGATGGCGGCGGTGCCGACCTGGCCGCAGATCACCACCAGCGGAATCGAATCGGCCATGCAGTCGCGCACCGGCGTCACCGTGTTGGTTGCACCCGGTCCCGAGGTGACGATGGCGACGCCGACCTTGCCCGAGGCGCGTGCGTAGCCGGCGGCCATGAAGCCCGCGCCCTGCTCGTTGGCCGGCACCACCAGCGGCAAGGGTTCTTTGCCATCGGTGTCGGCGTGCTCGGCGTTGTGGCGGAAAATGGCGTCGTACACCGGCAGGATGGCGCCGCCGGAATAGCCGAAAAGCACGTCCACGCCCTCGCCGGCGAGCACCTGCACGACGATGTCGGCGCCGGTCGTGGCGGGCGTGGGGGCGGGCTGTTCGGCGGGCAAAGCGGAAGCGTTCACTGCAAATTCCCTGGATCTTCGAAACCAAGGGCCGGCCTCCGCGCGGGAAGCCGGCCCGCGCATCAGCCGGCTTTCTTCATCGGTTCGCCGGTGGCGGTCGCGGCCTGCTTGTCCTTGTGCAGCCAGGCCATGCGCGAGCGCAGCTGCGCGCCGACCTTCTCGATCGGATGCTCCAGATCGGCCTGCTTGAACTTTTTGTAGTTGGGCAGACCCGCGTCGTATTCGGCCGTCCATTCGCGGGCGAAGGTGCCGTCCTGGATCTCGGTCAGCACCTGCTTCATGCGCGCCTTGGTGGCCTCGTCGACGATGCGCGGACCGCGCGTGTAATCGCCGTACTGCGCGGTCTCGGACACGAATTGCAGCATCTTCGCCAGGCCGCCCTCGTAGAACAGGTCGACGATCAGCTTCAGCTCGTGCATCACCTCGTAGTAGGCGATCTCCGGCTGGTAGCCGGCTTCGGTCAGGGTCTCGAAGCCCTTCAGCACCAGCTCGCTGGCGCCGCCGCACAGCACCGCCTGTTCGCCGAACAGGTCGGTTTCGGTCTCTTCCTTGAAGTCGGTCTGGATGAGCATGGCGCGCGCGCCGCCGATGCCGGCCGCGTAGGCGCGCGCCTTGGCTTCGGCCTGGCCGGTGGCGTCCTGCGCCACGGCGACCAGGCAGGGCACGCCGCGACCGCGCTGGTATTCGCTGCGCACCAGCGCGCCGGGGCCCTTGGGCGCGACCAGGTTCACGTCGATGTCCTCGCGCGGCACGATCTGGCCGAAGTGCACGTTGAAGCCGTGCGCGAACAGCAGCGCCGCGCCGGGCTTGATGTGCGGCGCGATGGCTTCCTCGTACAGCTTCGGCTGGGTCATGTCCGGCGTCAGCACGGCGACGAGGTCGGCGTCCTTGACCGCGTCGGCGGGCGTGGCGACCTTCAGGCCGTCGTCCTGCGCGCGCTGCCAGGACGGACCGCCCTCGCGCGCGCCGACGATCACGTCGAGGCCGGACTCATGCAGGTTCAGCGCGTGCGCGCGGCCCTGGCTGCCATAGCCGAGGACGGCGATGCGGGCGTCTTTCAGAAGGTCGGTGGTGGCGGTGCTCATGGTGTTCTCCAGTGAAGTGCGGATCGATGCGGGGTCGTCGGGTTTCAGGCGGATGTGCGCCAGCGGTAGGGCGTGGAACCGTTGGTGACGGCGCCGGTCGAGGCCGAGCCGACCAGCTGCGCGTACTTGGCCAGTGCGCCGCGGGTGACTTTCGGCGGCGGGGCGTTCCAGCTTTCGCGGCGGGCGTCGAGGTCGGCGTCGGTGCTGAGCGTGCGGGCCTCGCTATCGATGACGATGCGGTCGCCGTCGCGCAGCAGGGCGATGGGTCCGCCGCGTGCGGCCTCGGGCGCGACGTGGCCGACCATGAAGCCGCGCGTGGCGCCGGAAAAGCGGCCGTCGGTCATCAGCGCGACATCGTTGCCGAGGCCACGGCCGATCAGCGCGGCGGTGACGCCAAGCATCTCGCGCATGCCCGGGCCGCCGGCCGGTCCCTCGTTGCGAATGACGAGGAAGTCGCCCTTTTGGATGCGATCGTTCTGCACCGCGGCGAAGGCGTCTTCCTCGCTCTCGAACACGCGCGCGGTGCCGGTAAAGCCGCCCTGGCCGAGGCCGGCCAGCTTCAGGATGCAGCCCTGCGGCGCGAGGTTGCCGTACAGGATCGCGTAGCCGCCGCGCGGCTTGATCGGCGCGTCGACCGAATGCACCAGGTCATGCGCGACCTGCGCCGGCGGCGCGTCGTCGAGTTCGGCGAACAGGCTGCGGCCGGTGACGGTCGGCGTGTCGACCAGCATGCCGGCGCGGCGCAGTTCGTTGGCGATGGCGGCGACGCCGCCGGCCTCGAACATCTCCACCGCGCTGTAGCGTCCGGCCGGCATCAGGTCGGCGATCACCGGGGTCTGCTCGGAGGCGGCGTTGAAGTCCTCCAGATCCAGTTGCACGCCGGCTTCGTTTGCGATCGCCAGCAGGTGCAGTGCGGCGTTGGTGGAACCGGCGGTGGCGGCGACCAGGCGCGCGGCGTTGATGAAGGCTTCGCGCGTCATCAACTGGCGCGGCGTGCGCGATTGCGCCAGGCACGCCATTACCAGTGCGCCGCAGCGGCGCGCGACGTCCGGCTTGTCCGCGTGCGTGGCCGGCACGTCGTTGAAGCCGACCGGCGACAGGCCGAGCGTGGTCAGGATCATCGCCATCGTGTTGGCGGTGTACTGACCGCCGCAGGCGCCGGCGCCGGGACAGGCGCGGGTCTCGACGCGGGTCAGTTCGGCATCGGACATCTTGCCCGCACCGTGCGCGCCGACCGCCTCGAACACGTCTTGCACGGTGATCGACTTGCCGTCCAGTGTGCCGTGGCCGATGCTGCCGCCGTACAGCGCCACGCCCGGAATATCCAGGCGCGCCAGCGCCATCGCGGCGGCGGGAATGGTCTTGTCGCAGCCGCACAGCACCACCATGGCGTCGAGGCAGTGGCCGTTGACGGCCAGTTCGATGGAGTCGGTGATGACCTCGCGGCTGACCAGCGAGGCGCGCATGCCTGGCGTGCCCATCGCCATGCCGTCGGTGACGGCGATGGTGTTGAACTCGATTGGCGTGCCGCCGGCGGCGCGGATGCCGTCGGCGACCTCGTTGGCCAGATCGCGCAGGTTGAGGTTGCACGGGCTGACGTTGGACCAGGTGTGCACCACGGCGACCAGCGGCTTGCCGATGGCGTCGTCGTCCAGGCCGGTGGCGCGCATCATCGCGCGCGCCGGGGCGCGGTCCGGGCCTTTCTTCATGGTGTCGCTTCGCATGCGCCGCCCCTCAGCCACAGGCCCGCATGCCGGCGAGAAACGCCGGCCTGCAGTCCTCGTCCAGATCCAGTGCGGCGATCACCGCGTCGCGCACTTGCGACGTGGTGGCGGTGCCGCCGAGGTCGCGCGTCCACGGACCGTGCGCGACCACATGCTCGACCGCGGCCTCGATCACGGCGGCTTCGGCTTCCAGCCCCAGCGCATGGCGCAACAGCAGCGCGGCGCTGGCAATGGCGCCGAGTGGATTGGCGGCGTTGCGTCCGGCGATATCCGGGGCCGAGCCGTGGATCGGCTCGTACAGGCCGCCGTGGCTATCGCCCAGCGAGGCCGAGGGCAGCAGACCCAGCGAGCCGGCCAGCGCGGCGGCCTCGTCGGTGAGGATGTCGCCGAACAGGTTCTCGGTGACGATGACGTCGTAGCGCGACGGCTGGGTCAGCATCAGCATCGCCATCGAGTCGACCAGCTGGTGCTCCAGATGCACTTCCGGGTAGTCGCGCGCGACCTGCTCGGCGGTGTGCCGCCACAGGCGCGAGGTCTCCAGCACGTTGGCCTTGTCCACCGAGGTCAGGCGGCGGCCGCGCTGGCTGGCCAGCTCGAAGCCGCGGCGCAGCACGCGCTCGATCTCGGTCACGGTGTATGCGCATTCGTCGGTGGCGCGGTCCTTGTCGCGGGTCTTGGCGCCGAAGTAGGCGCCGCCGGTGAGTTCGCGCACGACCACGAAATCGACGTCCTTCAGACGCTCGGTCTTCAGCGGCGAGCGCTCGGCCAGGCGCGGATGCACCTTCAGCGGCCGCAGGTTGGCGAACACGCCGAGCGCCGCGCGCAGCGCCAGCAGGCCCTGCTCGGGACGCACCTTGGCGTTCGGGTCCGACCACTTCGGACCGCCGACCGCGCCCAGCAGCACCGCGTCGGCGGCCAGGCAGGCGTCGCGGGTGGCGTCGGGCAGCGGCGCGCCGGTGGCGTCGATGGCGGCGCCGCCGATGGCGTGCTCGCTGAAGCGGAAATCGTGGCCGTGGTGGGCGGCGACGTGCTTGAGCACATCGACGGCGGCGGCGGTGACCTCGGGGCCGATGCCGTCGCCGGGGAGGGTGACCAGGTGGGCTTGCATGGTGCGTGATCCTTGAAGTGGCAATGCGGTGCGAAGGGAATGCGAGCGTTGGTGTCAGGCCGCCTCGGCGCGCTGTTCGTAGGCTGTGATGGCGCCGGCGTGTTGCTGGAGGAAGCCGAGCTGGTCCACGCCCTGCAGCAGGCAGTGGCGGGCGAAGCCGTCCAGCTCGAAGGCGAAGCGGCCGCCATCGGGCAGTTCGATGAAGCTGCCGGCGACGTCGATGGACAGTTCCACGCCGGGGTGGTCCAGCAGCCAGCGGTGCTCGGCTTCGCTGACCACCACCGCGAGCAGGCCGTTCTTCAGCGCGTTGGAGCGGAAGATGTCGGCGATCTCGCTGGACAGCACCGCCTGGATGCCGAAGTCCAGCAGCGCCCAGGGCGCGTGCTCGCGCGAGGAGCCGCAGCCGAAGTTGCGGCCGGCGACGAGGATGCGGCAGTCGCGCGCTTCGGGTCGGTTGAGTTCGAAGTCCGGGTCGTCGCTGCCGTCGGCGCGGTAGCGCCAGTCCTCGAAGGCGTGTCGGCCCAGGCCGGTGCGCTCGGTAGTGGTCAGGAAGCGCGCCGGAATGATGCGGTCGGTGTCGATGTTGGCGTGCGCCAGCACGGCGGTGCGCGAGCGGATGCGGGTCAGCGGTTTCATGGGCGGTCTCCGCGGAAAGAGAAGGTTGTTCCCGGTCCCCGCGTGAGGGGACGGTCGCGCGCGGGCAGGGGCCGGAACCGCGCGTCGGGCGTCGGGAGGAGACGCACGCGCACGGGCCGTCGGCGTGGAGTGGCCTGCCGGCGGGGACCGGGAACAAGCGGGATCGGACGGACGCGCGTCATGCCGCGGCCTCCGAGGTCTGCAGCAAGCTGCGTGGGTCGGCGATGCGGCCAGCCACGGCGGAGGCGGCGGCGGTGGCCGGACTGGCCAGCACCGTGCGCACGCCCTTGCCCTGGCGGCCCTCGAAGTTGCGGTTGGAGGTCGACACCACCAGCTGGCCGGGCTGGGCCAGGTCGCCGTTCATGGCGATGCACATCGAGCAGCCCGGCACGCGCCATTCGGCGCCGGCGGCGGTGAAGACTTCATGCAGGCCCTCGGCCTCGGCGGCGCGACGCACCGATTCGGAGCCGGGCACCACCAGCATGCGCACGCCCTCGGCGACGCTGCGCCCGCGCAGCACCTCGGCGGCGGCGCGCAGGTCGGGCAGGCGCGAGTTGGTGCAACTGCCGACGAACACCACGTCGACCGGCATGCCGGCCATCGCCTTGCCCGCGCGGACCTGCATGTACTCCAGTGCGCGGGCTTCCTGGGCGTTGGCGGCGGCGGGCACGGGCGCGTCCATCGCTGCGGCCATGCCTGGATGGGTGCCGTAGGTGACGGTCGGGCGCACGGCGGCGGCGTCGATGCGCACTTCGCGGTCGTAGCGTGCGCCGTCGTCGCTCTTGAGCGTCTGCCAGTGCGCGACGGCGCGGTCCCAGGCGTCGCCCTGCGGCGCGCGCGGGCGCTTCTTCAGCCAGTCGAAGGTGGTTTGGTCGGGGGCGATCATGCCGGCGCGCGCACCGGCCTCGATGGCCATGTTGCACACCGTCATGCGTTCTTCCATCGACAGCGCCTCGATGGCCGGGCCGCGGAATTCCAGCACGTGGCCGGTGCCGCCGCCGACGCCGATGGTGGCGATCACGTGCAGCACCAGGTCCTTGGCTGAGACGCCGGTCGGCAGGGCGTTGTCGACGTGGATGGCGAAGGTCTTCGGCTTGCGCTGCAGCAGACACTGCGTGGCCAGCACGTGGCCGACCTCGGTGGTACCGATGCCGAAGGCCAGCGCGCCAAACGCGCCGTGCGTGGCGGTGTGGCTGTCGCCGCAGACGATGGTCATGCCCGGTTGCGTCGCGCCCAGCTCCGGGCCGATCACGTGGACGATGCCGCGCGCGTCGCTGTCCCAGCCGTGCAGCTCGACGCCGAAGGCGGCGCAGTTGCTTTCCAGCGTGCGCACCTGCGCCTCGGCCTGCGGCGTCACGTAGGGACGCGTGCCGTCGGCGGCCGCGGGCAGGGTCGGCGTGGAATGGTCCAGCGTCGCCAAGGTGCGGTCGGGACGGCGCACGCGCAGCTCGCGGAGGCGCAGTTCATCGAAGGCCTGCGGCGAGGTGACCTCGTGCACCAGGTGCAGGTCGATGTACAGCACGGCCGGCGCATCGGCTTTTTCGGCGACGACCTGGTGGGCGTCCCAGACTTTCTCGAACAGGGTGCGTGGGGTAGTCATGCGGAGGCCTCCATCGAATCCGGCGCTTCTCGAACAGTGCGGTCACGGATGGCCGCTTTGTGCTTTTCGCGGTCAGGGATGACCGCTGAGATAGATGCAGCGTGTCTCGGGTCCCTTGCAGCGCTTGTCGAAGCGGGCTCGTCCAGTCCCGTGAGCCAGCCCCAGCGGTCTTCGGTGCGGCCGTCGAACAGGCCGAAGAAGGCGTCCTGCAGCGCGCGCGTGATCGGACCGACGCCGCCGCGGCCGACGGGCGCGCCGTCGACCGAGCGCACCGGGGTGATCTCGGCGGCGGTGCCGCACAGGAAGATCTCGTCGGCGTACAGCAACGCCTCGCGCGGCAGCGCGCGCTCGACGAAGGGGATGCCCAGCTCGCCGGCCAGCGCGATGACGCTGTCGCGGGTGATGCCGACCAACACGCCGGCGCTGGTCGGCGGCGTGACCAGTTCGCCGTTCAGCACCAGGAACAGGTTCTCGCCCGCGCCTTCGCTGAGCAGGCCGTCGCAGCCCAGGGCGATGCCCTCGGCGTAGCCGCCGCGGCGCGCTTCGAGTGCAATCAGCTGGCTGTTGAGGTAGTTGCCGCCGGCCTTGGCCCAGCTGGGGAAGGTGTTCGGCGCGGCGCGGTTCCAGCTGCTCACGCACACGTCCGCGCCCTGCTCGCGCGCGTCGCCGTGGTAGCTGCCCCACGGCAGTGCGAGCACGGCGACGTCGACCACGTCGTCCTTGGGCAGGATGCCCAGGCCGCCGGCGCCGCGGAACACCACCGGGCGCACGTAGGCCGCGTCCATGCCGTTGGCGCGCACGACGTCGCGGCAGGCGTCGTCGATCTGCTGCGGCGTGTAGCCGATGTCGATGCCGTACACGCGCGCCGAGGCGAACAGGCGCCGGGTGTGGTCGGCCAGGCGGAAGAAACGCGGCCCGTCGGGGGTGGCGTAGACGCGCTCGCCCTCGAACACCGAGGAGCCGTAGTGCAGCGCGTGCGCGCTGACGTGCACCGTGGCCTCGTGCCAGGGCTTCAGCGTGCCGTTCTGCCAGATCAGGGTGGAGTCGCTCATGGGGTCCTCGCGGGGGGGTGCGTGGGTGTTTCGTGGTGTGCGAAGAAAAAGCTGTCCGTCATTCCGGCGAAAACCGGACAAGCGCGAAGCGTGCAGAACGTCCGAAGAACGGCTCTGAAGGGGCGAGTACAGCGAGTCACCCAGGGCCTTGACCGCGCATCGAAGTCACTGGGTTCCGGCTTTCGCCGGAATGACGACCGGAGGAAGTGCCTGTGGTGCGACCAGAGGAAGTGCGCGCGGCATGAACTGCTGGCAGGCGTATGACGTGATCGATGTGCGTGACCCGGATGTATGCGCCAGCGCGGAGACTTCATGCGGACGGTTGGCGTACTCATGCGGTAGCCACCTTCGCGGCGGGGGATTTGCGGGCCTGGCGCGCGTGGTCGCGGGCGATGGCGTTGGCCACATCCAGCGCGGCCAGCGCGGCGGCTTCGACGATGTCGGTGGACCAGCCGTGGCCGCGCCACTGGCGCTGTTCGCGGTCGACCACGAGCACGGCCTGGCCCTGCGCGTCGCCGCCCTCGCTGGCGGAGAGGATGCGGAAGTCGGTCAGCGGCAAGGCCTCGCCGGTGGCGCGCTCGACCGCGCGCACCACGGCGTCGACCGGACCGTCGCCGATGGCCGCCTCACTGACCTCGCGGCCGTCGTCGTGGCGCAGTTTCAGCGAGGCCGAAGCACCGCCGCGCAGATGCGAGGCCGCATGCAGCTGCTCGATGCGCCACGGGCCGGGCTGGTCCGGATCGCGGCCCAGCGCCAGCGCTTCCAGGTCGCCGTCGTGGATCTCGCGCTTGCGGTCGGCGAGTTGTTTGAAGGCGTCGAAGATGGCGCCGAGGCGGGTTTCGTCGGGCGTGTAGCCCAGTTCTTCCAGCCGCTGACGCAATGCGTGGCGGCCCGAATGCTTGCCCAGCACCAGCCGCGTGGGCGGCACGCCGACGTCCTCGGCGCGCATGATCTCGTAGGTGCCGCGATGCTTGAGCATGCCGTGCTGGTGGATGCCCGATTCGTGCGCGAAGGCGTTCTCGCCGACTACGGCCTTGTTGCGCGGAAGCGCCTGGCCGGTCAGCCGCGACAGCAGGCGCGAAGTCGGATACAGACGGCGTGCATCGATGCGCGTGTCGACGGCGTAGTGCGGCGCTCGCACGCGTAGCGCCATGACGATTTCCTCCAGCGCGGCGTTGCCGGCGCGCTCGCCGATGCCGTTGATGGTGCATTCGACCTGGCGTGCGCCGGCGCCGATGGCGGCCAGGCTGTTGGCGACGGCCAGGCCCAGATCGTCGTGGCAATGCGCGGAGAACACCGCGCGTTCGGCGCCGCGTACATTCGCGCGCAGCCAGGTGAACAGTTCGGCGACCTCGGTCGGCGTGGTGTAACCGACGGTGTCCGGCGCGTTCAGCGTCACGGCGCCGGCGTCGAGCACGGCGGAGAAGATCTCGGCGAGGAACTCGTGCTCGGTGCGCAGGGCATCCTCGGCGGAGAATTCGACGTCGTCGCACAGCGCGCGGGCGCGGCGCACCGCGTCGACGGCGGTGTCGATCACCTGCTGCTTGCTCATGCCGAGCTTGTGTTCGCGGTGTAGCGGACTGGTCGACAGGAACAGGTGGATGCGCGCGGACTTCGCCTGTTCCAGTGCGCGCGCGGTGGTCTCGATGTCGCCGGGCAGGCAGCGCGACAGGCCGCACACGGTGCTGTGCCGGAGTTCGCCGGCGATCTGCGCCACGGCGGCGAAGTCGTCGGGCGAGGCCTGCGGGAAGCCGGCCTCGATCACGTCCACGCCCAGCTCCTCCAGCGCGTGCGCCAGGCGCATCTTCTGCGCGCGGTTCATGGAGAAACCGGGCGCCTGCTCGCCGTCGCGCAGGGTGGTGTCGAAGACGCGTACATGATCGTCGACGGCAACGCGGTCGTCGTCGGTGGCGCGTGGCGATGTGGGGTTCTGCTGGTTCATCCGAGGCTCCGCTGGGCGGGTTGGGAGCGTGGGTCGTAGAAACCGATCGGTCTGCAAAGCCGTCTGCGCGGTCCATGCTTCCGCCGCTTCTTGACCCATGGCGATGGCCATGGGCCGGCGAATCGTCGAAAACCTGTCCTCACGCAGTCGACTTTTCGCCTCGATCGTTTCTACGGCCCACGCTCCAAGGCAACAAAAAACCCCGCATCCGTTTCCGGGTGCGGGGTTTTTGACTGTGTCCGTGTTGCGCTAATCGTGGACGCGTGCCCTTAACCCGCACCTCCGCTGGTAATAATGACTACGACTAGGATTAGGGCTAGCTCGATGCGCACGAGCGCGACGTCACGCAGCGACGACAGCAGCGCGCGGACCGGGGCAAAGCCGGTCGGGGCGTTTTCGTGCTGGCGCGTGTGCTGCGACATGTCTACCGAACCTACGCAGGGTTGACGGGGGTGTCAATGAAAAGCATGCGTGAATGGATGGACGTCCATATGGCTAAATCGAATATAAGGGCGGTAGCGTGACCTAGTGCGTATCGTGTGCGCGGATCAGTCCAGTGCAGTCAGCACGTCGCGCAGTGCGTCGTCCGTCGGTGCCAGCAGTGCGGTGGCGGAAGGGCGTTGCAGCAAAGCCTCCAGCGCGGTCGGGACGGGGACTGGATGGCCGATCAGCGGCTCGATCACGCCCTCGAACTTGGCCGGGTGCGCGGTGGCCACGGCGACGCGCAGGCGCGACGGGTCCACATCGCGAAGCTGTGCGAGCACATGCAGTGCGGTCGCGGTGTGCGGGCACACGATGAGATCGTGCGCATCAGCGAACGCGCGCACGGTGTCGCGGATGGTGGCGTCATCGACGCTCTGCGCGGTGAAGCGCGCGCGCAGGGTGTCGTCGTCGAACATCCAGCGCAGGCGTTCGGCGTTGCTCGGCGCGCCCACGTCCATGGCGTTGGCCAGCGTGGCGACGCTGGCGCGTGGCTCGTAGTCCGCGCCGGCGAGGAAGTCGGGCAGCACCGTGTTCGCGTTGCAGGCGAGATGCACGTTGCCGATCGGCAGCCCCATCTCGCGCGCCCAGATGCAGGCCAGCGCGTTGCCGAGATTGCCGGTCGGCACCACGAAATCAGGGGCGACGCCGTGCTCGGCATGCAGGCGCAGCGCGGCCTGCGCGTAGTAACTCATCTGCGGCAGCAGGCGGCCCAGGCTGATGCTGTTGGCCGAACTCAGCGGTGTGCGTGTTTGCAGGTCCGTGTCGCCAAGGGCCGTCTTCGCCATGCGCTGGCAGTCATCGAAGCTGCCGGCGACGCGGAAGGCGTGCACGTTGTCGCCGAAGCAGCCGAGCTGGTGTGCCTGGCGCGGCGACACGCGGCCGTCCGGATACAGGATGACGACGCGAAAGCCCGGCAGGCGGTGGAAGGCCGCGCCCACGGCCGCCCCGGTATCGCCGGAGGTGGCAACCAGGATGGTCAGCGGTGGGTCGTCTGGTGCGCGCAGCCGGCGCATGCAGGCGGCGAGGAAGCGAGCACCGATGTCCTTGAAGGCGGCGGTCGGGCCGTGGAACAGCTCCAGCAGGTAGGTGTCATTCCGCGGCAGCGGGCGCAGCGGCGTGTCGAACGACAGCGCCTCCTGGCAAATCGCGTCGAGGTGCGGGGCCAACGGATCGCCCGTGAACCACGGCCGCAGCAGCCAGGCGGCGATGTCGGCCAGCGCGGCGTCCGGCGTGATCGCGTCGAGGTCCGCGCGCGGGAACGCGGCGGGGACGTACAGGCCGCCGTCCGGCGCCAGGCCGGCGGCGATGGCGGCGCTCAGACCGACGGCAGGCGCGTCGCCGCGGGTGCTCAGGATGCGCATGATTCGAGCCGTGCGGCGGGGCCGTTGATCGGCGCGACGAAGCGGTCGCTGGCGAGACCGTGATCGGCGAAGGCGCGAGCCATGGCGACGGCGGCGGCTTCGGCTTCGGCGCGTCGCTCGAACCAGCCGAACACGCTGGGGCCGGCGCCGGAAATGCTGGCGCCCAGTGCGCCGTGATCCAGTGCGGCGCGCTTCACGGCATCGAAGCCGGGAATCAGCGGCGCGCGGCGTGGTTCGACCAGCACGTCGCGCAGGCCGTCGCGCACCAGGTTGGCGTCGCCGAGCTGGCAGCCGGTCAGGACCAGGGCGAGGTGCGCGCTCTGGGCGACGAACTCGCCGATGGCGTAGGCCCCGGACAGCGCCTCGCGCGCGCGGCGCGTCTCCACTACGACGTGCGGATGCACCAGCGCGCAATGCCAGGCGTCGGGCACGTCCAGGCGGATCAGGTGTTGCTCGGTGGTCAGCACCAGCCCGCCGAGCAGCATGCAGCCGACATTGTCGCCGTGGCGGCCGCCGCTGGCCACGGCCTCGCCGTCGAGCGCGAACGGGTACAGCGCCTCGCGTGACAGCGGTTCGTCCAGCAGCGCATTGGCGGCGACCAGCGCGGCCACGCAGGAGGATGCCGAACCGCCCATGCCCGAGCCCAGCGCGATGCCCTTGTGCAGGTGCACGGCGAAGCCGAACGGCAGGTCCAGCGCTTCGCGCAGGGCGATCAGGGCCTGGCCGGCGGTATTGGCGGCGGCTTCGCGCGGCAGATCGGCGACGCAGCCGTCGATGTCGTCGATGCGCACGACCGGCGCGTCGATGCGGCGCACGCGGGCGCGGTCGCCGGCGCCGTCCAGGCTGTGGCCGAGGATGTCGAAGCCGATGCCGATGTTGCCGACGCTGGCCGGCGCCCAGGCGCAGGCTTCGTGTCGAATGTCCGCGCTCATGCGCGCGCCTCCGCGGCCACGCGCAGCAGATCGGTGAACACGCCACCGGCGGTGACGTCGGGACCGGCGCCAGGACCCTGCACGCGCAGCGGCGTGTCGGCGTAGCGGCGGGTGTGGAATTGCACGATGTTGTCTGCACCGCGTGCCTGTGCGAAGCCGTGTTCGGCGGGTAGCGCAACCAGACCGACGCGCGCGCGGCCGTCCGCATCGAGGTGGCCGATGTGCCGCAGCACCGCGCCTTCGGCGGTGGCCTTGGCGTGCAGCGCCGCCATGGGGTCGTCCAGCAGGTGCAGGTGGTCCATGAAATGCTCGCGATCGACGTGGCGCAGGGCGTCCGGCACCAGAGACTGCACCGAGACGTCGTCGAGGGAAAGCCCGCGACCGCTTTCGCGCGCCAGGATCACCAGCTTGCGCGCCACGTCGAGACCGTCCAGATCGGCGCGCGGATCGGGTTCGGTGTAGCCCCGCTCGTGGGCCTCTCGCACTAGCGCGGAGAACGGGCGCTGGCCGTCGTAGGCGTCGCACAGCCAGGCCAGGGTCCCGGACAGCATGCCTTCCAGCGCGACCAGTTCGTCGCCGGTGTCGAGCAGGTCGCGCAGGGTCTGCACCACCGGCAGACCGGCGCCGACCGTGGCCTCGTAGCGCAGCTGCACGCGCTGTGTGCGGGCCAGGTCCTGCAGCGCGCGCCAGTGCGGCAGCGGCCCGCTGGGCGCGAGCTTGTTCGGGGTGACCACATGCAGGCCGGCGGTGAGCCAGTCGGCGTAGCGCGCGGCGACGGTCTCGCTGGCGCTGCAGTCGACGATCACCGCCCCCGGCGCGCCGTGCAGGCAGGCCGCGACATCGTCGAGGCTGGACGGTCGCCAGATCTGCGCGCCGCCGTGGCGCGCGTTCAGCGCGTCGTCGTCGCTGTCCAGCCACATGCGCCGGCTGTCGGCGACCACGCGCAGATGCAGATCGATGTGCTGTTCGCGGCGCAGACGCTCGCGCGCCGCGCGCAATTGTTCCAGCAGCGCGCTGCCGACGCGGCCGGGTCCGACCACGCCCACGGTCAGCCGTCGCAGCGCGGGCGTCGGCGCGGCCGCAGATGGCTGCAGACAGTCGGGGTCCAGTTGCGATGCGTGCATGTTCACGGTGTTGCCTCCCTGGAGAGGGCCGTGTCCTGCGTCGTCGGGGTCGCGTCACGGCCCCGTCCGGTGCGGGGCGGGCCGTTTGCGTGATGGAATCAGTCGCGCACGAACACTCGCCCCGGGCAGGTGGTACCGGTGGTCGTAATGGCCGTGGTCGTCGTGCACGCCGCCGCTGCGCTTCGGCCGGAAGCCGAAGGATCGAGGAATCGATGCGGGCGTGCGTCAATGTGCATGCTTCGAACCTAGTGCGGCGCGTGCACGTTGGTCAATGAAGCAAATGGCATAAGTGGGCGTATACGTGACCGGGTCGTTGCTCACGGGCAGGATTCGGTGTGGTGAACCGGGTGGCGTGGCCGGCCGGGAACCGGCTAGGTCCGTGGATGTATGGCCGCTCCCGAACGCTTCCGAAGAACGTGGCCATCCCTGCGAAAGCCGGGATCCAGAGTCTTTGCATCTCTGGAAGAATCGACAGGCACTGGGTCCCGGCTTTCGCCGAGATGACGACCGAAGGGCATATCTGTGGTGCGGTCCAGACGAGGTTCCTGTCGCCGGATCAGTCCTACTTTTTGCTGAGGTCGATGGCGTAGGTGGCCAGGCCGTTGCCATCGTCGTGCAGTTTGCGCACGGCGCCGACGTGGTCGCCGCGGGTGACGTTCAGCGCGTCGGTCGGAGCGATGATCGTCACCGGGCCCTTCGTCTTCAGCGGCACGAACTGCCACGGGCGCGGGCCGAAGTCGGCGCGGGTGACGTGCGGATGGGCGCGAATCCACTGCACCAGGATTTCGCGGTTGGCGTCAGGCGCGTCAAGCACGGTGGCGTGGCCGTCCAGGCCGGGGAAGTGGCCGCCGCCGCTGGCGCGGTAGTTGTTGGTGGCGACGATGAAGGTCTGGTCGGCGCGCACCGGCTTGCCGTTGAAGGTCAGGTCGCGGATACGCTGGCCGACCGGCTGGCTGACGTCGATCCGGTAGTGTACGCCGCCTTGGATCTGGTCGAAGTTGTAGCCGGTGTAGTTCGGATTGATGAGCGCCTGCGGCTTGCTCTGGCTCGGGTCGATGCGCCGGAAGCGCTGGGCGGCATGCTCCAGCCAGGCTTTCAGGCCGGCGCCGTCGACGCGCACCGCGGCCAGGGTGTTCGGGTAGTAGTACAGATCGGCCGCGCTGCGCAGGGTCAGCGCGCCCGGCGGCACGTCGGTGTAGTCGTCCGGACCGCCGAAGCCGGTGCGGAAGGCGGCGGCGGCGGACAGCACGGGCACGCCTTTCAGGTCCGGGCGGTTCTCGGCGATCCAGTGCTTCACGTAGTCGCGCTGCGCGGCGTTGACGATGCTCAGCGCGCTGACGTTGCCGAGGTCGGCGAACACGCTGGTCATGCGGAAGTCGGTGTGACCGATGGGCGTGTTGACGTAGGCCACCGTGGCCTTCTGCACTGCGGCCACGCGCGGAGCGATGTGCGGGTCGGTGGGGACGCAGTCGGTCTTGCCGGCGCAGATCGGCAGCACCTGGCTGCGTGCGGCGGCGCGGTCGGACACCCAGCGGCCGTCCTTGCGCACCAGCTTCAGGTGGATCACGCCGAGGTCCTTGCCGAAGAAACCGCCCATCACCGCCGGCATGCCATGCACGGTGCCGCGTTCGGCGTCGACGCCGGGCATGCCCTTGAAGTGCGGGCCGGGGAAGGCTTGGTGCTGATGGCCGAGCAGCAGGGCGTCGATGGCCGGCACGTCCTTGGCCAGGTACCAGCCGGCGTTCTCCATCTTCGGTGTGTACGGACTGTCGTCGAGGCCGCCGTGGACCAGGGCGACGATCAGGTCGGGATGCTGTGCTTGCAGTTGCGGCAGGTACTTGCGCGCGGCGTCGACCACGCCCATCACCGTGACATTGCCTTTCAGGTGACGCTTGTCCCACTGCATGATCGGCGGCGGCGCGAAGCCCAGCACGCCGATGCGCAGCGGCACGCGAACGGTCTGGCCGTCGGGCGTGGTGGCGGTGACGGTCTTCTCGATCACGCGCCATGGGCGGTAGATCGGCTGGCCGTTCTCGGTGCTGAACACGTTGGACAGCACCAGCGGGAAGTGCGGGCCGGCGCAGCGGCGGTTCTTTACGCCGGTCACGTGCATGCGCTGGTCGGTGACCTGGGCCAGGAATGGCAGGCCGTAGTTGAACTCGTGGTTGCCGATGGTGCCGGCGGCGTAGCCGAGTGTGTCCATGGCGCGGTAGATCGCCAGTTCACGGTCGCACGGCACCGGATGCGCCAGCGCCTGGTAATCGGCCAGCACCGAGCCCTGGATGGTGTCGCCGTCGTCGAACAGTAGCGTGTTCGGATACTTCGCGCGGGCGCGGCGGATCAGCGTCGCGGTGCGCTCCAGACCGACATGCGGGTCCGCCGTCAGCTTGTAATAGTCGTAGCTCAGGATGTGGCTGTGCAGGTCGGTGGTTTCCAGCAGCGTCACGCGTGCGGTGGTGCCGGCGGGCACGGTGGCGGCGAACGCGGCGGTGGCGAGGCACAGGCCGGTCAGCAGGCTCAGCCAGGAAAGAAAGGGGCGGCGCAGGGACATGACGGGGCGGAAGTCGACAGGAGGTCGTCCATCACAGCATCGGAATGTTTCGCTCGCAAGTCACGGCGCGGAAGGCGGCCGCCCGCGAGCGGTCCGCGCGGAACAAACGATCGTTTCACCGCGTATGCGCTTTGGTTATGATCGATACATGGTGCGTTCCGGGGGGAGCGCATCGCTATCCGACGTCGGTGGCCACGGTCCGCCGGCGGCGCGTTTCCATCTTGGGGAGGACATTCGATGAGGCATTCGCATTCCGGCGCGCAGGCGTCACGGATGGTGCGTCGCGCGCTGGCAGTGGCGGTGGGACTGGCGCTGCTGGTGCCAACGGGCGCTGCCTTGGCGGGCCACGCGCCGGCGCCGCAGGCCACGGACAACGGCCCGGCTTCGGCCGCGTCTGCCTCGGAGGCGCCGCAGGCGGTGAACCTGCACAGCATCACCGTCACCGCGCAGAAGCGCGAGCAGCAGGTCACCGACGTGCCGATCGCGATGTCGGCGTACTCGGGCACGTTCCTCAAGGACATGAACATCCAGAACGCGCAGGATCTCAGCGACTACGTGCCCGGCTTCAACGCCGAGCTGCAGAGTCCGAACACGCCTGGCTACCAGATCCGCGGCCTGACCTCGGACGACACCGCCGCGACGCAGACCTCGCGCGTGTCGATCTTCCAGGACGGCGTCGACATCAGCCGCCTGCAGGGCTCCAACGTGGCGATGTTCGACATGCAGCGCATCGAGGTGCTGCGCGGTCCGCAGGGCACGCTGTTCGGCCGCGGCGCGGAGAGCGGCGCGATCTCGCTGATCGAGAACAAGCCGGTCGACGCGACCCGGGCCGGTTACGATCTGAGCATCGGCAACTACCAGGCGATGCGGTTCAGCGGCTTCGCCAACGTGCCGCTGAGCGACCGGGTCTACGGTCGCCTGGCGGTCTACAGCGCCTCGCACGAAGGCTATTACGAGAACCTCAGCGGTGGCCGGTTGAACGGTCAGAACACCATCGCGGTGCGGCCGAGTCTGCTGTTCAAAGTGGGCGACGACAGCAGCATCACGCTGATCGGCAACGTCCAGCGCGATACGCCGCCCGGCACCGATTTCCACAGCCGCCTGATCCCGAACCGTTACGGTTCGACCGACGTGTGGGGTCCGGCCGATCTCAACCGCGGCAAGCAGCTGGGCATCGACCGCCGGCTCGGTGGCCTGACCATGCTCGGCGACTTCCGCCTCAACGACGATTGGCGCCTGACCAGCATCACCGGCTACCGCCACGTGGATTCGGCCGAGAAGCTGGACGCCGACGGTTCGC
Source organism: Oleiagrimonas sp. MCCC 1A03011 (assembly GCF_003267965.1). Lineage (NCBI taxonomy): Bacteria > Pseudomonadati > Pseudomonadota > Gammaproteobacteria > Lysobacterales > Rhodanobacteraceae > Oleiagrimonas > Oleiagrimonas sp. MCCC 1A03011. The sequence goes on along the minus strand of NZ_MSPY01000009.1, from coordinate 14,532 downwards.
CGTTCAATCTGGTCGAGATCAACACGCACGTGCGCTCGCACCAGTTCAGCCAGGAATTCCGCTTCAACTACGACGCCGGCGGGGCGCTGACCGCGTTCGGCGGCCTGAGCTACTTCCAGGACGACGCGCTGGAACACGTCACTATCCACTTCGACGAGAGCCAGTTCTTCCCGTATGTCATCGTCAACGGCCTGTCGCGCTTCTTCCCGTCCGGCTACGTGCCGGGCGCGCTGCTGGGGCAGCCGACGGACCTGCCGGTGCCCTACGTGCAGCAGTTGCTGAACCAGCAGCTGGCGGCGTATCCGTCGATCAACCCGGTGGCTTCGCTGCTGTACAGCATGCCGGTGCCGTTCAACACCGACATGAGCGAGGGCTATGCCGACAGCAGCAACACACGCGCGCTGGATGCGTTCGCTGATGGCACCTGGCACGTCACCGACCGCTTCGACCTGACCGCCGGCGTGCGCGTCTCGCGCGAGCGCATTCGCTCCGGCTACCAGGTCTACAACACGCCGGTGCCGGGCACGCTGGGCTTCCTCGGCCTCAACAACGGCTTCATGCCGGTGACGCCGAACGATCTGTTCGCGCCCACCAACGGCAAGAAGACCGGCCAGGGCACCTTCACCAGCGTGGTCGGGCGACTGGTCGGTGCGTGGCGGGTCAGCGATCACGTCAATGCCTACGCCAGCGTCGCGCGCGGCCGCAAGCCGAACGTGATCCAGGTCAGCGCCGACGGTAGCGAGACCCTGCCGCCGGAGATTCTGCTCAGCGCCGAAGTCGGCGTGAAGGGCGATGCGGCGAACGGGCGCTTCCTCTACGACGTGGCGTTGTACCGCTACCGCTACAGCGACTTCCAGAGCACGATCTACCAGGACGCGCGCTACATCGTGCGCAATGCCGGGCGGGCCAACGCGCACGGTCTGGAGATGTCGCTGCAGGGCAAGCTCAGCGACCACGCCAGCCTGCTGTTCAACTACAACTACATCCACGCGCGCTTCGCCAACACCGACAAGAACGGCAATCCGCAGCAGTGGGCCGGCAACCGGTTGCGCCTGACACCGGACAACTCGGCCTCGCTGGCCCTGCTGTGGGACATCCCGATGGACGGCGGTCGTGGGTTCTACGTGCGTCCGAGCTACAACTGGAAGTCGGCGGTCTACTTCGAGGACGACAACAATCCCGATTACTACCAGAAGGCCTACGGTCTGCTGAACCTGCGTCTGGGCATGACCTTCGATCACGGTGCCTGGGACGTGGGCGTATGGGGTCGCAACCTGACCGGCGAGAAATATCTGCTCGACGCCGGCAACACCGGCGCGACGTTCGGGCTGCCGACGTACATTCCGGGTGCGCCGCGGACGTACGGCATCAGCCTGTCCGGCCGCTTCTGAGCCGGTGATGGCGCGAGGACGATGGCTGATCGTGCCGGCGGTCGCCGCGGCGATCGTCGGCGCACTGCTGGGCGAGCGCGGCCTGTGGCTGTACCAGGCCGCCAAGCCGCTGGCCACGTTGCTGATCCTGGTCGGCGCGTGGTCGGTGTCGACGGCGCTGTCGTCGTGCTACCGCACAGCGATCGTCGTCGGGTTGGCGTGGTGTCTGCTTGGCGACATCTGCCTGCTGCCGCCCTGGAACGCTTTCCTGCCCGGACTGGGTTGTTTCCTGATCGCGCATCTGACGTTCCTGGTCGCCTTCGCGCAGGGCGTGCGGCGGCCGGCATGGTGGCCGGCGACGCTGCTCTGTCTGGCGCTCGGCGCGACGGTCGTCGCCGCGTTGTGGCCGGATCTGCCTTCGACGCTGCGCGCGCCGGTGTCGGCCTACGTTGCCGTGATCGGCGTCATGGCGGGGCAGGCGATCGGGCGGGCGTGGCGCTGGCGTGGGCAGGGTGCGAAGGCTCGCGGTGCGCGCTTCGCCGCCGCTGGTGCGGCGCTGTTCCTGCTCAGCGATACACTGTTGGCATGGGATCGCTTTCACGCCCCGTTGCCGCTGGCGTCGTTGTGGATTCTCGGCACCTACTACGCCGCTATCGCCTGCATCGCGCATTCGGTGCGTCTGCCGTCCGTTGCGTCGGCGGACATGCGCGGCGTGGAGGGCTGACATGAATACCGCCGCCGTCATCATGCTGTATGCGATTCCCGGCTTCTTCCTGCTGATGGCGGTCGAAGTGGCCGTGGCCGCCTGGCGCGGACACAAACGCTATCGCCTCAACGATGCCATCAACAGCATCGGGTTGGGCATCCTCTCGCAGCTGACCGGCGTGTTCACCAAGACGCTGACCATCGGCATCTACGCCTGGTGCGCGACGCGCCTGGCGTTGTTCGAGCTGCCCGCTGACAGCGTATGGGTGTGGGCCGGTGCATTGCTGGGCTACGACTTCTGCTACTACTGGCTGCACCGCATGGGGCATGAGGTCAACGTGCTGTGGGCCGCGCACGTGGTGCATCATCAAAGCGAGTGCTACAACCTCAGCACCGCGCTGCGTCAGACCAGCAGCGGTGCGCTGTTCGGTTGGCTGTTCTATCTGCCGCTGGCGGTACTGGGCGTGCCGGTGGAAGTGTTCGCCGTGGTGGCGCTGATCGATCTGCTGTACCAGTACTGGATTCACACCGAGGAGATCGGCCGGCTGGGCTGGTTCGACTACGTGTTCGCCTCGCCGTCGAATCATCGCGTGCATCACGCCGTCAACGACCGCTACGTGGACCGTAATTACGGCGGCATCCTGATTCTGTGGGACCGTCTGTTCGGCACTTTCCAGCCGGAGCGGGCCGACGATCCGCCGCAGTACGGCACGCGTTCACCGCTGCGCAGCTGGAATCCGCTGTGGGCCAACGCCGAGGTGTACTGGGCGACGTGGCTCGATGCCGTGCATGCGCGCCGTTGGCGCGACCGGCTGCAGGTCTGGCTGCGCCGGCCGGGTTGGCGACCGGCCGATGTCGCGGCGCGGTATCCGAAGCCGGCGTTCGCGCTGGGACGGCCGATCTACGATCCACCGATGTCCGCGGCGTTGAAGGTCTACGGTGCGCTGCAATTCCTGTTGTTGCTGGGCATGGCGCTGCAGTTCCTGATGACGCAGGCGCAGCTGAGCACACCGACGCTGCTGGCATATTTTGCCTACATGGCGTTGTCGTTGATGTTGCTGGGCGGGGTGCTGGAAGGGCGCGCCTGGGCGCGTGGTCTGGAAGGCGCGCGGCTGGTGGGCAGTGCGGTGCTGGCGTTGATATCGGCCAGCTGGTTCGGTGCGTCGCTGCCCGCTTGGGCGCGCGGCGGCGTGCTGGTTTTGGCCGGGGTCAGCGTCTGCTTGCTCTGGTGGGTGCATCGTGGCCGAAGCACCTCGTCCCTATCGGCGGTGTAGACGGCCGTTCGCAGCTTTTTCGGCGGTTTTTCTGGACGTTAGACGACTGGTTTCTGGTTCTTCCGCTCAGCAAGCGGAATTTCTTTCTGGTATGTTTGTGCACTGTTGTGCAACAAAAGCGGCCTGAAAGACATGTTGGGTCGCGTTGCGTGAACAATGGGTGTGCAACCCTCTTCGGATCGAGTGCGGTGCCGGCTCGGTCCGAGTCATGTAGCGGTGCCGCGACGCGCAGTGTCGGGCACGGCGAGGGCACATTTGCGCACTGGGGAATGCGCCGAGGGCGCGACAAGGCACCGTGGTTCCGCGTGGCGTGAGGCCGAAGGCCCGCTACATCACATTCCGTATCCACATCCATCTCACTCCAAGGGGTAATGCATGGGATTCTGGTCCAAACTGATCCGACGCAAATCTGTCGAACAGTTGCAATCCGACGCCGGTGCCAGCACCGATTTCCGCCGCACCATGGGCGTGTGGCAGCTGACCGCCATCGGCATCGGCGCCATCGTCGGCGTGGGTGTATTCGTGCTGGCGCCGCACGAGGCCGCGCTCAATGCCGGTCCGGCCGTGGTCATCAGCTTCCTGGTGGCTGGCATCGGCAGCGCCTGCGCGGCGCTGTCCTACGCCGAATTCGCCGGCATGATTCCGGTCACGGGCAGTGCCTACACCTACGGCTACGCCGTGCTGGGCGAGTTGCCCGCCTGGATCATCGGCTGGGACCTGCTGGTCGAGTACGCGCTGATCGTGGGCGTGGTCGCGGCGGGTACGTCGAACTACTTCCAGTCACTGATCGCCGACCTGACCGGTCTGCATCTGCCGATCTGGCTGCAGGGTGCCTACGATCCGGCGCATCCGGACAGCGGCCGGGTGGTGAACATCATCGCCGTGGCCGTGGCGCTGGGCATGGCCTGGATCCAGATCATGCGTACCGAGATCGGTGCGCGCCTGAACACCATTGTGGTGACCATGAAGGTGATCGGCGTGGCCATCGTCATTGTCGCCGGCGCCTTCTACGTGCACACCTCGAACTGGACTCCGTTCATTCCGCCGGAAGTGCATGACGCGGCGGCCAGCGGCGGTTCCCGCTACGGCTGGAACGGCGTGCTGGCGGCGGCCAGCATCGTGTTCTTCGCGGTATTCGGCTATGACACCCTGACCACGGCCGCCGAGGAAGCCAAGAATCCGCAACGCGATCTGCCGCTGGCGGTGGTCGCCTCGCTGGGTATCTCGATGCTGATGTATCTGGCCATCTCGCTGGTGCTGACCGGCATGGTGCCGTACAACGGCTGCGTCGATCCGAGCCAGGCCGCCGGCCACTGCAGCGAGATGATCCTGGCCAGCCAGGCGCCGGTGAGTGCGGTGTTCGCGGCGCGTGACCTGCACTGGATCAGCGCCATCATCGACATCGCCGCGGTCTGCGGCATCGCCAGCGTGGTGTTCGCCTTCATGCTGGGCGCAGCGCGCATCTGGTTCGCGCTGTCGCGTGACGGTCTGCTGCCGGGCTGGTTCGCCAAGAGCCATCCGAAGTACGGCACGCCGTATCGTCCGACCATGGTGCTGGGCGTCTTCACCGCGCTGGCGGCCGGCTTCCTGCCGATCCGCGAGCTGGCCGAGCTGGTCAACATCGGCACGTTGTCGGCGTTCATTCTGATCTGTTCCTCGGTGTTGATCCTGCGTGTTCGCCGGCCCGATCTGGAGCGGCGCTTCCGTACGCCCGCGCTTTGGCTGCTGGCACCGCTGGGCGTGGTCTTCTCGCTGTTCCTGATCATCGGCTGGCCGTGGTTCGAAAACGGCGAGTACCACCCGATCGGCGGTCTGGACATCGTCACGATCTGGCGTTTCGTGATCTGGATGGCGATCGGCCTGGTGATTTACCTGGCCTACGGCATGCGTCACAGCAAGGTCGAAGAGCAGAACCAGGGCAAGTAAGTCCCGGGAAACTGCGTGTTTCGCGCCCGCTGTCGCTTCGTGCGGCAGCGGGCGTTTTCGTTTGGGTCCGCCGTTTTCGGGCCTCCGGATTCGCCGGCTGCATGACCTTTGGCATGCGGGGCCGGCCGCGTGTGTGATCTAGGATGGTGGAATCGCCCATCGCCTGCGCACGTCGCGCGAGGGCACGTTTCGCAGTTTCCGTCCGGCAGCGCGGTTCACGCGTCTGCATGGCTGTCTTCCTGGAGTCCGTATGTCATCCGTATCGTTCCGTCCGCTTCTTGCCGCGCTGGCCGTTTCGGCCGCGCTGCTCGCGGCGCCGGTCCTTCGTGCCGAGTCGCCCGTTGCTGCACCGTTGCATCACAAGCATCCCAGCGATCATCCCTACCCGGGCGGCACGCTGCGCGTGCACGTGGACATGACCCGCGCGCCGGAGCGCATCTTCGACGTGCGTGAGACGATCCCGGTCGCGAAGGCCGGGGACTTCACCCTGTACTACCCGAAGTGGATTCCGGGCGAGCATGCACCCACGGGGCCGATCAACAACATCGCCGGTCTCATCATCAAGGCCAACGGCAAGCAGCTGCACTGGCGCCGCGATCTGGCCGACATGTACACCCTGCATCTGAAGGTGCCCGAGGGCGCGAAAGCACTGGATCTCAGTTTCCAGTTCCTGTCGCCGGGCGACGGCGGCCTGTTCGGCGCGGGTCCTTCGACCAGCAACGAGCTGGCGGACATCGAATTCAACCAGGTGGCGTTCTACCCGGCCGGCTACTATTCGCGGCAGGTGATGATCCAGCCCACCGTGGAGCTACCGACGGGCTGGAAGTTCGCCAGTGCGCTGCGGGTGGACCATCGGTCCGGCAACGAGGTGGCGTTCAAGCCGGTCAGCTTCAACAACTTCGTCGATTCGCCGCTGATCGCCGGCAAGTATTTCACCCGCGTGGACCTGGCGCCGGGCGCGAAGGTGCCGGTGCACCTGAACATCGTCGGCGACACGGCCGACAGTGTGAAGATCAGCAAGAAGCAGATCGACGATCACCGCAATCTGGTCACGCAGATCCTGGCGTTGTTCGGCAGCCATCACTACGACCACTACAACTTCCTGCTGACGCTGTCCGACCATGTCGATCATTTCGGGCTGGAGCATCACCAGTCCAGCGACGACCGTCTGCCGAGCAACTACCTGACCAGCAAAGCGATGTACCTGCGTGTGGCGACCCTGATGCCGCACGAGTGGGTGCATTCGTGGAACGGCAAGTTCCGTCGTCCGTACGATCTGTGGACGCCGAACTTCAACATGGTCAAGCGTGACGACCTGCTGTGGGTGTACGAGGGGCTGACCGACTACTGGGCCGGTGTGCTGACCACGCGTTCGGGTCTGTGGACGACGCAGCAGTACCACGACTCGATCGCCGGCATCGCAGCGGCGATGGCGCACCGTACCGGTCGCACGTGGCGCTCGCTGCAGGACACGGCCGATGCCGCGCCGCTGACCTACGCCGGCGCCAGCGGCTGGAGCAACTGGCGTCGTCGCACCGACTTCTATCCGGAAGGTCAGCTGCTGTGGCTGGATGTGGACACCAAGATCCGCGAGCTCAGCCACGGTCGCAAGTCGCTGGATAACTTCGCGCATCTGTTCTACGGCATGGACAACGGCAGCTACGTGACGCGCACCTACACCTATCAGGATGTCCTCGACACGCTGAACAAGGTGCAGCCGTACGATTGGAACACCTTCCTGCGCAAGCGCCTGGACTACACCGGCGATCAGCTGCCCGAGACGGGTCTTGCCCGTGGTGGCTGGAAGCTGGTCTACACCGACCAGCCGTCGGGGCTGGAGAAGGCCACGGCCGCGGTCAGCCATGGCGTGAACCTGGCGTATTCGGCCGGCTTCTCGGTCTCCAGCAGCGGCCATGTCTACGATGTGCAGTGGAACGGGCCGGCCTACAAGGCAGGACTGGTGCCGGGCATGACCGTGGTCGCCGTCGACGGCAAGGATTTCGACACCGATGCCCTCAAGCACGCCGTGACCGCCGCCAAGTCCGACAAGGCGCCGATCAAGCTGCTGGTCAAGAACATCGACCAGTACCGCACGATCGCCATCGATTACCACGGCGGCCTGCGCTACGCGCATCTGCAGCGCATCAAGGGCACGCCGGATCGGCTCGACAAGATCCTGAAGGCGCGCAAGTAACCCTTTCCCCGCCGCCCGCGCCATGCATCCGGCGCGGGCGACCCACGACGATTCACAGGAGGCTCTCTCGTGAAAATCCGTTTCATCGCCGCCGCCGTGCTGGCGGCCACCGTCGGTCTGACCGGTCTGCCCGCGCACGCCAGCGCCGGCCCGCAGCCGACGCCGAATGAATTCACCATTCCGGCACCGCGCGACATCGCCTATCCGGGCACGATCCAGCTGCACGTGGACGCGACCGACCTGGCGCACCGCATCTTCAATGTCAGCGAGACGATTCCGGTCAGCTCCGGCCCGTTCACACTGCTGTACCCGGCCTGGATTCCCGGCAACCACTCGCCGACCGGCCCCATCGACAAGTTCGCCGGTCTGGTCATCAAGGCCAACGGCAAGGTGCTGGAGTGGACCCGTGACCCGGCCAACGTCTACGCGTTCCACGTCGACGTGCCGCAGGGCGTGTCCTCGCTGGACGTGCAGTTCAAGTACCTGTCGCCGCAGAACCGCAGGCAGGGCCGCGTGGTGATGACGCCGGAGATGCTGAACCTGCAGTGGAACACGGTGGCGCTGTACCCGGCCGGTTACTTCAACCGCGACATCACCGTGAAGGCCGGCGTCACGCTGCCCGAGGGCTTCAAGTTCGCCACCGCGCTGGAAACCGCCAGCCAGTCGGGCAACAAGATCGAGTTCAAGCCGATCGACTTCGAGAACCTGGTCGATTCGCCGATGTTCGCCGGCAAGTACTACAAGCGCTTCGATCTGAACCCGGGCGGCAAGGTGCCGGTGCACCTGAACGTGTTCGCCGACCAGCCGAAGGATCTGGACGCGAGCAAGGAAGCCATCCAGAAGCACCGTAATCTGGTGGTGCAGATGAAGCGCCAGTACGGCAGCTTCCACTTCAACCACTACGACTTCCTGCTCGCGCTGAGCAAGAAGATGAGCGGTATCGGCCTGGAGCACCACCGTTCCAGCGAGAACGGCACTTCGACCAACTATTTCACCGAGTGGAAGCAGAGCTGGGCGCGCCGTGATCTGCTGGCGCACGAGTTCAACCATTCGTGGGACGGCAAATACCGTCGTCCGGCACGTCTGTGGACGCCGAACTTCAACGTGCCCAAGCGCGATCATGGTCTGTGGGTCTACGAGGGCTTCACCCAGTACAGCGGCTACGTGATGGCCGCGCGCTCGGGTCTGTGGGACAAGAAGCAGGCCATGCAGATGCTGGCCTTCGTCGGCGGGCGTTACGATCGCGGGCGGCCGGGCATGAAGTGGCGCAACATTCTCGACACCACCAACGATCCGACCATCGCGCAGCGCGCGCCGCTGCCGTACCGCAGCTACCAGATGAGCGAGGACTACTACTCCGGCGGTCAGCTGATCTGGATGGCGGTGGACGCGAAGATCCGCGATCTGACCCGCAACAAGCGCAACCTCAACAACTTCGCGCGGGACTTCTTTGGCGTCGACCCGGGTGCATGGGACATCAATACCTACACCTTCGACGACATAGTCAGCGCGCTGAACAAGGTCGCGCCGTACGACTGGAAGTCCTTCCTCAACAAGCGTCTGACCGGTCACGTGAACCTGTCCAAGGCCTTCGAGGCCGAGGGCTGGAAGCTCGTCTACACCCACGAGGAAAGCGCTGCGGTGAAGGCACTGGAAAGCCATTACCACATGGCTGACCTGACCTACTCGCTGGGCATCGCCGTCAACAACAAGGGCGAGATGCGCGACGTGTTGTGGGACAGCCCGGCGTTCAAGGTGGGCCTGTCGCCGGCCATGACCATCGTCGCGGTCGACGGCAAGGACTTCAGCACTGAAGGACTGAAGAACGCCGTCAAGCAGGCGGCCGACAGCAAGGCGCCGATCAAGCTCCTGGTGAAGAACTTCAACGAGTACAAGACCGTCGAAATCAACTATCACGGCGGCCTGCAGTACCCGAGTCTGGAGCGCATCAAGGGTCGTCCGGATTACCTGTCTCAGGTGCTGACACCACTCAAGCGCACACTGAAGGCGGTCAAGTAAAGCGATTGCGTCGCACGCCTTTGCGCATGGACGAAGACCCTCGCCGTTACCGGCGAGGGTCTTTTTTTTTTGCGTCCGGTCAGCCGATGCGCGTGAAGGTCGACGGGTAGATCGCGGTGGCCATCCAGTCCGGCGTCTGCGCGTCGGCGTTCTGCTGCAACAGATAGGTGGTGGCGATCTGGTCCTGGCCGTCCTTGTGCTGCAGCAGCCCGGTGAAGCCCGACACCCAGTGCCAGGACGGGTCCGGTTTGCCTTCCAGGCTGCGCCAGCTGACCGCGAACGAGATGGCCACGCTGTCGCCGTCCGGATGCGGGTCGGCGACGCCAACCACCGGATAATCGCCGCTGGCGCCGGTGCTCGACGTGTAGCGGCCACGGAAGCAGCCGTCGGCGTCGAGTGGGCCGATCTCCAGCGTTGAACCGAAACCGTTTCTCCACAGGCCGGTGACGCGCGAAGACGTGTGCCGGCGGGGCGTGGCCAGCGCCACGATGCACGGTCCGGCATCCGACGGCTGATACCAGAAAATGCTGTAGACCCAGTCCAGGAACACCGAGCCGACCACGAGCATTTCGTCCGGCAGGCCTTCCAGCACATGCACGCCGGCTTCCCAGCGGTGCGCGCCGAGGCGCTGGAAATACTGCGGCGGCGTCAGGGTGTAGACAACCCCGTTGAGTTTGACTTCGATGTCCGGATAGGCGGCCAGCGCGGTCGCGTCATGCACCGTCAGCGGGCGCTTGCCGCCGTCGGTGATGGCGTTCTGGAAGCGCGCGATCACGGCTGCGCCCCCCTTGAAGCGCGACGAGCCGGTGTCCAGCACCAGCGCGCTGTCCTCGGCCACCACGCCGCTGCCGCAGCGCAGCGCTTGCATCGGCACGTTCCACAGGTAGGCGAGATCGCCTTCCAGTGGCTGCACCGGCAGAACGTTGAGGCTGCCCGGATCGAAACGATGCAGGTCGATCGCGCCCATCGTGCACTGTCCGCGACCGTGCAGCGGATCGACGTCGAACGTCGCGATGGCATGGTCGATGAGTCCCTGGCGGGTGAGCTGTTCAAGCAGGGCGCTCGGCTGTGCCGAGGGCACGGCCGGGATCGCCAGGCCGCCATCGCTGTCCAGCATGGCGAACTGCACGCCGTTGTAGTCGGTGGCCAGGTAGAAGCTGATCGGCTCGTCGAGCGGCGTAGTGCGGACCTGACCGCCGACGTCGCGCTGCAGATGGCAGACGTCGTAGCCCAGCTCGACCTGCATCGTGCCCCAGGGGCCGAAGTCGACGGACTTGGGCGGATCGCCGCTGGCGCGAAAGGTGCTTGAGGCCGCGCTGTCGAAGGCGCGGTGTGCGCGGCAGGCATGCGTGGTGCAGGCGCTCGACGTCACCCAGGTGTTCAGGGTGCCAGTGTCGAGCATGAAGCGCAGCGGCTGCGCGGGGTTGCCCAGGCCGAGCGTGCAGGTCCAGGGCGTGGCGCCGTTGTCCGTGATGGCTCCGCGCCGAAGCGGAAAGCGGACGCGCGGCGTGTCCGGTCTGGCGATGACGCCGGCGTCGAGCGCGGTGATGAAGGCGTGTGCGGCGTCCATGCCGTGGCGGGTCATGAGGGCTCCCGGGTCTCGTGGGGCGCGGTGTGCTGCGGCGGTGGCGGAAATGGCAGCGCATTGCAGATCTGGTTGCGGCCGCATTCCTTGGCGCGATACATGGCACGGTCGGCCGCTTCGGCCAGTTGCTCCGCGGTGGCCACATGTTCGGGCACCGCCGCCACGCCGATGCTCAGGGTGATCCCGACCGCTTCGCCGCTCGGCAGCTTCAGAGGCATGGACTGCATGGCTTGCTGCAGCGTCTCGGCGATGCGGGTGGCCGCTACCGCGTCCATGCCCGGGAGCACCATGACGATCTCGTCGCCACCGAAGCGTGCGGCCAGGTCGTTGGTGCGCAGGTGGTCGCGGATCATGCGGCTGACCTGGCGCAGCACTTCATCGCCGGCGAGATGGCCATGCACGTCGTTGATCTGCTTGAAGTCGTCGATGTCGATCCACAGCAGGGAAAGCGGCTTGCGTTCGTGCTCGGCACGTTCGACGGCTTCCTGCAGGGCCATTTCCAGCTCGCGGCGATTGCGCAGGCCGGTCAGCGGGTCCTGCACCGCCAGCTGTTCCAGTTGCCGTTCCATGCGCTTGCGGTCGGTGATGTTGACGATGATGCCTTCCAGGTGCGGGCCGTCTTCGGCCTGCACGGCGCGGCCCTGCTCCCAGACCCATCGATGCTGGCCGTTGCGATGCCGGATGCGGTATTCGAGGGCGAACGCCTGATTTTCGCGCAGCGCATGATGGGTCTCGTGCTGCACGCGTTCACGATCCTCCGGGTGCACCAGCGAGGCGTAGGACATGCTGCGGTTCTCGACCAGATCGTCGGCCGCGTAGCCGGTCAGTCCGAGACAGCCGCTGGACACGAAGCGCAGCGTCCATTCGGTGTTGCAGCGCCGACGGTAGACCATGCCAGGCACGTTCGCCATCAGGATCGCCAGCTGACGGTCGCGGGCGCGCAGCATCTGCTGCATCTGCTTGTGCTCGGTGACGTCGCGGCCGATGGCGATGGAGCCGAGTTCTTTCTTCTGGTCGAAGAACCGGCGAGAACTCCAGTCGATGATCTTCTGCTGCCCGTCGCGACAGCGGATGCGGGTTTCCAGGTTCTCCACCTCGACACCCTTGGCCAGGATCTCGTTGACTTTGGCGACCACGCTCTGCCGGTAATCGCTGTCGGGGTAGAGGTGCTCCCAGATGTCGCTGCGGCCGACGACCTCGTCGCGGCTGTACCCGCTGATCTGCTCGGCCGCCTTGTTCCACAGCATTACCTTGGCCGAGGAGTCGAGCACGTTGATCCAGATGCTGGCGTTGTCGATCACGCTCTCGCGGAACTGGTTGAGCATGTGTACGTCGCTGCGCTGCTCCGCGTAGCGCTGCAGCAGGCCCGCGTCCTGGCGGAACAGGCGATAGAGCAAGCCGAACAGCAAGGCACCCGTGGCCAGTGCGAAGAACCAGCCTTTCCATGTCTGTACCTGCATCAGCAACGCGTGGTCGGTGATCCAGCCGTGAAGCAGGGCATCGGAACCTGCGATCAAGATCGCACTGAGCACTACATAGGTAATCGCGAACCTTGCGGCTCGCTGCAAGGGCGGGCGCGGCATCCGCGAACCGTCCGTCCGTGTCGTCTTCGATCCTTCCACTGACATTGCATCCGTGGCGACGGTATCCCCTTCCGTCGAAGAACGATTGTAGACCCAGGTCGATGCCGGGCGCCACGTCGCATCCAGGATCACCCAAAACCGCACAGTGGCGCCGTTTCGCGAAGGCCCCGCACCGGGGGCGTAGGCGCAGCCGCACGCCTCGGCTACAATGCGCGCCTACGCGCTCGTAGCTCAGCTGGATAGAGTACTGCCCTCCGAAGGCAGGGGTCGTGGGTTCGAATCCCGCCGAGCGCGCCACATTCCTTTCCGAGAAAGTCCAAAGAAGTCCAGGGAAGACGCTGAAATCCAGTATACAAACGCTTCTTCTGTCCAAGGCTGTCCAGGGCTGTTCAGTTGCATCCAGCATCGATGTGAGTAAAGTGGTGAGTACGGGGCAGCAATGCCTCGGTGTTTACTCACAGGGCCGTTACTCACATGCTGTCGGATGCCAAAGTACGCGCGATGAAGCCGCGCGAAAAAGTCTATCGGGTCGCCGATGCCAATGGTTTGTGCGTCGAGGTGCGCCCGACCGGCGCGAAGCTTTGGCGCTACCGCTATCGGCACGCCGGCAAACCCAGCATGCTGGGTCTGGGTGAGTACCCCCTCATGTCACTGGCCGAAGCAAGGGCCGAGCGCGACAAGGCGCGCGCCCTGGTGAAAGCCGGGACCAATCCAGCACATGTTGCGAAAGCTGAACGTGCCGCCCTGCAGGAGCGAGCAGAAGTCACTTTTGCAGCCGTAGCCTTGGAGTTCGTCGCCAAGCGCGAACGAGAAGGCATGGGTGCGGGCAGTGTCGCGCGCGCGCGCCGTTTGGTCGAAAAGGACCTTGCCAGCATCGGCTGCCTGCCAGTGGCGGACGTAACCGCGCCGCTGCTGCTTTCGGCCCTGAGGAAGATGGAGGCGCGAGGCGTCGTGTCGTCGGCTCACCGGGCAAGAGGATTGGCAGGACAGGTCTTTCGGTACGCCATCGCTACCGGACGCGCTGAGCGTAATCCAGCCGCCGATCTCATCGGTGCTCTCGAACACCGCCAGCCCAGGCACTTCCCCAGCATCATCCTCCCTTCCAAGATCGGCGAGTTGCTTCGTACGATCTATAGCTATCAGGGATCCCCTGTAACTATCGCTGCTCTCAAGCTAGCTCCCCTGGTCTTTGTGCGACCAGGGGAGCTACGGCATGCAGAGTGGTCAGAAATCGACCTGAATGGAGCGGTTTGGGATATCCCGGCAGAGAAGATGAAGATGAAGCAGCCGCACGTTGTGCCCCTGTCCAGGCAAGCCGTTTCCATCCTGCGTGATCTTCATTCCCTGACTGGCCGCGGGAGATATGTGTTCCCTGGCGTACGCAGCATTCGTCGCCCAATGAGCGAGAACACTATCAATGCCGCACTGCGTTACATGGGATACGACAGTGACACCATGACAGGCCATGGTTTTCGGGCAATGGCCAGAACCGTGCTCGATGAAGAGCTTGGCTTCCCGGTTGATTACATCGAACACCAGTTGGCTCACGCGGTTCGGGATGTCAACGGTAGGGCCTACAACCGGACGACGCATTTACCTGCACGTCGGAAAATGATGCAAGCATGGTCGGAATATCTGGATAACCTACGGCTTGCTAAGGGTGAAGCTCCGCAACGGCTTTCAAGCGTTGGGTAGAGCCGAGTCCACCAGTAATCGAAAAGAGTCGGTAAATTGCTGTTTTATTGGGATAGATTTGGTTTGTCGTCGAGATGTGACTCACAATCTGACTCACTTTCTGTGAGGCGAGTTCATCCGACACCTGAGCAGCTTTAGCGTACTACGCATTTATACAGCATTGGACCAGTGTTCGAGCAGT
>NZ_MSPY01000008.1:0-91698 GCF_003267965.1 Oleiagrimonas sp. MCCC 1A03011 | reverse complement strand
CAGGCGACTCCGCTTCGTTGTGTCAGCGATGATCTCTCTTCGCAAGCGTCCTACGTGAGCCTATGGGCGTGGAACTACAAGTATCCCCCGAATCCGGGGTGTTGCACCCGATATTCAGGGAACCTCTACGTGGGGTCAAGGGAAATCCTACGTCCAGACAACAAGATAGCTTCTTCCATGGTTCGATACGTTGCTGAATAGTGCGCTCTTACACATCGGATGTGGGGGTGTAACTATGTACACACGCAAGGATGCAGGTGTAAATGAAGTGCAGGGAGATCGTCCGCGGCGGACGCTTTTGCAGGAAGTTCGGCGACGTTTGCGGCTCAAGCACTACAGTAGGCGAACGGAGCAAGCGTATGTGGGCTGGATACGGCGTTTTATACGGGCCCATAACAGACGGCATCCGCGTGACATGGGTGCGGCGGAGGTCGAGCGGTTTCTGACCGCGTTGGCGGTGGAGGGGAATGTTTCGGCGGGCACGCAGAACCAGGCGTTGTCGGCGTTGCTTTTCCTCTATCGCGATGTGCTCGATATCCAGTTGCCTTGGATGGACAATGTGGTGCGTGCCAAGCGTCCGAAGCGCTTGCCGGTGGTGCTGGCTCGCGCAGAAATACGTGCGCTGCTGGCGGCATTGGATGGCCGATCGTGGCTGGTCGCAAGTCTCCTTTACGGCACCGGCATGCGTCTGATGGAGTGCCTGCGTCTGCGCATCAAGGATGTGGATTTTGCACGAACCGACATCATCGTTCGTGCGGGCAAGGGCAACAAGGACCGACATACGGTGCTGCCGCGTTCCCTGGTCGATCCGTTGGGGCGTGAAATCGAACGAGCACGCATCCTGCATGAAAAGGATCTGGCCGATGGTTTCGGCTCGGTATGGTTGCCGCACGCGCTGGCTCGCAAGTACCCGGCCGCTGAACGGGAATTGGGTTGGGCCTATGTATTTGCTGCAGCGAAGCGATTGCGCGATCCGCATAGCGGTGTGGTTCGACGGCACCATTACAGCGACGCAGCGTTTTCGCGTGCCCTGAAGAGCGCACGCAAGCGCGCGGGTATCGTCAAGCCGGTGAGCGCGCATGTGCTTCGGCACAGTTTCGCAACGCATCTGCTGGAGGCGGGCTACGATATCCGCACGATTCAGGAGCTGCTCGGGCACAAGGATGTGGCCACCACGCAGATCTACACACATGTGCTGAACCGTGGTGGGCGGGGTGTGCGAAGTCCGCTGGACCGTGACTGATCCATCTGAGGTTTCGCCTTTTCCGTGCCTCGGCGATACTGGCGCGATGGATGCATACGAAGAGATCGCCGGGCTGCTCGGCGCGGACGGGCCGTTTGCGCGCGAGGTGCCGAATTTCGCGCCGCGCGAAGCGCAGCAGGCCATGGCGCGGGCGGTGGCGGAAGCGATCGATCAGGGCGAGATGCTGGTGGCCGAGGCCGGGACCGGCACGGGCAAGACGTTCGCTTATTTGGTGCCCGCGCTGACTTCGGGCAAGCGCGTGATTGTGTCGACGGGCACCAAGGCGCTGCAGGATCAGCTGTTTTTCCGCGATCTGCCGCGCGTGCGCTCGGTACTGAATGCGCGCGTGAAGATCAGCCTGCTGAAGGGGCGCGCCAATTATCTGTGTTTGTATCGACTGGATCAGGCCGTGCGCGAGGGCAGTTTCGCCAGTCGCACCGAAACGCAGCAGCTGGCGACGATCCGCGCCTGGTCCGCACGCACGCGGCGCGGCGACCGCATGGAGCTGGCCGAGGTACCGGAGGAGTCGCCGCTGTGGCCACGCGTGACCTCGACGACGGAGAACTGCCTGGGCAGCGAGTGCCCGTTCTTCGACGATTGCCATGTCTTCAAGGCGCGGCGCGAGGCGGCGGACGCCGATGTGGTGGTGGTCAATCATCATCTGCTGCTGGCCGATCTGGCGTTGAAGCAGGAGGGCTTCGGCGAGATTCTTCCGGGCGCGCACGCTTTCATTCTGGACGAGGCGCATCAGTTGCCGGAGCTGGCCGGGCAGTTCTTCTCGCATTCGGTGAGTGCGCGGCAATTGACGGAGCTGGCGCGCGATGCGCTGGCCGAAGGCGGTGGCGTGACCGGCGCGACCAGCGTGTTGCTGGAGCCGTGCGAGGCGCTGCAGGAGTCGGTGCGCGCGTTGCGTCTGGCGGTGGATCGTCTGCCGTCACGCGGCGCGTTGGCGACGTTGCTGCGCAAGGATGCCGCCGTCGAGGCGCTGCAGAAACTGCAGCATACGCTGGAGGATCTGGCCGACGCGCTGGCCAGTCAGGCCGAGCGTTCGCGCGGGCTGGCGAATGTGCACGAACGCGCCGAGACGCTGTCGGCGCGACTGGCGCGCATCGACGAGCGTGACAGCGAGGGCGAGGTGCGCTGGTACGAACTGAGCGGGCGTGGGTTCGCGCTGCACGCCACGCCGCTGGATCTGGCGACGCCGCTCAAGGCCATGCGCGAAGCGTCGCAGGCGGCCTGGATCCATACCTCGGCCACGCTGTCGGTGGCGGGCGATTTCAGCCATTTTTCCGATCAGCTGGGCTTGGTCGATCCGGTCGAGCTGGCGCTGGACAGTCCGTTCGACTACGCCCGGCAAGCGCTGTGCTACCTGCCGGAGAACCTGCCCGAGCCGCGTGAGGAGTGCTACACCGAGCGCGTGATTGAGGCCGTGCTGCCGGTGCTGGAAGCTTCCAACGGCCGCGCCTTTCTGCTGTTCACTTCGCATCGCGCATTGCAGCGTGCAGCCGATCTTCTCGCCGATCGCGTGCCGTGGCCGTTGTTCGTGCAGGGGTCGGCGCCGCGGCATCAGCTGCTGGAGGATTTCCGTCATTCCGGCCACGGCGTGCTGCTGGGTGCGGCCAGTTTCTGGGAGGGCGTGGACGTGGCCGGTGAGGCGCTGTCGGTGGTGGTGATCGACAAGCTTCCGTTCGCCGCGCCGGACGATCCGGTGCTGCAGGCGCGTCTGGAAGCGATGCAGCAGGCCGGCGTCAATCCGTTCATGGGCTGGCAGGTGCCCAGCGCGGTGATTGCGCTGAAGCAGGGGGCGGGTCGCCTGATCCGCGACGTGCACGATCGAGGCGTGCTGGTGCTGTGCGACCCGCGCCTGCGCAGCAAGGGCTATGGCCGACTGTTCCTGGCCAGTCTGCCGCCGATGCCGCGCACGCATGCGCTGGAGGACGTGCAGGCGTTCTTCGCCTGAGCGCTCTTCAGTCGACGATCGCCATCGCGAAGCCGTCCCAGCCCTTGTTGCCCACGGTCTGCAGGACGGTCGCGGTCAGGCGCGGCTCGTCGGCGATGAGGTCCAATGCCCGACGCGTACCGCGCACGGCCGGCGAATCGCTGTCGGCGTCCAATACATGTCCCTGGCGCACCACGTTGTCGAGGATGATCACCGTGCCCGGCCGCGACAGGCGCAAGGCCCATTGCAGGTAGTCCGGGTTGTGGGTCTTGTCGGCGTCGATGAAGACCAGGTCGAAGGGCCCCGCGCCTTCGCTTTCCAGTGCCGGCAGCGTGTCCAGCGCCGCGCCGACGCGCACGTCCACGAGCTCGGCCAGGCCGGCGCGCTGCAGGTTGGCGCGTGCGACTTCGGCGTGCTTCGGTTCGAATTCGAGGGTGGTCACATGGCCGTCGTCGGGCAGGCCGCGCGCCATGCAGAGGGTGGAGTAGCCACCCAGGGTACCGATCTCCAACACCTTGCGCGCACCGCACATGCGGGCAATCAGTTGCAGAAACTTGCCCTGCAGCGGCGAGACGTCGATGGCCGGCAGGCCGGCTTCGTCGTTGGCGGCCAGCACGGCGTCGAGCGTGGCGTCGGTGGCGTGGGTGCGGTCGGCCAGGTAGGCGTCGACGGCGCTCCAATCCTGTTCGGTCATGCGGGATTCCTATGGCGATGATGAAACCTTGCCCCCTGCACGTGCAGAGAGTTTCGGCTATAAGGCAAGGGACATCCTGACACCACGGTTCGAGGAATGCAGTCATGGCAAAAGTGACGGGTTTGGGCGGCATCTTTTTCAAGGCGCGCGATCCACAGGCGTTGTCGGCGTGGTATCGCGAACATCTGGGGCTGGAGATCGGCGAGTGGGGCGGGGCGATGTTCGCCGAGGATGCCTCGCGGTCGGGCTACATGCTGTGGTCGCCGTTCAAGGAGGACACCACGTATTTCGCGCCGAGCGAGAAGCCGTTCATGGTGAATTTCCGCGTCGACGATCTCGATGCCCTGCTGGCGCAGCTGCGCGAGGCCGGTCAGCCCGTCGACGAGCGCACCGAGGAAAGCGAGTTCGGCAAGTTCGGCTGGGTCATGGACCCGGAAGGCACGCGCATCGAACTGTGGCAGCCGCCGGTCGAAGGCTGATCGGCGCGCCGTCGTCATGCCGGCGCTCATGCTGGGCGTCGATCGGCGACGATGCCACAATAGCGCGATGAATATTCTCGCCCTGGAAACCGCCACCGAGTCGTGCTCCGTTGCCCTGCTGCGCGGCGACGATCTGTTCGAGCGCAGCGAAATCGCTCCGCGCAGACATGCCGAGCTCGCGCTGCCGATGGCCGATGCGGTGCTGGGCGAAGCCGGTTTGACGCGCGCCGATCTGCACGGGATCGCCGTGGGGCGCGGTCCGGGATCGTTCACGGGGGTGCGTCTGGCGGTGTCCATGGCGCAGGGGCTGGCGTTGGCGCTGGATCTTCCGGTGGTCACGGTGTCTTCGCTGGCGGCGCTGGCCCTGGAGGCTCCGCATGACGGCGCGCCGGTGGTCGCGCTGATTGATGCGCGCATGGGCGAGATCTATGTCGCGACGTTCGAGCGCGGAGAAGGCGGTGAGTTGACCCTCGTGGGCGAGGAAACGGTCTGCACGCCTGAACGCTGGCAACCGGACATCGATCTGACGTCATGCCATGTGGTCGGCACGGGGTGGGGCACATACGGCGATGCGCTTGCGGAGAAATGGGGTGCGCCACGCAGTGCCGAAGCGGAGTGCTACCCGCAGGCGCGGCATGTCGCGCGACAGGCGGCTCTGCGCTTTGCCGCGGGCGACACGCTGGCTCCCGAGCAGGCCCTGCCGGTTTATCTGCGCGACAAGGTGGCGCTGACCATCGCCGAGCGCGCCGAGGCGAAAGCGAAGGCCTGAGACGTCACAGCCACCGCGCGCGTTTGAGCGCCCAGTACACGCCGCCCATCAGCGACAGCGTCACCACGATCATGCTGGGATAGGCCCAGGGCTTGTTCAGTTCGGGCATGTGATGGAAGTTCATGCCGTACCAACTGGTGATCAGCGTCGGCGTGGCCAGCATCGCGGCCCAGCCGGCCAGCTTCTTCATCACCTCGTTCTGGCCCAGTGTCACCAGCGACATGTTCACGTTGATCGCGGCACCGAGCATCTCGCGCATGGCGTTGGTGGCTTCGTTGACGCGGAATACGTGGTCGTAGACGTCGCGGAAGTACACGCGCGTCTCCTCGTGGATCAGGTTCGCGTGCAGACGCACCAGCTGGTTGGTCACGTCCTGCAGCGGTGCGACCGCCAGGCGCAGATTCATCAGGTCGCGCTGCATGTCGTACAGGCGCTTGATGGTGGTGCGCTTGTAGGTCTCGGCGAAGACGTCCTGCTCCAGCTCCTGCAGCTCCTCCCGGAAGTCGCGCACGATAGGCATGTAGTTGTCGACGATGAAGTCGAGGATCGAATACAGCCCGTAACTGGGGCCGAGTGCGAGCAGTTCCGGCGCGGTTTCGCAGCTGCGGCGTACCGGCGCGTAGCTGAGCGAGGCGCCATGCCGCACGGTAATCAGGTAGCGCGCGCCGAGGAAGATGTGGGTTTCGCCGAAGGCGATGCGGCCCTGCAGTGGCTGAGCGGTCTGCACCACGATGAACAGCGAGTCGCCATAGGTTTCGATCTTGGTGCGCTGATGCGCGTAGTGCGCGTCCTCGATGGCCAGGTCGTGCAGATCGAATTCCTCCTGCAGCCGTTCCAGCAGATCCTCGTCCGGTTCGTGCAGGCCGACCCACACGAACGCATCCGGGTCCTTCATCGTCTCGCCGATGCGATCCAGCGGAATATCGCCGATGCGTCGGCCGGTGCGATGGTAGGCGACACAGTTGACGATGGACGGGCGGTCGCCGTCCGCAACGACCGGGGGCGGGGTGTTGGCGAGCGATGAAGGCATGGTCGCCATGATGCCGCCGTGCGGGGCGGCATGGCAATCTGGACCGCAGCGCGGGCGGCCTGGCGTTCAGGTCAGCGCGATGCCCTGTTCCGCCATCGCGGCGGCGGGCAGGATCAGGATGCGGCGCGTTTGCGCAGCGTGTGCAGCAGCGCGACCCACACCGGAAGCGCGAGCAGGATCCAGGGCAGGTTGCGTTGTGTCAGCAGGTGCGTGAGGTTGCCGAGCAGCGCCAGGGCGGCCATCGCCGTGACGATCCAGGCGATGAGGTGGGTGCGGCGTGATGTCCGTTTTCGCCACACGGCGATCAGCAATCCCCACGCCAGTGGATTGAACAGCAGCAGGTTGGCATTGGCCCAGCCGGCGACATGCGCGGTCAGGGTCCACAGCGCCAGCATGAACAAGCCGGCGGTTCCGGCCAGCAGCAGCCACAGCGAGGACAGCGCCGCGAAGCCGATACGCGCGCCCGGGCGCTTGGACTGACCGAGAAGAAGCAGTGCGAGGGCGAGTGCCGTGCCGACCAGCAGCATCGGCAGACGGAGATCCGGCGCCGTCTTCGGGGGCGTCTCGATCCGGTTCGGCGAGAGCCTCGTATCCTGCGTCAGCAGCAGGCGTCGCTGGCCGTTGGCCGTGACCGTGACGTGGGTCAGTTCATCGGCCAGCACCACCGGCAGGAAACTCTCCTGCCAGGCGTTGAGCGGTCGGTCGGCGTAGTGGCTCAACCCAAGGTCCAGCAGCAGCATCAGCCAGGGTTGCGCGGCCATCAGGCGATCGGTCTGCTGACGATAGGTCAGGCCGCCTGGGCGCGCCTGCAGGGCTTTCTTGAGCTGGCCGTCGAGCGCGTAATCGAGGGCGTCTCGGACTTTGGTGGTGCAGTTGCTGGTGTAGTAGTCGTATCGGTAGTGCAGGTTTTCCGGCCGCAGGTTCCAGAACAGGAAGTCACGCAGCCGGGCGGCCTGTTCGGGAGTCAGATTTAGGGTCTGGTGGCGCACGGAGCGGCCCTGCTGGGCGTACCACATCATCTCCGGTTCGCTGCGCTCGGCGTCCATCATGTAGGTCATGTGGCCGCGCGCGAAATTGAGCAGAAAATGCTTCTGGTCAAAGTCGAACACGCCGTAGTTGAAGTTCATCGACTGCCCGCTGGAGATGTCATAGATCTCGATGGCGTCGTGACCGAAGCGTTCCCAGTAGATTGCGCCCGGACCGTAGGTGACCAGGGATACGCGCAGGTCCTTGCCGGGCGCGTCGCGCACGCCGCTCCAGGCCGGCAATGCGGCGCACAGCGCCAGTAGAAAGAGCAGGGGCAGGGCGAAGCGGCGCGGCTGGAGACGCGTGCGGTCAGTCGATGTGCACGCCATGCGCAGGTCAGTCCGTTTCCGCAGTCTGCGGCTGCACCCGGAACTGGTGCACGCGACGATCGTCGGACTGGGTGACGTGGAACAGCAGTCCTTCGAGCTCGGTTTCCTCGCCGGTTTCGGGGAGATGGCCGAACTCGGCGGTGATCATGCCGCCGATGGTGTCGAATTCCTCGTCGCTGAACGCCGTGCCGAGACTCTCGTTGAAGTCGGCGATCGGCATCAGCGCGCTGACCAGGTAGCCGCCATCGGACAGCGGCTGGATCATCACTGGCGGCTCTTCGTCGTCGTGCTCGTCGTCGATCTCGCCGACGATCTCCTCCAGCACGTCCTCAATGGTGATGAGGCCGGCGACGCCGCCGTATTCGTCCACCACCAGCGCCATGTGGTTGTGGCTGAGGCGGAACTCGGCCAGCAGCACATTCAGGCGCATGGATTCGGGAATCAGCACGGCCGGGCGCAGCAGGGCGCGGATGTCGAAGCGCTCGCCGTCGCTGACGTGCTTGAGCAGATCCTTGGCCAGCAGGATGCCGAGAATGTCGTCCTTGTCCTCGCCATGCACCGGGAACCGCGAGTGACCGGATTCGACCACGGTGTCGATGATGTCCTTGAACGGCGCGCTGGCCGGGATCATCACCATCTGCACGCGCGGGATCATGACGTCGTCGACGTCCAGTTCGGTCACCTTCAGCGCGCCCTCGACCATGCCCAGCGTATCGCTGCTGAGCAGACCGTTGTTCTGTGCGGTGCGCAGCTCTTCCAGCAGCTCATCGCGGCTGCGCAGTTCACCGGAGAAGAGATGGCCCAGACGGTCCCACCAGGATTTGTGGGTCGGGCCGTTGGTACTTCCGGGGTCCTCGTTCATGCCTTTCGCGCGGTTCTTCGTATGCAGGTGGTCGTCGATTCTAGCGCAAAGCCATGACGGCTCCTAACCGTCTGTTCGATCGCGAATTGTGGGTCGGGTCGCGGATCGAGGCATCGCATGGGCCGGGTATGAGCCGTCAGAACATGGCATCCGGCTGAGCATGCCGGGGGCATCGCACTCGCTGCCGGCCGGGGCAGGTTGTCCAGATCCGAGCTTCCCTCAGCGCGACAGGTAGGGATCGTCGATGCCCAGGCCCGCCAGAATGCGGGTTTCCAGGGCTTCCATGCGTACTGCGTCGGCGTCTTCGATGTGGTCGTAGCCGAGCAGATGCAGCACGCCGTGCACGGTCATGTGCGCCCAGTGTTCGCGTGCGGGCTTGTTCTGCTCCGCGGCCTCGCGGACGACCACGGGTGCGCAGATCACCAGGTCGCCGATCAGCGGCAGGTCGACGCCGGGCGGAAGTTCGGCGGGGAAGGACAGCACGTTGGTGGCGTAGTCCTTGCCGCGGTAGGCGGCGTTGAGCGCACGGCCTTCGTCCGCGTCGACGATGCGGATCGACAGTTCGGCCGGCTTGCGCCGATGTACAGCACGCAGTGCGGCAGCGACCCAGGCGCGGAAGCTGGCGGGCGCGGGCACGCCGCGGCGCGGCGCGGCATAGCCCAGGTGGACGAGCGGTTCGGTGGGGGCGGCGGCCATGCGGCTCAGTTCCGCTCGTCGCCGTTGGCGAGGTCGGCCGCCTCGTACGCGCGCACGATGCGCGCGACCAGCGGATGGCGCACCACGTCGCGGGCGGTGAAGAAGGTGAAGCTGATGCCGTCGACGCCGCGCAGCACCTCGATGGCGTGGCGCAGGCCCGAGCGTGCATTGCGCGGCAGGTCGACCTGGGTCACGTCGCCGGTGATGACCGTGACCGAGCCGAAGCCGATGCGGGTCAGGAACATCTTCATCTGCTCGACGGTGGTGTTCTGCGCCTCGTCGAGAATCACGTAGGAATCGTTCAGCGTGCGTCCGCGCATATAGGCCAGCGGCGCGATCTCGATGACATTGCGTTCGATCAGCTTGGCCACGCGCTCGAAGCCGAGCATCTCGTACAGCGCGTCGTACAGCGGGCGCAGGTACGGATCGACCTTCTGGCTCAGGTCGCCGGGCAGGAAGCCGAGTTTCTCGCCGGCCTCCACCGCCGGGCGCACCAGCAGCACGCGTTGCACGCGGTTGGCTTCCAGCGCCTCGACTGCGCTGGCGACGGCCAGGTAGGTCTTGCCGGTGCCGGCCGGGCCGATGCCGAAGTTGATGTCGTTGGTGGCAATGGCATGCAGGTAGCGCGCCTGGTTCGGGCCGCGGCCGCGGATCACGCCGCGCTTGACCTTGATGACGACTTCCTGGGTTTCTTCGGCCAGGTCCTCGCTCAGCGCGTCGACGCCGGATTCAGTCAGGTGCAGGTTGACGATGGGGCCGGTCAGGGACTCGGTCTCGGTCACTTCGTAGAGCGCACGCAGGACCTTTTCCGCGGCGCTGGCGGCGGCATCCTCGCCGATCACGCGGAAGATGTTGCCGCGGTTGTTGATCTCCACGCCGAGGCGCAGCTCGATCTGGCGCAGGTGTTCGTCGAACGGGCCGCACAGGTTGGACAGGCGAGCGTTGTCGACGGGATCGAGGGCGAAATCGTGTTGGTTGAGCTTGGTCATCTCGCGAGGGTAGCGCGCGGCGTCGACGCGGGCCATATCGGCGTCATGGCGGACGGAGGTTTGGCGGCACGGTGCATTGGGTCATTGCTTTCAATTAATCATTGAATTAATTTGTACGCATGACTACGCCCACTTCTTCCCATCGCCGTCGCACGCGTGGCGCCGGCCGTCCCAGCGGCGAGGACCGCGATCTGCGCGAGGCCCTGCTCGATGCCGCGATCCAGCGGTTCGTGCGGGTCGGCATCGGCGCGACCTCGCTGCGATCGATCGCGGACGAGGCCGGTGTGACGCCGGCCATGCTGCACTACTACTTCGGCGACAAGGAACGCTTGGTGCAGGCGCTGATCGGCGAACGTCTGGCGCCGGCGCTGACGCAGGTGCAAGAACGCATGCAGGCGGCCGGCGACGATCCGGCGAAACTGATCGAGTGCTTCGTGCGCGGGATCGGCGAAGTGATCCGCACGCATCCCTGGCTGCCGCCGCTGTGGGTGCGCGAGGTGTTGTGCGAGGGGGGCGCACTGCGTCAGTTGCTGTTCCACGAAGTGGCGCCGAAGCTGCCCCGCATGCTGGCCGAGCGTCTGACGGAAGCGCAGAAGGCCGGGCGC
This sequence comes from Oleiagrimonas sp. MCCC 1A03011, assembly GCF_003267965.1. Classification (NCBI taxonomy): domain Bacteria; kingdom Pseudomonadati; phylum Pseudomonadota; class Gammaproteobacteria; order Lysobacterales; family Rhodanobacteraceae; genus Oleiagrimonas; species Oleiagrimonas sp. MCCC 1A03011. The sequence goes on along the minus strand of NZ_MSPY01000008.1, from coordinate 81,037 downwards.
TTGCCGGCGCATCTGGATCCGCGCATGGTCGTGGTGTCGCTGGTGGGGTTGACGCTGTTTCCTGCCGCGGGTGCGCCGATCTGGCCGCAGGTTTTCGATATGGAGGCGTCGACCACCGACGCCATGACCGAACACGCGCTGAGCCTGCTTTCGCAGGGGCTGCAAATGGATCTCGGAGGCGGGGCATGAACATCAGGTCGATGGGAGCGGTCGTGGGCATGGCGGCGGCATTCGTCATGCTTGCGTCCGGGTGCGGCCGCGAGTCTCCGCGCGCGCTGGGCACGCTGGAATACGATCGCATCACATTGCCGGCCGTTGCTTCCGAGCGACTGGTGCGCGTGGCCGTGCGTGAAGGCGAGCGCGTGCACAAGGGGCAAGTGTTGCTGCAACTGGATCCGACGCAGACCCAGGCTGCGCTGGATGCGGACGAGGCGCGCATCCGTCAGCAGCAGGCGCTGCTGGAGCAGCTTGTCGCCGGTCCGCGCAAGGAGGACATCGCGCAGGCTCGGGCCAACCTGAAGGCGGCGCAGGCACAGGCGCAGCAGGCCCGCGACTACTACCGCCGCGTGCAGCCGCTGGGCGGTTCCGACTACGTCTCCGCTTCGGACGTCGACAACGCACGCGCCGCCATGGACCGCGCCACGGCGCAGGTGGCCGCCGCGCGCGCTGCGCTGGATGTGCTGCTGCACGGCACGCGTCCGGAGCAGATCGCGCAGACCCGTGCGACGCTGGCGGCGACCCGGCAGCAGGCGCGCGCGCAGCAGGTCTACCTGGACAAGCTGCGCATCGTCGCACCGCGCGACGGGATCGTCGACAGTCTGCCGTACCGTCTCGGCGACCAGCCGCCGGTCGGCGCGCCGCTGGCGGTAATGCTGGTGGGCAAGGCGCCATACGCGCGCATCTACGTGCCCGAGCCGTTGCGTGCGAGCGTGCATGACGGCGATCCGGTGCAGGTGTACGTCGACGGTCGCGACAAGCCCCTCGCGGGCCATGTACGCACGATCCGCCGCGAGCCGGTCTACACGCCGTACTACGCGCTCAACGGCGAGGACACCGCGCGACTGAGCTACCTGGCCGAGGTGACGCTGGGCTCGGACGCGGCAAAGCTGCCGGCCGGGCTGCCGGTGCGCGTGACGCTGCCGGAGGCGAAACGGTGAGCGCGGAGGTCGAACCGGCCATCCGCGCGCGCGGCCTGACGCGTCGTTTCGGCGAGCTGGTGGCCGTCGATCATGTCGATCTGTCGGTGCCGCCGCAGCGCGTCTACGGTTTCCTCGGACCCAACGGGTCGGGCAAGTCGACCACCATCCGTATGCTCTGCGGGCTGCTGACGCCGAGCGAGGGCGAGATCGAAGTGCTCGGTCTGCGCGTGCCGGCCCAGGCCGAGGAGCTGCGCCGGCACATCGGCTACATGACGCAGAAATTCTCGCTGTTCGAGGACCTGACCGTGCGCGAGAATCTGGAATTCATGGCCGCGGTGCAGAGCGTTCCACGCGAGCGCACGCGGGCGCGTATCGACACGCTGGTCGAGCAATACCATTTCGAAGACCGCCAGAAACAACTGGCGGGCACCATGAGTGGCGGCCAGAAACAGCGTCTGGCACTGGCCGCGGCGGTGATTCACGAGCCGCAGCTGCTGTTTCTCGACGAGCCGACCAGTGCGGTCGATCCCGAGTCGCGTCGCGACTTCTGGGAAAAGCTGTTCGAGCTGACCGATGCCGGCACCACACTGCTGGTCTCCACGCACTACATGGACGAGGCCGAGCGCTGCCACCGGCTGGCGATTCTCGACCGCGGACGGCTGGTCGGCGACGGTACGCCGGCGCAGATGACGGCGGCGCTGGAAGGGCGCTCGTTCGTCGTGATCTCGGAGCGGCCGCGTCGCGTGCAGCACGCGCTGTCGGCGCTGCCGGGTGTGCTCAGTGCGGCGCAGATTGGTGCTTCGCTGCGCGTGCTGGCCGATGCGGCCGATGTGGAGAGTGAGGCGGCAGCCGACTCGCTGCGCGCGCGTCTCGAAGACGCGGTGCACAAGGTCGATCCGAAGGCACGCTTCGCGCCGGCCGAGCCGAATCTCGAGGATGTCTTCGTGGCGGCCACGCACGATGGGCGTGCGCAGCGGGAGGCCACGGCATGAACATGCGCCGGCTCTGGGCCATCGTCCTCAAGGAGCTGCGCCAGATGCGCCGCGACCGGATCACGCTGGCGATGATCCTGGGCATTCCCATCTTCCAGCTCATCCTGTTCGGCTACGCCATCAATCTGAATCTGCGCGGTCTGGACGCGGGCATCGTGGATCAGGCGCATACCAGCGCTTCGCGCGCGTTGGTCATGGACATGCTGGCGACCGGCGTCATCAAGGCCACCGCGCGCGCGGACACGCCCGAACAGCTGATGACGCTGTTGCGCAAAGGGCGCATCAGCGTCGGTATCGTGATTCCGCGCGACTACGAACGGCGTCGCGCGGAGGGACGCGCGGTGGCGCAGATTCTGGTCGACGGCAGCGACACCGCGGTGCAGAGCGCGGCGCGGCAGCTGGCGCAGGTGCCGATCACCGACGACACGTTGCCCGACCTGCGCGCCCCGCCGACCAGCACGCCACGGGAAGGACGCATCCGTGTGGTCGCCTTCTACAACCCGGAGCGGCGCTCGGCGGTCAACATCGTGCCGGGTCTGATCGGCGTGATCCTGACCATGACCATGGTGCTGTTCACCGCCATCGCCATCGTGCGCGAACGCGAGCGCGGCAACATGGAGCTGCTGATCGCCACGCCGCTCACGCGCAGCGAGCTGATGGTGGGCAAGGTGCTGCCGTACGTCATCATCGGCCTGGTGCAGACCTGCCTGATTCTGGCGCTGGGCGTGTGGCTGTTCGCGGTGCCGGTGCGCGGCTGGCTGGTCGACGTGTTCGTTGCCGCGATCCTGCTGATCGTCGCCAATCTTGCGCTGGGTCTGCTGATTTCGACCAAGGCCAAGTCGCAGTTCCAGGCCACGCAGATGATGATCTTCGTATTCCTGCCGTCGATCCTGCTGTCGGGCTTCATGTTCCCGTTCGCCGGCATGCCGAAGGTGGCGCAATGGATCGCCGAGGTGCTGCCGCTGACGCATTTTCTGCGCCTGATCCGCGGCGTGATGCTGCGCGGCGCGGGGCTGTGGGAGCTGTGGCCGGACGTGCTGGCGCTGGTCGGCTTTACCGCGGTCATGATGACCGTGGCGATTGCGCAGTTCCGCAAGCGGCTGGATTAGCGGCAGTTCGAACGTGGTGTCCAGATTGGATCGCCACCTGTTTGTACCGTCATCCCGGCGCAAGCCGGAACCCAGTGCCTTCGCTTCGGAACCCGTCGCTGGATCCCGGCTTGCGCCGGGATGACGACCAACTTCTTTCTGGTACGGGACTTCAGGCGACCTGCTGGTCGTCGCCCAGATGCACGCGTCCGCGCAGTGAGTTGGCCATCGCCTCGGTGATGAGCACGTCGACGAACTGGCCCTTCATGCGCGCGTCGCCGGGGAAGTTGACGAAGCGCATGTTCTCGGTGCGGCCGGTCATCTCGTTCGGGCTTTTCTTGCTCGGGCCTTCGACCAGCACCGTCTGCACCGTGCCGACCATGCCTTCGCTGATGGTCTTGGCGTTGGCGTTGATGGCTGCCTGGAGGCGCTGCAGGCGTTCGCTCTTGACCGCGTCGGTGGTGTCGTCGGGCAGGTTGCTGGCCGGCGTGCCGGGGCGACGCGAGTAGATGAAGGAGAAGCTGTTGTCGAAGCCGATGTCCTCGATCAGCTTCATGGTCTGCTCGAAATCGCGGTCGGTCTCGCCGGGGAAGCCGACGATGAAGTCCGAGCTGATGGAGATGTCCGGACGCGCCTGGCGCAGTTTGCGGATGCGCTGCTTGTACTCCAGCGCCGTGTAGCCGCGCTTCATCGCCGCCAGGATGCGGTCGGAGCCGGCTTGCACGGGCAGGTGCAGGTAGTTGGCCAGCTTGGGCACGTTGGCGTAGGCCTCGATCAGCGAGTCGGAGAACTCGACCGGATGCGAGGTGGTGAAGCGGATGCGGCCGATGCCGTCGATCTCGGCGATGGCGTGGATCAACAGTGCCAGGTCGGCGATGCCGCCGTCGTGCATCGGGCCGCGATAGGCGTTGACGTTCTGCCCCAGCAGGTTCACTTCTTTCACACCCTGCTCGGCGAGCATCGCGACTTCGCCGACCACGTCGTCGAACGGGCGCGAGATTTCCTCGCCGCGGGTGTAGGGCACCACGCAGTAGCTGCAGTACTTGGAGCAGCCTTCCATGATCGACACGAACGCGGTCGGGCCTTCGGCGCGCGGCTCGGGCATTGCGTCGAACTTCTCGATCTCGGGGAAGGAGATGTCGACCTGCGGCTGACGCTCGCGGCGGCTGGATTCGATCATCTCCGGCAGGCGGTGCAGTGTCTGCGGGCCGAACACCAGATCGACAAACGGCGCGCGCTTGACGATGGCGTCGCCTTCCTGGCTGGCCACGCAGCCGCCGACGCCGATCACGACCTTGTCATTCTTCGCCTTGAGCTGCTTCCAGCGGCCGAGCTGGCTGAACACCTTTTCCTGCGCCTTCTCGCGGATCGAGCAGGTGTTGATCAGGATGACGTCGGCCTCGGAGGCATCGTCGGTCAGTTCCAGCCCGTGGGCGGCCTTCAGCACGTCGACCATCTTGGTCGAGTCGTACTCGTTCATCTGGCAGCCGTGGGTCTTGATGAAAAGCTTGCCGCTCATGGCGATTCAATGGGTTATCAGTGAACAGCGCAGTGTACGCCGGGTGCACAGGCTCCGCCAGTGGCGGCATCGTGTGCGGGTTCGCGCGTTGCGGCTCCCCTCGACCCCGAAGCGCTCATGCCGTGCGCGAAGCGTGATCGGCTGCACTTGGCAAAATACCAGTGAAAGCGCACACTTGGCGCATGGTCACTGCCGTTCGCCATGGGGGAAGCGGCGGCCGCCCGGCCCCCCTTTTCTCGCTTCGTTGTCGTCGTCTGCTGCAGGCGGTGCTTCTGCTCGCGTGCGTGTGGACGCTGCCGGTGCAGGCGACGAACATGTACCGCTGCACCGGCACCAGTGGCGAAACGGTCTTCACCACCAGCAAGGCGGGATATCGCGATTGTCACCGCATCCGGCTGGCGGATGACAAGGTTTCGCGGCATGCGCCGGCCGCGAAGAAGTCCGCTAGTAAAGCCGCGGCCGGGTGGCAGTATCGCGAGGGGACGGCGGCCAAGGCACCCTCGCTGCCCGCTGCCGACAAGCAGGCGGGTGTGCGTGTTCTGCGCGGCGCGGTCTACAAGGTGGTACACGCCGACGGCAGCATCGAATACACGAACGTGCGCCCGCGCGGAAAGAGGGCGCGGCATGCGCGCACGCGGACGCTGTTCACGTACATCGCCACCTGCGCGGCTTGCGATGTGCATTCGCGCGTGGACTGGTCGCACGTGCCGTTGAAGCTGTCGGCTTACGCCGATGCCATTCGGGTGGCGGCCAGTCGCTATGGCGTTGACCCGTCGCTGGTGCGCGCGATCATACATGCTGAGAGCTCGTTCAACCCGCGTGCTATGTCGGCCAAGGGGGCGCAAGGGTTGATGCAATTGATGCCCGGCACGGCCCGCGACATGGGCGTGCACGACGCATTCGACGCCACGCAGAACATCGAGGGTGGTGCGCGCTATCTGGCGCAGTTGCTGAAAACGTTCAAGGGTGACGATCGCCTGGTTGCCGCGGCGTACAACGCCGGTCCGGATGTAGTGCAGAAATACGGTGGAGTGCCGCCGTATGCGGAAACGGAGGTCTATGTGAAACGTGTCATGACCTTGCACCGCCGTTACCGGAAGGCCATGCAGCACAACGACGCGGTGGCTTCCGCCGGTGCCGGTCACGCCGGCTAAAACAGGCCCTATGGATTCTGCCCCTGCTGCGACTGCTGCTGTTGCGGCGCCAGCACACTGAGCGGCGGACGCTGCGTGAGCGTCAACGTGGTGCTGAACGGACGGCCCGCGCGCAACCCCGACACTTTCACCTTGGTGCCCGGTTTCATGGCGATCTCGCGGTGGCGCAGCGACGAGGGGTCGACGATGTCCTTGTCGCCGATCTGCAGCAGCACGTCGCCGGCGTGGATGCCGGCTTCGGCGGCCGGACCGCCGGGGTAGACATCGGTCACCCACACGCCGCGCGCCGCCGGCGGCAGTCCGCTGTTGGCGCTGATCGGCACGCTGGTGTACTCGATGCCGAGCCATCCGCGCACGACATGGCCCGTGTCGATGATCTGATCCAGCACATTCTTGGCCGTGGAAGCCGGAATGGCGAAGCCGATGCCTTCGGCACCGCTGGCGCGCCCGAGCAGGGCGGTGTTGATGCCGACTAGGTTGCCGCGTGCATTGACCAGCGCGCCGCCGGAGTTGCCGAAGTTGATCGCTGCGTCGGTCTGGATGAAATCTTCCGGACTGACTGCATTGAGCTGGCGACCGATGGCGCTGATGATGCCCATGGTCACGGTCTGGCCGATGCCGAACGGATTGCCGATGGCAAGCACCACGTCGCCGACGCGGATCGGGCGGCTGGCGAGATGGATCGCGGGCAGGTCGCTGGCGTTGACCTTCAGCACCGCAAGATCGGTGTCCGGGTCCGAGCCGACCACGCTGGCCTCGGCCACGCGACCGTCGTAGAGCAGCACCTGGATGTTCTGCGCGCCGGCAATGACGTGGTTGTTCGTCAGCACGTATCCCTTGCTGTCGAGGATCACGCCCGACCCCAGATTCTGTTCGCGGCGTCGTTGCGCGGGTCCCGTCGGGATGTCGCCCAGCATGCGCTGCAAGGACGGGTCCGAGTAACGCAGCACCGGCTGTTCGGTGACCACGCGATTGGCGTAGATGTTGACCACGGACGGCGCGGCGCGCGCCACGGCATTGGCATAGGAGCTGGGTGCCGACGGAGCATTGTGCGACGGTGCCGCAGCAGGATGCCCGGCAGAGGCCGCCCGGGCGGTGGATGCCGGTGCGGCAGGCGCGAGCCCGAGTCGGGCGCGCAATGCGTCACCGCTTTGCGGCCAAATCAATGCAATAACGAATGCGAGCGCCAGTCCGATTACGACGAAACGGGCAATAAAGGTAATCGTGTGGGCGGCTCGATTCATGCGTGCGGACAACAGCTTGTGAAAGAAAACGTACGTTCTGCGCGCTATCGACCGGACCCTGAAAGCCGCATCGTATACAGTCAGAAAGCGGGGTCCGATTGTACGCACCTGACCCTGACGCTACACTAACGCGATTTTGGGGAGCGTCCCAAAACTTAACCTCAATGGCACAAGTTCCGGAGAGCCTGATGGCGAATGAAGTCGTCGATCACGGTCGTCGCCGGTTCCTGACTGCCACCACAGCCGTGGTGGGTGGAGCAGGAGTCGTGGCGGCAGCCGTGCCTTTCATCAAGTCGTGGGAACCCAGCGCGCGCGCCAAGGCCGCCGGTGCACCAGTCGTCGCCGACATCAGCAAGGTCGAGTCGGGGCAGATGGTCCGCTACGGTTGGCGCAGCGTCCCGGTGTTCGTGGTCAACCGCACCAAGGAGCAGGTGGCCACGCTGACCACGAAGGACGTCGAAAGCCGTCTGAAGGATCCGAACTGCGACGTCACCAGCCAGCAGCCTGCCTACGCGAAGAATCCGCATCGTTCGATCAAGCCCGAGTGGCTGGTCATGATCGGCATCTGCACCCACCTGGGTTGCGTGCCGGACTACAAGCCGAAGGTCGGGCCCGAGCCGTTCGACCCGGATTGGAAGAGCGGTTTCTACTGCCCGTGCCATAAATCGCGCTACGACATCGCCGGTCGTGTATACGACGGTGTGCCGGCGCCGATGAACATGGTCATTCCGCCGTATCACTTCATGGATGACACGCACATCCAGATTGGTGTCAATCCGAAGGGGGCTTCCTGATGGCCGGAGCAATCGCACGCTGGTTCAACGAGCGCGCTCCCGGGCTTGCGCCGATGTACCGCAAGCACATGACGGAGTACTACGCGCCGAAGAACTTCAACGTCATGTACTACTTCGGGTCGCTGGCGATGCTGGTGCTGGTCAACCAGATCCTGACCGGCATCTTCCTGGCGATGTTCTACAAGCCCAGCGCGCTGGAAGTGTTCCCGGGAACCTCCGAAGCCTTCGCGTCCGTGTACTACATCATGCGCGACGTCGACTGGGGCTGGCTGATCCGCTACATGCACACCACCGGCGCATCGATGTTCTTCGTCGTGGTGTACCTGCACATGTTCCGTGGCCTGATGTACGGCTCGTACAAGAAGCCGCGCGAACTGGTGTGGATCCTCGGCATGCTGATCTTCCTGGTGCTGATGGCCGAGGCCTTCATGGGCTACGTGCTGCCGTGGGGCAACATGTCGTTCTGGGGTGCCAAGGTGATCATCTCGCTGTTCGGCGCGATTCCGGTCGTCGGCGAGACGCTGGTGCACTGGATCATGGGCGACTTCTCGCCAGCCGACGCCACGCTGAACCGTTTCTTCTCGCTGCACGTGGTGGCCCTGCCCATCGTGCTGCTGCTGCTGGTGGTTCTGCATCTGGCTGCGCTGCATGAGGTCGGTTCCAACAATCCGGACGGCGTCGAGATCAAGAAGAAGAAGAACGAGAAGGGCATTCCGCTGGACGGCATCCCGTTCCATCCGTACTACACGGTGAAGGACCTGTTCGGCGTCGGAATGTTCCTGCTGATCTGCGCATTCATCATTTTCTTTGCGCCGAGCATGGGTGGCTGGTTCCTGGAACATGACAACTACATCCCGGCCAACCATCTGGTGACCCCCGCGGCGATCAAGCCGGTGTGGTACTTCACGCCGTTCTACGCGATTCTGCGCATGATCCCGTTCAAGTTGCCGGGCGTGCTGACGATGTTCGGCGCGATCGTGCTGCTGTTCCTGACGCCGTGGATCGATCGCGGTCAGGTCAAGTCGATCCGCTATCGCGGCACCGGCTATAAGGTGGCGCTGACGCTGTTCGCGCTCTCGTTCATCAGTCTGGGACTGGTCGGTGCGGAAGTCACCGCCGAGGCCATTCCGATGATCTTCGGTGCGAACGCGGACATCACTTCCATCGAGAACCTCTTCGGACGTTTCTGGGTGCTGGTGTACTTCGGATTCTTCGTCTTCCTCTGGGTCTACACGTACTTCGGCCTCGAAAAGACCAAGCCGGTTCCGGAACGGGTGACGACACATGACTAAGCGCGTTTTCTTTTCCATTGCCCTGACGCTTTCCCTGCTGGTCGGCGCGGTTTCCGCGCAGGCTGCAGAGGGTGGCGCCGAGCTGATGTCGGCCCACGTGAATCTGAAGGACAAGGCTTCGCTGCAGCGCGGTGCGCGCCTGTACTTCAACTACTGTTCGGGCTGCCATTCGCTGCACTTCATGCGCTACTCGCGCATGGCCAAGGATCTCGGCCTGACCGAGAAAGAGGTGATGAACAACCTCAACTTCACCGGCGCGAAGTTCCGCGGGCACGCCATCGCGGCGATGCACGAGGCGGACGCGGCGAAGTGGTTCGGCAAGGCACCGCCGGATCTTTCGCTGAAGGTGGCGGAAAAGGGCTCCGACTACGTCTACAGCTACTTGAACTCCTTTTACCTGGATCCCGAGCGTCCGGTGGGCTGGAACAATGTCGTGTTCCCGAACGCCTCGATGCCGAATCCGCTGTGGGAGTTGCAGGGACTGCAGGTGGCCGAGAAGGGCAAGGCGGAAGACGGCAGCGAGGTCGTCGAGCACCTCAAGCTGGAGCAGCCCGGCCGCATGTCGCCGGAGCAGTTCCACGAGGCCACGCGCGATCTGACCGCCTTCCTGACCTATGTGTCGGAACCGGCAGCGCTGAAGCGCGAATCGATGGGCATCTGGGTTCTGCTGTATCTGGCTGCATTCACGTTCCTGGCGTACCTGCTCAAGCACGAGTACTGGAAGGACGTCCACTGATCGACGGCGACGCCTTGGTGCGGGGGAGTGCCGAGGCGTCGATCTGTTTTCTTCGAGGGGGAGGTCACCATGGTCTCTAGCGTACGCAATCGAACCGTATTGACACTGTTCACCACCAACGACGCGGTACAGTGTCATCGGGTGCGCATGGTGCTGGCCGCCAAGGGCGTGGTCTACGACCGGGTCGAGGTGAGTCCAGACAAGCTGCCGGAGGATTTGCTCGACCTGAATCCTTACGGCACACTGCCGACGCTGGTCGATCGCGATCTGGTGCTGCACGACACGTCGGTGATCTGCGAGTATCTGGACGAACGTTACCCGCACCCACCGTTGATGCCGATCGATCCGCTGTCACGGGCGCGCTTGCGATTGGCGATGGTGCGTATCGAGCAAGACTGGCTGCCGCTGATCGAGACCATCGGTCAGGGCGGCCGCAAGGCGGAGACCGCGCGCAAGCATCTGCGCGAGCAGTTGCTGTCGGCGCGTCCGCTGTTCAAGGCCGCCAAGTATTTCCTCAATCCGGAACTGAGCCTGGCCGATTGCCTGGTGGTGCCCGTACTCTGGCGTCTGAAGACGCTGGGCGTGAAGTTGGGTCGCGAAGGCAAGGTCATCACGGATTACGGCGACCGCATTTTTCACAGCCCGGGTTTTGCTCGCAGTTTGAGCGACGAAGAACGGGCGATGGCCGAGTGAGCAAGTGAGCAAGACAAGCGAAAACCACGGCATGAGTTCCAACCGTCCGTACCTGCTGCGGGCGATCTACGACTGGGTCACGGACAATGGGCTGACCCCGTACGTGCTGGTCGACGCCACGCGCGCCGGTGTGCAGGTGCCGCCGCACGTCGTGAAGGACGGCCAAGTGGTGCTGAACATCGCCATGCGCGCGGTGGCGAACCTGGACCTGGGCAACGAGCGCATTGGGTTCAGCGCGCGCTTCTCCGGCGTGAGTCAGGCCGTCAGCTTTCCGGTTTCGGCGGTGCTGGCGATCTATGCGCAGGAAAATGGTCAGGGCATGATGTTTCCCGAGGATGCCGATCCGCCGCCGCCGGATGACGGCGTGGTGGAATCGGCGCCGGATGCCGATTCGGAGCAGGCCAGCGGTGACGATGGCGAGGGCAAGCCTCGTCGCGGTGCCCCGCACTTGCGCGTCATCAAGTAATTCCCTTTCCTGATCGCCGCCAGACGCGGCGGCATCAGTGCAGTCTGCGCGCGCGCTGCAACAGGTCGACGACCGCGTGATCCGGGTCCGCCACCTCTTCGAGGGTTCGTTGCGGCCAGCCTGTGTGCAATCCCGTCACGCGCCCGCCGGCCATCCAGAGGTGGCCGGCATGGCGATCCTGGCCGTCCAGACTGACCTCGAAGGCATAGCGGAGCATCCATTGCGGTAGACCGTCGTGCCGACGCAGGCGCAGGCCGGACAGCCCGACGCTCTCATCCAGCAGTTGCACGCCCTGCGTCTTGCAGATGCCGCGTGCGGCATGCAGCGCGCGCTCTCGGTTGCGCATGGCCGCCAGCCACAAACCGATCGCGGCCATGAGCCCCAGCAGAAACAGCCATTCGTTGATCATGGACTTATTCTGGGTACGCCCAGAGGCGACGACAAGTGCGTCAGCGCGGGATGTGCACGCGGAACGACAGATCCACCGCATGCACGTGCTTGGTCAGTGCCCCGATCGAAATGTAGTCCACGCCGCGTTGAGCGACATCGCCGATCGAATCCAGGTCGATGCCGCCGGAGACTTCCAGTTCGACCTTGCCCTGTGCGCGGGCCACGGCGAGGTCGAGCATCTCCGGGCCGAATTCGTCCAGCATGACGCGGTCGACGCCGGCATCCAGTGCCTGTTCGAGTTCATCCAGATTTTCGACTTCGACTTCCAGCATCAGGTCCGGGTGACGCGCGCGTGCCGCAACAACGGCTTCGCGCAATCCGCCAGCGGCGGCGATGTGGTTTTCCTTGATGAGGATGGCGTCGAACAGGCCAATGCGATGGTTGTGCCCGCCGCCGCATCGGACCGCGTATTTCTGAGCCATGCGCAGACCGGGTAGGGTCTTTCGTGTATCGAGGATGCGGGTTCCCGTGCCGGCCACGGCGGCGACGTAGCGGGCCGTGCGCGTGGCGGTGCCGGACAGTGTTTGCAGGAAGTTCAGCGCGGTGCGCTCGGCGCTGACCAGGGCGCGGGCGTTGCCGCGAAGACGGCACAGCACGCTGTCGGCGGCGACGCGCTCGCCGTCGCGCACGGACCAGTCGATGGAGATGTTCGGGTCCAGCCGGTGAAAGCAGGCGTCGAACCAGGCGGTGCCGGCCACGATGGCCTCGTCGCGGCACAGCAATTCGGCGCGGGCCACTGCGTGAGCGTCGAGCAGGTCGGCCGTGGCGTCGCCGCTTCCCAGGTCTTCATCGAGTGCGCGTTCCACGTCGCGCGCGATGACATCGCCCGCAGGCAGGGCGGGCGCATGGTGATTGTCGGTTCGGGTCATGCGTTTGGTTGCGGGGCGTTGTCGGCGTCGGATTCGGTCTGCGAATTGCGCAGACGTTCGACGATGGCATCGAGTGCGCGATCGAACAACGGAAGCTCCTCGAGTACAACGGTCTGACCGGAAGCCAGTTCGGCCGCAAATTGTTCCAGCGTCTTGTCGGCGACCTTCAGGCCGCGTCGATTGACGAACAGGTACTTGCCGCTGATCGGGCTGATCCACGAAAGCTTCGCGCGTTCCGGTCGCTCGCTGTCCGCCTGGAACTCGACCCAGGTGCCGACCTTGAGGGCGCGCACGCGTTGCACCTCGGGGCTGTCGGCTTCGGTGGCCGGCTTGGCGGTCTCGGTCTCGCTCAGCGTCTCCGGTGTGGCAATGGCTTCCATGCTCTCGGGAATCGGCATGTTTTCTTCGACGACGGCCGCCGTCGGCTCCGGTTCTTCGCGAAGATTGAGTTGACCGTTGTAGAGCGTGTTCAGCTGCCGCATCAGGTTTTCGACGTCGCCATCCTGGAATGCGACCGTCGCCAGACCATGGCGAAGCGATTTCTCAAGCAGTGGCAGCAACTGCTTGAGCCGGGCGCGTTCGGCGTCGCCGTGGATCGGGCCGACGCTCCACACGAAGTCGTCGACGAAGCGCAGGCCGACACGGAATTCCTTGGATTCCTCGCCGTGGCGCAGCAGCGTCAGCACCAGATAGTTGGCCCAGGCACGGGTCAGGATGCCATTGACCAGGGCCGGCAGCTCTCGTCCATCGATGCGCGAAAGGATTTCCTGCGCGGCGCGTCGGCGCGCCTGCTGCAGTTTCTCGCGACCGCGCGTGGCCTCGGCGGCACGCTGCTCGGCCAGCTGCGCGCGGCGATTGGTGTTGTCGAGGAACTTGCGGAAGTCGTCCAGTTGTTGACTGAAGACCTCGATGTCGTCATCGAAGTCCGACAGCAGTGTCTCGACGACGCTGCGCACCTTGTTCAGCAGACGCTGATCGCGATCGGATTCGGCCGACCAGCCCTTGGCGGCTTCGGCCAGTTCGTCGAGCAGGCGGCGCGCCGGATGGTTGGCGTGCGCGAACAGGCGCCGGTCTAGGATCGATGCTTTCAGGTAGGGGATCTGCAGACGAGCCAGCAGCACCTGCATTTCCATCGGCAGGTTGTGATCCTGCAGGATGTACTCGAACAGCATGCTGACGAGGTCGATGGTGTCCTCGTCGGCGCCCGAGACGTAGGACTTGGCCTCGCCGCGCAGATGGCTGATCTGGCGGACCAGCTGTTCCTTGAGCAGGCGCACGTCTTCGGCGGAAAGTACCGTGTCGGCGGGAATCTGCGCTGGCATCGATACCGTGCTGCGGGCCACCTCGCCCTGCAGCACGGACAGCGCGCCCAGCAGCTCGGCGGGACTCAGCGACGGACCGCTGTTGCCCATCGAGGCATTCGCGTAGCCGAAGCTCTGACGACGTTCGGCGAGCAGCGACTGCAGTGTTTCGACCAGCTTCGTGCGCAGCATCGACGGATCTTGTTCGTCTTCCTGATCTTGCTGTGCGTCGGCACTGCCGGCCGCGTTGCGGGTCGGCGTGTTGGATCGCTTGGCGCCCGGAGTACGCAACTGGGGCAGGACGCCTGCCTGGATCAGCGCGTGATTGATCTCTTCGTACAGCGGTTCGAGGTTGTTGAGGACGTAGCGTTCGAACAGCTTGAGCACGATCAGCTTGACGCGGACCTCGACCTTCAGCTCATTCATGGCTTCGCCGAAGGAACGGGTCAGCAGGGCCGGCCCGATGGGATTGTCGGCATTGTCGACCTTGGTGCCACCGCAGATCACCGTCAGGCGCTGGTTCACCGCGAACAGACTGTGCGAAAGACGGCCTTCGGCCTTGCTGGTCATGCTGGTGACGGCCAGCGATTCTTCCAGATCGCTCTCGTCGACCAGCGACAGTTCCGGCGCGCCGCCGAAGCCGCGATGCTCGTTCTGCGAGTCGCCGTGCTCCTGGCGATGGCCGCCAGCCAGTCGGGAGAACGCGCCGGTGATCATGTCGATGAAGCTGCGCTCGATCAGCGGGCGCTTTTTGCGCACGTCGCGCATGCCATCGAAATACTGGGTCTGCACGGCGTTGTTCTCGGCCTTTTCGGCGAGATCGAACAGGGCGTCGTCCACATTGTCGAACATGCCGCCCATCAGGCTCATCAGACGGCGCGTGCCGATGCCGCGCACCGAAGCAAGCAGCTCGCCGACGCGCTCATTGCGCGGGTCACTGGCGATACTGCCGCTGCGTTCGGCCAGATCGACGATGTTGCTGAGATTGCTGCGTTCGTTGACGTTGTTCATGACGGATTCCATTGGGACGCCGCACATGCGCCCATGGGTAACATTGTCGTCCAACCGTTTTCACAAAACGTGAGGCCGTTCACGTTGTCCTGTCAGGGATCCGGATTCTTCCTCGAAAGCCCCGCTCAGAGGCTCTCGCCGAGTTGAGTGGTGCCGATGCCTTCCTCGGGAAGCATCACTGGAATGTCGTCCTCGATGCGATAGATCACACGGCCGTCGGTGGTCACCAGGGCCGCCTTCAGAGCGGCTTCCACGCGCACGCCCGCGACGGTGTCGATCTCTCCGCGCGAAATGGCTTGGTTCAGACGGTCCAGTTCGCTTGTCTGCAGAGGGCGAACCGGCGTTTTGCTGACCGGGCAGCAAAGGATGTCGAGCAGGTGTTTGTCCATGCCATTACAATAGCTTCTTTTGGATGGACCGACCATGAACTCGACCCCACCCGCTCCCCGTGTCGGCGTGGTCATGGGTTCCCGTTCCGACTGGGAAACCATGCAGCACGCCGTGGCCATGCTTGAAAGGCTTGGCATTGCCCATGAAACCCGCGTAGTGTCCGCGCATCGCACGCCGGACCTGCTGTTCGAATATGCCGAGCAGGCGGCCGGTCGCGGTATCCAGATCATCATCGCCGGTGCCGGCGGCGCGGCGCATCTGCCGGGCATGCTGGCGGCCAAGACGCGACTGCCGGTGTTCGGCGTGCCGGTACAGTCGAAGGCGCTGAGCGGCATGGATTCCCTCCTTTCGATCGCACAGATGCCGACCGGCATTCCCGTTGGCACGCTGGCGATCGGCAAGGCCGGCGCGGGCAATGCCGCGCTGCTGGCGGCTTCCGTGCTGGCCTTGCATGACGCGGACGTGGCTTCGGCGCTGGAGACCTTCCGCGCCGAGCAGACGCAGAACGTATTGGCTCACCCTGATCCGAGGCCGGCATGAGCAACGAAAAGCAGGTCATCGGTATTCTCGGCGGCGGGCAGTTGGCGCGGATGATGGTGCTGGAGGGGGCGCCGCTGGGTGCCGCTTTCCGTATCGTCGACACCGCGGAAACACCCTGCGCTGCGCAGTTCGCCCCCACCGCGCGCGCCGACTGGCGCGATCTCGAGGCGCTCGCGCCGTTCGCCGAGGCCATCGACGTGGCCACCTTCGACTTCGAGAACGTGCCGGCCGAGACCGCGCAGTGGTTGACCGAGCACGTGCGTGTGCATCCGGGGCCGCAGGCGTTGGCGGTCGCGCAAGACCGCATGGCCGAGAAGACCCTGTTCCGCGAGATCGGTCTGGACACGGCGCGGTTCGCGGCGATCGATACCCGTGCCGACCTGGATCGAGCGCTGGAGGAGATCGGCGTGCCGGCGATCTTGAAGACGCGTCGGCTGGGCTACGACGGCAAGGGCCAGTTCCGGCTGCGCGACGTGGCCGATGCGGACGCGGCATGGGACGCGCTGGGCGAGCAGGCGGCGCAGCACGGCTTGATTCTCGAATCCTTCGTGCCGTTCGATTACGAGGTCTCGGTGATTGCGGTGCGCGGGCGCGATGGCGATTTCCGCACCTGGCCACTGACGCGTAACTGGCACGCCGACGGCATTCTTTCGCTTAGTCTGGCCCCCGCGCCGGGCACGGAAGCGATTGCCGACACCGCCTTCGCCCATGCGCGTACGCTGGCCGAGCGACTGAGCTACGTCGGCGTGTTCGCGCTGGAGCTGTTCGTGAAGGATGGGCGTGTGCTTGGCAACGAGATGGCGCCGCGCGTGCACAATTCCGGGCACTGGACCTACGACGGCGCCGTGACCAGCCAGTTCCAGAACCACGTGCGCGCCGTGCTGGGGCTGCCACTGGGCGATACCGCAGTGCGGGGCTGCAGCGTCATGTTCAACTGGATCGGCGCGATGCCCGACATGGCGACCGCTTTGGCTGTGGACGACGTGCACTGGCACGATTACGGCAAGTCGCCGCGTCCGGGACGCAAGGTTGGCCATGCCACGGTCTGTGGTCCGGACTTCGCCACCGTCCGTGCCCGCGTGCAGGCGCTAGCGGAGGCGCTGGGACGCGTTGAGCAGGCCGCTCCATTGCTCGAGCTTCCCGTGTCCTGAGCATCGTGGCGCGTCTTCCGACACGAAAAAACCGGCCGCGAGGCCGGTTTTTTCGTTGTGCGGAATGTCGTCGGAATCAGGCCATGTTGCTGGCGACGAATTCCCAGTTGACCAGGTTCCAGAACGCTTCGACGTACTTCGGACGGGCGTTGCGGTAGTCGATGTAGTAGGCGTGTTCCCATACGTCGATGGTCAGCAGCGGCTTGTCGTCACCGGTGATCGGCGTAGCCGCGTTCGAGGTGTTGACGATGGCCAGCGAGCCGTCCGGACGCTGCACCAGCCAGGTCCAGCCCGAGCCGAAGTTGCCGGCCGCGGCGGTGCTGAATTCCTCGCGGAACTTCTCCACCGAGCCGAACGTCTTGGTCAGCGCGTCGGCCAGCTTGCCGGACGGGTCGCCGCCGCCATTCGGGCTCAGCGAATTCCAGTAGAAGGTGTGGTTCCAGACCTGGGCGGCGTTGTTGAACATGCCGCCGGAGGACTTCTTGATGATGTCTTCCAGGCCCATGTCGGCGAACTCGGAACCTTCGATCATGCCGTTGAGCTTGGTGACGTAGGCCTGGTGATGCTTGCCGTAGTGGAAGTCCAGGGTCTCGGCCGAGATGTGCGGCTCAAGGGCGTTCTTTTCGTAGGGAAGCGGGGGAAGCTCGATCGCCATGCTGGCTACTCCTTTTGGGCTTGAATGGATCGATGCGGCATCGTGGTGGGCTGCGCAGAGGCGGGCCGGCCGCGATACAATGATGCCTTTGGCGCGTGGCGCCCGTCGGTCATTGTAAGACTAATCAATCTATGGACGTTCTCGATCGCATCAAGGCCCTTGTCGACGAACAGCCCATCGTGCTGTTCATGAAGGGCACGCCCGCATTTCCGATGTGCGGATTTTCCAGCCGTGCGGCGGAGGCGCTGAAGAGCGTCGGCGCGCAGTTCCACGCCGTGAACGTGCAGGAAGATCCCAGTGTGCGCGCCAGCCTGCCGCACTTCGGCAACTGGCCGACGTTTCCGCAGCTGTATATCCAGGGGGAACTGATTGGCGGTTGCGACATCATCGAGGACCTGAAGGCATCGGGCCAACTGGGGCGGATGGTGAACGACCTGCAGTCGGCGGCAATGGAAGCGGAGCGTCCGGCATGATGCCGATGATCGGCTTGCCCGCGGACCTGCAACTGGGCGAGAAGCCGCTCGACGGTCGGGTGATCGCGATCACCGGCGCCACCGGCGGTCTCGGCAGCGCGGTGGCGCATGCGGTTTCCGCCGCCGGCGCGACGCCGGTGCTGATCGGCAAGCGCAAGCGTGAGCTGGAAAAGCTCTACGATGCATTGATCGAGGCCGGCGGCGCGCAGCCCGCCATCGCGCCGATGAACCTGGAGACGGCCACACCCAACGATTTCGACGAGATCGTGGCCGCGCTCAAGCGTGAGTTGGGGCGGCTCGACGGTCTGGTTCACGCCGCGGTGATGTTCGAGGGCCTGACGCCGATGGCGATGCACAAGCCGGACGAGTGGCTGAAGGTGATGCAGGTCAACGTATCCGCGCCCTTCGCTCTGACCCAGTCATGCCAGCCGGTGTTGCAGGAAGCCGCGGACAGCGCCGTGATCTTCGTCACCGACGATCCTGAACGCATGCAGCGTGCGCACTGGGGTGCCTATGGCACCAGCAAGGCTGCAGTCGAGCGCATGGCGGCGATCCTGCACGACGAGACCGACGATTCTTCCTTGCGCGTGCACACCCTGCTGCCGGGTCCGATGCGTACGTCGCTGCGGCGCATGGCCTGGTTCGGCGAGGACACCATGAAGCATCCGACGCCCGACGCCACGGCCGAAGCCGTGGTCTTCCTGCTTTCCGCCCAGGGCGCGTCCGCACGCGGCCGGACTCTGGACCTGCGCCCGGCGCCGGACGCTCAAGTCACCGACGCCGCCTGATTTCCGGCGGCGGCCCGCGTATCTTCGGATGGCGCGTGCGCGCCGCGAACCCACTCCTGATCGCCCACTACCTGCGGAAACGTCCATGGAAGCTCACATGACCCCGCTGTCCGCCGGACTCCTGTTGTTCCTGATCATGGATCCGCTGGGCAATATTCCGTTCTTCCTCAGTCTGCTCAAGCACGTGCCGCCGCAGCGGCGCCGCTGGGTGGTGATCCGCGAGCTGCTGATCGCGCTGGCGGTGTTGTCGGCGTTCCTGGTCGGCGGGCAGTACATCCTCAATCTGCTACAACTCAAGCAGGAGTCGGTCAGCATCGGCGGCGGCATCGTGCTGTTCCTGATTGGTATCCGCATGGTGTTCCCGCCGGCCGACGGCGGCATCTTCGGCAAGCCGGGCGAGGGCGAGCCGTTCATCGTGCCGATGGCGATTCCCGGCGTGGCCGGTCCTTCGGCGATGGCGGCGTTGCTGCTGCTGGCCAACAACCAGCCGGGCCGACTGATGGAGTGGGGCATCGCGCTGTTCCTGGCCTGGCTGGCGACCTCGGTGATCCTGCTCAGCGCCACCTATCTGTTCCGCTGGCTCGGCGAAAGCGTGCTGACCGCGCTGGAGCGGCTGATGGGCATGCTGCTGATCGCGCTGTCCGTGCAGATGTTCCTGGCCGGCGTCGCGGCGTACTTCAAGGCGGCCGGCTTCTAGCGACGACGCGTTCTTCCAGGGGCTGGATCGGACCCTCGGGGCTCGTGCATACTGGGCCGTATGGAGAGGCCCGCAGGACTGTCATAATCGGTCCCGTCGGCTGTAGAGCTTCTGTAACATGGCATCGTCACAGTAGCTGTGCAGATTGGGAGGTACGGTCATGCTCAGCGTTGAAGAAACCCTGAAGTCACGCCTGCCCTGGCTGGCGAGTCATCCGCGCATCCGCAAGCCCGTGGCGGGTCTGCTCGGCCGGCTTGCGGCCGAGGAGCGCTTCAATCAGGTCCTGCGTGCGCTGGAGGGCCTGGAAGGCTTCGATTTCGTCGACCAGGGTCTACGTGATCTGGGCGTGACCTGCCGTGTGACCCCGCGCGAACTCGAGCACGTACCTGCCGAAGGGGCGGTGCTGATTGTCGCCAATCATCCCCTGGGCATGATCGATGCGCTGGCACTCATGCAAACGGTTGGCTCGGTACGCCGCGACGTACGCATTCTCGGCAACGACATTCTCGGCATGATGCCGGCTCTGAAGCCGCTGCTGCTGCCGGTGGATGTCTTCGGCAAGGGCGCGGCTTCGCGCCTGCGCGGCATCTACCGCGCGCTGGAGGAGGGGCAAGCGCTGATTGTTTTCCCGGCCGGGGAGGTCTCGCGCATGGGGCCGGCCGGCGTGCGCGACGGTGCCTGGTCCGACGGTTTCGCGCGCATCGCGCGTCGTAGTGGCGCGCCGGTGCTTCCGGTGCACATCGCCGCACGCAATTCCGCCGCCTTTTATGGCATGTCGATGCTGGCCAAGCCGCTGGCGACGGCGATGCTGCCGCGCGAGGCGGTGGTTGGACGTCGTCAGCGTCGCATCGGTCTGAGCATCGGTCCGCTAGTCGATGCCGAGGAACTGAAGCAGCGCAGCGAAGACGACTCGAAAGTCGCGGCTCGGCTTATGCGGCGTCATGTCTACCGTCTGGCGCGAGGCCGTGGCCTGATTTTCGGCGGCCAGGCACCGCTGGCGCATGCCGAGCCGGTCGAGCTCATCGCCGGGGAGCTGGCCGCGCGGGGCGAGCTGCTGGCCGATCTTCCAGACGGCAAGCAGGCCTGGCTGCTGCAAGGCAGCGAGGACAGCGCGGTGCTGCGCGAGATCGGGCGGCTGCGCGAACTGACCTTCCGTCGTGTCGGCGAGGGCACGGGACTGCGCTGCGATCTCGATCAGTACGACGCCTGGTACGAGCATCTGGTGCTCTGGGATCCGGAGGTCTCGAAGGTCGTCGGCGCCTACCGCTTCGGTCATGGCGGCCGCATTCTCGCCGAGCGTGGTCTGAACGGTCTCTACAGCGCCAGCCTGTTCGACTACACGGAGCTGAGCGAGCCGCACCTGTCGCAGGGTCTGGAACTCGGACGCAGTTTCATCGCGCCGGCCTATTGGCGTTCGCGCGCGCTGGACCAGCTCTGGCGCGGGATTGGCTTGTACCTGCAGAAACATCCCGAGCTGCGCTTCCTGTTCGGCCCGGTCAGCATGTCGGTCAGCCTGCCGCGCGAAGCGCGCGAGTGGATCGTGGCCGCGCATCAGCATTATTTCGGCCGCGCCGGTCTGGCCAGCGCGCGACGCCCCTTCGTGATCTCCCCGGAGATCGTGGACGGTGTGCGCAAGGAACTGGACGGGCTGGAGCCGAGCATCGGCCTGGGGCGTCTGCGTAACCACCTGGATGCGCTGGGCGTCAGCATGCCGGTTCTGTATCGCCAATATGTCGATCTGGTCGAGCCGGAAGGGGTCCAGTTCCTGGATTTCGGCGAAGATCCGGGATTTTCGGGGTGCGTGGACGGTTTGGTCATGCTCGACTTGGCTCACCTCAAGCCTGCCAAGCGTTCGCGCTATCTGGGTAAGCGCTGAGCGTCAAAACGCCGCATGGATGTGCCCGGAGCCGGGTTGCAGATCGACATAAAAATGTCATGCCGTTGCTGTTAAACTACCATTAACCAGCGCGGGTGAAAGGCACCGTGCAGGTGCCATTACGGGGACAGGTGCAAGGTCGTGCAGGCGGATGCCGTCGCAGCCGCTGTCCTGGTTTTTATTTTTTTCGAGTCCAGCTTCTTGTTGCGAGTGGGGAAATCACAATGATGAGAAACATTCGAGCGCGTGCGTTGCCGCTGGCGATCGCGACGCTGCTGGCGGCAGCGCCGGCGATGGCCCAGAACGTCACTTCGGCCGGTGTCAACGGTCGTGTCGTTGATGCTCAGGGGCAGCCTGTCGCCAACGCGACCGTGCAGATCGTGCACGAGCCGTCGGGCACCACCAAGGTCGTCACCACCAATGCCGACGGTCGCTACGCCGCGCAGGGTCTGCGCGTCGGCGGTCCGTTCGACATCACCGTGTCCAAGTCGGGCATGGCGCAGGGTGAGAAGGACAATGTCTACCTGCAGCTGGGTCAGGTTTCCGCGGTCAACCTGACGCTGGGTGCCGGTGTCAGCAACGCGCAGCAGCTGGGTTCGGTGACCGTGACCGATTCCGCGCTGACGCAGACGTTCAACCCGGACAACAAGGGTCTGTCGACCAACGTCTCGCAGCAGGAGCTGGAGGCCAACCCGGCCGCCAACCGCTCCATCGACGACGTTGCGCGCCTGGATCCGCGCATCAACGTGACCAACCAGGGCGACGGCTCGATCTCGGCGATGGGTCTGCCGAACCGCTTCAATGACATCCAGGTCGACGGTGTCGGCGTGGGCGACCCGTTCGGCCTGAACGCCAACGGTCTGCCGTACCAGAACTCGCCGATCTCGCAGGACACCATCGCCGAGTACAACATCTCGACGTCGAACTACGATGTGGCCTCCGACACCGTCGGCGCCGACATCAACGCGGTGACCAAGTCGGGCACGAACGAATTCCACGGTTCGGTCTACTACGTCTACCAGAATGCCGACAAGATGGTTGGTGACGCGGGCTGGTTGAACTCCAACAACCCGGGTTACAAGTACAACGGCTTCGACAAGAACACGACCGCGGGCTTCACGATTGGCGGTCCGATCGTCAAGGACAAGCTGTTCTTCTTCCTGTCGGCGGAAAAGCAGAAAGTCACCGGCATCGGCGCGGATTCCACCAACGGTCTGGACTACAGCCTGGGTGATGGTCCGTCCACGTCCAACAAGCTGTCGCCGGGCGACGTGCAGAAAGTCATCAACGCTGCGAATGGTTTGGGCTTGCAGGCCGGCGGCTTCGGCGGCGCCAGTGGCGTGACCCTCGAAGACAAGCGTTATCTGGGCAAGATCGACTGGAACATCACCGATAACCATCGTGCGAGCCTGTCGTTCAGCAAGACCAAGGAAACGCTGCCGCAGATCCTCGGCAATTCGTCGAACTCGATCGGCCTGAGTACCTACATGTACACCAAGGCCATCAAGACCGACAACGTTTCGTTGCAGTTCTTCGACGACTGGTCGGACAACTTCTCCACCGAGACCAAGATCGGTTACCAGCACTACACGCAGGACACCCAGGTGCCCTACCAGGCGCCACAGGTCCAGGTGTACGTGAACGGTCGCTACAGCTCGCCGAGCGTGTATCTGGGCGAGGAGCAGTACCGCCACTACAACAAGATCGACACGAAGAAGACCACGTTCTACTGGGCCGGCACCTACTACGCCGGTGATCACACGATCAAGGGCGGCATCTACGCCGAGCGCAACAAGATCTACAACCTGTTCGGTCGTACCGAGTTCGGCGCCTACGTGTTCAGCAGCATCGCCGATTTCGCTGCGGGCAACTACTATTCGTACAACCTGTACCAGCCGGCCGCGGGCTACACGATCAATGACGTGGCCGCGCAGTGGACGTACAGCCAGTACAGCCCGTTCATCCAGGATACCTGGCAGGTCAACGACAACCTGTCGATCCAGTATGGCGTGCGCGTGAACATTCCGAAGGCCAACAAGAAGCCGATTTACAACCCGCAGTTCCAGCAGACCTTCGGTTATCCGAACAACAACACGCTGAGTTCGAAGAACAAGGTTGTTGAGCCGCGTTTCTCGTTCAACTACACCTTCGACTCCGAGCGCATGACCCAGTTGCGTGGTGGTTTCGGTCTGTTCCAGACCTTCCCGCCGTCGGTGTGGCTGACCAACCCGTACCAGAACAACGGCATGACGGTTTCCACGTACTACGTGTATGACCCGACGCAGGCCGCGTTCAGCCCGGATGCGTTCAACCAGAACATCCCGGCGGGTGGCCCGAGTGCCTCGCAGATGGACGTCGACACCATTTCGTCGAACTTCAAGCTGCCGACGGTGTGGAAGGCCAGCCTGGCTCTGGACCGCGAGCTGCCGTGGTGGGGCATGATCGGATCGATCGAGTACCAGCACACGCAGGCCAAGAACGCGATCTTCTATCGCGCGCTGAACATCGGTGCCCCGACCGGCACCCTGCCGGACGGCCGTCAGCAGTTCTGGTCCGATCCGACCACCGGTTCGGGTAGCCGTTACGCCAATGCCGATCCGTCGTTCTACAGCCTGTCGACCGAGCTGAGCAACACCAGCAAGGGCAAGACCGACAGCCTGACCCTGGCCCTGTCCAAGCCGTTCTCCAACGACTGGTCGGCCAGCGCGGCGTTCACCCTGAGCCATGCCACCGAGGTCAACCCGGCGGGCAGCTCGCAGGCGTCCTCCGGCTACAAGTACTGGGCGCGCGTGAACCCGAACCAGGAGATCGCCAGTGTCGCCGAGCGTGACATTCCGAAGAGCCTGAAGCTGGGCGTGACCTGGCGCCATGCCTTCTTCGGTGACTACAACACCATGGTGTCGGCTTTCTACACGGGCCACAGCGGTCTGCCGTACACCTGGATCTTCTCGGGTGATGTCAACGGTGACGGCGTGAGCTACGAGGATCCGATTTACATCCCGACCCTGAACGATCCGAAGGTGAGCTACGGTTCGGCCAGCGCCAAGCTGGTTCAGCAGTTCCAGAACTACATCGACAGCGATGCCTACCTGGCCAAGCATCGTGGCCAGATTGCCGGCATCAACGAAGCCCGCATGCCCTGGGTGAACACGATGAACATGAGCTTCCAGCAGGAAGTTCCGGGCTTCTTCAAGGGCAACAAGGGCATCATTCGCCTCGATATCTACAACTTCTTGAATCTGCTGAACAAGAAGTGGGGCGATGTCCGTTACGTCGGTGGATATGACACCCGCACGCTGAGCGGCTACGGCGGCATCAATGCGCAGGGTCAGTACGTGTACAACCTGCCGACCGACAGCAACGGCAACTTCCAGCCCCAGCAGCTGGAGACGTACGACGCCGGCGGCAACCCGACTCGCGTGGTTTCGCGCTGGTCGGCCATGCTGACGCTGAAGTACACGTTCTAAACAGGACTTCTCGTAGTCCATCTGCCGGCGTCCGCAAGGGCGCCGGCATTTTTTTGCCCGGATGTCCGTCGCCATGTATCGGCGAGGGCGCTTGACCTCGGCCGATTCGCCCGCAAAGCTTGCGGGGCGTCACGGTCGCGCCGGAACGGTCATCGGTGCACTGCAGGCGTCCAAGGAGTCCCACACCCGTGAATGTTTCCTACACCGGCTCGGCCGGTTCCAATACCGTCAGCGCGCGCATCTCGCCCGCCGGCGGCCTTGATATCCTTTCCCGCAACGAAGTCGCCCGACTGCGCGACGCCAGCAGTTCCGGCCTGCATGCGCTGCTGCGGCGCTGCGCGCTGGCGGTGCTGACTTCGGGCAGTCTGAGCGACGATCCGCGCAGCATGCTGGAGCTGTACCCCGACTTCGATATCGAGGTGCTGCAGCAGGAGCGCGGCATCAAGATCGAACTGAGCAACGCGCCGGCCCAGGCCTTCGTCGACGGGCAGATCATCCGCGGTATCAACGAACTGCTGGTGGCCGTGGTGCGTGACATCGTCTACGTCGCCACCCAGATCGCGCCGCGCGAATTCACCGAGGCCGGCTCGGAAGGGCTGACCCAGATCGTGTTCGAGATCCTGCGCAACGCCCGCATTCTGCGTACGCACATGGATCCGAATCTGGTCGTGTGCTGGGGCGGGCACTCGATCTCGCGTCACGAGTACGACTACACCAAGGCGGTCGGCTATCAGCTCGGCTTGCGCATGCTGGACATCTGCACCGGCTGCGGTCCGGGCGCGATGAAGGGGCCGATGAAGGGCGCGACCATCGCCCACGCCAAGCAGCGCCGCCGCCGCAACCGCTACATCGGCATCACCGAGCCGGGCATCATCGCGGCGGAGTCGCCGAACCCGATCGTCAATCATCTGATGATCATGCCGGACATCGAGAAGCGCCTGGAGGCCTTCGTGCGCACGGGGCACGGCATCATCGTGTTCCCGGGGGGCGTCGGCACCGCGGAGGAGATCCTGTATCTGCTGGGCATCCTGCTGCACCCGGAGAATCGCGAGATTCCGTTCCCGCTGATCTTCAGCGGACCGGCTCGTTCGGCGGCGTACTTCGAGCAGATCGATCGCTTCCTGCGTCTGGCTCTGGGCGACGCCGTGGCCGAACGCTACGAGATCATCATCGACGATCCGGCGGCGGTGTCGCGCAGCATGGTTCGCGGGCTGGAGAAGGTGCGCAATTATCGTCTGGACACCAAGGACGCATTCTTCTTCAACTGGTCGCTGCACATCCCCTACGAGTTCCAGCAGCCGTTCGCGCCGAACCACGAGGCCATGGCCAACCTCCGCATTCACCGGGATCGTCCACGGCACGAGCTGGCGGCGGATCTGCGCCGCGCGTTCTCGGGCATCGTGGCCGGCAACGTCAAGGAAGAGGGCATGCGCGCGATCGAGCAGCACGGGCCGTTCCACATCGATGGTGACCCGGAGATCATGCGCGCGCTGGACACGCTGCTGAAGGCGTTTGTGGAACAGCAGCGCATGAAGTTGCCGGGAGGCACCGCCTACGAGCCGTGCTATCACGTCGCGCAAGAAGAAAGTGCAACTTCGGCTTGACAGATCGACGCTCGGAAGCAAAAATGCGCAGCTCGCTGCCCGAATAGCTCAGCTGGTTAGAGCACCTGACTGTTAATCAGGGGGTCGTAGGTTCGAGTCCTACTTCGGGCGCCACACGAAGTCTGCGCGATGCCTCTCGCGTCTGCGCGACAATCAGGAAGCCCCGCCATCGTGCGGGGCTTTTTGTTGCCGGAGCGCTGTGCTTCACCGCGTTGCGCAGTGCATGCGGATGCTGTTCGACAAGGCTTCTATGGTGGGTGCCTTTGGGGCGCACGAGTTCGCAGCGCGGGTGTGCTTTTGTTGGCTCGGTCGAGTGGTATCGCCGCGGTGCGCGTCTCAGTGTCGGCACCGAGTTGCGGGGACGTGCCCGGAACGGATGCGTCCCACGTTGGATACCACCAGGGCATCCACGGTCGAGCCGATATCCCCAGTTGGACAGATCACCAGCGTAAGGTTGCTGCCCGGTGCACTGCCGTCGGCGTGGTAGCGCACATGCGTACGGTTGCGACTGCCGAGAATGCGCACGCCGGGCAGGGTGGTCTGGCTGGAGAAGACGTTTCCATCGGGCTGTCCGTCGTTGTCCCGGTCCAGCGCGATCACCCAGCCGTGCTGCCATTGGTGCCCGCCGCTGCATCGACGCCCGTCGGCGCTCGGGCACAGCAGGACGTGGCGCTGCCGCTCGATGGCGAGCATCCGGGTTGCATGGAGCGCGCGACTCAGCGCATCCATGGCGACATGCGCCTGATTGCGATGCAGAAGACCTTGCATCGATGGCACGGCGACGCCGATCAGGACAGCGAAGATGCCCAGCGCGGCGATTTGTTCGATGAGCGTGAATCCACGCGATTTTCGTTTGTTTCCGGGCATGTGCGCATTCCGTGCGATCCGGTATCCATGCTGCGTCGGGCGGGCATGGAGCGATATCGGCACCGAACGGGCGAGTTCGTCGGGGGCGGCGCAAAGGCGTGTAGGCAAGGTTCCGTATAATTGAAGTCCTTTGACGCAGGTCCGCGGGCATGAGCGAACGTTTCCAACTGGTGTCGCCCTACCAGCCGTCCGGTGATCAGCCGCAGGCCATCGACAAGCTGGTGGCGAACTTCGAGGCGGGCCTGGCCGCGCAGACGCTGCTGGGCGTGACCGGATCGGGCAAGACCTTCACCATCGCCAACGTGATCCAGCAGGTGCAGAAACCGACCCTGGTGATGGCGCCGAACAAGACGCTGGCTGCGCAGCTGTACGGCGAATTCAAGGAATTCTTCCCGCACAACGCGGTGGAATACTTCGTCAGCTACTACGACTACTACCAGCCCGAGGCCTACGTGGCGGCGTCGGACACGTTCATCGAGAAAGATGCCTCGATCAACGACCACATCGAGCAGATGCGTCTGGCCGCGACCAAGTCACTGCTGTCGCGCCCGGATGCGCTGATCGTGGCCACGGTCTCGGCCATTTACGGCCTGGGCGATCCCGAGGACTACCTGAGCCTACGCCTGATCCTGTCGGTCGGCGAGCACATCGACCAGCGCAAGCTGCTGCGCCAGCTGACCGAGTTGCAGTACACGCGCAACGAGATGGAGCTGCGCCGCGGCACCTACCGTGTGCGCGGCGAGATCATCGACGTATTTCCGGCCGAGTCGGACACCGAGGCGCTGCGCATCGAGCTGTTCGACGGCGAGATCGAGAACCTGGCCCTGTTCGATCCGCTGACCGGCGAAGTGCAGCGCAAGGTGCCGCGCTACACGGTCTACCCGAAGACGCATTACGCCAGCACCCGCGAGAGCGTGCTCAACGCCATCGATACCATCAAGGAAGAGCTCAAGGAGCGCCTGGAGCAGTTGTACAAGGCCAACAAGCTGGTCGAGGCGCAGCGCCTGGATCAGCGCACGCGCTTCGACATCGAGATGATGGCCGAGGTCGGCTATTGCCAGGGCATCGAGAACTACTCGCGGCACCTGACCCGGCGCGGACCCGGCGAGGCGCCGCCGACCCTGTTCGACTACCTGCCGCCGGATGCGCTGCTGGTGCTGGACGAGTCGCACGTGACCATTCCGCAGATCGGCGCCATGTACAAGGGCGACCGCTCGCGCAAGGAGACCCTGGTCGAGTTCGGCTTCCGTCTGCCGTCGGCGCTGGACAACCGCCCGCTGCGCTTCGAGGAGTGGGAGGAGCGTGCGCCGCGGCGGATCTTCGTCTCCGCCACGCCGGGCCGTTACGAGGCAGCGCACGATGACGGCAACGTGGTCGAGCTGGTGGTGCGCCCGACCGGCCTGATCGATCCCGAGGTCGAGGTGCGTCCGGTGCGCACCCAGGTCGACGACGTGTTGGGTGAGATCCGCAAGCGCGTGGCCGACGGCGATCGCGTGCTCATCACCACGCTGACCAAGCGCATGGCCGAGAACCTGACCGAGTACCTGGCCGAGCATGACGTCCGCGTGCGCTACCTGCACTCGGACATCGACACTGTCGAGCGCGTCGAGATCATCCGCGACCTGCGTCTGGGCGAATTCGATGTGCTGGTCGGCATCAACCTGCTGCGCGAGGGTCTGGACATGCCCGAGGTGTCGCTGGTGGCGATTCTCGACGCCGACAAGGAAGGCTTCCTGCGCTCCACCGGCTCGCTGATCCAGACCATCGGCCGCGCCGCCCGCAACGTGCGCGGCAAGGCCATCCTCTATGCCGACGAGATCACCCGTTCGATGCGGGCGGCGATGGACGAGACCGCTCGCCGCCGCGAGAAGCAGTTGGCCTACAACGCCGAGCACGGCATCACGCCGAAGACCATCGTGCGCCGCATCGCCGACGTTATGGAAGGCGCCCACGGCGACTCCGGCCGCAAGCGCGGCCGTGGCCGCGAGGCCATGCGCAAGGTGGCGGAGGAGCGGCCGGATTACGCAGCGATGAGCGCAACGCAGGTTGCCGCGCAGCTGAAGAAGCTGGAATCGCGCATGTACCAGCACGCCCAGGATCTGGAGTTCGAAGCCGCCGCGAAGGTCCGCGACGAGATCGCCCGGATCAAGGAGGAAGCGCTGCACTGAAAGCGCTTGTGGCCTCCGTTCGGCTCGGCTACAATGCGCGGCTCTTGGGCGGTTAGCTCAGCGGTAGAGCACTTCCTTGACATGGAAGGGGTCACAAGTTCGATCCTTGTACCGCCCACCACATTCGTTTCGTGCTCCGGTGCTTCCGGGTCGCGGAAAGCGTTCGAAAAGGCCGCCCTGCACTAGTCGGGGCGGCCTTTTTCTTGCCTTTCGCAGCGCAGCGCGGCGTCCGGGCCGAGGATGCAGGCCTGCATCCACTCCAGCAGGCGGTGCGCGGCTCGTGCGTCTTGCGGGTCGGCGTGCACGGCCGCATGAAGCGCCTTCGCATCCCCGGCATGCTGATTGTGGCACTGCATCAGACGCGTGAGCGGGCAGTCTTCCAGCGTCTTCGTGTGCAGTGAGCCATGCCGCACGGAAATCCACTGGAACGCCAGGCCGCCCAGCGGCGTCTTGGGGCCGTCATCGCCGGTATCGAGCACGAACTGCCGGCTCCAGGCAGGCAGGTCGGCGGCCGGCATGGGGCGGGCGATCGCATAGCCCTGTCCCATGCTCGCGCCGAGCAGCCGCGCGACTTCGATCATGCCCGGGTCTTCCAGGCCCTCTGCGATCACCTTGCAGCCGAAATCCCGACCGATCTGTACCACGGCGCTGATCAGGGTGATCGACTGCACCGGATCGACATGCAGGCGTGCGAGCAGATCCTGATCGATCTTCACCGCGTCGAAGGGCAGGCTGGCCAGTCGGCGCAGACTGCTGTAGCCCGAGCCCAGGTCGTCAATGGCAAAGCGCACGCCCAGTGTCACCAGACGCTGCACGCCCGCGTCGCGCGCTGCCCGGTCGACACGCTGGTTTTCCAGGATCTCCAGAATCAGGCGTTGCGGTGCCAGACCGTGCCGTTCCAGGGCTTCGGCCACCCATTCCGGGCAATCGGGTTCGGCCAGCGTATGCGGCGAGATGTTCAAGGCCAGGTCGATACGCAGTCCCTGCCGTTCCAGTTCGACCAGGTCGCTCAGCGCCATGTCCAGGCCGCGCTGGAACAGCGTATCCAGTTCGGTATTCCGCAGCAGGGGAAGGAAGACGTCGGGTCCCAGCTGTTCGCCGCTTTCGAGCGTGAGGCGGGCGAGGGCTTCGACCTTGGTCACGCGTCCGCTGCGAAAATCGATCACTGGCTGCAGCAGCATGCGCAGGCCGTCCTTGAAAAGGCGGCGGCGGAAGGCCACGGCCTGCTCGTAGGGCACCGGCGGCGGCGGGCGCATGCTGCGCTGCCAGATCTCGTTGCCACGCAACTGCAGATTGCGCATGAAGTGCTGCATGTACTTGCTTTCGAACTGATTCGGGTAATGCCCCAGTAGCAGCAGCAGCGCGACCGGCAGGCGCTGCTCGTCGATCACCGGAATGCAGGCGGCGGCGCGGATCTCGTCCTGCATCAGCGCACGGGGAAGTGCCGGAGTGTTGTCCGGCACTTCCGCGAGGTGGGGGCAGGTATGGATTTCGGCCGTATGCCAGCTCTTGGACAGCAGGCTATCGTCGGGAGGTGCGAGGTTCGCGCTGTGACGCACACCGTATTCGGCACGCAGTGCACCGGCGACGGCATGTGCGGCAGTGCCGGCGCTGGACTCGATGTTGTAGGTTTCCGGGCCGCTCTGGCGCAGGACCATGACGCAGGCCATGCCCGGCAGCCGGGCTAGCAGGCGCATTTCCAGGCTGATGGCGTCGTTCCAGCTGGAACCGCGATCGGGCATGAACTGGTCGATGATCGCTGCGTAGCGATCCTGCACGAAGGTCTGTGCTTCCAGTTGTGCCTGCAGATCGTCTTGCAGGCGGTGGTCGAGCAGTTGCGCCAGGTGATAGCGGCTGCGCTTGCTGATTGGCAGCATGTTGCACTGTCGTACCAGACTCTCGTGGTAGATGGCCATCCAGCGCATCAGCAGCACGCTGTCGATGCCGATCAGCGCGTGGATGCGTCCGGCGCGCCTGCTGGCCTCGATCAGGCTCTTGCGCGTGGTGCTTCCGGACGTCAGCAACTGGACGTGCAGGATCTGACGCTGCTTGAGGTGCTCGATCTCTTTAGGGGCCAGGCCGTTCAGTAGGCGCGAAGCGTGGGGGGCGGTGTGCACCAGTGCATAGAACTCATCGACGATGTCGGACAGTGCATCGGCCAGATGCGGGCGCGCCACGTCCAGTGTTTCGGCGGCGCTGTCGCCGTAGGGCGCAATCGAGACGGCCAGCTCTTCCTCGTCCACTTCGCCGTGGATGGACCACCAGTTGGCCCGCTCCAGCTTGTTCCGCTTGACCTTGAACAGCGCCTCGTCGGCCAGCCGCAACAGCATGCCGCCCTCGCTGGCATGCTGCGGACTCAGCGCGATGCCCATGCTCAGGCCGACGTGGATGGGACGATCCAGTCCGACGTCGAGTGGCGCGCGGAATCGCCGGCCGATGGCGTCGAAGCGCTTGCGCAGATGTTTCTCCGCGCGGCGTTGGGAGCGTTCGTGGAAAACCACCACGAACTCGTCCCCGCCCAGACGGGCGAAGAAGTCGTGTTTGGTCAGAAGGGGTTGGATCCGTTGAGCGACGCCCTTGAGCAGCCGGTCGCCGCCGACGTGGCCATGGGTGTCGTTGATGATCTTGAAGTCGTCCAGGTCGATCATGGCCACGGCGAGGACCTGATCGTCGGCGACACTGCGGGGCAGAGCGTCTGCCAGATAGCGATCCAGCGCTCGGCGATTGGGCAGTCCGGTGAGTTAGTCGTGAAAGGCCAGATGTTCCATGCGCGCGTTCAGCTGGCGCAGGTCGGTGATGTCGCGTTGCACGCCGACGTAATGACTGAGTCGGCCCTGCGCATCGCGAATCGGGTTGATCGTCAGCAGGTTCCAGAACGTACTGCCGTCCTTGCGGTAATTGAGAATTTCGCCGACGAATGCGCCTTTGTCCTGCAGGGCGGCATGGATGCGTTGAACGGTCTCCGGGTTACTGTCGGGTCCCTGTAGCAACTTGCATGTGCGGCCATGCATTTGCTTGAAGGTGTAACCGGTCAGTGCGTGGAAGCCCTCGTTGACGTACACGATCCGCTGCTGGGCGTCCGTGATGATCACGCCTTCCTGCACCGAGGACATGGCATTGGCGAGCAGGGTCTGCTGTTCGATCGCCTGGTGCTGCTCGGTCTGGTCGATCAGGCTCCAGATCTCGTCGTAGTCGTCGTGATCGAAGGGAGCGCCTTCCAGCCGCAGCCAGATTCGGCGGCCGTCCATCCGCCGTGCTGGAATTTCGAAGATGGCCCTTCGGTTGTCCGCGAACGCTTCATAGGTCTTTCTGGCAAGCCATCGGCCGGCATCTGGGTCGCCGTAGAAGGCCGAGGCGCGGATGCCTTCCAGGGCCTTTGGTCCGGCGACGCCGAGGATGTCCGCCGCACGGCGATTGGCGCGGAAGACCACATTGTTGCGCGTCAGCACCACGCCCACGGTAGTGCTCTCGAGCATGGATTGGTTCAGGGCCTGGCTCTCGCTTTCGCGGCGCATGAGGTCGATGCGATCCAGGCCGGAGGAGATGTTCCGCGACATCGTCTTCAGCAATTGCTGAAGCGCCGAATCGAACGAGTGCAGTTCGGTGTGGTACACGCATAGCAGGGCTCACAGCTGGCCCGCGCGATGGATTGGCAATACCGCAATGGCAGCGAAACCCTGCTGACGCGCGGCCTTCGCCCACGGCTTGAGCTCGTCGTCCGTGAAGGAGCAGTCGAAGCGGGTCTGGCCGTCGTTCCAGCTCAGGCCGCAAGGACCCCGTCCTTCGGGAAGGTCCATGTTGCTGGAAATTCGAACGACGTCGAGGTAAGGGCGGCCGGGTCCGGCCGCCGCCATCGGTTCGAACCAGCCGGTGTCCGGGTCGGGCCGACCGATCCACGCCAGACTGAGACCGGCATGCGCAACCGCGAGTTCGCAGATGTCCTGCAGCAGTTTCTCGGGTTCGTTGCGCCGCGATAGCCGCATGTCCACATTGGCTAGCAGCACATTGAATTCGGACAGGCGCTGCAATGGACTGACGTCGATCAGCATCACCACGGCGCCTTCGAGCTGCGAGTCTTCTGCGTTCCGCCTCGGCGTGCAGGTGATCTGTGCCGCCCAGCGCTTTCCGGAGGGGCGGCGCAGCTGCAATGTACCGGCGAATGCTTCGCCGCGTCGGATGGTCTGCAGCACCGCATCGCTGTCGAAGACGGACATCTCCTGCATCAGCACAGCGCGGAGGTTCTCACCGACGATGTCGTCCTTTGCGCATTCGAGCAGTTTCAGCGCGCTGGCGTTGACCCATTCGATGGTACCCGCGGTGTCGGTGAACAAGATGCCGTTCGGCGAGTGGTCGGCGACCAGCGCGAGTCGGTGCACGGTTCGGTCGCTATCGGCCTTGGCGCGAGCCTCGCCCTCCTGGTCGAACAGGAGTCCGGCGCTGATCGCGCCCAGTTCCAGAAGGCGCCGCTGGTAGTCATCGGGCAGGTGTGCCCGCAGCGAAGTGAGGGCGAAGGTCCCGATGATGTTCTGCTCGCGATCGTGCACCGGAGCCGACCAGCAGGAACGCACGCCGGACGCCGCCGCCACGTCGCGGACTGCGGTCCAGTGAGGGTCCTTCGTGGCATCACAGACGTAGGTTGCCCGGTCCGTCCAGGCCGTGTGTGCGCACGAACCGTAGCCATCGCCTGGCTGGGTGTCGTCGAGTTGGCGAAGCAGGTCCTTCGGCGCGGTCGGCGCACTCACGAAACGCAGCCGGTCCGTGCCTGCGTCGAGCTGCATGATGGTGGCGACCATGCCGTCCACGGCTTGCTCGAAGAGTCGGCAGAGCTGGTCCAGGCGTGGTTCGAGGGCGCCGTGTCGGGCGACCACGGTCAATAACTCACGCTGCAGGTCCAGCAATCCGCTGACCTTTGACTCCAGATTCGAGTCAGGAGCTTGCTTGCCGGCCGACATGGTGGGCCCCTTGGAACGCCTGAGGCATCATCGCATGCTGTTTGCGCGATAGAAACACGCAAGACGTGCGGAGATCAGGGTAACGCATGGCGAAAGCGGGCCGTCTGTCGACGGTGTCTCAGTCCGTCAGTCGCCAGGCCACGGTATCACCGGCGCGAAGGGGTACCCCCGGCACGCCGCCGAAATCGACTTCCTCGGGAACCGTCCAGCTTTCGCGCTTGAGGGTGATGGTGTCGGTATTTCGCGGCAAGCCGTAGAAATCGGCGCCGTGGAAGCTGGCGAAGCCTTCCAGTCTGTCCAGTGCGTCGGCGGCTTCGAAGGCCTCGGCATAGAACTCGATGCCGGCGTGGGCGGAATAGATACCGGCGCAGCCGCAGGCGCTTTCCTTGGCGTGGCGCGGATGCGGCGCGCTGTCCGTGCCGAGGAAGAAGCTCGGGTCGCCGCTGGTGGCTGCCGCCATCAGCGCCTGTCGGTGCGTCTCGCGTTTCAGCACCGGAAGGCAGTAGTGGTGTGGACGCAGGCCGCCGACGAAGATCGCGTTGCGGTTCATCAGCAGGTGCTGCGGCGTCATGGTCGCGCCCACGTGCGCGGGGGCGTCCTGCACGAACTGCGCGGCCTCGCGCGTGGTGATGTGCTCGAGCACCATGCGCAGGTCCGGGAAATCATTGCGCAGCGGCGTCAGATGTCGTTCGACGAAGACCGGCTCGCGGTCGAACATGTCCACGGCGGAGTCGGTGACTTCCCCGTGCATCAGCAGCGGCAGACCATGTCGCTGCATGGCTTCGAGCACCGGGTAGATACGGCGGAGGTCGGTGACGCCGCTGGCTGCGTTGGTGGTGGCGCCAGCCGGGTAGTACTTCACCGCGTGCACGAAGCCGCTCTCGCGCGCCTCGGCGATGTCGTCCGGGGTGGTGGCTTCGGTCAGGTACAGCGTCATCAGCGGCTGAAAGTCCGCGCCCTCGGGCAGAGCAGCCAGGATGCGCTCGAGATAGGCCCGGGCCTGCGCCACCGTGGCCACCGGCGGTTTCAGGTTCGGCATGATGATGGCGCGGGCGAAGCGGCGCGCGGTGTCCGGCAGCACGGCGGCCAGCAGGGCGCCGTCGCGCACGTGCAGGTGCCAGTCGTCGGGGCGGGTGAAGGTCAGTTCGGTTGCGCTCATGGCGCATAGTGTAGCGGTTTGCGGGTGCGGGTCCTGAAAACACACGGCGCGATCCGATGATTCGCGCCGTGCGCATGGGGACAGTCCTGCGTGTCAGCTGCGCGCCGCGCGCCGCATGAGTCGGATGGCACGACGGTCGCCACGGTGTTCGATCCGGGCGGCGCGGCGATCGTCCCGGCGCAGCACGCGAGCGGTGCGATGATCGCCGTGGCGCACGACACGCTGCGCCGCGCGTGGATGTCCGTGTGCAGCGAGACGGTTCGCGCGGCGATGACTGCGGCGATCGATCCGCAGCGCGCGGCGTGAGCTGTGCCGTTCGACGCGCAGCGCGCGATGGTCGGTACGCCGGTCCACGCGCTCGGCGCGATGCTGCAGGCGGTGCTGGGCGTGTTCGCGGGCGGTCTGTGCGGTGGCGACGCCGCTGCCGGCGGCGAACAGGCACAGGGCGGCCAGGGCGGTGATCAGGGTGCTCTTCATGCGTGGTTCCTCGCGGACCTGCGCGGCAGGCCTTCGAAGAACCAGAACGCATGCGCCGCCGCTCCGGTTGACCGGGCGGTGCAGGGCGGCGATTCAGTTGGCGGGAAAAGCCCGGTCCAGCCAGCCGGGCACCGGAATGTTCTTTTCGCGCAGCAGGGCGGGGTTGAAGAGTTTCCGTGGGTAGCGCGTGCCGGAATCGCACAGCATGGTGACGATGGTATGGCCGGGACCGAGTTCGCGCGCCAGGCGGATGGCGCCGGCGATGTTGACGCCGCTCGATCCGCCCAGGCACAGCCCTTCCTCGGTGAGCAGGGCGTGCAGCAGCGGTACGGATTCTTCGTCGGGGATGTTCCATGCCAGGTCGATCGGCGCGCCGTCGAAGTTGGCGGTCACGCGGCTGGACCCGATGCCCTCGCTGATGGAACTGCCCTCGGACTTCAGTTCGCCGTGGTTGACGTAGTTCGCCAGCGCCGAACCGGCCGGATCGGCCAGGGCGATGCGCACGCCCGGCTTGCGCGTCTTCAGCGCGCGGCCGACGCCGGCCAGGGTGCCGCCGGTGCCGGTGGCGCAGACGAAGCCGTCCACGGCACCACCGGTCTGTTCCCAGATCTCGGGGCCGGTGGTGGCTTCGTGGAAGTCGCGGTTGGCGGTGTTGTCGAATTGGTCGGCGAACCAGGCGCTGCCGGGATCGGCGGCGTTCATCTCTTCGGCCAGTGCGCGGGCGCGGTGGGCGTAGTGACCAGGATCCTTGTACGGTACGGCGGGCACCAGACGCACTTCGGCGCCGGTCATGCGCAGGGCGGCGATTTTCTCCGCGCTCTGCGTCTGCGGCATGACGATGATGGTGCGGTAGCCGCGGCTGTTGCCGACCAGGGCCAGGCCGATGCCCGTGTTGCCGGCGGTGCCCTCGATCAGTGTGCCGCCGGGACGGATCCGGCCGCGGCGCTCGGCATCGTCGAGCAGACCCAGCGCCGTGCGGTCCTTGATCGAGCCGCCGGGGTTCATGAATTCGGCCTTGCCCAGGATGTCGCAGCCGGTGACTTCGCTGGCGGCGTGCAGCCGAATCAGCGGGGTCTGTCCGATGACGGTGGACAGGTCGTTGCGTGGAAGTGAAACAGGTGCGGGTGGGCGGAAGAGCGCGTTTGTATTCATGGTGTCGGATATGGGTTCGCCCGTCCGGTTCGCAAGCGAATCCGGACGGGCCGTGGTGCGTTGGTTCAGGCCTGCTCGGCAGGAATCAGGCGCAGATAGGGCTTGAGCGCGCGCCAGCCGTCGGGGTAGCGCGCGCGGGCCGCTTCGTCGGAAACCGAGGGCGCGATGATCACGTCCTCGCCCGCTCGCCAGTCCACGGGTGTGGTCAGCTGCTTGCCGTCGGTCAGCTGCAGCGAATCCAGCACGCGCAGGATCTCGTCGATGTTGCGGCCGGCGCTGGGCGGGTAGGTCAGCGTCAGTCGCACCTTCTTCTGCGGGTCGATGATGAATACCGAACGCACGGTGACCTTGGCGTCGGCCTTGGGGTGCAACATGCCGTACAGCTTGGCGACGGCCCGCTCGGGGTCGGCCAGAAGCGGGTAATTGAGCGGGGTGCCGCCGACATCGGCGATGTCCTGCGCCCAGCGTGCGTGGTCGTCCACCGAGTCCACGGACAGGCCCAGCAGCCGCGTGTTGCGCTGTGCGAACTCGTCCTTGCGACGTGCGAAGGCACCCAGTTCGGTGGTGCACACCGGGGTGAAGTCTTTCGGGTGCGAGAAGAACACGACCCACTGGTCGCCGCTCCATGCATGGAACTGCAGCGGACCTTCGGTGGAATCGGCGGTGAAATCGGGGGCGGTTTCGCCAAGGGGAAGACTCATGCGTAACTCCGTGTTTGCGGGGGCGACGGAGACGCCGGGGTGGCGTCGATCCTCGACCCTACGCGGAGCTTGGCGGCGCGTGAAATGAAGGCTGGCTGTTCCGATATGCCTTTTCGGTATGTTGTTCGCTGTGCGTGATTTGGAGTGATAGACGTCCAAATGAGGGCAGTGGACCGATATGCTGTCTGCTGATATGTTCAAGACTCATAACCGGCGCGGTGCCGGTTTTCACGAGGGAAACACCATGAAACGTCTAACCATGAACATTTGCACGATCAATGCCAATTATTGCTGGCGCATGTATGCAGGTCCCCGCCACCACCGCCAACGCCCACCTTCGGAACAACCCTCATGACCCTGACACAGCTCCGTTATATCGTTTCCATCGCCGATTCCGGCCTAAACATCACTCTGGCCGCCGAGCGCATCCACGCCACGCAACCTGGCGTCAGCAAGCAGCTCAAGCAGCTTGAAGGCGAACTCGGTTTCCAGCTTTTCGCGCGCAAGGGCAAGAGCCTCAAGTCGGTCACGCCCGCCGGGCAGCAAGTCATCGCCCGCGCCCGCGCCATCCTCGACGAAGCCCGCAGCATCCGCGCACTCGCGGCCAACCTGCGCGGCGACGCGCACGGCGATCTGACCGTGCTCACCACCCACACTCAGGCACGTTTCGTGCTGCCATCCGCGATTGCCGCCTTCGGCCGCAAGCATCCGCGCGTGGGCCTGCATCTGCGTCCGCATGGCGACGCGCAGATCCATGGCCTGTTCGCCGGCGGACAGGCCGATCTGGCCATCATCAGCAGCAGTGGCCCGGCGCCGCTGGGCGGACTGGCCGTGCCGCTGTACCGCTGGCGGCGATCGGTCGTCGTGCCGCGCGGCCATGCGCTAGCGCGCCTGAGCCGGCCGTTGCGCCTGGGCGATCTGGCCGGGCAGCCGCTGGTCAGCTACGACTCCTCGCTGCGACCGGAGTCCTCGCTGCAGCAGGCGTTCCAATCGGCCGGCATGCGCCCCCTGTTCGCGTGCACCTCGAGCGATGCCGATCTCATCAAGACCTACGTGCGCGCCGGCCTCGGCGTCGGCGTCCTGGCCGAGATGGCGATTCGTCCCGAGGACAACCGTGAGCTGCAGATGCTCGATGCCGCGCATCTCCTGCCCGACTGCACCACCTGGCTGGTGCTGCGCCGCGACCGCGTGTTGCGCAGTTACACGCTGGATCTTGTCGAGCAGTTCGCGCCGCACCTGGATCGCCGCGATCTGCAGGCTGCGCTCAGTGGCGAGTTCGAGCCGAATTGGCCCGCACCGCCGCATTGGAGCGAATTGCAGCGCGACGCCATGCGTACCCACGTGGCAGCCTAGCCGTCTCGTGGTCGTTGCAAGGCGCGACCGTCCGGAGCGAGGTTCCGGGCGGTCGCGCCGCCTCCATCTCTTCCCGCAATTGATCTGAGTCAACTCCCGCGCAGGTAGGCAGAATTCGCGACATTCTGCCGCGAGTTTGCCGTGCATCCTTGGAGTACGCTGCAACGCGACATCCAAGATAGTAGGGTGTTCGTGTTGTCGCCGGTCCGGGGGCTTCCCCGCCGGTGCACAGGTTGGCTACCAGGGAATCCATGATGATCGACTCGACCGTTGTCGAACTCTCGCGATGGCAGTTCGCCGCTACCGCGCTGTACCACTTCCTGTTTGTGCCGTTGACACTGGGACTGTCCTTCCTGCTGGCTGCGATGGAGACGATCTACGTCACCACCGGGCGCAAGATATACAAGGACATGGCCCAGTTCTGGGGCAAACTCTTCCTCATTAATTTCGCCATCGGCGTGGCCACCGGCCTCACTATGGAGTTCGAGTTCGGCACCAACTGGTCGTTCTACTCGAGCTTCGTCGGTGACATCTTTGGCGCGCCGCTGGCCATCGAGGGCCTGATGGCGTTCTTCATGGAGTCGACCTTCGTCGGCATCATGGTGTTCGGCTGGGACCGCCTCAAGCGCGGTCAGCATCTGGCCGTGACCTACCTGGTGGCGGTGGGTTCGAATCTGTCGGCGTTGTGGATCCTGATCGCCAACAGCTTCATGCAGACGCCGCAGGGTGCCTCGTTCAATCCGCACACGATGCGCATGGAGCTGAGCAGCTTCACCGACCTGATCTTCAGTCACGATGCGCAGGCGAAGTTCGTGCACACGTCCATCGCCGGCTACGTCACTGCGGCGATCTTCGTGTGCGGCGTCAGCGCGTTCTACATGCTGCGCAAGCGTCATACGGAACTGGCACGTCGCTCGTTCCGCGTGGCGGCGATCTTCGGCATCCTGGCCACGCTCGGCGTCATCACACTGGGTGACGCGCTGGG
Source organism: Oleiagrimonas sp. MCCC 1A03011 (assembly GCF_003267965.1). Classification (NCBI taxonomy): domain Bacteria; kingdom Pseudomonadati; phylum Pseudomonadota; class Gammaproteobacteria; order Lysobacterales; family Rhodanobacteraceae; genus Oleiagrimonas; species Oleiagrimonas sp. MCCC 1A03011. The sequence continues at coordinate 40,834 of NZ_MSPY01000008.1, read as the reverse complement.
CTTTGTCGGCGGTCAGGCGCAGCCGACCAAGCTGGCGGCGATGGAAGCCCTGTGGAAGACCGAGCAGGGGCCGATGCCGTTCAACGTGGTCGCGTTCCCGTCGCAGAAGGACCAGACCAACCACGGCGAACTGCAGATTCCCTACGCGCTTTCGCTGCTGGTCACGCACTCGGTGGACGGTAGCGTGCCGGGCGTGGATCAGCTCGAGGCCATGGCCAAGCAGCGCATCCGCAACGGCATTCCGGCGGTGCAGGCCCTGCAGACGTTATCGAAGAATCCCGAGGACCAGACCGCGCTGGCGACGTTCCGCCAGCATCAGGACGACCTCGGCTACGGTTTCCTTGTGCAGGGCTACCAGCACGATCTGAGCAAGGTGACGGACGCCGATGTCGACGCCGCGGCGAAGGCGACGATTCCTCCTGTGGCGCCGGTATTCTGGGCGTTCCGCACGATGGTCGCGTTCGGCTTTGCGATGCTGGCGTTCTTCATCCTCGCGGTGGTCTTCACGCTGCGTAACAACGTGGAGCGACGGCGCTGGTTCCTGAAGATCGCGCCGTGGATGATCCCGGTGCCGTTCATCGCCAACGAGGCGGGTTGGCTGGTCGCCGAGCTGGGCCGGCAGCCGTGGACGGTGTACGGCGTACTGCCGACGTGGATGTCGGCCTCGACCCACAGTGTCACCTACATGGTGTTCTCGCTGGCTGGTTTCGTGCTGATCTACAGCGCCTTCATCGCGGTGGAGATGTTCCTGATGGTGCGCGCGATACGCAGGGGACCGGACGACCACGGCGATCACAAGCCGTCACCGGCCCTGACCACGGCGAATGCGGAGGCCTGATCCATGGAAATTTATCTGATTCTTAAAGTGGTCTGGTGGCTGCTGCTCGGCGTGCTGCTGATGGGCCTGGCGGTGATGGTCGGCATGGACATGGGCGTGGGCACGATCCTGCGCTATGTCGGCCGCAACGACCTGGAGCGCCGCGTGGCGCTGAACATCATCGGCCCGCACTGGGACGGCAACCAGGTGTGGTTCATCCTCGGTGGCGGCGCGGTGTTCGCGGCGTTCCCGCTGATCTACGCCACGGCCTTCTCGGGCTTCTACGTGGTCATGCTGTTGCTGCTGTGGAGCATGATCGTGCGCCCGCTGGGCTTCGAGTACCGCAGCAAGATGCCGTCGGCACGCTGGCGCAACGTGTGGGACTGGTCGCTGTTCGTCAGCGGCTTCCTGCCGATGCTGGTGTTCGGCGCGGCCATCGGCAACATCCTGCAGGGTGTGCCGTTCCACTTCAGCTGGAACCTGACCTCGTACTACACCGGCAGCTTCCTGGCCCTGTTCAACCCGTTCGCGATCCTGTGCGGCGTGCTGTCGGTGGCGCTGTCGTCGATGATGGGCGCGCTGACGGTGATGAACGGCGCCGAGGATGCGATGTTCCAGCGTGCACGCAAGCTGGTCATGGTCGCGGCCGCGGTGGCTGTGGTGCTGTTCGCCCTGGGCGGCGTGTGGGTGCACGCGATCGACGGTTTCCAGCTGGTCAGCGGTCCGTCGGGCAACCTGGCGCAGACGCCGATGCAGCAGACGGTGACGCAGGCCTCGGGCGCGTGGTTCGGCAATTACAGCGCGCATCCGGCGCTGTGGCTGGTGCCGCTGGTCGGTTTCGCCGGCGTGATCGGCGCGGCGCTGGCCGCGCGTGCGGGCCGTTCGCATCTCGGCTGGTGGTCGGGCGCGCTGGGCTGGATCGGCGTGATCGGCACGGTCGGCGCGGCGATGTTCCCGTTCATGATGCCGTCGAGCAGCGAGCCGTCGCAGAGCCTGACTTTGTGGAACGCGACGTCGAGCCAACTGACGCTGACCTGGATGGTCGGATTCACCGTGGTGTTCGTGCCACTGGTGGTCTGGTACACCAGCTGGGCGTTCTATGTGATGCGCGGGAAGGTGAAGCCCGAGCATGTCGCCGCCGACGAACACGCGTACTGAAGGAGACGCGAGGATGAAACGAACGATCTTTTTCTTGCTGCTCCTGGCGCTGGCGATGGTGGCGATTTTCCTGGCCATTGTGCTGGGCGAGCTGGGTCCCTGGTACTTCGCCTGGTTGCTGGGCACGGCCACCATCGTGCTGTGCGCGGCCGCGGGCGGTGCGATGCTGGATGCACAGGATGAACACGCATCGCAGTCGGCCGCGGATGACGCACGCTGACACGGATGAACCGCCCGCGGTGCGGGCGAAGGCTTCGGGCGTGGCATCCGTGAAGGCGGATGCCGCGCCGGGGGCGACCGACTGGCTGGCGCAGCAGCAAGGGACCGTCCGACGCTGGCTGCTGTCCGCGATGGGCCTGGGGGCCGCCGGTACGGTGCTGTTGTGCGTGCAGGCGGGATTGCTGGCCTGGGCGTTGAACGCGATCCTCCTGCAGAAGGCCCATGTGCGCGACGTGCTTCCGGCCGCTGCCGCATTCGTGTTGCTGGCCCTGGTGCGTGCCGCGTGTTCGGTGCAGGCGCGCCGGTTCGGATTCGAGGCGGGTCGTCGCGTGGTGGCGGACGTGCGCATGCGGGTGCTCGAACAGTTCCGTGCGCGCGGACCGGCGTGGCTGGCGCGACAGTCGAGTGCCGATCTCATTACGCGAACCGTCGACGGCGTGGATGCGCTGGCGCCGTACTACGCGCGCTACCTGCCGCAGAAGGCCGCCGCCGTGCTGTTGCCGTTGATCGTCCTGGTCGCGGCGTTTCCGGCGGATTGGGTCGCGGGGCTGGTGATGCTGGTGACGGCGCCGCTGGTGCCGTTGTTCATGGTGCTGCTGGGCGGCGTGGCGGAGCGGGCCAGTCAGCGCCGCTGGGTCACGCTGTTGCGTCTGGGCAATCAGTTCTTCGACAGTCTGCAGGGGCTGGTGACGCTGCGCCTGTTCGGCGCAGGCGCACGACGGCGCGTGCTGCTGGCGGAACGCAGCGAGGCCTACCGCCGCGAGACGATGTCGGTGCTGCGCGTGGCGTTCCTGTCGTCGTTGGTGCTGGAATTTTTCGCCATGGTGAGCATCGCCGTGGTCGCGGTGCTGGTCGGTTTCCGTCTGATGTGGGGCGATGTGGCCTTCACCCACGGCATGTTCGTGCTGCTGTTGGCGCCGGAATTCTTTTTGCCGCTGCGTGCCCTGGGCGCGTTGCGGCATGCGCGCATGGACGCGGTCTCGGCCGCGGGCGATCTGGCCGCGCTGCTGGAGTCCACGCCGCCGGCCGAGGGAACGGCGTCTGCCGCTTCGTCGAAGGTCGTCGCTCCTGCGCATCCGCCGCGCATCGAGATCGAGGACGTGCGCTTCGAATATGCGCCGGGTCGTGCCGGGCTGGACGGCATCACGATGGATATCCCCGCTGGCCGAACCACGGTGGTGGTGGGCGCCAGTGGTTCGGGCAAGAGCAGTCTGCTTCGGTTGCTGATGGGATTCCACGAACCGTCGCGGGGCACGGTGCAGGTCGAAGGGCATGCGCTGGACGCGCTCGATGCGGACACCTGGCGTGCGCGCATCGCCTGGCTGCCGCAGCGGCCGCATCTGTTCGTCGGCACGCTGCGCGACAACGTGCGCATGGCGCGTCCCGATGCAGACGACGTGGCGCTGGAACGCGCCGCGCGCGCGGCAGGGCTCGACGCGGTGCTGCGCGAGCTTCCGCACGGCTGGGAAACACCACTGGGCGAGAACGGCTACGGGCTGTCCGGCGGTCAGGCACAGCGCGTCGCGCTGGCGCGGGCCTGGCTGCGCGATGCGCCGCTGTTATTGCTCGATGAACCGACCCAGCATTTGGACGAAGCCTCCGCACGGGCAGTGCAGGAGGCGATTGCCACGCTTCGGCGCGGACGCACGGTAGTGCAGGTGGCGCATCGTCTGGATGCGGCGCGGGCGGCGGATCAGGTCGTGGTGATGGCGGCCGGGCGCGTGATCGAGGCGGGCGCGCCAGCGCAGCTGATCGCCGATCGCGGCGCGTTCTTCCGTCTGCTGCAGAACGAGGAGGCCGCATGAGCGCGTCGGTGACCGGACCGTTGCGTCGCTTCTGGCGCGTGCTGGGCAGCCAGCGACGCTGGATGATGCTGGGCGTGCTGGTGTCCCTGATCAGCACGCTGGCCGGCATCGCCCTGATGGCGATTGCGGGGCACTTCATCGCCAGCATGGCGCTGGCCGGCGCCACGGGCGCGGTGCTGAACTACTACACGCCGGCCGCGCTGATCCGCGCCATGGCGCTGTTGCGCACCGGCGGCCGTTATGTCGAGCGGCTGGTCAATCACGAGGCGACCCTGCGGGTGCTGTCGCGCCTGCGGTTGTGGCTGTTCGATCGTCTGCTGCCGCTGGCGCCGGCGCGGACCGGTTTTCTTGGCTCGGCAGACCTGTTCTCGCGGTTGCGTGCCGATGTGGACCGGCTCGAACACGCCTACCTGGGGATCGGCATCCCCATCGTCGTTGCGCTGCTGGCGTTGCCGTTGGTGCTGGCGGTGCAGGCGGCCTACGCCTGGCCGGTGGCCGTGCTGACGGCGGTCGCGGCGACGGCGGCGGCCGTGCTGCTGCCGCGTTGGCTGATCGTGCGCAGCCGCGCGCCGTCTGAGGCGATGGTGCGCGATGAGGCGGCGCTGCGCGCGGAGGTCGGCGATCTGGTGCGCGGCGCGGCCGAGCTGCGGCTGTATGGTGCCGATGCAGTGCGCGAGGCGCGCATTCATGCGCTGACCGATGCGCAGCAGATGCGGCTGGCGCGTCTGGATGCCCTGCAGGAGCGCGGCCAGTCGTTGATACCGCTGCTGGCACAGGCGGTGGCGGCGGGAACCCTTCTGCTGGGGGCGGCCGCGGCACGCGCCGACAGGCTGGCTGGACCGGATGTGGTCATGCTGGTGTTGCTGGGCATGGCGGCGTTCGAGGTGCTGGCCGTGCTGCCCGAGGCTTTCACGCGATGGGGCGCGACCAGGGCGGCGGCGGCACGGGTGTTCGAGTTGGTCGACGCCGAACCGGCGGTCGAGGACCCGGCGGAGTCAGCCAAGCCGCCGTCGCAGCCGGATATTTCCCTGCGCGGCGTGCGGCTTCGCTATGCCGAGGACGCGCCGTGGGCGCTGGACGGCGTGGATCTGGAGCTTCCGTTCGGCAGCCGCGTGGCGGTGACCGGCGCTTCGGGTGCGGGCAAGAGCAGCCTCGCGGCGGCGCTGCTGCGTTTCCAGCCTTTCGAGGGCGGGCGAATCATGTGGGGCGGACGCTCTATCACCGATTACGCGACGGACGATGTACGCGCCGCCATCGCCGTGGTCGAACAGCGCACGCACCTGTTCGACGCCACCCTGATCGAGAATCTGCGAGTAGCGCGCCCCGACGCCACCCGCGCGCAGATTGAGGCCGCTGTGCACGCGGCGCAGCTGAGCGAGTGTGTCGCGGCACTGCCGGATGGGTACGACACCTGGCTGGGCGAAGGCGGCGCGCATCTCTCGGGCGGCGAGGCGCGTCGCGTGGCCATCGCGCGTGCGCTGCTCGCGGATCGCCCGATCCTGCTGCTGGACGAGCCGACCGAAGGACTCGACGCCGCCACCGCGCAGTCGTTGATGGGGGCGCTGGCGACGCTGGCCGAGGGACGCACGGTGCTGCTTATCACGCACCGGCTCGAGGGCCTCTCGTATCTGGTCGATCGGCGGGTGCGCATGGAGCGGGGACGCATCGTGGCGGATGAAGCGGTCGCGTCGGTGTCTGTCGCGTCGTGCTCGGACCGTTTTTCGACGACGCACTGAGAAGGCATCCGCTGGTTGGTGAGTCGTGCTAGGCCCGGCCTCTTTCGGTTCCCGGTCGACGTGTGCATGGCGGTCGGCGGCACGCACGGTTTGATGGAACACCTGCGCGGCGTGAGTGCCGGGAGTCTCTGGTCGAGTGCAGGCCACGGGTCCGCCGTGGAGTATCCCGGAGCGTATCTGCGTTACGCTTCGAACTGCCGGGGTGATCGGCATCGCCAACCGGGGAGGCGCGCGCGCATGGCATCCGTTTTCGATGTACGAGTCTGTTCCGAGGTAGACCGAGCGGCATGCAGGCTTGCCGATGGCGACCGACGCTGAGGTCGTCCCATGAAGCACCACGTTCCCCCTGAACGCTGGAGTTCGCCGTCCGACCCGTCGCGCGGTCTGGATCGCGCCGAAGTGGAGGCGCGGCGCGCGCGTTTTGGGCGCAACGACATGTTTGCGTCGCGCCGCGCCGGCTGGCGCGAGGTGCTGCGCGAGAGCGCGCGCGATCCGATGCCGTGGTTCCTGCTCGGCATCTCGCTGCTGTTCGCCCTGCTCGGCGACCACACCGAGGCGGTGGTGCTGGGGCTGGCGCTGCTGCCGATTCTGGGGATGGACGCGTATCTGCACCGGCGCAGCCGCGCCAGCGTGGAAGGTTTGGCCAGCCGGCTCGCCATGCGTAGCCGGGTATGGCGTGATGGCCATCTGGTCGAGGTGGAAACGGTCGATCTCGTGCCGGGCGATCTGGTGCGGGTGGAGGCGTCCGAATATCTGCCTGCCGACGGCGTGATCGTCGATGGAGAGCATCTGCAGCTCGATGAATCCGCGCTCACTGGCGAGTCGCTGCCGTGCCGCAAGCATCCCTGGACGGGTGCGATGCCCGAGGACGCCGAGATCGAGGATCGGCACTGGGGCGCGGCCGGTACGCGTCTGCTGACCGGTTCGCTGCAGCTGCGCGTGGTCGATACCGGTGCACGGACCCTGTACGGAGGCATCGTGCGCCTGGCGCAGACCGGTCCGCGGCAGCGCACGCCGTTGCAGCAGGCGTTGTCGTCGCTGGTGACCGCGCTGGTCGCCGTGGCCGTGCTGATGTGCGTGGCGCTGGCGTTGGCGCGCTGGTATCAGGGGCATGGCCTGCTCGATGCGGTGGTGAGCGCGTTGACGCTGGCGGTCGCCGCGTTGCCTGAGGAGTTTCCGGTGGTTCTGACCGCCTTTCTCGGCGTCGGCGTGTGGCGATTGGCGCGCCACGGCGCCCTGGTGCAGCGTGCCGTGGCGGTGGAGAACATCGGCCGTGTCAGTGCGATCTGCACCGACAAGACCGGCACCCTGACCGAAGGCCGGTTGCAACTGCGCACGCTGCAGCCGGCGTCGGATGTCGACGAGCCGGCTCTGCTGCGCGTAGCCGCGCGCGCCAGCCGCGAGGACAGTGCCGATCCCATGGACACGGCCATTCTCGAACGTGCCGGCGGGGCGGGCGGCGAACGCGCGGCGACGTTCCCGTTCACGGAGAAAGCCCGTCGCGAGGTGGCGGTGTTCGTGCTGGAGGATGGACAGTTCGAGGCCGTGGCGAAGGGGGCGCCCGAGACGGTACTCGCAATGTGCACGCTGTCATCGGAGGAGCGCGAAGTCTGGAGCGCGCGCGCCGGCGAGTGGGCGGCGCGTGGCTACAAGGTCATCGCTTGCGCGCGACGCGCCTTGCCGGCCTGGCCTGGCGGGGAGCCGGATCGCGAGTATGCGTTCGCCGGACTGCTGGGATTCGCCGATCCGCTGCGTGAAGGTGTCGCGGAAGCCGTCGCCGAGACCCGGCAGGCGGGTATCCGCGTGCTCATGATCACCGGCGATCATCCGCTCACGGCGCGCGCGATCGCCGTCGAGGCGGGTCTCGGCGGTGCGGCGCCAACAGTGCGCCTGGGCGAGGACCTGGTGCGCGATCTGCGTCGGGACGGCGTCGCCGCGCTGGCGGATCTCGACGCCGTCGCGCGCTGCCTGCCGATGCACAAGCTGGAGATCGTGCGCGCCCTGCAGGCGGAGGGCGAGATCGTGGCGGTGACTGGCGACGGCGTCAACGACGTGCCCGCACTGCAGGCGGCCGACATCGGCATCGCCATGGGCCGACGCGGCACGCGCACAGCTTCCGAAGTGGCGCCGGTGGTGCTGCTCGACGACAACTTCGGCACCCTCGTCGAGGCCATTGCCGAAGGCCGTCAGCTGTTCGGCAATCTGAAGCTGAGCTTCGCCTACCTGCTGATGATCCACATGCCGCTGGTGCTGACGGCCGCCTTCGTGCCCTGGCTGGGTCTGCCGCTGCTGTATCTGCCGATCCACGTGGTGTGGCTGGAACTGATCATCCATCCGACGGCGTTGCTGGCCTTCCAGCAGCTGCCCACCCGCGCGCGGCTGCAGCGCGTGCGCAGGACGACGCGGTTGCGTTTCTTCGATGCCCGCGAATGGGCGGTGGTGATCGGCGGTGGTCTGGCGCTGACTGCGCTGGTCGGCGTCGGTTACGCCTATAGTCTGGAATCCTCCGGCAGCGCCGTGCACGCTCGCAGCATGGCGTTGCTGGTGCTGGTCGTCGCCAGTGCGGCCGTGACGCTGGCGTTGGGTCGCGGACGCACAAGGGCGGCGCGCATTGTGCCGCTGGCGGCGCTGGCTTCGGCGATCGTGCTGCTGACGATTCCGACGCTTGCGGCAGCGCTGCAGATGCAGTTGCTGCATGCCGACGACTGGATGCTGGCGCTGGCCGGCGGCGTGCTGATCGGCGCGGTGGCTGCGTTGTTCCATCGGAGCCACCGCGTTGTGCGCGCGTCGTGAATCGATGCGGTGTCGTCAATCTCGGGTGGGCAGCCACGCATCGTCCGAACCGTCCGGGATGCCCTCGAACAGCGGCGTGCTGAGATAGCGTTCGCCGGTGTCCGGCAGCATGGCCAGGATCGCGGCGCCCGGCGGGGTCTTTTCCGCGGCCTTCAGTGCTGCGGCCACGGTGCCGCCGGCGGAGATGCCGACGAAGATCCCTTCCTCGCGCGACAGACGCCGTGCTGTTTCGAGGGCTTCGTCGTCGGTGACCGGGATGTTGTCGTCGGGTACGTTGCGATTGAGCACTTCGGGTATGAAGTCCGGCGTCCAGCCCTGGATCTTGTGCGAATTCCATTCCTTGCCGGCGAGTAGGGCGGCGACGGCCGGTTCGGTGCTGACAATGCGCACTTCGGGTCGCGCGACCTTGAGCATCTCGCCCACGCCGGTCAGCGTGCCGCCGGTGCCCCAGCCGCTGACGAAGACGTCGAGCCGGTGGTCGGCAAAGTCGCGCAGGATTTCCGTGGCCGTGGTGTTGCGGTGGTAGGACGGGTTGGCTTCGTTCTCGAACTGGCGGGCCAGGAACCAGTCGTGTTTCTTCGCCAGTTCCTCGGCCCGCTTCACCATGCCGGTGCCGCGTTCGGCGGCGGGGGTGAGTACGACGCGCGCACCGTAGGCACGCATCAGCTTGCGGCGCTCGATCGAGAAGGAATCGGCCATCACGGCCACGAACGGATAACCGCGCGCCGCACAGACCATGGCCAGCGCCACGCCAGTGTTGCCGCTGGTGGCTTCGATCACGGTCTGGCGGGGCTGCAGCGTGCCGCGTCGCTCGGCGTCGAGAATGATGGCTTTGGCGAGACGGTCTTTGACCGACCCGCCGGGATTGAAGGATTCGATCTTCACGAACAGCTCGCGGCCCTCGGGCGCCATGCGATGCAGACGCACGACGGGGGTGCGTCCGATGGTGTCGAGAATGCTTTCGTGGATCATGGCGGTCTCCAGTCGCGAAGCAGAATGCTGCGAACAGGGCGCCGGGCTGGGACAGACGCAAACGGCGCGGACGCTGCGCGCAAGTCGTTGAATGGGCATTGTGCGCTCTTTTCGGCGCGGCAGGCATCGTCCACGCGGCCGATACCGTGTGGTCGGCGGAACAGTCGATGCCAGACGTTGCGACAATGCTTGTCGCATCTCGCGAGACATCGATCGGGCAGGATGATGGGATACGCTTGACCCATTGCCGCGAGCCGTCAGGATCGACGCCCAGCATGTTCCATTTGCACTACGACACTCATCTCGATGCATTGGCCGATACCTTGGCCGATCTGCTGGCGCGACGCGACCCGGCACACTTGCTGCAACCGCAGACGGTGCTGGTGCCGCAGCCCGGTCTGCGGCGCTGGCTGGTGCAGCGGTTGGCCGAGCGGTACGGCATCGCCGCCAACCTGGAATTCATCGCGCCGGCCCAGCTGGTATGGCGGTTGCTGCGGGCCGAACACGCGGAGCTGCCGTCGGTGTCGGGCTTCGACCGGGAAGTCCTGCGCTGGCGCATCCTGGCGCATCTGCGCGATCCGGCCGCGCCAGCCGCCGTGCGTGCGTGGTTGGGCGAGGACGCGGATGATCTGCGCAGCTTCGAGTTGTCCGGCCATCTGGCGCAGCTGTACGAACGCTATCAGGGGTATCGGCGCGAATTGCTCGAAGGCTGGGCCCGGGGCGAGGACGCGGACGATCCGCAGGCGGAGCTGTGGCGGCAACTGACCCGCGGGGATGCGACTTCCCGCAGTCATCTGCTGGGGCAGTTCCTGCGGCGTCACGCCGAAGCGGATGCGCCCCGGCCCGCGCAGCTTCCGTCGAGCGTTTTCGCCTTCGGCATCATCAACGTGTCGCCGGACGTGCTGCGCGTGCTGGGCGTGCTGGGACGCCATTGCGCGCTGCATTTCTTCCTGCCCACGCCATGCCGGGAATACTGGGGCGACCTGCCGAATCGCCGGGAATGCGAGACCCGGCTGGAGGCGGGTGAGAGCCTGTTCGACGATCCGCCCAATCGCCTGCTGGTCTCGCTGGGCGGTGTCGGGCGCGATTTCGTCGCCCAGCTGTTTTCCTACGAGCACGTGCAGCCGGACGTCGAGACGTTTCCCGAGGACGAGGATCCGCCGCGCGACACCCTGCTGCAGCGCGTGCAGGCGGACGTGATCACGCTGTCCGCGCCCGATCCGGATATGCGCCGCGATGTGCACGATCCGGCGGATCGTTCGTTGCAGGTGCACGTCTGCCATTCGCCGCTGCGCGAAGTGCAGGTGCTGCACGATCAGTTGCTGGACCGCCTGAAGCAGGACCCGGAACTGCAGCCGCGCGACATCGCGGTGATGGTGCCGGATCTCGCCCGGTACGCGCCGTGCATCGAGGCGGTGTTCGGCGCGTTGGGCGTGGACGACCCGCGGCGTATTCCGTGGACCGTGGCCGACCGCCCGCTGGCCGAGACGCATGCGCTGGCGGCGCTGTTCCTGCGGCTGCTCGATCTGCCCGCCTCGCGGCTGACGGCCAGCGAAGTGCTGGAGGTGCTGGCGGTGCCGGCCGTGCTGCGCGGCTTCGGCCTCGACGAGGACGTGCTGGAGACGGTGCGCGCATGGGTGCGCGACGCCGGCGTCCGCTGGGGCGAGGACGCCGAGGATCGGCTGGCGCATGGTCTGCCCGCGTTCGAGGAATACAGCTGGCGCTTCGGCCGACGGCGTCTGCTGCTGGGCTACATGAGCGGCGAGGCGACATCCGGTGCGTTGTTGCACGGGATTGCACCGCTGACCGACATCGAGGGCGCGGACACCGCCGCGCTCGGCGCCTTGTTTTCGGTCCAGCGCATTTTGCGGACTCTGCGTCATGCGCAACGGCGTCCGCAACCGCCCGGCGCGTGGCAGACCCTGATCAACGAGGCGCTGGATCGCCTGGTGCCACAGCCGGAAGGCCGCGACGAGGAACGTGCGCTGGAAGCCGCTCGAGCCGCCCTGCGTGCGCTGGCCGAGCACAGTGCGGAGGCTGCGTTCGACCAGCCTCTGGATTGGCGCACGGTGCGCGCTTTCGCGCAGGAACAGCTGCGCGAGCAGGCGCCGCAGCAGCGCTTCCTGGCCGGCGGCGTCAGCGTCTGCGGTCTGGTGCCGTTGCGCAATGTGCCGTTTAAGCTGATCTGCGTGCTGGGCATGGATGCCGACGCGTTTCCGCGCCGCGATCCCGCTGACGCGTTGAACCGCATGCTGGTCGGTCGTCGCATGCCGGGCGACCGCTCGGTGCGCGAGGACGATCGCTATCTTTTCCTGCAGACGCTGATGGCCGCCGAGCGGCAGCTGTATCTCAGCTACACCGGCATCGATCTGCGCAAGGGCACGGCGATCGAGCCGTCCGTGGTGTTGAGCGAGTTGCTCGACCATGTCTGCGAGGGGTATTTCCGCGATCCTGCCGCTGCGCGCAAGCAATTGGTCACGCAGCATCCGATGCAGGCGTTCTCATCGCGCCTGTTCGTTCCGGATGATGTGCCCATGCACGATGCGAACGTGTTCACTTATCGCGACGAATGGCTGGAGGCGGCGCGTCCCGCGCCGCGCCGCGTCGAGCCGGTCGTGTTCGCCGACGACGCATGGTCGGCGGAGAATGAAACGGAAGCGGTCGAGCTGGCTGCGTTGCGGCAGTTCTTCCGCAATCCCGCCGCGGCGTTCCTGCGGATCGAGGCGGGCATCACGTTGTCCGCGCCGGACGAGGAGGTCGACGAACGTGAGCCGCTGACGCTCGAACCGCTGCAGCGACATCGCCTTGACACAGTGCTGGCCGCGAACGTCGATGATACGGCCGGACAGACCCTGGAGGCCCTGCGCGCGCAGGCGCTGTTGCCGCCGTTGGCCTGGGGCGAGACGGCCCTGCGCGACACCCTGCAGTCGCTGGGACCGGGATTGCGGCAATGGCAGGCATGGCGGCAGGCGCATCCACCGCAGGCGCCGCATCGTTTCCGCCTGGATCTGGGCGAGGGGAGGGTGCTGACCGGCGTGCTCGAGGAACTCCACGAAGGCGGATACGGCGCATGGGTCGGTGCTTCGCACAGCGCAGGCGGCTGGATGCACTGGTGGTTGGGCGCCCTGGCTGCGCGCGCACTGGAAATCGCGCCGGATTGCCTGGCCTGGGGGCGCGACAGCGGAAAGGCATCCTGGCGATTGCCGTGGCGCCCGGCCATGCCCACGGCCGCGGAAGCGTGTGCGCATCTGCGCGTGTTGCTGGACGTGCATCGCGAAGGCCGGCGCGAGGCGTTGCCGCTTCCTTTGCGCACAGCCTTCGCCTGGGCGGAGAAGCGCGCAGCCGGCGAGGATGAGGCGGCGGCATGCAAAGCCGCGCAAGGCAGCTGGGCAGGGGGGTACAACACCTACGCCGAGGCCGGCGATGCCTGGTTCGCGTTGGCCTTCCGCGGTCGCGAGCTGTTCGATGGCGCGGCGTTGCAGGGGCGTTTCGAGGCTCTTGCCGCGCATGTCCATCTGCCGTTGTGCCAAGCGCTGCGGAACGGAGGTGCGCCATGAACGAGGTGTTGCGGAATCTGGCCGACACCGACATGGCGCTGCGCGTGCCGTTGGCCGATGTGCAGCAGATCGAGGCCAGCGCCGGCACGGGCAAGACCTACACCATCGCCGGGCTGTATGCGCGGCTGGTGGTCGAGCGAAATCTGGAAACGCGGCAGATTCTGGTAATGACGTTCACCAAGGCCGCGACCGAGGAACTGCGTCAGCGCCTTCGGCAGCGCCTGGCCGTGTGCGCGCGGGTCGCGGCGCAGCCCTGGATCGATTCTGACGCCGCACTTCCGGACACCCTGGACGGCGAGCAGCGCTGGGCGCTGGCGCTGCTTCGCCGCACGCTGGAGTGCGGCGAGGAAGCACCGTCCGATCTGGCGCATCGCCTGCAGCAGGCCGTGACGCGCATGGACGAGGCGGCGATTTTCACCATTCACGGATTCTGCCAGCGCGTGCTGGGTGAGCATGCAGCGCTGATCGAAGGTGTCAGCGAAACCCGCACGCTCGAACCCTCCGACGACGATCTGCTGGCGTCCTTCGCCGCCGACGCGTGGCTGCGCTGGGGCAGCGCCGAGGACATCGTCGACCGGCACGCGTTGCTGACGCTCGGCTCGACGCCGGAGGCGCTGGCCACGACGCTGAAGCCCCTCATCGACTTCCATGGCCGCATCGAACCGCTCCCGTCGCCGGATGCCGACGCGATGGCGCCTTGCCAGCCCGAAGACGTCGACGCGGCGCGCGAGGCGTTGCACCGGATCTGGAGCGAGGCGGGTGAAGAGGCCGTGGCCGTGTTCCGGGCGGCGTTCGAGGCGGGTCATCTGCACGGCGGGCGGTACAAGTCCGATAGCGTGGAGGGCCTGCGCGACCTGCACCGGCAACTGGCCGAGGGCGGACGGCCGGCACCGAACCTGCTGCAGAAATTCGCCGGCGAGAAACTGGCCGCTGCGGTCAAGAAGAACAAGCCGCCGTTCGCGGGGCATGCGGCGTTCACGGCCATCGACGACTGGCTGCGTGCCGAGTCCGCCTACGCGGACCAGGTCCGCGCCCGGACGCCGGTCGTGCTGCATGCATTGCTGCGCGAAGCGCGTGAGGGGCTGGCCGCGCGCAAGCGCGATCTGTCACGCCTGTCCTACGCCGACCAGATCGAATGGGTGCATCGCGGTCTCGACGACGGCGCGCGCGGCGAACGTCTGCGCCAGGCGCTGCATGCGCAATATCCGGTCGCCCTGGTCGATGAATTCCAGGACACCGATGCGCGTCAGTTCGAGATCTTCCGTCGGCTCTACGCCGAGCAGGGCGTGCTGTTCTGCATCGGCGACCCCAAGCAGGCCATTTACGGCTTCCGTGGCGGCGACGTGCATGCCTATTTGCGCGCCAAGCGCCTGGCCGCGGCGCACTGGTCGCTGGATCACAACTACCGTTCCGCTGCCGGATTGCTGACCGCCTGCGAAGCCCTGTTCAGCGGGCGCGAGGATGTCTTCGTCGAAGACGGCATTGCCTTCGAATCGGTGCAATCGGGCGGCAAGGAAGCGGATGGCGCCTTGCGTCGGAACGGCGAGCAGGTCGCGCCGATGACGCTCTGGCGACTGCCCGACGAGGCGCCGCCCGGTGGACGCGAAGCGCTTGAAGAAAGTCTCGCCCTCGCTTGCGCCGGCGAGGTGGCGCGTTTGCTGACGCCCGAGACGGCGCAGTTGCGCGAGGTATCGGTCGCGCCCGGCAGCATTGCGGTACTGGTCGACTCGAACCGGCAGGCCATGCGCGTCCAGGATGCATTGGCGGCCTGCGGTGTACCCGCCGTGTGCCAGCGGCGCGAGAGCGTCTACGCCACGCAGGAGGCCGTCGAACTGTGCCGCATCCTCGATGCCTTGCTGGCGCCGCGTCATGCCGGACTGGCGCGCGGCGCGCTGTGCACACGCCTGCTCGGACGTCGCCTCGGCGATCTGCGGACCATGCAGGATCACGATGCCGACTGGCGCGACGAACTTGACGACCTGCGCGCACGCTGGCTGGAGCGCGGCGTGCTGGCGATGCTGGAGCGTCTCGGCGAACGGCACGCGCGCCGGCTGCTGGCCGAACCCGACGGCGAGCGCTGTCTCAGCAATCTGATGCAGTTGGGCGATGCGTTGCAGGCCGAGGCGCGTCGTCTGTCCAGCGCGCGTGCGCAGCGCGACTGGCTGGCGCGGCGCATGGCCCTGGCCGACGCTGGCAACGAGAACGAGCAGTTGCGTTTGGAAAGCGATGCCGAGCGTGTGCAGATCATGACCGTGCACGCCAGCAAGGGACTGGAATTCGATCTGGTGTTGCTGCCGTTCGCCGCGTTGATGCAGGCGCGCAAGCCGGAGAAGGGCGGGTTCGCGCGCTATCACGACGGCGATGATCTGGTGCGCCGATTCATCGCCAGCGGATCCGGTGATCGTGACCCGGACGATGACGAAGCGATGGCCGCTGCGCAGCGGGAAGAGCTTGCCGAGGGCGTGCGCAAGCTCTACGTCGGCGTGACGCGCGCCCGGCACTCGTGCTGGCTCAGCGTGCCAGCGTCGGGCAGAACGCCGGCGGGAAGCGTGCTCGGCTGGGTGCTTGCGGATGGTGTGGAGGCGTTGCTGGCACGCGGCGGTGCGAGCGTGGCGGAAGCGCCTTTGCCGGAGCCTGTGCACATCGGCGTCGCGCCGCCAGCACAGACGCCGCAGCTACAGGCGCGCCGTTTCCAGCGCGAACTGGATCGCGATTGGCGTCATCACAGCTTTTCGCGACTGGCCGAGGGTGGGCACTCGCCGCACTTCGACACCGACGCGTCCGCCGCATCGGCGACAGACGCCGATGCGCGCGTGCCGGCGATGGCCGGCGGCCTGCACGGAAGCCGTTTCGGCAGTGCAGTACACGACGCGCTCGAACACATCGACTTCGCAGCCTGGGCCGACGATGCCGGTGCGGTGCCCGATACGCAGCGCGAAATCGTGATGCGCGCGCTGGCGGCGCAGGGATTCAGCGGAGCGGCGGCGCAGCGTTCGGTCGAGGACCTTCTGCGCCGCACACTGCGCACGCCGGTGGTCGACGACCTGTGTCTGGCCGCGCTCCCGGAGAGCATGCGGCGTGCCGAAATGGTGTTTGATTTCGGCATGGAAGGGGCCGACCCGCAGCAGTTGCTGGACGTGCTGCATGTCCATGGCTACCAGTTGCAGCGCGAGCGCTTCGCCCATGTCGGCGGACGCCTGCGCGGTCTGATGAACGGCATCATCGATCTGGTCTTCGTGCATGCGGACCGCTGGTGGATCGCCGACTACAAGACCAATCATCTCGGCGACCGCGTCGCCGACTACGCGCCCGAGCCGCTTCGCGTGGCCGTGCACGACAGCGACTATGATCTGCAATACCTCATCTACACCGTGGCCCTGCATCGCTGGCTTCGCCAGCTGCGCGGCGATGACTACGACTATGCGCGCGATTTCGGCGGCGTGCGCTACCTGTTCCTGCGCGGGATGGGCGTGGGTCCGGAAGGCAACGGCATCCATGCGGATCGTCCGCCGCCCGAACTGGTTTTCGCCATGGATGCGCTGTTGCGTGCGCCCGGAGGCCGGTCATGAATCCGCGTGGCGATCTGCTTGATCGACTGCAGGCGCGCGGCGTGCTGCGCCCGCTCGATATTGAACTCGGCCGCTGCCTGCTCGATCTGGAGGCGGATGTGCCGATGGAGCTGGGGTTGCTGGCCGCGGCGGCTTCGCTGGCGGTCTCGCAGGGGCACAGTTGTCTGCCGCTGTCGCAACTGCCGGCCGTACTCGGCGAAGCCTGCGGTGACGATGATGCGCTGCCGGAACTTCCGGCGGTCGAGCATCTGCAGCAGGCGCTGCAGACGAGCCGTTGGGCAGCGCCGGCGTCGGATGCGGCCGTCGAGCCGCTGCTGTACGACGAAGAGCGTGTCTGGCTGGGACGCTATTTCCATCACGAAGGCCGGGTGGCGCAGGTGCTGCGCCGCCTGCTTTCGGCACCGGCGCCGGCTGTGGATGCGGACGCTCTGCGCGCGGCGCTCGACCCTTTCTTTGCGTTGGGGGGCGCTGAGCCGGACCGGCAGGCGCTGGCGGCCCTGACCGGTCTGATCTCCCCGCTGACCGTCATCACCGGCGGGCCGGGCACCGGCAAGACCACCACGGTGCTCTGGCTACTGGCGGCCTGGATCGGGCAGCGGCGGGCTTCGGGACAGGCCGCGCCGCGCATTCATCTGGCCGCGCCCACGGGCAAAGCCGCTGCACGGCTCAGCGAGTCGCTGCGCGAGCGCATCGATGCGCTGAAGGTGGACGAGGACGTGCGGCAAGCGTTGCCGACCACGGCGTCGACCCTGCACCGTCTGCTCGGCGTGCGTCGCGGCAGCACGCACTTTCGCCATCACGCCGGGTACCCGCTGGATACCGATCTGGTCGTCGTCGACGAAGTGTCGATGGTCGATCTGCCGTTGATGGCAAGGTTGCTGGACGCGCTGCCGGAGGGCGCGCGCCTGGTGCTGCTTGGCGACCGCGACCAGCTGGCTTCGGTCGAGGCCGGCAACGTGCTCGCGACCGTGTGCGCCGCTGCCGGCGAGGGCGCGGTGTCGCCCGCACGTGCGGCGCTGGTGCATGCGGTGACAGGCGCGTGGGTGAACTCGCATGCGGATGCTGGGCGGTTTGCCGATGCGGTGGTCGAGTTGCATCGTTCGCATCGTTTCGACGGCGACAGCGGACTGGGGCAGGTGGCCGCGATGATCCGCGCCGGCGAAGGCGATGCGCTATGTCGCGGGCTGACGGAAGCGACCTACGTGGATGTGCACCTGGACGAGGGGGCTGCACAGCACCCGCCGACGGCGCTGGTCGGGCGGCACGTCGAACGCTTCGCAGCGCTGGCGCACTGCGACGATCCCCGCGAAGCGTTGGCGATGTCCACCCGGCATCGAGTACTGACTGCGTTGCGCGATGGAGCCTGGGGCAGCCACACGCTGAACGAGGCCTTCGAGCGGACCCTGCGGCAGCGTGCAGGGGCGGAGCCGGATGCGTTGTGGTATCCGGGCCGTCTGCTGCTGGTGACCCGCAACGCCTACGGCGTGTCGTTGTTCAACGGCGACATCGGCGTGGTGCTGTCCGATGCCGAAGGCGTGCTGCGCGCCTGGTTCCCGGACGCCGAGGGCGGCGTGCGCAAGCTGGCCCTGGCGGCGCTGCCCGAATGCGAAAGCGCCTACGCCATGACCATCCACAAGAGCCAGGGCTCGGAATTCGAGGCGGTCGACATCGTGCTGCCGCCGCACGATGCGCGCGTACTCGGCCGCGAGCTGCTCTACACCGCCGTGACCCGCGCGCGTCGTCAGGTCACGCTGGTGGCGACGCCGGGCACGCTGCGCCGCACCGTGGCTCGTAGCACGCGTCGCTTCAGCGGTCTGGCGGCACGTTTGACGGCGTCTTCGGACTGAACGCGTCATCGCCATCACGGTAGATGGATCTGGGTCGCGCGTGGATTTTCGAAGCGTATGCGCAGGCGTGGGGTGTCAGGCGTTCGGGTAGTAGCTGCGATACCACTCCACGAAACGTTCCACGCCGACTTCGATCGGCGTCGACGGTGCATAGCCGACATCGCGGTGCAGCGCTTCGACGTCGGCCCAGGTGTCGGCCACGTCGCCGGGTTGCATCGGCAGCAGATTCTTCTTCGCTTCGCGACCCAAGTGCTGTTCCAGCAGTTCGATGAAGCGCATCAGTTGCACCGGCTTGCCGTTGCCGATGTTGTACAGCCGCCAGGGAGCGCTGGAGCGGTCGGCGACCGGGTGCGCGGGGTCGTAGTCGGGGTCCGGCTGCGCGGGATGATCCAGGCAGCGGATCACGCCCTCGACGATGTCGTCGATGTAGGTGAAGTCGCGGCTGTGGTGGCCGTGGTTGAACACGTCGAGCGTCTCGCCGCGCAGAATGCGGTCGGCGAACAGCATCGGCGACATGTCCGGACGGCCCCACGGGCCGTAGACGGTGAAGAAGCGCAGACCGGTGGTCGGCAGTCGGTACAGATGGCTGTACGTGTGCGCCATCAGTTCATCGGCGCGCTTGGTCGCGGCGTACAGACTGACCGGGTGATCGACGGCGTGACGCGTGGAGAACGGCATGTCGCGGTTGTCGCCGTAGACCGAGCTGGATGAGGCGTAGACCAGGTGCTCGACGCCACCATGACGGCAGGCTTCGAGCAGGTTGACGAAGCCGACCACGTTGCTCTGCACATAGGCGTGCGGATTTTCCAGCGAGTAGCGCACGCCGGCCTGGGCGGCCATGTTCACGACGCGCTGCGGACGGAAACCGTCGAAGGCGTCTTGCAGCGCCGTCATGTCGGCCAGGTCGATGCGGCGATGCAGATAGCGTGGATGTTCGCCGAAGCGGTCCACGCGAGCCTGCTTCAGTGCCGGATCGTAGTAGTCGTTGTGGTTGTCGATTCCGAGCACGTCGTCGCCGCGCGCGAGCAGGGCTTCGGTCAGCGCCGCGCCGATGAAACCCGCCGTGCCGGTCACCAGAATCCGCATCGTTGAAGGTCCAGATGTGTTGTTCGCAGGCGTGCATCTTAACGCTTTATGAGTTGCGGGTCGGCGACGACAAGACACTGCTGTCGCAGTGTTTTCGAGGTTTTCGGCCGCGCGGATACCTGCCATCGCAGGCTTGTTCAGGTTGAGCGGACATGCCAGAGGTACTACGGTGGTATGCATATCAATCTACGAGCCGGCCTGTTGTGCGGCGTCTGTTGTGGTCGTTTTTTGCGGTCCCCCGGGCGGTGCACCGACAGGGCGCGTTCCGTCTAGCGGAAGGGGCAGCAGACGATGGCCAAAATCAAGGTCGAGAAGCTCACCAAGATCTTCGGGCCGCATCCCGAGCAGGGGTTGCGCATGCTCGACGAAGGCAAGAGCAACGCCGACATTCGCGAAACCGGACAGGCCGTCGGCATCGCCGATGTCTCGTTCGAGGTGGAAGAAGGCGAATTCCTGGTGGTGATGGGGTTGAGCGGCAGCGGCAAGTCGACGCTGATCCGCTGTCTCAATCGCCTCAACGAGCCGACACGCGGACACATCTTCATTGACGGCGACGACATCACGCGCCTCGATCGCCAGGCGCTGCTGAAGTTGCGTCAGACCAAGATCAGCATGGTGTTCCAGCACTTCGCGCTGTTTCCGCACCGCACGGTGGTGGACAACGCGGCCTACGGCCTGGAAGTGCAGGGCCTTGACGCGGACGAGCGTCGACGCCGCGCCAACGAGGCGCTGGAACTGGTCGGTCTGGACGGCTGGGCCGATTCCTATCCGGGACAGCTGAGCGGCGGCATGCAGCAGCGCGTCGGCCTGGCGCGTGCGCTCGCCGTGGAGCCCGACATCCTGCTGATGGACGAGGCGTTCAGCGCGCTCGATCCGCTGATCCGTCGCGACATGCAGCACGAGATGATGCAGCTGCAGCAGCGCGTAAAGAAGACCATCGTGTTCATCACCCACGATCTGGACGAGGCCCTGCAGGTCGGCGACCGCATCGTGCTGATGAAGGACGGCCGCGTGGTGCAGATCGGCACGCCGGAAGAGATTCTCAACAATCCGGCCAACGCCTACGTCGAGCGCTTCGTCGAGAACGTGGACATGTCACGCGTGCTGACTGCGCAGTCCGTGCTGCAGCGTGCGCGCGTGGTCGCGTTCCCGAACGATGGTCCGCGCACCGTGCTGCGCAAGATGGCCGACGAGAACTACGCCAGCCTGCTGGTGGTGAACCGCGATTACACGCTGGTCGGTTCGATCAGCGCCGAGGCGGCCAGCAAGGCGGTCAGGGACGGTGTGGAACACATCGAGTCGCTGGTCGAGGAAACCCCGTCGGTGACGCCTTCGGAGTCGCTGATGAACGTGATCGGCATTCTCGCGGACTGGCGCTGGCTGCTGCCCGTGGTCGACGAAAACAACAAGGTGCTGGGCGTGGTCACGCGTGCCGGCGTGCTCACGGCGCTGGCCGAGAACAACGACACCTCCGACTCGGAAGCGGAAAGGAGTGACGCGGCATGATCCCCTCGGTTCCCAAGTTTCCTCTCGCGCACGGCATCGACGTCGCGCTCGACTGGCTGACACACAATTTCTCCTGGCTGACGCAGGCGCTCAGTCACGCCATTTCGGCGGTGATCGACGCCATCGTCGCCGGCCTGCTGTTCGTGCCGCCGTGGCTATTGATCATCATCGTCGCCGCGGTGGGGTGGCGCGTGGCCGGGCGGCGTGTCGGCATCTTCACGGCGTTGGGCCTGCTGTTCCTGTGGAATCTGCGCCTGTGGCAGCCCACGGTGGAGACCTTCACCCTGGTGCTGATCTCGACCCTGATCGCGGTCGCCATCGGCCTGCCGCTGGGCATTGCCGCCGCGTTGAACAAGCGCACGTCGAGAATCGTCATGCCGGTGCTCGATTTCATGCAGACCATGCCGGCCTTCGTTTACCTGATCCCCGCGATTCCGTTCTTCGGACTGGGCGCGGTCTCGGCCAGCGTGGCCACGGTGATCTTCTCCACGCCGCCGACCATCCGTCTGACCGCGCTGGGCATCCGCCAGGTGCCGGGCGACCTGATCGAGGCGGCCGATGCCTTCGGTTCCTCGCGCAAGCAGAAGCTGTTCAAGGTGCAGCTGCCGATGGCCGTGCCGACCATCATGGCGGGCATCAACCAGACCATCATGCTGGCGCTGTCGATGGTCGTCATCGCCGCGATGATCGGCGCCGGCGGACTCGGCGGCGAAGTCTGGGAGGCCATCCAGCGTCTCGAGCCCGGCAAGGGCTTCGAGTCCGGCATCGCCATCGTGATCCTGGCCATGATCCTCGACCGCATCACCCAGCGTATCGGCCGCGACTCGAAGGTCGCCAGCGCGCACTGATTTCCCTTTTTCCATCAGAAGGAGCGATTCCATGATTCGCACCATGTCTCTACGCAATACCTGTGTCCTGGCGGTTTCCGCCCTCGCGCTCGCCGCGTGTTCCAACAACGGCGGGCAGTCCGGCAAAGATGCCGGCGCGTCCTCGGCCTCGACGGCGATGACGGCCAAGCCGGCCGCCTCCGGCGGTCACGTCAAGCTGGCCTACGTCGAGTGGTCCAGCTGCACGGCGGCGACCAACGTGGTCAAGGCCGCGCTGGAGAAGAAGGGCTACACGGTCGACGCCGTGTCGGTCAGCGGTGCGGCCATGTACTCGGCCATCGCCAACGGCGATGCCGACGCCACTGTTTGCGCCTGGCTGCCGACCACGCAGGCCAACTACTACGCCAAGACCAAGGACCGCCTGGACAATCTGGGGCCGAACATGCAGGGCACCAAGCTGGGCCTGGTCGTGCCCGATTACGTCAGCATCGACAGCATCGAGCAGCTCAAGGCCAATGCCGACAAGTTCGACGACCGCATCGTCGGCATCGATCCGGGCGCGGGCGAGATGGATCTGACCGAGAAGGTCATCAAGCAGTACGGCCTGCCGTTGAAGCTGGTGTCCGGCAGCGGCGCGACCATGACCGCCGCGCTGAAGAACGCCATCGACAACAAGAAGTGGATCGTGGTCACCGGCTGGACCCCTCACTGGATGTGGGCGCGCTGGAAGCTGAAGTATCTGGCCGATCCGAAGAACATCTATGGCGATTCCGAGAATATCGACACCCTGGTGCGCAAGGGCTTCAAGCAGGCCGATCCGGGCGCCTATGCCGTGCTCGACGCCTTCCACTGGACGGCCGGCGACATGCAGCAGGTGATGGCCGCCGCGCGCGAGCCGGGCAGCGATCCGGCTTCCGCCGCCAAGAAGTGGGTGGCAGCGAACAGCGACAAGGTCGACGCGTGGACCGGCAAGGCCGCCGCGCAGCAGTAATCGCATCCGAGCGCCGGGCGGTGGAGCAGCACCGCCCGGCATGACTCCAATTGAAAAATCGAAGGGGATCGTCATGAACGCATCCACACGCGCCTGCGCGCTTGCCCTCGGCATCGCCGCGGCGCTGGCGGCGCCGTGCGCGGCTGCCTCCGGAACTTCCGGTCAGGGCAAGACCGCCAAGAGCGACCAGCAGAAGAAGGCCGACATGGCCGCACGCATCGAGATCATGCAGAAGCAGATCGACATGCTGCAGAAGCAGCTCGATGACATGCGCGCGCAGCAGACGGCGTCGCAGCAGCAATCGTCCGATACGCGCAAGAAGCTGGACACGCTGGCCAAGGACAACAAGAAGACCAAGGCGAAGGTCGCCAAGGTCGAGAAGAAGCAGAAGAACGGCATCACCGTCGGCGGCGCCATGCGCTTCCAGTACAGCTACGAGGACTACAACAAGAACAACGTCCACCGTACCGGCGACGCCGATTTCGACATCTTCCGCCTGAATTTCCGCGGCCGGGTCGATGACATCGAGCTGCAGGCCGAATGGCGCTGGTTCCAGTACATGAGCGCCGTGAAGTACGCGTGGCTGGGCTACGACTTCAGCAAGAACCAGCAGTTGCAGGTGGGCCTGACGCGCATTCCGTTCGGCAACCAGCCGTACAACTCGCACAACTACTTCTTCAGCTCGAATTACTACCTGGGGCTGGAGGACACCTACCACATGGGCGTCGAGTACGTGTACTCGGGCGATCCGTGGAACGTGCAGTTGGCCTTCTTCAAGAACGACGGCATGGGCGGCATCGACGGCTACGTCAGCAACCGCTCCAACAGCTATTCGTACAACGTGGTCGGCGTGCGTTCGCCGGGCGAGGGCATCTACGCCGATCCGCAGCATCCGGCGGCCAGCATCAACACCGCCGCCGCACGCGTGGCCTATACGTTCAAGCCCAACGACGATCTCAAGATCGAGTTGGGCGCTTCCGGTCTGCATGGCGGACTCGAGGGGCCGTCGTCCAGCATCGGCAACTATTCGGCCTACGCGCTGCACATGAACGCCGACTACAAGCGCTTGAACGTGCAGGCGCAGGCCTCTCGCTACGACTACAACGTCGACGGCGGCGCCGACCGTCTGGCCGTGGGCGCCTATGCGTTCTACGACACCATCGCCGCCAAGGCCGATTCCTACACCTTCAACGTGAAGTACCACCAGCCGGTGCAGTGGGGACCGGTCCATGGTCTGGATTTCTACAACGACTACTCGTTGATCACCAACAAGTCCGGTCAGTTGCCCAGCACCTTCATGAACATCCTGGGCGTGGGCGTGTCGGCGGGCGATCTGTACACCTACTTCGACTTCGTCACCGCGCGCAACCAGCCGTTCATCGGCGGAAGCATGGCCGGCGACGGCAAGGTGGAGCATCGCTTCAACATCAACTTCGGCTTCTACTTCTAGGAACGCCGGGACCGGAGAGTCGGGCCTCGCGTCCGCCACGCAGGTGGCGGGCGCGGGACCGCTCCCCGGAATGCTCGGCCGGGCGTGGCATGTCGTCTTCGGGCGGCCTGCTTTCCCGGCCATCGCGAGCGCCGGCGCCATGCGTGTCGTTGACACCGTGTGGGCGCCGGGCTAGCTTTCACATGACCCGAAACACGAACAAGGTGGCCCGCAGGTAACTGCCGGTCGAGTGTGCGACATGGACACTACGAACTTCCGACACTGATTCCTCGCGCCGGGCTTCCACCATGGGGCGCTGCGCGCCCTTTTTTATTGTTCGCAAGAAAGTTTTCGTCATGATCCAGATCACGCTTCCCGACGGCAGCAAGAAGCCGTTCGAACATCCCGTCTCCGTGCAGGACGTGGCCGCCTCCATCGGCGCCGGCCTGGCCAAGGCGACCCTGGCCGGCAAGGTCGATGGTCAGCTGGTGGACGCCAGCTACACCATCGATCACGACGCCGGACTGGAAATCGTCACCGACAAGAGTCCCGAGGCGCTGGAGATCCTGCGCCACTCCACCGCGCATCTGCTGGCCCAGGCCGTGCAGCGCCTGTATCCGGGCGCGCAGGTGACCATCGGTCCGGTGATCGACAACGGTTTCTACTACGACTTCGCCTACGAACGGCCTTTCACGCCGGAAGATCTGGAGAAGATCGAGGCGGAGATGAAAAAGATCGTCGGCGAGAAGCAGCCGGTGACGCGCAGCGTGAAGTCGCGCGACGACGCCGTGACGTTCTTCCGCGACATGGGCGAGGAGTACAAGGCCGAGATCATCGAGTCGATCCCCGCCGACGAGGAACTGTCGCTGTACACGCAGGGCGAGTTCACCGATCTGTGCCGCGGCCCGCACGTGCCCGACACCGGCAAGCTGCGCTCCTTCAAGCTGATGAAGGTGGCCGGCGCCTACTGGCGCGGCGATTCCGACAACGCGATGCTGACGCGCATCTACGGCACCGCCTGGATCAACGACAAGCAGCTCAAGGCCTACCTGCACCAGCTGGAAGAGGCCGAGAAGCGCGATCACCGCAAGATCGGCAAGGCCATGGACCTGTTCCACCAGCAGGAGGAAGGTCCGGGCATGGTGTTCTGGCACCCGAAGGGGTGGGCGCTGTGGCAGCAGGTCGAACAGTACATGCGCAAGGTTTACCGCGACTCCGGCTACAAGGAAGTGCGCGGCCCGCAGATTCTGGACGTGTCGCTGTGGAAGAAGTCCGGCCACTGGGACAACTACCAGGACAACATGTTCTTCACCGAGTCGGAGAAGCACACCTACGCGGTCAAGCCGATGAACTGCCCCGGCCACGTGCAGATCTACAACGCCGGCCTGCACAGCTACCGCGATCTGCCGATCCGCTACGGCGAATTCGGTGGCTGCCATCGCAACGAGCCGTCCGGCGCGCTGCACGGCCTGATGCGCGTGCGCGCCTTCACCCAGGACGACGGCCACGTGTTCTGCACGCCCGAGCAGGTCGAGGCCGAAGTGACCGCCTTCCACGCCCAGGCGATGAAGGTCTACGCCGACTTCGGTTTCGAGCGCATCGAAATGAAGATCGCGCTGCGCCCGGACGACCGCATCGGCTCGGACGAAGTGTGGGACGCTTCGGAAGAGGCGCTGCGCAGCGCCCTGCGCGCCGCCGGCGTCGAATGGGACGAGCTGCCGGGCGAGGGCGCGTTCTACGGCCCGAAGATCGAGTACCATATGCGTGATTCGATCGGCCGCGGTTGGCAGGTCGGCACCATGCAAGTCGACTTCTCCATGCCCGAACGTCTGGGCGCCGAATACGTCGACGAGCACAGTCAGCGCAGGCATCCGGTGATGCTGCATCGCGCCATTGTCGGTTCGATGGAGCGCTTCATCGGCATCCTGATCGAGCACCATGCAGGCCAGTTCCCGGCCTGGCTGGCGCCGGTGCAGGCGGTGGTGATGAACATCACCGATGCGCAGGCGGATTTCGCTGCCGAGGTGGCGCAAGTCCTTGTCGAGAAAGGTTTCCGCGTGGAAGCGGATTTGCGCAACGAAAAAGTCGGCTATAAAATCCGCGAACATACGCTGTCGAAGGTGCCGTACCTCCTGGTCGTGGGCGACCGCGAGAAGGAAGCCGGCGCCGTCTCCGTGCGTAGCCGCTCGGGCGAGGACCTGGGCAGCATGCCGCTGGCGGATTTCGCTGCGCGGCTGGAGGCCGAGAGCCGACGTTGATCGGCTCCGGTCATTCTTAGGCATCATTTGGAGGACGAGGTATCGCCATCCCCGACAACAAGCGTAATCGTCGCAATCACGAGATCCGTGTGCCCAACGTCCGCGTCATCGACGCAGACGGCGAGCAGGTCGGCATCGTGTCCCGCGACGAGGCGTTGAATCTGGCCGAGGAGGCCGGTCTCGATCTGGTCGAGATTCAGCCCAATGCCGACCCGCCGGTCTGCCGCATCATGGACTTCGGCAAGCACAAGTTCGAGCAGCAGAAGAAGGCCAACGCGGCCCGCAAGAAGACCAAGAAGATCGAGATCAAGGAAGTCAAGTTCCGTCCCAACACGGACGTGGGCGACTACCAGATCAAGTTGCGCAACATCCTCCGTTTTCTCGAGGATGGCGACAAGGTCAAGGTCACCATTCGTTTCCGCGGACGGGAAATGGCGCACCAGGAGCTCGGTCGCGAACTGGCTTCGCGCGTGCAGCAGGACGTCGGCGAGCTGGGCGTGGTCGAGCAGTTCCCGCGTCAGGAAGGCCGCTTGATGGTGATGATGCTGGCGCCGCCGAAGAACAACGCCTGAGGCGTTACGCGCCGCAGCGATGACGGACCTTCCGCTTCCGTGGCGCGCCACGGAAGCGGTACCGCGCGAGACTTCCCTCCCGCGCGGGGTTCATAGTATTATTCGTGATTCGGCCCGATTTGGACGGGCCATGACAAGCCGATCCGGGCAGGACGGAAAGCGCCACCCAGTGGCCGCCGGGGTCAGTCGAAGAAACAACTCAAGGGAATCATCATGCCCAAGATCAAGACCAATCGGGCCGCGGCCAAGCGGTTCCGCAAGACCGCGACCGGCAAGTTCAAGGCCGGCCATGCCTTCAAGTCGCACATCCTGACCAAGAAGTCGACCAAGCGTAAGCGCGGCCTCCGCGCTCCCAACCACGTGCGCGACTGCGACAGCAAGTCCGTCGCCCGCATGCTGCCCTACGCGTAAGGATCAGGAGTAGACCACCATGGCACGAGTCAAGCGGGGCGTTATCGCCCGTCGTCGTCACAAGAAAGTTATCGGTCGCGCGAAGGGCTATTACAACGCCCGCCGCAAGGTTTATCGCGTAGCCAATCAGGCCGTCATCAAGGCCGGCCAGTACGCCTACATCGGCCGCAAGCAGAAGAAGCGCCAGTTCCGTTCGCTGTGGATCGTGCGTATCAACGCCGCCGCGCGCATGTTCGATCTGTCGTACAGCCGCCTGATCAACGGCCTGAACAAGGCCGGCATTGAGGTCGACCGCAAGGTCCTGGCCGACATCGCCGTGCACGACATCAAGGCCTTTGGCGCCATTGCCGCGCAGGCCAAGGCCGCGCTGGACGGCAAGGCTGCGCCGAAATCGGCTGCCAAGTCCGCCGCGAAGAAGGCCGCTGCGCCGAAGAAGAGCTCCGCCAAGGGCGACGACCTGACCAAGATCGAGGGCATCGGCCCGAAGATCGGTGAGGTTCTGGCCGGCCAGGGCGTGGACAGCTTCGCCAAGCTGGCCGAGACCAGCGTCGAGAAGCTCAGCGAGATCCTGCACGAGGCCGGCAGCCGCTACGCCTCGCACGATCCGGGCACTTGGCCGCAGCAGGCCGAGCTGGCCGCCGCGGGCAAGTTTGACGAGCTGAAAGCGCTGCAGGAAGAGCTCAAGGGCGGTCGCGTCGCCTGAGCCAGTGCATTGCCGCCACGCGCGGCGATCGAAGCAGTATCCTCATGCGGGGAAGGGCGCGAGTCCTTCCCCGCATGCGTTTGGAGGGGGCGGACGGCCCGCTCGCCAGGAACCCCGACAGGTCCCAGATCGATGAGCGATATCGAATCCCAGGTCCGCGACGCCCTCGCGGACATCGAACGAACCGACACGCTGGACGCGCTGCAGGCGCTGCGCGTTGCCTTGCTGGGCAAGTCCGGCAGCATCACCGCGCAGCTGAAGACGCTGGGCAAGCTGGCGCCGGAAGAGCGCAAGGCGGCGGGCGCGGCGATCAACCAGGCCAAGGGGCGTGTCGCGCAGGCGCTGGACGCGCGTCGTGACGCTCTGCAGGAAGCCGCGCTGGAACAGCGGCTGGCTTCCGAGCGCATCGACGTCACGCTGCCCGGTCGTGATGGCGGGCGCGCCGGTCTGCATCCGGTCACGCGCGCGCTGGAACGCATTGCCGACATCTTCGAGCGCCTCGGCTACCAACGTGCCGACGGTCCCGAGATCGAGGACGACTGGCACAACTTCGAAGCGCTCAATTTCCCGCCGAACCATCCGGCGCGGACCATGCACGACACCTTCTATTTTCCCGATGGTCGCCTGCTGCGCACGCACACCTCGCCGGTGCAGGTCCGCGCGCTCAAGGACCGCCAGCCGCCGGTGCGCATCATCGCGCCGGGCAAGGTCTACCGCAGCGATTCGGATCAGACGCACTCGCCGATGTTCCACCAGATCGAGGGCCTGCTGGTCGACGAGACCTCCAGTTTCGCCGATCTGAAGGGCACGCTGGTGACCTTCGTGCGCGCCTTCTTCGAACGCGACTTCGAGATGCGCTTCCGGCCCAGCTTCTTCCCGTTCACCGAGCCGTCGGCCGAGCTGGACATCCGCTGGGAGACGGACGACGGCAGCGAGCGCTGGATGGAGGTGCTCGGCTGCGGCATGGTGCATCCGAACGTGCTGCGCAATTGCGGCATCGATCCGGAACGCTACACGGGCTTTGCGTTCGGCATTGGCGTCGAGCGTTTCGCCATGCTGCGCTACGGCGTGACCGATCTGCGTGCCTTCTTCGAGAACGACCTGCGTTTTCTGCGGCAGTTTGCGTGAACGGCCGCGCGGGGATGCCCCGCGCGCAACCACGGCGCGCCACCCCGCGCGCACGTCCGACCCTGATACAGAATTCCGGCGCTACACATGAAATTTTCCGAGAAATGGCTGCGTGAACTGGTGAACATCCCGGCGGACCGGGAGGCGCTGCTGCGACGGCTGACCATGGCCGGCCTCGAAGTCGAGGACGTCGAGTTGCTGGGCGCATCGCTGGATGGCGTGGTGGTGGGCGAGATCGTCGCCGCCGCACCGCATCCGGATGCCGACCGCCTGCAGGTCTGTTCGGTGGAAGCGGGGCTGGATGCGCCGTTGCAGATCGTCTGCGGCGCGCCCAATGCCCGCGTCGGTCTGAAGGCGCCGCTGGCCACGGTCGGCGCGACGCTGCCGGGCGGCATCCAGATCAAGAAAGCCAAACTGCGCGGCGTGGAATCGTTCGGCATGCTGTGCTCGGCGAAGGAACTGGGCGTGGACAGCGACGCCTCCGGGCTGATGGAGCTGCCGGCCGAGGTGCGCGCTGGTGCGCCGCTTACCGAAGCGCTGGGGCTGCCGGACGCGGCCATCGAGATCGGCCTGACGCCGAACCGTTCCGACTGCCTGGGCATGTGGGGGCTGGCGCGCGATGTCGCCGCGCAGTTCGACAGCGCACTGAAGATCGAGCCGCCGCCGGCGGTGGCGGTGGACAGCGAGGCTTCGCGCGATGTGCGTCTCGACGCCGGCGCCGACTGTCCGCGCTACCTGGGTCGCATCGTCGAGGGCATCGATCCGTCCGCACCGACGCCGCTGTGGATGGCCGAGCGCCTGCGTCGTGCGGGTCTGCGACCGATCAGTGTGGTGGTCGACGTCACCAACTACGTCATGCTGGAAACCGGTCAGCCGCTGCACGCCTTCGACAACGACCGGCTGCAGGGCGCGATCACCGTGCGCCGTGCTGCCGAAGGCGAGAAACTCACGCTGCTGGACGGCAACGAGGTCGCGCTGACGCCCGAATTTCTGATGATCGCCGATGCATCCGCGCCGCTGGCCGTGGCCGGCATCATGGGCGGGCAGGCATCCAGCGTCACCGACGCCACCCGCAACGTTTTCCTGGAAAGTGCGCATTTCGCGCCCACGGCGATCAGCGGTCGCGCGCGCAAGCTGGGTCTGCATACCGATGCCTCGCACCGCTTCGAGCGCGGCGTCGATCCCGAGTTGCCGCTGCAGGCCCTGGAGCGCGCCAGCGCGCTGCTGTGCGAACTGGCGGGTGGTCGCGCCGGTCCGAGGCTCGGCGCCGAGCGGCTGGAGGACCTGCCCAAACGCGAGGTCGTCGCGCTGCGTCGCGCGCGGCTGACGCGCGTGCTGGGCTTGCAGATCGAGGGCGCCGCCGTGCGCCGCATCCTCGAGGCGTTGCAGTGCACGGTGGAAGGCACCGAGGACGGATGGCGCGCACTGCCGCCCAGCCACCGCTTCGATATCGAGCGCGAAGAGGACCTGATCGAGGAAGTCATCCGCATCCACGGTTACGAGCACATCCCGACCCACGCGCCCAGCGGCGAGCTGGCGCTGAAGGCCGATCCCGAAGAGCGCCTGAGGCCGCTCGATCTGGGACGTCAGCTGGCCTCGCGCGATTATCAGGAGGCCCTGTGCATGGCCTTCGTCAACGCCGAGCTGCTGCAGGACTGGGGGCTGGGCACCGATACGGTGGCGCTCGCCAATCCGCTGTCGGCGGATCTGGCGGTGATGCGGCCCTCGCTGCTTCCCGGGCTGATCGAGGCGCTGCGCCGCAATCGCGCGCGGCAGCAGGCGCGGGTGCGCCTGTTCGAGCTGGGCAACACCTTCCGCGCCGGGGCTGATGCGCCGGTGCAGACCATGGAATTGGCCATGGTCGCCTGCGGATCGGCGCATGCCGAGCAGTGGGGGCAGACGGCACGCGACGTCGATTTCCACGACATCAAGGGCGACGTGGAGTCCGTGCTGGCGCTGTGCGCCGCGCCGAGGGCCTGGTCGTTCGATGCCGAGGCGCTGCCGCACTGGCTGCATCCGGGCCGCGGTGCCCGCGTGCTGCGTGACGGCGAAGTCGCCGGTTACGTCGGCGTGCTGCATCCGCGCCTGGCGGCGGCGCTGGACCTGGAGACCGACGTGCTGGTCGCGCAGCTGCAGCTGGAGACCGTGCTGCCGCGAACGCTGCCGCACGCACAGCCGGTTTCGCGCTATCCGTCGGTGCGCCGCGACCTTGCGGTCGAACTGCCGGAAACCGTGTCCTGGGGCGCCGTCGATGCCTGTGTTCGCGGCGCGTTGGGCGCACGATTGGCGCAATTGCTGGTGTTTGACCGTTATAGCGGCAAAGGTTTGGGTGATGGACGCAAAAGTCTCGCTATGGGCTTGATTTTACAGGACGCTTCACGCACTCTTACAGACGAGGACGCGGACCAGTGTGTAGCCGATGCGTTGGCTGCACTGGAACGTGATTGCATGGCGCGACTGCGAGGTTGAAATGGCGCTGACCAAGGCAGACATGGCCGAGCGACTGTTTCTGGACGTTGGCTTGAACAAACGCGAAGCGAAGGAATTCGTGGATGCGTTCTTCGAGGCTGTTCGCGAAGCGCTCGAAAAGGGGGAGCAGGTCAAACTGTCGGGTTTCGGCAATTTCGACCTGCGCCAGAAGAATCAGCGCCCCGGGCGCAACCCGAAGACCGGCGAGGAAATTCCCATCTCTGCCCGTCGCGTGGTGACGTTCCGTCCGGGCCAGAAGCTCAAGGTGCGAGTCGAAGGCTATGCTGGACCCAGGCAGTAACGCAGAACTTCCTGTCATCCCCGCCAAGCGCTACTTCACGATTGGCGAGGTGAGCGAGCTGTGTGCCGTCAAGCCGCACGTGCTGCGCTACTGGGAGCAGGAGTTTCCGGCCCTGAAGCCGGTCAAGCGGCGCGGCAACCGACGCTACTACCAGCGTCACGACGTGCTGATGATCCGTCAGATCCGTTCGCTGCTGTACGAGCAGGGTTTCACCATCACCGGCGCGCGCGCGCGACTGGAAGGCGGCGAGGCCCAGGTCGAGTCCAGCATGTCGCAGCAGATCGTGCATCAGGTGCGCATGGAGCTGGAAGAAGTCCTCGATATTCTTCGTCACTGATCGCGGACGGCTATCGTAATCGGTCGCGATCAGCTAGAATCGCGCCTCTTGTTTGCCGCCCGTCGGGGCGTAGCGCAGCCTGGTAGCGCACTACAATGGGGTTGTAGGGGTCGCGAGTTCGAATCTCGCCGCCCCGACCAATGCGGCAACAGATTCCAGAAACCGGCGTCCGAGAGGGCGCCGGTTTTCTTTTGTGCCCGAATTCAAAGAGGGCGAACGGGCGGTTCGGCGCGCGGCCGGCCGGGCGCGAAGTGCACGCCGATGGCATGCGGTTCCGGGGAGGAGTCTGCGCCATGCGGCGCGCAACGGCCTTCAGATCCAGCGGTCGTTGTCGGCGCGCAGACGGGTGTCCTCGGCGTCGCCGGTGTTGACCACGCCGCGCGGCTCGATCAGCAGGACGTGGCATTCATCCTCGGCGTAAGGCTGATGCTCGACGCCACGCGGCACGACGTAGAGTTCACCGGCTTGCAGGGACACGTCGCCGTCCCGCAGGCGGATCGACATCGCGCCCTGCAGCACCAGGAACAGTTCGTCGGTGTCGTCGTGCTTGTGCCAGACGAAGCTGTTCTGCAGCTTCACCACCTTGAGCTGGTAGTCGTTGAGCTCGGCGACGACGCGCGGCGACCAGTGCTCGCTGAACTGTGCCAGCTTCTCGGCCAGGTTGACGACATCGTTCATTTCCAGATCTCCTGCTCGGTGGCAGTGCGCGTGCTTCAGTACAGCAGGCGCGTGCGCAGCGTGCCGTCGATGGCGGCCAGCTGCTCCTTGATGCTCTCGGCCGCTGCTTCGGTGGCGCTGATGTCGATGACCACATAGCCGATCTCGCCGTCGGTCTGCAGGTACTGACCGTCGATGTTGATGTCGTCGCGCGAGCACACCTCGTTGACCCGCGACAGCATGCCCGGGACGTTGCGGTGAATGTGCAGCAGACGGCGGCTGTCCGGATGCCCGGGCAGCGCCACTTCGGGGAAGTTCACCGCTGACAGGGTCGAGCCGTTGTCGCTGTAGCGGATCAGCTTGGCGGCGACCTCCTGACCGATATTGGCCTGCGCCTCCTGCGTGCTGCCGCCGACGTGTGGAGTCAGCAGCACGTTGTCGAGATCGCGCAGCGGCGAGACGAATTCCTCGCCCTTGCTCTTGGGTTCGCGCGGGAACACGTCGACCGCGGCGCCGGCCAGATGACCGCTGCGCAGGGCCGCGGCCAGCGCGTCGATATCGACCACGTTGCCGCGCGAGGCGTTGATGAGCATGCTGCCGGGACGCATCGCCGCGATCTCGGCCGCGCCGATCATGTTGGCGGTCTCCGGCGTCTGCGGCACATGCAGTGTCACCACGTCGGAGGCGGCCAGCAGCGCAGCCAGGCTATCCGCGCACTGTGCGTTGCCCAGCATCAGCTTGGATTCGATGTCGTGGTACAGCACGCGCATGCCCAGCGACTCGGCCAGCACGCCGACCTGGGTGCCGATGTGACCATAGCCGACGATGCCGAGTGTTTTGCCGCGCACCTCGTAGCTGCCGTCGGCCGACTTCAGCCAATCGCCGCGGTGGGCGGCGACGTTGCGCTCGGGGATGCGGCGCATCAACAGGATGGCCTCGGCCAGCACCAGTTCGGCCACGCTGCGGGTGTTGGAGTAGGGCGCATTGAACACCGGAATGCCGCGCAGGCGCGCGGTGTCCAGCCGCACCTGGTTGGTGCCGATGCAGAAGCAGCCGACCGCGAACAGCCGCCGCGCATGGCCGATGACCTCGTCGGTCAGCTGCGTGCGCGAACGCAGGCCGACCATGTGCGCGTCCTCGATCGCCGCCATCAGTTCGTCGTGCGGCAGCGCCTTGTCGTGGTATTCGATACGGGTGTATCCGGCGGCCTTGAAAGCCTCGACCGCGGTCGGGCTGACACCTTCCAGCAGCAGAATCTTCAGGTCTTCGCGGGGGAACGAGGTCTTGGGCATGGCTCGGGTGGCAGTGGGCAGGGTGAAGTGCCGACTATGCCAGAAGCGCGGTCGGCGGCGGAAATGACGATTCGTCGCGGGTGATGCGCGTCGCGTGCCGTACACTCGGGGTTTCGATGCCGCGCCTGTCACCGCCATGTCCGACGTCCTCGCTTCCCTGCGCCAGCTGCTCCCGCCCGAACGCGTGCTGACCGAGCCTTCCGATCTGGAACACTACGGTCGCGACTGGACCCGCCAGTACCCGCCCGCGCCGCTGGCCGTGGCGCTGCCGGAAAGCATCGAGGAGGTGCGGGCGTTGGTGCGCTGGGCGGTCGAACAGAACGTGGCGCTGGTGCCTTCAGGCGGCCGCACCGGCCTGTCCGGCGGCGCAGTGGCGATGCACGGCGAAGTGGTGGTGTCGATGCAGCGCATGCACCGCATCCTCGACTTCGATCCCATCGACCGCACCATGACCGTCGAGGCCGGCGTAGTCACCGAGACGCTGCAACAGGAGGCGCGCGAGAAGGGGCTGTACTACCCGGTCGATTTCGGCAGCCGCGGCTCCAGCCAGATTGGCGGCAACATCGCGACCAACGCCGGCGGCATCAAGGTGATCCGCTACGGCCTGACCCGCGACTGGCTGGCCGGCGTGAAGGTCGTCACCGGCACCGGCGAGGTGCTGGAGTGCAACCGCGGCCTGATCAAGAACGCCACCGGCTACGATCTGCGCCATCTGTTCGCCGGTTCCGAAGGCACGCTGGGCCTGATCGTCGAGGCCACGATGCGCCTGACCGATCCGCCGCGCGCGCCGCAGGTGATGGTGATGGCGGTGCCCGACATGGACAGCCTGATGCAGGCCTTCGCCATGTTCCGCGCGCGTCTGCCGCTGACCGCGTTCGAATTCTTCACCGACAAGGCGCTGGCCCACGTGCTGGCGCACGGCGGCAAGCGGCCGTTCGACAGCGAAGCGCCGTACTACGTGCTGGTCGAATACGAAACGCCGGACAACGCCACGAGCGAGGCTGCCCTGGCCGCGTTCGAACACGGTGCCGAGCAGGGCTGGTTGATCGATGGCGTGATGGCGCAGAGCGAAACGCAGGCGGCGGAGCTGTGGCACCTGCGCGAAGGCATCACCGAATCACTGGCCGCGCGCACGCCCTACAAGAACGACGTCTCCGTGCGCGTATCGCGCGTGCCGGGCTTCCTCGCCGACATGCAGGCCCTGTTCGCCCGCGAATACCCGGATTTCGAGGTGGTCTGGTACGGCCACATCGGCGACGGCAACCTGCACATTAGCGTGCTGCGCCCCGAGGCGATGGCGATGCAGGACTTCGTCACCGAATGCGGCCGCGTCACCGGCATGCTATGTGAGGTACTGCAGCGCCACGGCGGCAGCATCTCCGCCGAGCACGGCGTGGGACTGCTGAAGAAGCCCTACCTGGACACGATCCGCACGCCCGCCGAGATCGAGCTGATGCGGCAGGTGAAGCGGGTGTTCGATCCACACGGGATTCTTAATCCGGGGAAGTTGTTCGATCTCTGAGTTGCCCGGGAAGGTTTGCGGCCTGACTGAGTTCCTTGCCTCTCGGCATGCCGGGGACGAGGTTGTCGAGAATGGCGCGTGACCGACCCGCTGCGAATCCGCATCGCCACGTGTAAGCGTCCTGACCTTGGACACTATTGGCGCCCTGCCTGTTCTGGTGACAAACTCGGCGATTCAGTACTGCAAAGGAATCAGCATGGACCGCTCAACCGATATGGACCTCAACCAGCGCGATCGGGCATTGCTCCAGGGCACGTGGGAACAGACCTATCTCGAAGCCGATGGCATCGCGAATCCACCCGATGACGAACACAGTCCACCGGGGGCGCTGTGTTCCTACAGCGATGACCATTTCTGCGTGCGCGCGGCGGACGGCACGATCCTGCTCGAAGGCCATTTCACCCTGGATGCCACCACGACTCCGAAATCGATCACCTGGGTGGACTCGATGGGCGCGGAGGCTGGCCAGC
Organism: Oleiagrimonas sp. MCCC 1A03011; assembly: GCF_003267965.1. Lineage (NCBI taxonomy): Bacteria > Pseudomonadati > Pseudomonadota > Gammaproteobacteria > Lysobacterales > Rhodanobacteraceae > Oleiagrimonas > Oleiagrimonas sp. MCCC 1A03011. The sequence goes on along the minus strand of NZ_MSPY01000008.1, from coordinate 4,402 downwards.
CGTTGCTGGCCATCTATGAGCTGACGGAGAATGAGTTCGTCTTCGTTGCCGCCGATCCGGGCGATCCTCGGCCGAAAACATTCCGCACCGGACCCGGTCAGACCCTGCGCCGTTCCGTACGCAAGGCCTGATCCTGTTCCAGGCGGCCATCGACACTTGTTCGCAAGAGAAGACTGCCTGGCGTGCTCATTCAGGCAAGTTGGTTTCGATTCGATGAAGATGGCTGGGGGGAGGTCATGAAAAAAATCGGTTTTCTTGTCTATCCAGACATGAAACCGCTCGATCTGACCGGGCCGCTCGACGTGTTCGGCATGGCCAACCGGTCGACGACGGGTGAGCCGCCGTATCGACTGCATGTCATCGGTCTGAACGCCGATTCTGTTCGTGCCGAAAACAACCTTGTCGTCACGCCCACCTGCACGCTCGACGATGCGCCACTGCTGGATACCCTGCTGATCCCCGGCGGTATCGGCAGTCGCCGCTTCGATTCCGATACACGGCTGCTCGCGTGGCTGCGCCATCGCGCTCCGACGACGCGTCGTGTGGTCAGCGTCTGCACGGGTCTCTACATCCTTGCGGCGACCGGCCTGCTCGACGGACGCCGTGCCACCACGCACTGGCGTTATGCCGATGACGTGGCTCGCCGCTATCCGGCGCTGGACCTGCAGCCGGATCGACTGTTCCTGCGCGACGGTCGCTTTGCCACGTCCGGTGGTTTGACGGCCGGCATGGACCTTGCCCTCGCATTGATCGAGGAAGACCTCGGTGCGGCTCTGGCGCTGGACGCGGCGCGCGATCTGGTCATGTACGTGAAGCGTCCCGGCAATCAGGCGCAGTTCTCCGCGCCGCTGGCCGCACAGACCCGGGGTTCGGGGCGCATGACCGGTCTGCTCGAATGGCTGCTCGATCATCTCGCGGAACCGCTGACCGTGGAACGCATGGCGGCATGCGTGGCGATGAGTCCGCGTAATTTCCGTCGTGTGTTCACTGCGACGTTCGACACCACGCCCGCGCGTTTCGTCGAACGATTGCGGCTGGAGCAAGCCTGTCTGCAATTGACTTCCCAGCGTGATTCCGTGGTGCGCATAGCGCGAGCGGTCGGCTTCAACAGCGTGGATACCTTCCGCCGCGTGTTCCGCAACCGCTATGACGCGACGCCCGACGAATATCGGCAACGTTTCGCGCCGTGAAGCGCCTGGCCGGGATGATCGGTCATTTGGCCGTCGCTCGACCCACTGTTCTGCTAGGGTCTGCAGGCTGCAGCCGATGCAGACATCTGTCTGCTGCGCAACGGCGCGCGTCGCCATGCCCCGGATTCCGGAGAACGATGAGGAGGCATGCATGAAAGGAAGTCTCGCTTTTTTGCCTTCTGGCGGTATCGACCGTGGCTGGCGCCGTGGTCACCCGGGCCGATGTGGGTGACGCCCGCTACCGAATTTCCGCCAACGTCATTCCCGCCTTGGCCGACATGCCCGGAGAGGGGCTGGGAGTCCTGATTGCACCCCGGTGGGTGGTCACCGCAGCCGATGCTGGGCATGCAGGAAAAGGTATCGGTGGGCGGTGTGCCTTACGACTTCGTGCGTGTCATTCAATATCCAGGCTTCCAGCGGGTGCCGGATGCCATGGTCAAGCAGGCGTTGGCAAACAAGAAGTTTTCGAAGGTCCATGCCTTCCTTTCGCAGCGCGATGACATCGCCCTGATCGAGCTTGCAAAGCCGGTGCAGGGCGTGACGCCCATGCCCCTGTATCGAGGCTCGGCCGAAAAAGGAAAGAAGGTCGAGATCGTTGGCAAGGGAGCCACGGGCAACGGCCTGACGGGCATCAAGGCCAAGGCCTCGCATCGCACCGTGCTTCGGCGCGCCTACAACATGGTGACGGGCGCGGATGGTCGCTGGCTCTGGTACACGTTCGATGCGCCGCCCGCTGCGCTGCCGTTGGAAGGCATCTCCGGGTCCGGAGATAGCGGCGGTCCGCTCATCCTGAACGTGCATGGCGAGAACGAACTGGCCGGCCTGACTTCATGGATCAAGCCGGGCGGCGATCATGGTCTGAAGACCGGGTTTTATGGTGAAGTCAGCTATGACGTGCGCATCTCGCACTATGCCGACTGGATCGAAAAGACCGTGGCTGCGTATCCGTGCTGCGTGGCGGCGAAAGCATCGGACGGAAAAGGCGCGATGGGTGCACAGCGGTGATTCCCGATCGCAGGGTCAGACTCGTTTGCTCGTCAGGCTCAGCACAGGAAAGCACCTGGCTTTTCACCCAGCGAACGCCGGCCACGCTTCGGGCGACGCAGCGATTGGCCGGAACTGTCTGCAATATGGCCGTCTCCTTGTCCGGCGCTCTGCCAGAATTCCGGTTTGCGGCTGACGTGCCTCGTCCATCCGCTGTACGACGATTACGTCGCCCTGTCTTTCATTACGGAGAATGAATCCATGAAATGGAGTCTCGTCTTGTGCCTTCTGGCCGTATCGACGGCCGTCGGTGCGGTGGTCATCCGTGCTGACGTCGACGATGCCCGCTACCTCATCGCTCCCAGCGCCATCCCCGCGTTGGCCGAAATGCCCGGAGAGGGGCAGGGCGTGTTGATCGCGCCTCGCTGGGTCGTGACGGCCGCACATGCAACGCAGGGCTACATGCTCATGGGGGTGCGGGTGCATGGCACGTGGCGGAAGGTTGCTCACGTGTACTTGTATCCGCGATTCAAGGAGCAATACGCAAGAGTCGAACAGGCGGCAAAACATCCGACGTTGAAGAATCGGCAGGCGATCACGGAAGCCTTCGAGGCCATGCACGACATCGCGCTGATCGAGTTGGCCCAGCCCGTTGAAGACGTCCAGCCCATGCCGCTGTATCGGGCATCGAACGAGCAGGGCAAGGTGGTAAAAATCATCGGCAGAGGCGCCACGGGCAACGGTAAGGTGGGCCAATATCCGCACTCTCCGCATCGCGGCAAATTGCGCCGTGCGTTCAACCGGATCACGCGGGCGCATGCGCAATGGCTGGACTATCGCTTCGATTGCGGTCCCGACGCGCTTCCGCTCGAGGGTGTCATCGGCGACGGGGACAGCGGTGGCCCGGTGCTGATCGAGTCGGACGGAACTTGGAAGCTTGCCGGTTTGTCGGACTGGAAGCATTGGCCCAAGGGGCACGCTACATTCGTCGCTGGCGTTTGCGGCCAGTCGTTCTCCAACTCGCGCATTTCCTACTATACAAAGTGGATAAAGGGCGTGATGGATGCGCACTCGGATAGCACGAGTCACAAGCTTGGCGTGAACAAGGCTGCTAAAAGCGCGATCTAATACTTGAATTGAGACGCACTAAGAAGCGGCGGCGGCTTGGACGAATTGTTAGCCGCTTCCCCTGAGTTACCACCAGCCGGCGCCAGCCTTCCGCTCCATCTCCATCACATTCTCGCGGTCTTCAGTGAAGGCCAGAAACTATAGCCGCCGTTGGGTATTGATGCTCGAAACGGATTCCACACGCGCGATACCTAATGGATTGCAAGCTGCGGAGGTGGTGATGTGCGGAAGGCGGGTTCGGCGGCGACGGACTCACTGTCTTAAGGGGTCGAGTCTTGAGTCTTAAGGGGACGGAGGCAATTAAGTTTCAGGATCCTATTCACGCGGAGGGTGATGGTGCGCTGCCTTGGTTCTTGCGCATCGCATCTATGGAATTAATTCCCTCCGTCCTATTCCCGTCCCCTATTCGGCAGCGTCAAGCCCGAGTGCACCGACCACGAACTGTGGACGGTGCGACTGAATTGCCTTGAGCACACCGGCGGAAATCTCCGCGTGCGTGAGCCAACGGACGTGGCCGCCGTCTTTGGCGGCGCCGAGAACAACTTGGTAGTACTGGATGCTTGCTGAAGGTTGTAAGGCGCTCGACACTCGGGACGCCACTCTTGCTGGATTGGACGTTGCGCTACCGATGACATGGAAAAACGCGAGCTGAAACTTGCCCAAGGTGCTGGCAAGGCGCAAGGCGAGCTTGTCATTGTGGATCCAAGCTAGAACAAGGTCAGGTGGCTCCGTACTTTCAATGTGACTCTGGATGCCTGCGAGAAAGGCATCTTGCTCGGACCAGTCGAGTTGCACCATGTGATGCATGGCTCGCTGCCGCTCAGGGATCAAGCTGTGCAATGCAGCCAGCGAGCGATCGGTGCGCGCCACGGAGGTGACCTGCAGCGAACTTGTTGCAAGTTGCACCGACGCTGTCTGGAGCATGCCGGTTCCACCAATGATTAGTGCGTGTGAATACATTTCTTCTGCGGCATAACGCTTGAGTTAAGACGCCGACCGCTGGCGTAGCCAGTGGGTTGTCGGCTTGAATGATCCAATGGACTCCTCCCGCGTCGCCACACGGCTTCGATGAGCCAGACAGGAGCGTACGCTCCGGACAC
>NZ_MSPY01000007.1:0-198343 GCF_003267965.1 Oleiagrimonas sp. MCCC 1A03011 | reverse complement strand
CCTTCCCACAACGTCCCGGTCCGGCCGTGTCGCCCATTGAACAAGCCTACATAGTTCCGCGAAAAGGCATGCATCAGTCGCGACACCGCACCCTTCTCCTGCGGAGTCATCAACAGATGCACGTGATTGCTCATCAGCACATAGGCATGCAGACGACACCCGTAGCGCAGCAACGCCTGACGCAGGCATTGCAGGTAGCGCTGGCGGTCTTCATCATCCAGAAAGCACGGAAGGCGGTTGTTACCGCGCTGCACGACGTGCTGTGGAATGCCGGGAATATCGAGACGTGGTGGTCGAGCCATGCAGTAAGCATCGCCCGACCCATCACGGCGCACTATCAGAGCAAACTGCTGCTCAACGTGCTCCATGCCCGCGAACGCATGTCAGAAATTGTCCCTGACACCTTTTTTGAACACAGTTAGTTGAAAATTGTCCCTGGCACCTTTTTTAAAATTATCCCTGACACCTTTTTATTATTAGTTTGAAATTGTCCCTGACACCTTTTTATGGACAGGCAGCGGCGAAATGGTGACACCTTTTCGACAGGCGGCGGCGAAATGGTGACACCATTTTTCGGACCCCTTATTTTATTTGGTGATTTCTTGTTACATTATGTATATAAATCCGAAAATTGAAATAGACCAAACCAATAACATCCACCCACGGGATGCGAGCGCATATTTTATTTTCACAAAAAATGATTCAATTATTGTTTGTCGCGGACTGCCTTCATTATTGAATAGCACCTCATCAGCTCTATGCATTGCTACAAAGTATCTATAATCGATCGGCTCATGATTAATTGCGCAAGAATTTTTAATTAATTCATACTCAGCCAGCAGCTCTAAAACTTTCTGTTCAGAAACATCTTCATCAGAAAGGATCACCTCTACCCTAGTGCGAAAACCAGTAAGCTTTTCAGCATTTTCGAACAGTTGCCTCGAATCTATCTCGAAGCTGGCATTAGACTCAATTAAACCCAAAACTAAAACCAATAACGCTAAAAGCGAAGAATACAAAGGCAAATGCGAAGAATAAATACTTAAAAATGAACTAGCGTGCAATATCGGAACAGCAACACCTACAGCTGATAGCCATGCGATAGTGACAAATGACCACCGATGGCGCAACTTCAACCTACGTGAAGCATTATATCTAGAGCCTGCTGTGATCCATACATTTTTTCGTAAATCGGATATTTCATTATGGAAACTTTTCATTTTTACCCTCTAAAAAAATGCGGAAAAGCCCTCAAATTTATCTCTAAATCTTTGTATCGCGCATTAATAAATGCCGCTACAAAGTCCTTTCAGGATGTGAAAACACACCAGGATCACCATCACTCGAAAATTCGAGGTACCCCATTGGGTAAGGACCATCTCCGCAAACCTAAACTAATACTGTGTACCTTCGTCAGAAAGCATATCACTGAGCTGACGATCTCGATAATTATTAAACCTATCTTTAATTTGTTTTACTGTTAAATTATCGTCTGGGCTAATTTGGCCCCGATACTCTAGAAATTTAATCATATCTGCAGGTGAAGTAATAATGTCATAGTTCCGAACATACCCACCGTATGGCCTGTATCGCATCTCAAAGTAGGCTCTAGAAAATTTCTTAAGACTATCTACTTCACTCTTCAAATCATCAACCCGTCTGAACATAGCACGAATTGCATTGTCTACCCTATGAAATATCTTATGATCAGTCACTTCTGAAAAATAAGAGACCCATCCGTACTTTCTACCCTTACTAATCGCACCTGATATTTTCTCATTGAGCTCTTCTATGAAAACTCCTCTATAAATCTCTTCACTTAAATATTTACGCCTCTCTAATATTTGCTTTTTATTGTGCTTATAGTTTGAAATTTTTGCGGCAAATGATTGAAGCAGATTTTCTACAGTCGACTCCCTAACAGTAACTAAAGGAACTTTAAATACATAACCAAGATATGCAAATGTTGATGCAATAGGTTGATGATACTGTTTTTTTCTTCCTTTGGTATGTACAGACAGGGAGCGGGCACGCACACGTGCCGCGAAAGATTTTTGAGCTTTACGGGTCTCTTTCTCACCGCCAAGGATTAATACATCATCCACAAAACGAAAATAACTTACATCCAACTCACGCATCGCGTCATCTACTTTATGCAAGTAAATCGATGCCAATGCGTTTGATATTGCGAGACCTTGCGGAACACCCTTCTCGGTTATGTATAATTTACGGTCTTTTACTCTGTAATTTTTAGGTACTGTTGGTGTATCAATAGCATGATGTATTAGATTTATAATTTGATTATTCGAAACTAGATTATTCATTAACCCCAACAACCTACCTCTATCCATTGAGTCATAAAAACTCTTAATATCGCTACCCGCAACCCAAACATCATCTTCGCTATATTTAGCTACTAGCCTAGCTACATCGCGCACGACCGCACTAGCCAATTTCGACTTGGCATATTTAGGGCAGATTAGTTGGATGATTTTGTTTAGCTGACTAAGTACCAACCTATCTCTGATAGTCGGTATTGAAATTAATCTAGGTGGTTTGTTTCTACCCTTCAACCGCAGAAGCTCAAGATACGGAGTAAATCTATAACCTCCCTTCAAACATTTTTCCGAAATTTTATCGACTTCTGAATATATGTGGCGGCCATATTGCACACCACTCATTCTATCTAACCCTCTAGTCGAAACTTCACTAAATTTACGTTCATATTCTTGAAGCAGAACCTCTGGAGAGAATAGGATTTCAAATGCAATCTGCACTTTTGTAACTTTGCCGACCGCCATGTCTCCCTACCTTGTTTTAAATGTAGCAAGCAAAATCTAACCTTACCCTTTGTCTGCTACTCACATATTCCGCCGATACTCCCCACCCACCTCATAAAGCGCATGGGAAATCTGCCCCAACGAGTTGAACTTCACCGCCTCCATCAACTCCTCAAACACATTCTTCCTCTCCCGAGCCGCCTTCTGCAACCTCGCCAGACTCTCAGCCTGTAGCGGATTCCGCGCCTCACCATACCGCTTCACATTGGCAATCTGCTGCCCCTTCTCAGCAGCCGTCGACCGAATCAACTCAATCTCGGTCGCCACCTCCCCCGCATGCTCCTTCGGCAGGAACGTATTCACCCCAATCAACGGCAACGAGCCATCATGCTTCTTGTGCTCGTAGTACATCGATTCTTCCTGAATCTTGCCACGCTGGTACATGGTGTCCATCGCCCCCAGCACGCCGCCGCGCTCGCTGATCGCCTCGAACTCCTTGTACACGGCCTCTTCCACCAGATCCGTCAGCGCATCGACGATGAAGCTGCCCTGCCACGGGTTCTCGTTGAAATTGAGCCCCAGCTCCTTGTTGATAATCATCTGGATCGCCACCGCGCGGCGCACGCTTTCCTCGGTCGGCGTGGTGATGGCCTCGTCGTAGGCGTTGGTGTGCAGCGAGTTGCAGTTGTCGAACAGCGCGTACAGGGCCTGCAGCGTGGTTCGGATGTCGTTGAACTGGATTTCCTGCGCGTGCAGCGAACGGCCGGAGGTCTGGATGTGGTACTTGAGCATCTGGCTGCGCTTGTTGGCGCCGTAGCGTTCGCGCATGGCGCGGGCCCAGATGCGGCGGGCGACGCGGCCGATGACGGTGTATTCCGGATCCATGCCGTTGGAGAAGAAGAAGCTCAGGTTGGGCGCGAAATCGTCGATGTTCATGCCTCGGGCGAGGTAGTACTCGACGATGGTGAAGCCGTTGGACAGCGTGAAGGCCAGCTGGCTGATCGGGTTCGCGCCGGCTTCGGCGATGTGATAACCGGAGATCGACACGGAGTAGAAGTTGCGCACGCCGTGGTCGACGAAGTATTGCTGGATGTCGCCCATCATGCGCAGGGCGAACTCAGTGGAGAAGATGCAGGTGTTCTGCGCCTGGTCTTCCTTGAGGATGTCGGCCTGCACGGTGCCGCGCACGACTTTCAGGGTGTCTTCCTTGATCCTGGCGTAGGTCTCGGCGTCGACGACTTCGTCGCCGGAGACGCCCAACAGGCCCAGGCCCAGGCCGTCGTTGCCGTCCGGCAGGTCGCCTGAATAATGCGGGCGGCCGTGCTCGGCGTAGATTTCCTCGACCTTGTTGCGCGCGGCTTCCCAGCGGGTGCTGTCCTCGCGCAGGTACTTCTCCACGTTCTGGTCGATGGCGGTGTTCATGAACATGGCCAGGATCATCGGCGCAGGACCGTTGATGGTCATGGACACGGAGGTGGTGGGCGCGGACAGGTCGAAGCCGGAGTACAGCTTCTTCATGTCGTCCAGCGTGGCGATGGACACGCCGGAATTGCCGATCTTGCCGTAGATGTCCGGGCGCTCGGCCGGGTCCTCGCCGTACAGGGTGACCGAGTCGAAGGCGGTGGACAGGCGCGCGGCGGGCTGGCCCACGGACAGGTAGTGGAAGCGGCGGTTGGTGCGCTCGGGCGTGCCCTCGCCGGCGAACATGCGGATCGGGTCCTCGCCGGTGCGGCGGTACGGGTAGACGCCGCCGGTGTACGGGTAGGAACCGGGCAGGTTCTCGCGCATCAGGAATTTCAGGGTGTCGCCCCAGTCGCGGTAGGTCGGCGGCGCGACCTTCGGGATTTTCTGGTGGCTGAGCGATTCCTTGTAGTTCTCGACGCGGATGGTCTTGTCGCGAACCTTGTATTCGGTGACGTCCTCGGTGACCGACTTGTAGCGTTCCGGCCAGGCGCGCAGCAGATCGACGGCCTCACTGGACAGATCCTTCAGCGCCTCGTTGTAGCGCTGGCGCAGCACCAGCAGGCTGCGATCGACGCCGCCCTGCCCGTTCTCCTCGGTTTCCCAGTAGCTGCTTTCGTCGTCGCTGTCGCGGTGAATGTGCGCACCGGCGTTGGCGCTGACTTCGGCGGCGGGATACAGCTCCAGTGCCTCGGGCAGCGCCGGATCGCCCACTTCAGACAGCGCCTGATGCATGTACTGCGCCTTGCTGGCGGCTTCGGCCTGACGCTCGATATCCGTGTTGATACCGCGGCCCTGCTCGGCGATTTCGGCCAGGTAGCGCACGCGCTGGCCCGGAATCAGCACGGTGGCGCGCGGTTCCTTGATGGCGGTGTCCAGCGTGGGCTGGAAGTCGCAGTGCTCGGAGCCGAGGCCGGACTCGCCGAGCTTCTCGCGCAGCAGGCGGCACAACTGCGTGAACATCCAGGTGACGCCCGGATCGTTGAACTGGCTGGCGATGGTCGGGTACACCGGCACCTGCTCATCGGTCAGGTCGAACTTGGTGCGGTTGCGCTTCCACTGCTTGCGCACGTCGCGCAGCGCGTCCTCGGCGCCGCGGCGGTCGTACTTGTTGAGCACGATCAGCTCGGCGAAGTCGATCATGTCGATCTTCTCCAGCTGGCTGGCTGCGCCGTAGTCGGAGGTCATCACGTACATCGGGAAATCGACCAGATCGACGATCTCCGAGTCGGACTGGCCGATGCCGGCGGTCTCGACGATGACCAGGTCGTAGGCCTGGCTCTTGAGGAACGCGATGCAGTCGGTCAGCACCGTGTTGGTGGCGGCATGCGCGCGGCGCGTGGCCATCGAGCGCATGAACACGCGGTCCGAGCGCAGGCTGTTCATGCGGATGCGGTCGCCCAGCAGCGCGCCACCGGAGCGGCGACGGGTCGGGTCCACCGCCAGCACGGCAATGCGCATCTCGGGGAAGGCGTGCAGGAAGCGCAGCAGCAGTTCGTCGACCACGGACGACTTGCCGGCGCCGCCGGTGCCGGTCAGACCCAGCACGGGGGTGTGCTGGCCGGCCATCTGCCATTCCTTGCGCAGGTGCGACAGCTCGCCTTCGGACAGCGCGCCGTTCTCGATCGCGGACATGATCGCGCCGACGCCGATCTCGTTTCCGGTGTCCGGCTGAGCGTTCGGGGTTTCCTCGGTCAGACGCTTGTCGCGCGCGGCCTTGGTGCGGCGCATGACGTCCTCGATCATGGCCGTCAGGCCCAGATGCATGCCGTCGTTGGGGTGGTAGATGCGCTCGACGCCGTAGTCCTGCAGTTCCTTGATCTCTTCCGGCGTGATGGTGCCGCCGCCGCCGCCGAACACGCGGATGTGCGAGGCGCCGCGCTCTTTCAGCATGTCCACCATGTACTTGAAGTATTCGACGTGCCCGCCCTGGTAGGACGACAGCGCGATGGCGTCGGCGTCTTCCTGCAGCGCGGCGCGCACCACGTCCTCGACCGAGCGGTTGTGGCCCAGGTGGATCACCTCCGCGCCCTGCGCCTGGATGATGCGGCGCATGATGTTGATGGCGGCGTCGTGGCCGTCGAACAGGCTGGCGGCGGTGACGAAGCGCAGCGGGGCGGCATCGGCCTGGGCGGCGCTCGCGGGGATCTGCTGGGCGGGCGTGCTCATGGGAACTCCAAGGTCAGAAAAATGCAGACCGCCATTGTATCGTGCGCCACCGATACAGCCATTTGTGCAACGCAGCATGCGTTGCTGCGTCACGCATTCGGCCGGATGGCCAAAGGCCTGCGGCGTGCTGCTGCGATACAGTGTCGGCCTGCATGGAAGAAGCCACGGGGAGAACCGCCGCATGAAGATGTCCGCCTGGATCGTTTCGCTCGCCGCCGCGCTGGTGCTGGCCGGCTGCGCCACCTCGCCCACTGGGCGCAAGCAGCTGATGATGGTCTCCGATCAGCAGATGAATCAGCTGGGCGTGCAGGCCTTCAACGAAATGGGCCGGAAGGGCAAGTTCGCCAACGCACCGCGTCAGCGCGCCTACGCAACCTGCGTGGCCAAGGCGCTGATCGCCGTGCTGCCGCCGAAATGGCGCAGCCAGAACTGGCAGGTGCAGATCATCGACGAGGACTCCGCCAACGCCTTCGCGCTGCCCGGCGGCCGCATCGGCGTGAACAAGGGCATGTTCAAGATCGCCACCACGCAGGATCAGCTGGCGACCGTGCTGGGCCATGAACTGGCGCATGTGGTCGCGCGTCACGGCGCGGAGCGCATGTCGGACAACATGGCGGTTCAGGGCGCGGTGCTGGCGGGCACGCTGTACGGCGCCTCGCGCGGCAACGACGCCGGACGGACCATGGCCGCGCTGGGTCTGGGCGCGGAGGTCGGCATTCTGCTGCCGTTTTCGCGCACGCAGGAATCGGAAGCCGACATACTCGGTCAGCGCTACATGGCGCAGGCCGGTTTCGATCCGCGCGCCGCGGTGACGCTGTGGCAGAAGATGGGCAAGCAGGGCGGCAAGGTGCCGGCCTTCCTGTCCACGCATCCCGCGCCGAGCCAGCGTGCAGGCAAGCTGGCCCAACAGGCGCAGCAGTTGATGCCGGTGTACAAGCAGGCGCGCGCCAGCGGGCATGCACCCAAGTGCCGGATGTAGTCGCCTCGGCAGGACACATCGCTTCCGACGGTGACGCGCGTTCCGTCCGCGACACCGTCGGCCATTCCGGACCACCCGGTCCGGCTGAACGCCGCTTCATGTAGCTTGCGCGTTTCTGAACGATCCCGCGCGGATCGTCAACGAGGGCAACCGTCGATTCGTTTTCTGCACTGCGGCCACCCGCCGCCCACGACGGAGCCAATCATGAAGACATTCGGAAAATTCTCGCTGCTGACCGCCCTCGCCCTGGGTCTGGGGACCGTGGCCTCGATTCCGCAGGCGCAGGCCGAAACGCGTTTGTCGGTGGCGATCGGCATCGCGCCGCCGCCGGCGCGCTACGAGCGAATTCCACCGGCACGCGTCGGCTATTTCTGGGCGCCGGGCTACTGGCGCTGGAACCGCGTGCGCTATGTGTGGACGCCGGGTCGCTGGCATCGCCACCGCGCGGGCTACGTGTACAGTCATCCGCGCTGGGTGCACCGCGACGGCCGCTGGGTGTTCCATCGCGCGGCCTGGAACCGTCGCGTCGCGCACCGCGCTTACCGGCATGGTCGCTACGTGCAGTATCGCCGCGACATGCGTCACGAGCGGCGTGTCGAGCGGCGTGTGGAACGCCGTCACGAGCGTCGCTACGACCGCCGCTACGACCGCCGCTACGACCGTCGGCACGACCGCCGCTACGACCGCGACGACGACTGAGTCACGAACACGATTCCGGCCCGAAGGCCGCGAACCCGACGCCCGCCGCTGCGCGGGCGTCTTTGATTTTGCCCCTGCGCAGGCGCGGTCGCGTATGCCACAACCCCGCCCTGGTCGCAAACTGTCGCTGGCGACGACGAGGTACTACACTACGCGCCCATACGCCGGCCCCGCCCTGCTGCGAGGCCCATCAATTCACGTCAAATCAAGTACCTAGCACCGAGAATTGACACCCCTTGCCAGAGCTGAAGCAGCCGCTCACGGCGCTGCCCTGCCTGCTCACACGGAGTCTTGAGTCCGATGATTTTCGAAACAATCGCCAAAACCGGTCACGAGGAAGTCGTTTTCTGCCACAACAAGGATGTCGGGCTGAAAGCCATCATCGCCATCCACAACACGGTGCTGGGTCCCGCCCTGGGCGGCCTGCGCATGTGGCCGTACAAGACCGAGGAAGAGGCGGTCAACGACGTGCTGCGCCTGTCGCGCGGCATGACCTACAAGAACGCGGTGGCCGGCCTGAACCTGGGCGGCGGCAAGGCCGTCATCATCGGCGATCCGGCCGTCGACAAGTCCGAGGGCCTGTTCCGCGCCTTCGGCCGCTTCGTCAACTCGCTCAACGGCCGCTACATCACGGCCGAGGACGTCGGCATCGACGTCAACGACATGGAATGGGTGTTCCGTGAAACCGAATTCGTCACCGGTGTGCATCAGGTGCATGGCGGTTCGGGCGATCCGTCGCCGTTCACCGCCTACGGCACGCTGCAGGGCGTGATGGCGTCGCTGAACTACAAGCACGGCAACGAGGACGTGGGCAAGTACAGCTTCGCCGTGCAGGGCTGCGGCCACGTCGGCAGCGAGTACATCAAGCTGCTGCGCGAACAGGGCGCGAAGGTGTTCGTCACCGACATCAACAAGGATGCGGTGCAGCGCTGCGTCGACGAGCTGGGTTGCGAAGCGGTCGAGCTGGACGAGATCTACGACGTCGACGCCGACGTCTACAGCCCGTGCGCGCTGGGCGGCACGGTCAATGAAGAGACCATCGACCGCATCAAGGCGCCGATCATCTGCGGCGCGGCCAACAACCAGCTGGCCACCGACGAGATCGGCGACGAGCTGAAGAAGCGCGGCGTGGTGTACGCACCGGATTACGCGGTCAACGCCGGCGGCGTGATGAACGTGTCGCTGGAAATCGACGGCTACAATCGCGAGCGCGCGATGCGCATGATGCGCACCGTGTACCACAACGTCAGCCGTATCTTCGAGATCGCCGACCGCGACAACATCGCGACCTACAAGGCCGCCGATCGCATGGCCGAAGAGCGCATCGCGATCATCGGCAAGGTCAAGCTGCCGCTGATGGGCAACGGCGGTCCGCGCTTCCAGGGCCGCATGCGCGGTCAGTAAGCGCAACGACTGCACGTCGCTTGTCGAAAGCCGCCGGATGCGTCCGGCGGCTTTTTTCATGCACGCGTCTCGCCGGCGCGCGCTTTTGTGTACGCTGACTGTGCACGTTTCCGCGAGAACCCCTCGATGCCTTCGTCTCCCCTCGCCGCCCTGCGCCGCCTGAGCGCGCCGGACCGCTTCGCCGACGCCCTGCGCGTGCTGCTGGCGATGCTCGGTGCGGTCGCGTATGGCCTGCTCGCACAGCAGCCGCACGTGATGATCGCCCTTCTGCTTGGCGTGATCGCGGCGGCGCTGGCCGAGACCGAAGACGGCTGGCGGCGACGGCTGCAGGCGCTGATCGGGACCCTGCTCTGTTTTGCGCTCGCCGCCTTCGCCGTCGAGGCGACCTTTGCCCTGCCCCTGGCGTTCGCCGCGGCGCTGACGCTGGGCAGCTTCCTGCTGGTGATGCTGGGCGCGGCCAGCCCACGCTACGCCACGATCGCCAGCGCCACGCTGCTGCTGGCGGTGTACACCATGATCGGCATGGACCAGCCCGGCGCAAACGCACTGCCGATCTGGCACGAGCCGCTGCTGCTGGTCGCCGGCGCCGCCTGGTACGGCCTGTTCGCCATGGGGTGGAGCGTGCTGTTCGTCCAGCACCCCGTGCGCCAGACGCTGGCGCGGCTGTACGCGACGCTCGGCGACTACCTCGACGCCAAGGCGCAGCTGTTCGAACCGATGCGCGACCTGCCGGTGCCGACCCTGCGCGCGCGGCTGGCGCAGATCAACGGCGATGTGGTCGAGGCGCTCAACGGCTGCCGGCTGACACTGATCGACCGGCTGGATCGACGCCGCCCGCATGCCGCGCTGGAGCGTTCGCTGTCGCTGTATCTGGCCGCCCAGGACATCCATGAACGCGCGTCGTCGTCGCACTACCCGTACCAGGAACTGGCGCAGGCGTTCTTCCACAGCGATGTGATGTTCCGCGCCCAGCGCGTGATGCGCGGTCTGGCCCAGGCCTGTCGGCAGCGCGCCGCGGACGAGCGCGTGGGCGCAGCGTTCCGCTGGTCGGACGAACTCGACGAAAGCATCCGCGAACTGCGCGAGGCGGTGACGCGGCATCGCGCCGGTCCGGAATCCGCGCCACCGGAACTGCTGCAAGCACTCGACCGGTTGATCGACAACCTTCACCATTTGATGCGGCGCATCGCCTGCGCCGAAGCACCCGATGCGGAAGACGCCGACCGCAGCCTGCACGACCCGACGCCATCCGGCCCCATCGAAGCGCTGCGCCGCATCCGCACCCAGCTCACACCGACCTCGGCGCGCTTCCGTCACGCACTGCGCCTGAGTCTGGCCATGCTGATCGGCTACCTCGTGCTGCGCCTGATCCACCCCGGCCAGGGCTACTGGATTCTTCTGACGGTGATGCTGGTGTGCCAGCCCAGTCACGGCGCGACCCGGCAGCGCGTGCTGCAGCGCATCGGCGGCACCTTCGTCGGCCTGTTGGCAGGCTGGGCGCTGCTCACGCTGTTCCCGGACCCGCGCGCGCAACTGGCGTGGACGGTGGCGGGCGGCGTGCTGTTCTTCGTGACCCGCTATCGACGCTACCTGGTTGCCACGGCGGCCGTCACGGCATTCGTGCTGCTGGCTTTCAATCAGATCGGCAACGGCTTCGAGCTGATCGTGCCGCGCATGCTCGACACCCTGCTGGGCGGCGCCATCGCAGTGGCGGTAACGCTGCTGGTGCTGCCGGACTGGCGCGAACGCGAGCTGGGCACGCTGTATGCGGAACTGCTGCGCGCGCAGGCCGGCTACCTCGAAGCCATCGTCGCCCAGTACGCCAGCGGCAAGCGCGACGACCTGCCCTACCGACGCGCACGGCGGGATGCGCACGAAGCCGATGCCGAACTGAGCGCGCATCTCGGCCATGCGCGCAGTGACCCGGCCGGCCAGCGCGCCGATGCCGACCTGACACTGCGCCTGCTGGCCGCCAGCCAGGAACTGCTCGGCCATCTCTCGGCGCTGGGCGCGCACCGACCGACATCGCCGGTTCCCGACACCGCTCGCGCGATTCCGACGCAGGGCTCGGCGCTCGCCGCCCGCATGCACGCGCTTGCGGACGGCTCATCCATGAACGACCAGGACCGAAGCGACGCCGGACAGAGCGTTGTGTCGACAGACGAAACGATGCCCGCCGAACAGCGCGTCGCTCTGACGCAGCTTCGCCTTCTCCGCGAGCAACTGCCTGTTCTGGAAGAACTTTACAGACACACCCGCAGCAACGCGCGCTGAGCGGAGTCGTTTCCCCGGATGCCGCCGTGGAGCCGCTGCGGTACCATGGACGGCCCTTTCCAAGGAGTCGGTCCGTTATGCGTCCTTTTTCCCTCGGTGATGATCTGGACATGCTGCGCGAGAGCGTGGCCGCCTTCGCGGAGAAGGAGATCGCCCCGCGCGCGGACCGCATCGACCGCGAGAACGTCTTCCCCGAGGACCTGTGGCGCAAGCTCGGCGAGATGGGCCTGCTCGGCGTCACCGTCAGCAGTGAGTACGGCGGCTCGGACCTGGGCTACCTGGCGCACCTGATCGCGATGGAGGAAATCTCTCGCGCCTCCGGTTCGGTCGGCCTGTCCTACGGCGCGCATTCGAACCTGTGCGTCAACAACATCTTCCACAACGGCAACAAGGCACAGCTGGAGAAATACATTCCAAAGCTATGCTCGGGCGAATACGTCGGCGCACTGGCGATGAGCGAGCCCGGTGCGGGTTCGGACGTGGTCGGCTCGATGACCTGCCGCGCCGAGAAGAAAGGCGATGTGTGGGTCGCCAACGGCTCGAAGATGTGGATCACCAACGGCCCCGACGCCGACGTGCTGCTGGTCTATATGCGCACCGCCGGCCGCGAGGCGGGCAGCCGCTGCATGACCGCCTTCATCATCGAGAAGGGAATGAAGGGCTTCAAGACCGCGCAGAAGCTGGACAAACTGGGCATGCGCGGATCCAACACCTGCGAACTGGTGTTCGAGGACTGCGAGATCCCCGAGGAGAACATCGTCGGCGAAGTCAACGAGGGCGTGCGCGTGCTGATGAGCGGCCTCGATACCGAACGCCTGGTGCTCTCGGGCGGCCCCATCGGCCTGATGCAGGCGGCGCTGGACATCACCCTGCCCTACGCCCGCGAGCGTAAGCAGTTCAACGCGCCCATCGGCACGTTCGGCATCATGCAGGCCAAGATTGCCGACATGTACACCGCGCTGCAGTCCTCGCGCGCCTACGCCTACATGGTCGCGCAGCAGTTCGACGACAACGTGAAATCGCGCATCGATCCGGCCTCGTGTCTGCTCAAGTGTTCGTCCGACGCGGTGCAGGTGGCGCTGGAGGCCATCCAGACGCTGGGCGGCAACGGCTACATCAACGAGTACCCGACCGGCCGCATCCTGCGCGACGCCAAGCTGTACGAGATCGGCGCGGGCACCAACGAGATCCGCCGCATGCTGATCGGCCGCGAGCTGTTCCACGGCAAGGCGTGAAAAATACTGCCTGACCACCAAAATAATGATCTGAAGGCGAAGCCTTCGACGACAATCAAGGGGGAAATCAAGGATGATCATTGGGGTCGACCTCGGCACTACACACTCGCTTGTCGGTGTGTGGAAAAACGGCAAACCCGAACTTGTTCCGAATGCCTTGGGATCACTCTTGACTCCATCGGTCGTCGGACTGGACGACCATGGCGAAATGATCGTCGGGGCACTGGCGCGCGAGCGTCTGGTGACTCACCCTGACCGCACCGTCGCTGCGTTCAAGCGTTTCATGGGCACCCCGCGAGCGACGAAGCTTGGCAAGCACACGCTCCGCCCCGAGGAACTGAGTTCTCTGGTACTCAAGTCCCTGATCGACGATGTCGAGAAGCAATGCGGCGAACGTCCGACGGAAGCGATCATCAGCGTTCCAGCTTATTTCAGTGATGCGCAACGCAAGGCGACGCGCGCTGCCGGTGAATTGGCCGGCATTCGTGTAGAAAGGCTCATCAATGAACCTACCGCCGCTGCACTGGCCTATGGGCTGAACCAGCGGGGCGCGGAGAACCGTTTTCTCGTGCTCGACCTGGGCGGAGGAACCTTCGACGTATCGATCCTCGAAATGTTCGACGGCGTCATGGAGGTACACGCCTCGGCCGGTGACAACTATCTCGGTGGCGAGGATTTCCTGGACCAGTTGTTCGACGCCGCGCTGCAAAAGTGTGGCATCACCGAACAGGATCTCGACCTGTGCACCAAGGCCACATGGCGAGAGCGCGTGGAAACGGCCAAGCGTCAACTGGGCACCCGAGCTTCCGTGGACATCGAAGTGCCGCACGGAACCAACAGCACAGAGGTACATTGCAGCTTCTCGCAGGAGGAATTCGAGAATCTATGCGCGCCCTTGCTCGAACGCATGCAGGCTCCCATCGAACGAGCACTCAACGATGCCAGTCTGACACCTGACGACCTCGACGAAGTCGTACTTGTCGGCGGTGCCTCGCGCATGCTCATGGTGTCTCGTCTGGTTTCGCGCATGTTCGGTCGCCTTCCGTTGCGGCACATCCATCCGGATGAAGCCATCGGCATAGGCGCCACCGTGATGGCGGCCCTGAAGAGCCGTCAGCAGGAACTCGACGAAGTCATCATGACGGACGTGTGTCCGTACACGATGGGAGTAGAAGTTTCCGAACGCTCTGCCTCCGGTCAGATCATGGAGGGTCTGTTTTCTCCAATCATCGAACGCAATATGGCCGTCCCGGTCAGTCGATCTGGATTGTATCGGCCGATGCGCAATGGACAGCGTTTGATTACGCTGAACGTCTATCAAGGTGAATCGCCCCGCGTATCGGACAATGTGTTGCTCGGTACGTTGAATGTCTATTTGCCCGTGAACGGATCGACAGAAACCGGAGCGGAAGTTCGCTTCACCTACGACGTCAACGGACTACTCGAAGTCGAAGCAGCCGTGATGGGCACGGATGAACGCTACCGCCTGGTGATTGAAAGCAACCCTGGCGTGCTCAGCAAAGATGAAATTCGCCAACGCCTGAAAGCATTGGAAAAAATCAAGATCCATCCTCGCGACCAACAAGCGAACCAGGCACTCATGACTCGTGCGAAGCGTCTGTATGCGGAATGTCTGGGCGATTACCGCAAAATGATCGGCGAGTGGTTGACGGCCTTCCAAGCCGAACTAGAAAGCCAGGATGAATCAAGAATTCGCAAGGCCAGAAAACGTATGGCGGAGATGCTCGAGCAGGTTGAAACCGGGGCTTTCCGATGACGCTTCCCCGGAATAACCCATGGCAAATCCTCGGCATCGCTCCGACGACCGACCGTCGAGCCATCAAACGTGCCTATGCGACGGCTTTACGACACTGTCGCCCGGAGGAGGATGCTGAAGGATTCCAACGCCTGCGCTTGGCCTACGAGTGGGCATTGAGCCGTCTCGGCGAACCCCGGCGCCCACTGGCAACTCCGAAAAGTCTGCCCCAGACTCCCGCTGCAATGCCCATGAAACCCGCTTTTTCGTCCTCGGCACTCAGGACAAAGCGCACAGGGTTTCCTTCACAGCAAGATGTCGTACCCATCTCTACAGATCCAGTGAAGGCCGCGCAGAGTCTGTATGAAGGCATGCAGGAAATTCCCGAGAATGCGCTCTGTGGTTGGCTCAAGCGACACAACGCCCTGGTTTCATTGGTACATCGCGACAGAATCTCCGCACTACTGCTCGAACGCGTGATCCATGACCCAAATCTGAGTCACAACCATGCGCTCGCATTGTGGGAAGTTCTGCAATGGTCGGACGTCCATCAATTAAGACGCCTGATCGCACTAAGGCCGGGCTCTATCTCACTACCTGATGTATTGCAGCACTTCCGTCGCATTCAATTCGAGGCAGCGGCACCTGTAAAACACGGCAACCGATTGGAAAGTCGAAGCAGCCAGGCCGAGTTGGAGCAAACAAGAAACCGGGTGGCCAAGGAAACACGTGCGCGTGTCGCCGTCACGGTGATGATCCTTCTCATCGGCGCTTCGCTCGTCGCAGCCATGGCCTATCTTAAAGTCTTCTCGGGCAACGGCAAGACGGGTGACACCAGCGTGCTGCCTCTGGCGCTTTTCATGTTCTTCGTGTTGGCGGTGTCCATGCGTAAACGTTGATCTGCGCTAACTTTAGAACGCCAGATTGAAGCGCGCCATCAGCTGCTTCGACTTGATCCGCTGCCCGAGCTGATAGTCGTAGCCGAACTTCAGCGTCGCCTTCGGACTCAGGTGCGCGTTCATGCCGACGCCGAACAGGCCGCTGTAGCGGGACAGGCCGATGCCGACCAGCGGCCGCCAGTCCTGCACGCCGACGAAGCTGGCATCGAACACGTCGCCGCTGGACGCCAGGGTGCGCTGCCACTGCACACGCGCCGTGAAGTCCACCGAGGGACCGCCGGCAAAATCGACGTGGTGTGCAGCGCGCAGGCCGACACCGGCCTGCCAGCGCGACAGCGTCTGCGTCGGCGACTGCAGCCCGAAACCGTACGCGCCCTGCTCTGCGAATCCGTCGCGGCGGATCTGTGCGTACTGCACATTCACATAGGGAATCAGTCGATTGCGGCCCTGGCGCAGATGCAGTCCGCTCTCGCCGTAGGCGACCTGGTACTGACCGTTGTAGTGCGTCGACACCGGCATCCAGTTCGCGCCCAGCAGCAACTGGCGACTGACGTTCTGACGGATATGGCCGAAGCCGACCCGGCCCTGGGTGTACCAGTCGCCGCGCATCCACCCGGCATAGAGCATGCCTTCGGTATCGCGGCTGCGGTCGCGGTCGGCGCGCTGCTGCAGGCGCTGATCGCCCTGGCTCTGACCGAAGGCGAAACCGGCCACGCCGTGCTGGCCGATGCGCCGGTCGCTGCCCACCAGCCAACCGTTGAGCTGGAAACCGACGCCATCGAAACCGCTGCGCGCCATCGAACCGCTCAGGTCGAGTTGCTGCGTCCACATGCCGTAGCCGCCCTTTTCGACCAAGTGATCGAAACGGTCGGACAGCGTGCGGCTGGTCGCGTCGATGCTCTGGAACGCCATCGCCGCGCTGACCGCGTGCAGTTCGCCGGACAGACTCTGCAGGGACAGTTGCGCGGCAGAGAGCGTTTGCGTGTGCTGGATCGCGCCGGCCGCACGGATGAAGCCGTTCGCCACCGTGCCGCCGCCGGACAGACTGGCGTTGACCTGCTGGAACGCACCGTCGACACGCTGCGCACTGCCCATCACCGCGGGCTGCGCACCGAAACCGGCGGAGGCCGCGGTGGTCGTGACGCTCAGACTGGTGGTGTCGATCCACACGTCGTTGACGTCGTACTGCACCGTGCTGCTCAGGAATACACCGCTACTCAGCGTGAAGGTGGCGAAGGTGCCGCTCACGCCGCCGGCTGCGGTCAGCAGGTTCTCGTGGCTGTTGGTGACGTAGCCCGCATCCTTGCCGACGATGTTGAGGTTGCCGTCGATGTTGGCCGTGCCGGCCACGTCGAGCCTGGAACCCAGACTGATCGACAGCGAGCCCGAACTGGCCTGAATGTAATTGCCGCCGACCTCGGCGTTGCCGCCCGCAACCAGCACGACGCCCGCATTGGAGAGGTTTCCCTGCACGCCCGGAAGACCGACCGGCACGTCGCCTGCGCCCACGTCGTACATGCCGGTGAGCGTCGCACCGCTGGCCACCGTCGCATTGCCGGGCAGCGTGAAGGCGGTCTGCAGGGCGCCGCCCAGGACCTGGGTATCGCCCTGGTAGGTGTCGTGACCGGCCAGCACCAGTGTACCGCTGCCGTCCTTGCTCAATCCGCCTGCACCGACGATGTCGTTGGACCAGGTCGAGGTGATGCCGTCGAAGCTGACCGAGACGTCGCCCCAGGCGAAGTTCGCCGGTCCCTTCACGGCCTTGCCCACGTTCAGTGCGCCCCAGCCGAACATCGGATCGACGCCGGCCGCACCCAGATCCGTTGCCGTGCCGAGAATGGTCTGCCGCACCATGTCGTTGTCGAAATAGGGAAAGGCCTGCCAGACCAGCGCCGCCGCGCCGGACACTTCGGGTGTAGCGAACGATGTGCCCTCGACAATGTAATAGTCCGGCGAGTTGGTGCTGGACGTCGCGGCGGCGTCGAGAACGATGACGTTGCCCGGCGCGCTGATGCAGTAGTTCATCGCCTTGCCGCACTTATTCGAGTACTCGGCAAGTTGTGTCGGATGATTGCTATCGAGCGCCGCGGCGGCGATCCAGCCGCGCTCCAGGTCCGGCCCCCAGTACGGAAGCGCCGCGGTGTCGCTGGGCTCGGGGTGCCCGACCTTGGCGTTGCCGTCGTTTCCGGTGGCGAAGACCACGATCCCGCCATGGTCGATCACGAAGGGCCGGTAGGCAGCGGCGAACGCCTTGCCGACCTGATCGGCGTTGGAAGGATCCCAGTAGAGGCCACCCCAGGAATTGTTCATGACCTGCACGCCGGCGTTGATGAGATCCGGATTCAGGTAATTGGCGAAGAAATCCGCGTCCGAGGGCTGCACGGCGTTGCCCTGGCCGCTGCCGTCGTCCTTGGGCGGCGTATCGCTGATGATGCGTGCCCCGACCAGATTCGCGCCCGGCGCAATGCCGCCGGGAAATTGCCCGTACGGCTGGCCGGCGGCGATTTCCGAGACCCAGGTTCCGTGCCCGACCACATCGTCCTTGGTCAGATCATTGGTGCTGGGATCCAGGTACGCGGGAAGATTCGTGACCCGCCCCTGCACGGTCGGGTTCAGGTGATTGATGCCCGTATCGACCACGCCGATGGTCACGCCTGCGCCGGTGAAGCCGGCATCATGCGCTGCGTAGGTGTTGGTCAGCGAAAGCTGGGCATCCAGCGGCGGCTGGGGAGGCGGAGGCGGTGCCGGTGCTGGCGCGGGCGCAGGTGCCGGTGCGGGCGGCGGACTGGCCGAGGTTGTCGGCCGGATGTTGCTGCCCCCGCCTCCGCCGCAGGCGGACAGACTCAGCACCACGGCCATGGCCACGGCCGCGCTCACGGGCCGCTTGCGAATACGCATCCTTCTCATCGAACTCCCCCAAATACACGGCAGACAAGCTGCCTTTTTGTTTTCCCCGAAACCGCAGTGTATGCGCGTGATGCGGCATCAACAACATGAGGTCGCCGTGTTCTGCACATCGCAACGCTGTGCCTCTCGATTGCCGCAATACCGGGCGCACCGTCATAATGCACGGCTCCGCAGCCGTCGCCGCTGCCCATTCACGTCATTCACGGAGCTTTCCATGTCCGACATCGTCATTGTGGGTGCCAAGCGCACCGCCATCGGCTCGTTCCTCGGCCAGTTCAGCGGCGTGCCGACGCCGACCCTTGGCGCGACCGCCATCGCTGCCGCCGTCGAGCAATCCGGCGTCTCCGCGCAGGACGTTTCCGAAGTCTTCATGGGCTGCGTGCTGCCGGCCAATCTGGGCCAGGCCCCCGCCCGCCAGGCCGCGATCGGCGCGAACCTGCCGCTGTCGGCTGGCTGCACGACGGTCAACAAGGTCTGCGGATCGGGCATGAAGGCCGTGATGCTGGGCCATGACCTGATCAAGGCCGGCTCGGCTTCCGTCGTCGTCGCCGGCGGCATGGAGTCGATGACCAACGCGCCGCACATGGTGCAGGCGCGCGCCGGCATCCGCTACGGCGACGGCAAGCTGGTCGACCACATGGCCTGGGACGGCCTGACCAATCCCTACGACGGCAAGGCCATGGGCGTGTTCGGCGAATCGTGCGCGGACAAGTACCACTTCAGCCGCGAGGACCAGGACGCCTTCGCCATCGCCTCCGTCGAGCGCGCACGCGCGGCGCAGGAGAGCCAGGCGTTCGACGCCGAGATCGTTCCGGTCACGGTCAAGAGCCGCAAGGGCGAAGTCAGCCACGTCATCGACGAGCAGCCCGGCCGCAGCAGCATCGAGAAGATCCCGAACCTGCGCCCGGCCTTCCGCAAGGAAAACGGCACCATCACCGCCGCCAGCGCATCCAGCATCTCCGACGGCGCCGCCGCACTGGTGCTGATGAGCGCCGACGACGCCGCCGCACGCGGTGCCAAACCGCTGGCGCGCATCGTCGCCCACGCCACGCATTCGCAGGAACCGGAATGGTTCACCACCGCCCCGGTCGGCGCGATGCAGAAGGTGCTGGACAAGGCCGGCTGGAAAGCCGAGGACGTGGATCTGTTCGAGATCAACGAAGCCTTCGCCGTGGTCGCCATGGCCGCGATGAAGGAACTGGACATCCCGCACGACAAGGTCAACGTCCATGGCGGCGCCTGTGCGCTGGGCCACCCGATCGGCGCGAGCGGCGCGCGCATCCTGGTCACACTGCTTTACGCCATGCAGGCGCGCGGTCTGAAGCGCGGCGTCGCATCGCTGTGCATCGGCGGCGGCGAAGCCACGGCGATCGCGATCGAATGCGATTGAGATAATCCGTGAACGAAGAGCAAAACCTCAACAGCCAGTGGATTTTTTTCGGCGCAATTTATATGGCATCGCCGAAAAGAACGCGCTATTAATAGGCCGCCATTACGGCATTCCACGGCATCTCAAGGGAGAAGCTCAATGAAGTTCACGCGTATCCTCTTAGCCTGCGCACTCATCGCCCTGCTCGCCGCCTGCGGCAAGAGCGGTTCGAACGATGCGCAGAACGCCCAGTCGGCCGCCGATCAGACCCAGCAGGCCGCGGATCAGGCCCAGCAGGCTGCCTCCGATGCGGCGGACAAGGCGCAGCAGGCTGCGGACACGGCGGCGGACGCAGCCAGCTCGGCTGCCGAGGCTGCCAGTGCTGCAGCGGAAGCCTCCAGCTCCGCCGCGGCGGCATCGTCCTCGTCCAGCATGGGCGACAAGATGGACGCCATGGCCAAGAAGGCCGGCGACAAGATGGGCACCATGGTCGACAAGGCCAAGGAAAAGGCCAAGGACGCCATGCATAGCGACGACAGCGGCTCCGGCAACTGAATCGTCGACCACTGCACCGAGAAAACCGGCCGCATTATCCGCGGCCGGTTTTTTTTATGCGCCTTCCACTGCGACCGATTCAGCGCCGCGAAAGGCGCTCGACCTGCACGAAAGTTTCATGAACAAACTCCATACTGCGGTTCGCTGACGCGCGCCACGAGCGCGTCGCGCATGTTTGAATGGTACGGCCCAACCCACACACAGGATGGAGGACATCCATGAACATTTCGCGTATCGCCCTTGCCGCCGCCATGATTGCCGCCCTCGGCGCCTGCAGCCACAAAAGTGACGACAACGCCCAGCAGCCGGCGGCAGCTTCCACTGCGGCCATGACACCGAGCGACCATGCCAGCATGACGCCGGACGAGAACGCCGCCATGCAGCCGACCACGCCGCCATCGAGCACGTCCGCTCCGATGGAGCCCGGCTCGGCCATGTCTGCGCCGGAACCGGCCAGCAGCAGCTCGAGCATGTCCGGCGATGACATGGGATCGGGCAGCTGACCCGACCGCACGTATCGCCGCGTGCGCCTTGAGATGCACGTCCACTGCGCCCGGATCGCCTCAGGCATCCGGGCGCAGTGCTTTTGGAAGCGGACCGCGCGACCCGTATCATGGACGCTTCGCTGATGCAGCCAACGGACCTTCCATGCCCATTCTCGAATCCCGCATCGACCCACGCTCGGACGACTTCCGCGACAACGCCGCGGCGCTGGGCGCGCTGGTCGACGACCTGAAGCAGCAACTGGATCGCGTCGCCCAGGGTGGCGGCGAGCGGGCGCGCACCAAGCACCTGGACCGCGGCAAGCTGCTGGTGCGCGAGCGTATCCGCGCCCTGCTCGACCCGGGCGCCCCGTTCCTGGAACTGTCCGCCTTCGCCGCGCACGGCATGTACGACGACGCCGCGCCGGCCGCCGGCGTGGTCACCGGCATCGGCCGGGTACACGGCCAGGAAGTGGTGATCGTCGCCAATGACGCCACGGTCAAGGGCGGCACCTACTTCCCGATGACGGTGAAGAAGCACCTGCGCGCACAGGAAGTGGCGCTGGAAAATCGCCTGCCCTGCATCTACCTGGTCGATTCCGGCGGCGCCTTCCTGCCGCTGCAGGACGAGGTGTTCCCGGACAAGGAGCACTTCGGCCGCATCTTCTACAACCAGGCGCGCATGTCCGGGCTGGGCATCCCGCAGGTCGCCGTGGTGATGGGTTCGTGTACGGCCGGCGGCGCCTACGTGCCGGCGATGAGCGACGAGACCATCATCGTGCGCGAACAGGGCACCATCTTCCTCGGCGGCCCGCCGCTGGTGAAGGCCGCCACCGGCGAGGAAGTCGACGCCGAGGCGCTGGGCGGCGCCGACGTGCACACGTCGCAATCCGGCGTGGCCGACCACTTCGCCGAGAACGATGCGCATGCCCTGTCCATCGCGCGCGACATCGTCGCCAGCCTCAACCGCACGAAGAGTATGCCGCTGGCCGTGCGCGAACCGGTCGAGCCGAAGTTCACCGCCGAGGAACTGTACGGCGTGATCCCGCAGGACACGCGCCGCCCATTCGACATCCGCGAGGTGATCGCGCGCATCGTCGACGGCTCCGAGTTCCACGAGTTCAAGGCGCGCTACGGCAAGACCCTGGTGTGCGGCTTCGCGCACATCCACGGCTACCCGGTCGGTATCGTCGCCAACAACGGCATTCTGTTCGCCGAGAGCGCACTCAAGGGCGCGCACTTCATCGAGCTGTGCAACCAGCGCAACGTGCCGCTGGTGTTCCTGCAGAACATCACCGGTTTCATGGTCGGCAAGAAGTACGAGAACGCCGGCATCGCCAAGGACGGCGCCAAGATGGTCACCGCCGTGGCCTGCTCGCACGTGCCCAAGTTCACCGTCATCATCGGCGGCAGCTTCGGCGCCGGCAACTACGCCATGTGCGGGCGCTCCTACGGCGCGCGCTTCCTGTGGACCTGGCCCAACGCGCGCATCAGCGTGATGGGCGGCGAGCAGGCTGCCAGCGTGCTGGCGACGGTCAAGCGCGACGGCATCGAGACGCGCGGCGGCGAGTGGAGCGCGGACGAGGAAGAGCAGTTCAAGGCGCCGATCCGCGAGCAGTACGAACGCCAGGGCCATCCCTATTACGCCAGCGCCCGACTGTGGGACGACGGTGTGATCGACCCCGCCGACACGCGTCGCGTGCTGGGCCTGGCGATCTCCGCATCGATGAACGCGCCGATCGAGCCCCAGCGCTACGGTGTGTTCCGTATGTGATCGCGCCAAATCGCTAAGGCGAAACTAAGTGGTTCGCATTAGCGTGTAGGCATGCCCTGGTTATCCCCCCGCCGCGTACCGGCCGTCCTCGTCCGGTACAAAGCGCGTCGAGTTGCGCATCTGCTCAGTGGATGCGTCTTGACGGCGCTCGCCGGTTGCGCGATCTACCGCCCGCAACCGCTTCATCCCCGTCCCGCGGCGCAGAATGCCTCCGCACTCGAGGTACCCGCTGCACGCATGCCGATGCCGGCACTGCGCTCGCACCGTTTCGACCCCTCGAACGGACTGGATGTCACCGAAACGGCCATGCTGGCCGTGGTCAACAATCCGCGGCTAAGGACCCTGCGCGATCGGCTCGACATCGGTCGTGCCCAGGCCTTCGAAGCCGGCCTGCTGCCCGATCCGCAGCTTGCCGCCAGCCGAGACATGCTGGGCAACCCCAATGCGGACGTGAGCAGCGCCTACAGCCTGGGTCTGAGCTACGACCTCGGACCGCTGCTGACGCGTTCGGCTCGGGTCGCCAGCGCCCGTGCGAGCCAGCGTCAGATTCGTCTGCGATTGCTCTGGGCGGAATGGCAGACCATCGCCCACGCCCGTCTGTTGTTCGATCAGGTACATGCCCTGCGTGCACAGCAGCACCGATTGCAGCGTGAGCTCACCGCGCTGCGCGGCCTCGACGCAAGCATCCAGAAGGCGCTGCGCTCGGGCGACCTCGACTACGCCGGCGCCAGCGCCGGACTGGACGCCACGGCCCAGGTGCGCAACCAGCTCGCCGACACGTCAAGGCAGCTCGACCAGGCCGAATCCGACCTGCGCGGATTGCTCGGCCTCGCGCCAGACGCCCCGCTGCGCCTGACCGGTCCGGACTGGCAGCCACGCCCCTCGGCCGCGCAGGTCGCGCACGCCGAGAAAGACCTGGCCCGACGCCGCCCGGACCTGCTGGCGCTGAAAGCCGGCTACGCGGCGCAGGAAGCCAGGGTACGCGCGGCGATTCTCGGACAGTTCCCCGACATCCAGGTGGGCTTCAACCGTGCGCGCGACACCAGCAACGTGCACACCCATGGCTTCAGCATCGGCCTGACGCTGCCCCTGTTCGACGGCAACCGCGGACGCATTGCCGTGACGCGCGCCACTCGTCAGGCACTGGCCGATGCGTACCGGGCGCGCCTGCTGGCCACACGCAACGACGTGCACCGATTGGTCGCCGCTCTGCACACGCTGCGCGGACAGATCGACGCTGCCGCGGAGCATGCACACCGCATGGATCGCGCTGAACGATCCGCCACGGAAAACTGGCGCAGCGGCGCACTGGACTGGCCGACCTGGCTCGCCATCCGTGCCAGCGCCCTGCAGGCCGATCTGCAGATGAACCGCCTGCGTCGACAGCGCGCCAAGGCATCGATCGCGCTGGAGACTCTGCTCGGCGGCGACTGGACCGATGCGACGACGCCGGATACCCCCTCCCCGAAAACCGGGAACCGCTCATCATGAACGTGTCTCTCTCACGCCTCGCGCCGAGCTTGTTGCTGGTGCTTCTGGCCGGCTGCAGCCATGCACCCGATAACTCGGCGCATGCCTCCAGCGTCGCCATCACCACCGTGCAGCCGGTCCAGCGTACATTCCATGACGACCTCGCCGGATGGGGCACGGCCATTGCCGACAGCAGCCAACTGCAGCGTCTGAGTCTGGGACACGGCGGTCAGGTGACAGCGCTGCCGGTATCGGCTGGTCAGCCCGTGCACAAGGGGCAGGTGTTGCTGCGTATGGCAACCGATCCCTCCGCGCGTGCGGACTGGCACAAGGCCCTGTCCGCTCTGAAACTGGCGAAGACAAACCTGCAACGCACCCGACGCCTGGCCGGACAGCACCTGGCCACTCGCGAACAGCTGGCCGCCGCGCAGAACGCCCTGACCGATGCCCAGGCCGCACTCCAGGCCCAGCGCGCGTTGGGCAACGATCGCCGCACCTACGATTTGCGTGCGCCCGCCGATGGCGTGATCACGACCCTGCACGCAGAGCGTGGCGATCGCGTAGCCGCCAACGCGCCGCTGATGGACTTTTCCCCCTCGTGCGGACTGGAGGCACGGCTCGGCGTGCAGCCGGACCATGTCGATGCCGTGCAGGCCGGCATGCCGGTGAAACTGACGAAGGTCTACGATGCTTCCGTGCACACCATGGGTACCGTCGACATGGTCGGTCACGCCATCGATCCCGCGTCCGGACTGGTGCCGGTCCGCGTGACCATCCCCGCCGCGATGGCCGCGAAACTGGTCGCGGGCAGCCCGGTGTCCGGGCGAATCCAGACCCGGCACTATCCCGCCTGGGCCGTGCCGCGCGCGGCCGTGCTGCATCACGGCCACGACAGCTACCTGTTCCAGGACCTCAAGGGACACGCCCGGCGCGTGAACGTGACGGTGGTGCAGCCCCACGGCGACACCATCGGCGTGCACGGAAAGCTGCAACCCGACCTGCCGGTCATCGTCATGGGCGCCTATGAGCTTTCCGACGGCGACGCGGTGCGCAAGGCCAAACCATGAAAGTGACGATGTGGATGCGCCGACATCAGCGCGCGCTGATGTTCATGGCGCTGATGCTGACGCTGGGCGGACTGATGGCGGCCTTCCGCATGCCGGTCTCGCTGTTCCCCGACGTCTCGTTCCCGCGCGTGCGCATTACCCTGGACGCTGGTGACCGCCCCGCCACGCAGATGGCGGTGCAGGTGACGACACCCATCGAGAATGCCGTACGCAACGTGCGTGGCGTGCGCGACGTGCGCTCGACCACCAGCCGCGGCAGCGCCGAGATCCAGGTGCGCTTCGACTGGGGCGCGGACATGGGCCGCGCGCTGCTGAACGTCAATGCCGCCGTCTCGCAGACGCTGCCCGACCTGCCCTCGGCCACGCGCGTCTCGACCGAACGCATGGACCCGGTGACGTATCCGATCCTGGCCTACAGCCTGCGCTCGGACACGCTTTCGCCGAGCCAGTTGCACGACCTGGCTGCCTATCAGCTGCGACCGCTGCTGTCAGGCATTCCGGGCGTGGCCCAGGTCGGTGTCCAGGGCGGCACCATCGGGGAATACCATGTCGACGTCGACCTGAAGCGGCTACGCGCCCACGGCCTGACGCTATCCGACCTGGACCGGGCGGTGTCCCAGGCCGCCACCATCCGCGCCATGGGCCGCATTCAGGATCACTACAAGCTGTTCCTGCTGCTGGCCGACAACCAGCCCGGGAGCCTGAGCAAGCTGCGCGGCATCGTGGTCAAGCACGGTGACGACGGCCTGGTGCATCTGGGCGATGTCGCCTCGATCCGGCTCGGCCACGTGCCGCAGTGGATACGCGTCAACGCTGACGGACACGATGCGGTGCTGCTGCAGGTCTATCAGCAACCCTCGGGCAACAGCGTCCAGATCGCGCGCGCGGTGAAGAAGCGCCTGGCCGGCTATGCCCTGCCCCCGCATGTGAAGATCGCCAACTGGTACGACCAGACGCAGCTGGTCAAGGGCGCCGCGGCCAGCGTGCGCGACGCCATCGGCATCGGCATCGTCCTCGCCGGACTGGTGCTGCTGGCCTTCCTGCGCAATGCGCGCGTGATCCTGATCGCCATGATCGTGGTGCCCGCAGTGCTGGCCGTGACGGCATTGCTGCTGTCGGTGCTGCACATGAGCTTCAACATGATGACGCTGGGCGGCATGGCCGCCGCCGTCGGCCTGATCGTGGACGACGTCATGGTGATGCTGGAGCACATCATGCGTCGGCTGCGCGACGGCACGGGCCATGTCCACGAACGCATCGCCGGCGCGGCCTGGGAGTTCACCCGGCCGCTGACCGGGTCGAGCGCCGCCACGGTGATCATCTTCCTGCCGCTGACGTTCCTCTCCGGCGTGACCGGCGCCTTCTTCAAGGCGCTGTCGCTGACCATGGCCAGCGCCCTGGTGATCTCCTGGGTACTGAACTGGGTCGCGGTGCCGCTGCTGGCCGGCTGGCTGATCGACGAGCGGCACGCCCACGAACCCGAACCCAACCGCCTCACCCGCCGCCTGCAGTCCGGCTATGCAAGACTGCTCGACCGACTGGTCCGCCGTCCGGCACTGATCCTGATCGCCGTACTGCCGCTGCTGGCGCTGGGTGGCCTGGCCTACACCCGGGTCAGTACCGGATTCATGCCGCAGATGGACGAAGGCGGCTTCATCCTCGACTACATGTCTCCACCCGGCACGTCGCTGACCGAGACCAACCGCCTGCTCGACCAGGTGGAGCAGATCATCCGTGCCAATCCCTACGTGTCGACCTATTCCCGGCGCACCGGACTGCAGCTCGGTGGCGGTCTGACCGAGGCCAACACCGGCGACTTCTTCGTCCGCCTCAAGGACGGCAACCGGCCCTCGGCCGAGGCGGTGATGGAGCAGATCCGAACCCGTATCGAACACAAGGTTCCCGGGCTCGACATTGAACTTTCGCAGCTGATGGAAGACCTCATCGGCGACCTCACCGAGGTCCCCCAACCCATTGAAATCAAGCTGTTCGGGGACCGTCCACAGGAGCTTTCGAGCACGGCCCGGCGCGTCGCCAAGGCCCTCGGCAGCGTGCCGGGCGTGGTCGACGTGCGCAACGGCATCAATCCCGCCGGCGACGCGCTGGACGTGCACGTGGACGCCGACCGCGCCGCGCTGCTCGGCCTGACACCGGACCAGGTCACCGCCCAGGTCCATCGCGCCATCGCCGGCACGGTGGCGGCGGAACTGCCGCGAGGACCGAAGATGGTCGGCGTGCGCGTGTGGCTGCCGCGCCGCGATCATCACCGCGTCGAGCAGCTGCAGGACCTGCCGATCCGCGGCGCGCACGGACACGTGCGTCCGCTTTCCGAGCTGGCGCATATCCGCGTGGTGACCGGCCAACCGGAGATCGAGCGCGACAACCTCAAGCGCATGGTCGCGGTCACCGCGCGCATCAGCGGACGCGGGCTGGGCTCGACCATCGCCGACGTCAAACACGTACTGGCGCGTCCGGGCATGGTGACGAACGGCATGTACTACCAACTCGGCGGACTCTACGCGCAGCAGCAGAAGGCCTTCCACGACCTCTCGCTGGTACTGATCGCGGCCATCGCCCTGGTGTTTACCCTGCTGCTGTTCCTGTACGAGAGCTTCCGCGTGGCGCTGTCGATCCTCGCCATGCCGCTACTGGCGCTGTCGATGGTGTTCATCGGCCTGTGGGTGACCGGCATCCAGCTCAACATCAGCGCCATCATGGGCATGACCATGATCGTCGGCATCGTCACGGAACTGGCCATCTTCTACTTCTCGGAATACGAGGACGCCCGCTGCGAAATGGACACGAATGCGGCGCGCCAGTACGCCGGCCGCCATCGCATGCGACCGATCCTGATGTCCACCATCGCCGCCATCCTGACCCTGGCGCCACTGGCCCTGGCGCTGGGACGCGGCGCGCAGATGCAGCAGCCGCTGGCCGTCGCCATCATCGCCGGCATGCTGGTGCAGGTGCCGCTGGTGCTTCTGGTCATGCCGGCCCTGCACGCATGGCTCACGCGTCGCCAGGAGGCGCGACGATAAAACGATAACGCAATGCATACATCCGCTAAGGCGGCTCTAAGGGTGCCCGCCTAGCCTTGCGCAAACTCGTCGCCTTACGTGACTCATGCGCGAATACGTACTGCATCCGATGCTGCCGGCCAACCAGGGCAGCGCGTTTATCGGTCGCGCGGAAAAGGAACGCCGCAAGATCCTCGCCCATCTGCTTGGCCGCCGCCTGCGCGCCATCGATGCCCAGCTGTGCGCACCGGGAGGACTCCCCGAGCACGGCATCCACCGGATTCTGGTGTGTCGCCCCAATCACCGGCTCGGCAACACGGTGCTGATCAGCCCGCTGCTGCGCGAACTGGAGACAATGTATCCCGGCGCCGAGATCGACATTCTCAGCGCCGGATGCGCGGCCGAGACCCTGTTCCGCACCCGCTTCCAGGTGCGGCGCATCATCAGCCTCCCGCGCCGGATTCCGCGCCGCCCGCTGCATTCGATCCGCCTGGTGCGAAGCGTGGTTCGCGAACGCTACGACCTGGCCATCGATGCCTGCCTGCAGTCGAACATGGGGCGCTTGCTGCTGGGCGCCTGCACGGCGCGTTTCAAGATCGGATTCCCCTACGCCGCCGAGAACGGTTCGCCGCTCGCGGCGTATCACCAGTCCTGCCCCACGCATTTCGCGCTGCGCAACGTGCACCTGCTGCGCGTGGCGCGAGGCATGACTCGCGCGCAATCCTGGCCATCCTTGAACGTCGGACTGGAACCGATGGAGCGCAACCGTGGCAAGGTCGTGCTCAATGCCATTCTCGAGCAACCCGCGGACAGCACCGACACGCGTCCCGTGCTCGGCATTTTTGCCAATGCCACCGGCGACAAGCGCTACCCGGAAACATGGTGGCAAGAGTTCATGGCCGTCCTGCGCCAACGGCACCCGGATGTCCGCATCGTGGACATCCTGGCCGAACATGGCCTGTCGCAGCTGCCGGGCACGCCGCATCCGTTCTACTCGCGCAACCTCCGGAAACTGGCCGCCGTGCTCGCCAACCTGGACGGTTTCATCAGCGCGGACTGCGGCGTGATGCATCTCGCCAGTGCGGTCGGTGCGCCGACCCTGGGACTGTTCTCGCGCGACAACAGCGACAAATACGCACCCTACGGCGGCACCAATCACGCCATCGACACACAGACATGCTCATCCGGAGCCCAAGTGGCCGAGCAGGCATCGCGCTGGGTCGACCGTCTGCGTCGCGCGCATCGCGCGGAGCGTCCTACCCGACTCCTGGAGTCCACCGCATGAATGCACCGCAAGACCGCCCCGAAACTCGACTGGAAAGGCAGGGTACCTGGCTTTTCCATCGCCGCAGTTTGGTCGGCGTCGTGCTGCTTCCCGCCCTCGTGCTGGCCATCTGGAGGCCGGGCTGGCCAGCCGATGCGCTCGCGCATCGCACGCTTGATGCGCTCACGCTGACCGGCTTCTGCATCGCACTCAGCGGATTGCTCCTGCGTGCACTCACGGTATCGATGGTGCCCGCCGATACCTCGCGCCGGAGCACGCGCCAGCAGTCCGCGGACAAACTCAATACGCGTGGCATGTATTCCGTGGTGCGTCATCCGCTGTACGTGGCCAACGCATGGACCATGACCGGTTTCGCCCTGGCCACCGGATCACTGTGGTTCATGCTGCTGTTCCAGTTCGCACACGCGCTGTACATCCGGCGCATCCTGGCGTGCGAGGATCGCTTCCTGTCACAGACCCACGGCGAGGCCTGGCGCGCCTGGGCCGACCGTACCCCGGCCTTCCTGCCGAATCCGCTGCGCTGGAGACCGAACGAACTCCGGCCCAGTATGCGCACCGTCATGCGGCGCGAATACAACAGTGTATTCATCGTCGGCCTGGCCTTCTTCGTGCTGCAACTCTCGCGCGGCCTGCTCATCGACAAGCTGTCGGCACTCGACTGGGCCCATCACAACACGTTCTGGATCACGGCCTTCGCCATAGCGGCCGCCATCCAGGTCACCCTGCGCACGCTGAAACGGCGCACTCGACTGCTGCACGTCCCGGGACGCTGATCGTCACCGGGATGATCCAGATGCCGAAGCATCCGAGTATGCTTTTACCCGAGTCTGCATGCACGTGACGCGTACAATCGCATACGGAGAACGTTTCATGGCCCGTCGCATATTCATCGTCTCCGCCATCGTGGTAATGGCATGCCTGCTCCCGCTGTCCAACGCATACGCCGGAGGCGGCCCGCTGGGCATCGACCACAAGCTGCATTACGACAACAGCGGCATCTGGAAGCGAAGCAACCAGAAGAATCTGCAGTACGCCATGATCGT
Source organism: Oleiagrimonas sp. MCCC 1A03011 (assembly GCF_003267965.1). Taxonomy (NCBI): domain Bacteria; kingdom Pseudomonadati; phylum Pseudomonadota; class Gammaproteobacteria; order Lysobacterales; family Rhodanobacteraceae; genus Oleiagrimonas; species Oleiagrimonas sp. MCCC 1A03011. The sequence continues at coordinate 167,718 of NZ_MSPY01000007.1, read as the reverse complement.
CACCGTGATCGGCGGCTCGTTCGCACTCGGCGACCAGAGCCGGCTCGGCGACACCTTCTGGCGCTCGCTGGACGCGATGTCGTTCTCGGCGCTGGGTTCGGCCGGACTCAAGCTGACCTTCCAGCGCAAGCGTCCGTCACAGACCAACAACCCCAACGAGTTCTTCAAGGGCAGCGGATACCAGAGTTTCCCCAGCGGCGAAGTCGCGGCCCTGAGCGGCGCGGTGACACCCTTCATCGTGCGCTACGGAAGCGATCATCCGGCCGTCTACGCGCTAGCCCTGCTACCGGCCTATGACGCCGTTGCGCGGATGAAGACCCACGGCCACTGGCAGACCGATGTACTGGCCGGTGCGGCGCTGGGCGTCGGCGTCGGCATCTGGGCTTCGCATCGCAAGAGTCCGCTGATTCTGGGATGGCTGCCCGGCGGGTTCAGCGTCGGATTCGTGCACCACTTCAAGTAAGGCTCAAGAGGTCCAACGCAGCATCGCATGCAGGCGCTGGCTTCCATCCAGCGTGAACGTCAGCTGCAGGTTCAGCGCCCGCGCCGCGGCCACGGACAGGTTCAGACCAAGGCCGGCATGGCCTTCGTTGTCCGCCGAATGCTTGCGCCAGTGCCGGCGCCCCAGGTGTGCGACTTCATCGGCATCCAGTTCCGGTGCCGCATTGATGACCTGCATGCAGCAGTTCCCCCAGGCAATCTCGATACATGCCCCTTCTGGCGCATAGACGGCCGCGTTGCGCAGAAGATTCACGACGATGATGCGCAACAGCGAAGCGTCGCTGTCCAGGAACACCCCGCTTGCATGGGCCTGCACGTCGACACGAACGTTGCGCTGCTGCAACACATCCTGCAACGACTTCAGTTGCTCGACGATCAGCGCGCTCAAGTCGACGCGCTCGCATTCGAGTTTTTCGATGCCGGCTTCGAGCCGCGTCAGCAGCAACAAGCTCGAAACCGTATTTTCGAGTTCGCCTCCGATCGTACTCGCGTCGGCCAGCACTTCGGAAAGCGAACGCCCACTGGGATAGCTGCGTTCGACGTCTACCAGCGTGCGCAGTTCCGCCAGCCGGGTCCGCGTCTCGTGCGCGAGCGCGCTGGCGAAGCGCCGCTCGCGCTGCATGCCCTCGTCCATCCGCGCCAGCACTTCATTGAATCGCTGCGTCAATGGCGCCAGTTCACGCGTCCGACTCTGCGGCAGGCGCTCACGGGGGGCTTGTGGGCCGACGTCGCGCATGTATTCGGCCAGTGTCGAGAGCGGTTGCAACCCCTTGCGCACGAGCAGTGGCGAGATCAGCAGCGCCACGATCAAGGCCAGCATCGGCGTGATAAGCAGAATCCCGTCGATGGCAAACAGAATGTTGTCGAGTTGCGTACGCGGCAGCATGAGCAGCATGCGGCACTCGGGCACTGGGGCACGCTGCGCGCCCGTGGCCCGTCGTGCGGCTGCGGGACGGAACGCGAACCACACCGCACGTTGCTGCGCGCTCCCGCTATCGATATCCGCGAACGCCGGGGCGGAGTCCGCGCCCTCCTGCCAACCCCGTGGAACGTAGATGGGGGCCGGATCGCTGCTCAGCTCCTGCCCATCATCGCACTGGATCTGGTACAGGGCGCGCGTGTCACCGAGAAGAAGGTGCGACGGCATGCGTTGCAGCTCGTCCATGTCCAGACCGTCCGGTCCGAGCTCGACCAATGCTGAGGTCGCGCGCGCCTGTGCCAGCAGACTGGCATCGAAACGCTGTTCCATCTCGGCATCGACGAGATGGTCCATGGTCAGGGCCGCGAGACCGAGCAGAATAACGATGCTCACGCCGATCATCAGCGCAATGCGCGAGGCCATCGAGTCCAGACGGGACATCACTGGATCAGATACCCGGCGCCGCGGCGGGTCTCGATCAAGCCCTTGGGCGCAACCTGGTCGAGCTTGCGCCGCAATCCGAAGACCAGCACCTCGATGCTGCGATCCGAAGCGGTCGAATCGCTTCCCGCCACCCGCTCCAGAATCTCGCCACGGCTGAACACCCTGCCCCGGTTACGCGCGAGCAAGGAAAGCAGGGCGAACTCGCGTGGCGTCAGCGGCAACTCGTGCTCGTCCTCGGTCGCCACGCGGTGCGCACGCAGATCGATGCGCAACGGTCCGACTTCCAGCACCGGCGCATGGGCCAGGCTCGGGCGGCGCGCCAGCGCATGCAGCCGCGCCAGCAGTTCGTCGAAGGCGAACGGCTTGATCAGGTAATCGTCGGCACCGGAGTCGAGCGCGGCGACACGATCGGTCACTTGGTCGCGCGCCGACAGCACCAGCACCTTCGGACGATGCGGCAGCGAGGGCAGCGCGCGCAGCACTGCCATGCCGTCCATGCGCGGCATCATCAGGTCCAGCACCAGCAACTCGTACTCGTAGGTGCGCAGGAACGTGAGCCCCTCCGCACCGTCCATCGCGACATCGACCGTGAAACCCTCGGCCTGCAATCCGCGCTGCACGGTTTCACGCAAACGCCTGGAATCCTCGACCAGAAGCAATTTCATGAAGAAGCTCGACCTGCATGTGGATGCGCGCCATCCTGCCACGAGTGCACAGCACATCCCAGCGATGAACGTGCGCATTGAAGAATGAAACGCCGCCGCCCCGCGCGACGGCGCAGGATATCCGCGCTCATCCTGCGCGGCGCAAGGCCTCTATGCGCTCGGCCAGCGGCGGGTGGCTCATGAACAGGCGCTTGAAGCCACCGGCCAGGTGGCCGGAGATGCCGAAGGCCTGCATGTTCTTCGGCAGCGTCGATTCGCCGTAGCTGGCGCCCAGGCGCTCCAGCGCGGAAATCATGCGCCCGCGTCCGGCCAGTCGTGCACCGGCCGCATCGGCGCGGAACTCGCGATAGCGCGAGAACGCCATCACGATCATCGATGCGAACAGGCCGAAGATGATCTCCAGCACGATCACAATGACGAAGTAGCCGATGCCGCCGCCCCGATCGTCGCGACCGCCGCTGAGCCAGCTGTCGACCATGCGACCGACAATGCGCGCGAGGAAGATCACGAAAGTGTTGAGCACGCCCTGAATCAACGCCAGCGTCACCATGTCGCCATTGGCGACGTGGCCGATCTCGTGGCCGAGCACGGCCGACACTTGGTCGCGGTCCATGCCGTGCAGCAGCCCCGTGCTGACCGCCACCAACGCATGATTGCGGCTGGCGCCGGTAGCGAACGCGTTCATTTCCGGCGCCTCGTAGATCGCCACGTCGGGCATGCCGATGCCGGCCGCCTGTGCATGCTGGCGCACTGTGTTCAGCAGCCACTGCTCGGCTTCGCTGGACGGCTGCTCGATCACCCGCGCGCCGGTGGACATCTTCGCCATCCACTTGGAAATCGCCAGCGAGATCAGCGAACCTCCCATGCCGATCACGGCTGCGAAGATCAGCAGTGGCCCCATGCCGCCGTAGCCGCGCGAAGCCGCCCACACATCGACGCCAAACAGATGGGCGACGATGCTCAGCAGCACCAGGACGGCCAGGTTCGTACCCAGGAACAGAAGGATGCGACGCATGATTCGATCTCGTGTCGAAGGAAATTCGGCAGGTCGAATATTTAGTCTGCGCCGGGGCCTTTCAAGTTCCGCGAACGCGTGCGGAAACGTGCTGCGGCGGGCTCAGGAGCGCCGGCGATGCGGACGGATATGCAGCGGCATCGGTGCGCTCGATTCGATCTGCGGCGCCGGCGCACATCCACCGCACGTGCCGCAACCATCACCGCTGCCGCACCCGCCGCTTCGAGCCTCGGCCGGCTGCAGCCAGCGACCGACGCGGCGCGTCAGACGGCTGCGGGAAGCATGATCGAGCGCGGCGGAAGCGCGGCCCAGCAGGCGCCGTGTGACTTCGGGCGCCAGCTTGCGCGCGGCGAAGATCGCGCTGTACAGAAGCAGCGCGCCCAGAATCAGGAATTGCACGATGGCGAAGCTCATGTGAACAACCTCGCGATCTGATAGGTGATCAACGACGCCACGTAGGCCAGACCGAACAGATACCCCGCGGCCAGCGCCACGTTGCGCCACGAATTGGTTTCCCGTCGGATCACCGCCAGGGTCGACATGCACTGCGGCGCGAACACGTACCAGGCCAGCAGCGACAGCGCCGTAGCCAGCGACCACTGGTGCGCGATCAGCACGCCCAGATGCGAGGCCACCGCGTCGTCGGTGCCGGACATGGCGTACACCGTGCCCAGCGCGGACACCGCTACCTCGCGCGCGGCGAGTCCGGGGATCAGCGCAATGCAGATCTGCCAGTTGAAGCCAATCGGCGCGAACACGTGATGAAGCGCGTGACCGAGGCGTCCGGCCAGGCTGTAGTCGATGGCCGGTCCGGTCGCGCCAGGCGGCGGCGCCGGAAAGCTGGACAGGAACCACAGCAGCACGGTCAGCGACAGGATGATGCCACCGACACGGCGCAGGAAGATCTTCACGCGCTGCCACAGCCCGAAGGCGACGTCGCGCACGTGCGGGAAACGGTACGCGGGCAGCTCCATCAACAGCGCGTGCTCGCTCTTGTCGCGGCGCAGATGCTTCATCACGTAGGCCACGGCCAGTGCGCTCAGGATGCCGGCGAAATACAGCGCGAATAGCACCAGCCCCTGCAGATTGAACACGCCCAACACGCTGTGCTTGGGAATGAACGCGGCAATCAGCAGCGTGTAGACCGGCAGACGCGCCGAGCAGGTCATCAACGGCGCGACCAGGATCGTCGTCAAGCGATCACGCGGATCGGAGATCGAGCGCGTCGCCATGATGCCGGGGATGGCGCAGGCGAAACTCGACAGCAGCGGAATGAACGCACGGCCGGTCAGCCCGGCCTTGAACATCAGCCGGTCGAGCAAAAATGCCGCGCGCGGCAGATAGCCCGATTCCTCCAGCACCAAAATGAACAGGAACAGGATCAGGATCTGCGGCAGGAACACCAGCACCGTGCCCAGGCCGCCGAAGATGCCGTCCTGCACCAGACTGTGCAGTGCACTGTGCGCCGGCAGCAGCCCGCTCACCCACGCGCCCAACCCGGACACGCCGGCATCGATGCCGTTCATCAATGGCTCGGCCCAGGAGAACACCGCCTGGAAGATGAAGAACATCAGCACGCCGAGAATCGCCAGCCCGAACAGGGGATGCAGCACCCAGCGGTCGATGGCATCGTCGATGCGCGAGGCCATCGGCGGAACCTGCACCGCAGCGGCGATCAGCTCGCGTACCTGCTGATGAAGATCACGGTCGTCATCGACCGCGCCCTCACGTGCGGCCGACTCCGGCTCGCGCGTCTCGATATGCTCGATCAGCGCCTTCGCGCCATGACGATGCACGGCCACGGTCTCGACCACGGGCACGCCGAGCCGGCGCTCCAGCTCTTCCGTGTCAATGTGGATGCCGCGACGACGCGCCGCGTCCATCATGTTCAGGGCCAGTACCACTGGACGCCCCAGGCGCAGCACTTCCAGCACGAAACGCAAATGCAGACGCAGATTGGTAGCGTCGGCCACGCACACGATCAGATCGGGCGCTTCCTCGTCAGGATGCGCGCCGCTGCAGATGTCGCGCGTGATCGCCTCGTCGGGGCTGGCGGCATCGAAGCTGTAGGCGCCGGGCAGATCCAGCAGCTGATAGTTGCGCCCGGATGGCGCCAGAATGCGGCCTTCCTTGCGTTCGACCGTGACACCGGCGTAGTTGGCGACCTTCTGCCGGCTGCCGGTGAGCAGATTGAACAGCGCCGTCTTGCCGCAATTCGGGTTGCCGACCAGGGCGATGCGCAGGCTGGCCGCGTTCATGCCGTCACCTCGTCCTTCACCCGCACCCGGGATGCCTCGTTGCGCCGCAGCGCAAAGCGCGTGTAGCCGACCTGCACCAGCATCGGGTCGCCGCCCAGCGGCGCACGCGCCACCACGCGCACCGACTCGCCCTCGACGAAACCCAGATCGCGCAATCGGCGCGCGATCAGGTCATCGGGATGAGCGTCTTCGACGGTGTGTACCACGGCCTGAGCACCTTTCGGCAGATCGGAGAGTTGCACGGACATCCAGCCAAAATAAGAATGGTTCGCATTATAACTCGTCTTTGTGCACTTCGCGAAGTGCGCGACAACACGTCACGGCCCTGCCTCGAACGTCGGAGGCCGCTATCATGGGCGCCTTGTACCCGTCAGGAAGGAGCCGCAGCGCCATGTACGAAACCCTCGTCACGGAGCGTCGCGACGACGTGGCCCGCATCACGCTCAATCGTCCCGAGCTGCACAACGCCTTCAATGCCACGCTGGTCGCCGAGCTGACCGACGCGCTGGAAGCCGCCGAACGCGACCCGGCTGCGCAGGCCGTGCTGCTCACCGGCGCCGGTCCCAGCTTCTGCGCCGGCGCGGACACCCGTTGGATGCGCGGCATGGCCGACGCCAGCGAGGCCGAGAACAAGGAAGACGCCCTGCGCCTGGCACAGCTTCTGCGCCAGCTCAATTTCCTGTCCAAGCCGACCATCGCCCGCGTCAACGGCGCGGCCTTCGGCGGCGGCATCGGCCTGATCGCCTGCTGCGACATCGCCATCGGCAGCGAGGACGCCAGCTTCGGTCTGTCCGAGGTCAAGCTCGGCCTGGTGCCAGCGACGATCTCGCCCTACGTCCTCGCCGCCATCGGCCTGCGCCATGCGCGCCGCCTGTTCGTGACCGGCGAGACCTTCGACGCGGCGCGCGCGACATCCATCGGCCTGCTGCACGAAAGCGTGCCGGCCGATGCGCTGGACGACGCCGTCGACAAGGTCCTCGAGGCGATGCGCCGCGGCGGTCCGCTGGCGCGCTGCGAGGCCAAGCGCCTGGCCCTGCGCACGGGCGGCATGGACGAACGCGAAGCGGCGCAACGGGATGCCGAGAACGCCGAGCTGATCGCCCGTCTGCGTGTCGGCGAGGAAGGCCAGGAAGGTCTCGGCGCCTTCCTGGAGAAACGCCGCGCCTCCTGGCGCGAGAGCAAGTCCCGAGCATGATCGATCATGTCGACTTCGCCGTGACGGATCTGCCGCGTAGCCGTGCGTTCTACATGAAGGTGCTGGCTCCCTTGGGCATGGCGCCAGTCGCGAGCGTGGATCGCAGCGACGGAGATGGTCATCGAGGCGTGGGTTTCGGCACTTTGGAGAAACCCGTGTTCTGGATCGGCTGCGGCGACCCTGTGCAAGGTCGGCTGCATGTCGCCTTCCGCGCCGAAAGCCGCGATGCCGTGAACGCGTTCCACCGTGCAGCGTTGACTGCGGGCGGCATCGATCACGGCGCACCCGGATTGCGTCCGCACTACCACGCGCACTATTACGCAGCCTATGTGCGCGACCCCGACGGGCACGTCATCGAGGCGGTCTGTCATCATTGGCATTGATCCGGCACCGGGAGAGGCCATGTCTTCACCGATTCTCAATCTCGACGAAGTGCAGCTGCGCGGCCTCGACGCGTCCGACGGTCCGTCGCCCGACGTGCCGCCCGGCTATGACGTGCGCTGGGGCGAAATCGCCAGCCGCATCGGCGCGAGGAAGCTCGGCTACAACCTCACCGTGGTCGCACCGGGCAAGCGCAACTGTCCGTTCCACAGCCACCGCAGCGAAGAGGAAATGTTCTTCGTGCTGGAAGGCCGTGGCGAGCTGCGCATGGGCGAGGACCGCTATCCGCTGCGCCAGGGCGATCTCGTCGCCTGCCCGCCCGGCGGGCCGGAAACCGCGCATCAGATCATCAATACCGGCGACACCGAACTGCGCTACCTGGCCGTCAGCACCATGGCCGAAGTCGAAGTGTGCGAGTACCCCGATTCCGGGAAGTTCGGCGCCTTCGCCGGCGGCGAAGCACGCTTCCGCCATATCGGCCGTGCCACGGACGCACGCGACTACTGGGAAGGAGAGTAAATGTTTCGACGCATCCTGATCGCCAACCGCGGCGAGATCGCCTGCCGCGTGATCCGCACCTGCCGTCGCCTGGGCATCGAGACCGTGGCAGTCTATTCCGAGGCCGACGCCGGCGCGCAGCACGTGCTGCAGGCCGACATGGCCCGCCCCATCGGCGGACCGCGCCCGGCCGACTCGTACCTGCGCGCCGAGGCCATCCTCGAAGCCGCCAAGCAGACCGGCGCGGAAGCGATCCATCCCGGCTACGGCTTCCTTTCGGAGAACGCCGACTTCGCGCGTGCCTGCGCCGAGGCCGACATCGTCTTCATCGGCCCGAAACCGGAAAGCATCGACGCGATGGGCTCCAAGGCCGAGGCCAAGGCGCTGATGAGCCGGCACGACGTGCCCCTGGTGCCCGGTTACCACGGCGAGAACCAGGACACCGGCCACCTGGCCGAACAGGCGCGCAAGACCGGCTTCCCGCTGATGATCAAGGCGGCCTCCGGCGGCGGCGGCAAGGGCATGCGCATCGTGCGCGAGGAGAAGGACTTCGCCGACGCGCTGGGCGCGGCGCAGCGCGAGGCGCAGAGCGGCTTCGGCGACGCGCGCGTGATCCTGGAGCGCTACGTCGAGCATCCGCGTCACATCGAGTTCCAGATCTTCGGCGACCACGACGGCCGCATCGTCCACCTCAATGAACGCGAATGCTCCGCCCAGCGCCGCTACCAGAAGGTACTGGAGGAAACGCCCTCGCCGTTCCTCACGCCCGAACGTCGTGCGGCGATGGGCGAGGCGGCGATCGCCGCCGCCAGGGCCGTCGACTACGTCGGCGCGGGCACGGTGGAATTCATCGTCGGCGCGGACGGCGATTTCTACTTCATGGAAATGAACACGCGCCTGCAGGTCGAGCACCCGGTCACCGAGATGACACTGGGACTCGATCTGGTCGAATGGCAGCTGCACGTGGCCGCCGGTGAACCGCTGCCGCTGGCGCAGGAGCAGATCGAGGCGAACGGTCACGCCATCGAAGTGCGGCTGTACGCCGAGGACCCGGAACAGAACTTCCTGCCCGGCTCCGGCCGCCTGCAACGCCTGCACCTACCGCCCGTCTCCGAGCACGTGCGGCTCGACAGCGGCGTGGTCGAAGGCGACGCCGTGACGATCTTCTACGATCCGATGATCGCCAAGCTGATCGTGCACGACAGCGATCGTCCGCGCGCGCTGCAGCGCCTGCGCGCGGCGCTGGCCGACTGCGACATCACGGGACCGAAATCGAACGTTGCCTTCCTCGAACGCCTGGCGCGTCACCCCAGCGTGGTCGAGGGGAGCATCGATACCGGCTATCTCGATCGCCATCTGGACGAATTCCTCGCTACCGATGCGTCCGTCCCCGCACTGGCCCTGCAAGCTGCCGCCGCGGCCATGCTCCTGGAAGACGAATGCCGCGCCGCCGGCCGCACGGCGAACGCGGACCCGCATTCGCCGTGGGCGCGCGCGGACGCCTGGCGCATTGGCCATGCCGGCAAGCGCATCGTCGCACTGCTGCATCGCGGCGAGCGCATCGAGATCGAGGCGCACGGCCACGACGGCGCCTACCGCCTGACCGACGCCGAAGGGCGCACGTCGTGCATCGAGCACGCATGTCTGGTCGACGACGTGCTGACCTTCCACCTCGACGGCGTCGCGCACCGGCTTCCGCTGCGACTGGAGAACGGTCGCGCGGTGCTGCACGCAGAAGGACAGCGCCACGTCTTCGAGCACGCGCCGGCCTTCCAGTTCGGCGGCGAGGAAGCCGGCGGCGGTAACCGCGTGATCGCGCCGATGCCCGGTCGCATCGTGCTGGTCAAGGCCGCCGAGGGCGACACGGTGTCCGAAGGCGACGAACTGCTGGTGATGGAGGCCATGAAGATGGAGCTGTCCCTGAAGGCACCGCGCGCAGGCCGCATCGAGACCATCTCCGCCAGCGAGGGCGAATTCGTCGAGGCCGACGCCCTGCTGGTGCAATTCGAGGCCGAGGAGTAGACCGATGTCCCTGCCCGCTTCCGTGCGCATCGTCGAGGTCGGCGCCCGCGATGGTCTGCAGAACGAGAAGACCATCGTCCCCACCGCGACCAAGATCGAGCTGATCGACCGTCTCTCGGCCTGCGGCCTGCAGACCATCGAGGCGACCAGCTTCGTCAGTCCGAAATGGGTGCCGCAGCTGGCCGATGCGGCCGAGGTCTACACCGGCATCGCCAAGCGCGAGGGCGTCGGCTATCCGGTGCTGGTGCCGAACGAAAAAGGCTACGACCGCGCCCGCGAAGTCGGCGTGACCGAAATCGCCGTGTTCAGCGCAGCCAGCGAGGCGTTCAACCGCAAGAACATCAACGCCAGCATCGACGAGTCCATCGAACGCTTTCTTCCAGTGCTGGAACGCGCGCATGCGGACGGCGTGAAGGTCCGCGGCTATGTCTCCACCGTGCTTGGCTGTCCCTATCAGGGTGAGGTGCCGGTTGCCGACGTGGTGCGTGTCGCCGAGCGACTGCATGCGCTGGGCTGCTATGAGGTCTCGCTGGGCGACACCATCGGCGTGGGCACGCCGGAAAAGGCCCGTTCCATGCTCCGCGCGGTCGCCGAGGCCGTGCCCATGCAGGCTCTTGCCGTGCACTTCCACGACACCTATGGCCAGGCGCTGGCGAACCTCCATGCCTGCCTGGAGGAAGGCGTCGCCGTGATCGACAGCGCAGTGTCCGGCACCGGTGGCTGCCCCTACGCCAAGGGCGCGACCGGCAATGTCGCCACCGAGGATGTGGTCTACATGCTCGAGGGCATGGGCATCGCCACCGGCGTCGACCTGGAAGCACTCGCACAGACGGGCCTGTGGCTGTCGGCCGAGCTCGGACGAAGCACATCGAGCCGCGTGGCGAAAGCCATCGCAAGCCACTGATTCTGAAGAAATCAGTGCCAACTCATTCATGATGCCGCAAGCGTGAAAGTGGTGCTAGACTGATGACTCCCACATGGCAAGGGGGCCGTGGGTTGCACCGGCACCATGGATGCGCAAGAAGCCTTCAGACGAGGATCGCGCTGTATCGCACGAGCACGACGCTTCCAGCGTCGCGCAGGCGGATTCACTTGATCCGAATTCGAATTCCGGACAGACGAAAACCAGCGCGGACCATGCCGCCCGCTATCGCACGCTGCTGGATGCCGTGCCCGATGCCGTGACCCTTCACGACACGCGCGGCGACATCGTCGATGCCAATGCCGCCGCCGTGCGCACCTTCGGATACCCGCTGCATGCCCTGCGCGGCATGAACGTCCGCGACCTCAACCCGAATCTTCCCGAGGATCACATGACGGCGGTCATGCGCACGCACGGCGTGGACCGAACCTTCAGCGTGGTCGGCGTCAATCGGCGTGCCGACGGCACGACCTTTCCGGTAGAGGTTCATTCCAATGTGTTCCTCGATGCCGGCCAGCACCGCGTCGTCGCGGTGGCGCGTGACATCAGCACCCGCGTCGAGGCCGAACGGCAACTGCGCGTGTCGGCCGAGCACATGCGCAAGCAGGCACGCATCGATTCGCTGACCCGACTGCCCAACCGCGACACCATGCTCGAAGCGACCCGGGACGCCCTCGCCGCCGCCGAGCCCGGAATCGGGCCCGCGGTGCTGTACATCGACCTCGACCGCTTCAAGATCCTCAACGACATGCTGGGTCACCATGCCGGCGACCGCCTGCTGCTCGCGACCGCCGAGCGTCTGCGCATGTGCTGCGAAGGCCATGCGCGCTGCGGCCGCTACGGCAACGACGAATTCATCGTGCTGTTGCCGCGCTGCGCGCAGGACGACGCAGCGCGCGCCTGCGCTCAACGGATCATCCGGGCCTTCGAGCAACCGTTCGAGCTCGAGGGCGAAGCCTTCGTACTGACCACATCCATCGGTATCGCCTGCCATCCCGAACACGGCGACAGCGCCGAGCTGCTGATCCAGCATGCCGACACGGCGATGCATGAGGCCAAACGCCGGGGACGGCACACTTTCCGCGCCTTCGACAAGACCCTCAACGACCACCTCGGCATGCGCAACCAGATCGAATCGCAGCTACGCCTGGCGCTCGATCACGGCGAATTGTGGCTGGCCTTCCAGCCCAAGGTCTCGCTTCGCGAACGTCGCATCGTCGGTGCCGAGGCACTGCTGCGCTGGCGCAGCCCCCAGTTCGGCGAAGTGTCCCCAACGGACTTCATCCCCCACGCGGAGAATTCGGGCGAAATCGTGCGCATCGGCGCATGGGTCGTGAAGGAAGCCTGCCGGCAATTGCGCGAATGGCGCGACCAGGGGCTGGAGCTCGACCACATCGCCGTCAACGTCTCCTTCCGCCAGTTGCTGAGCGGCACCTTCAGCGACAGCGTGCAGGCCGCGCTGCAGGCGCATGACCTGCCCGGCAACGCGCTGGAACTGGAAATGACCGAGCGCATCCTGATCGACGAGGCGCCGGATACGCTGGACACCTTCACCGCCCTGAAGCGGATGGGCGTGCGCCTGACGATCGACGACTTCGGCGAAGGCTATTCGTCCTTCAACTATCTGCGACACCTTCCGATCGACAGCGTCAAGATCAGCCACACGTTCATGCAGGGCATCCCGGTGCAACCTGCGGACACCGCGATCTGCGAAGCCATCGTGCGCATCGCGGAAAGCCTTGGGCTCAAGGTGGTGGCGGAAGGCGTCGAGACCGAGGAACAGCTTGCATTCCTCGAGCGCATCGGCACCGACGACGCACAGGGATTCTTCTTCAGCCGCCCCATCGAAGCAGCGCGCCTACCCGTGTTCATGCAGCAATGGAACCGTTCCGACCGAGGCTGAGACCGGCATTCCGTTCTCGGCGCAAGCGGGCCGAGCTCAGTCGAAATTCACGCTCAGACGAAAGTCGAAACGGATGCTGTCCTGCTGCGGCGTTACCGTATCGAACGGTTTCGCCACATCGGCGGAGGCCGTCAGCCAGCGATACTGGTACATGCCACCCAGACCGGCGCCCGAGATCGAACTCGACTTCGGATAATCGGCGCGCACTTCGCCATGATCCGCAAAAGCGAACAGGTCCAGCTTCTCGGTGAAGGCGCGGTGCAGTTCCAGACCGACGTAGTAGCCACGCGAACCGGCGAGCACGCCGCGCTCATAGCCGCGCACACTGCCCGGACCGCCGATCTGGAACAGATTTGCCGACGGCAGATTGGTGCCGGAGCTGAACTGCCAGCCGGCATTGGCGCGCAGCGCCCAGTGCGAACGCCCCAGGCGCTGGATCAGGAACGCGCTGCCCGGCGTGAGATTGAAATGGGTCTTGCCCAGCATCGGCTCGTTGGAATCCAGCCGCGTGACCAGCTGCGTGATGTTCCAGCGCCGGCCATCGCTGCTGTGGTCCACGCTCAGTCCCAGCGTCGCCGAATGGTTGGTGGTGTCGGCGATCTGCTTGCCGCCGATTCGGGTCACCGATTCGCTGATGGTGTAGGCCGCAACGCCGCTGAACTGCGTGCGCATCGTGGCGATGAACGGCTGCTTGTAGTTGATCGACTTCACCGTGGACGTGCCGGTGATGTCGAGATCGCGGAACGCGCGATCGAGGATGTTGATCTGGCTGTGCGCGAAACTGACGCCCAGCCGGCCGTTGTTGACGAACAGCGGCACCGAGTACGAAATGGCGCCGTCATTGCCGCCCTTCGAATGGGCGATGTTGCCTTCCAGCAGGTCATCCACGCCGAACAGACCGTACAGATGCCCCTGCAGGCCGTAGCGATAGCGTCCGGTACTGTCGACGCCGCTGTTGTCCACGAAGGCGACCAGATCGTGCCGGTCCGGTTCCTGCACCGCCAGGCGGATGTCTGTCTGACCGCGCGCCGCGCCCGGAGCCAGCAACGCGCGGACCGTCAGGTCGGTGGTCTGGTTGAGATAGACCAGATTCTTGCGCAGTTGATTGGCGTCGACGATCTGGCCCGACTGCTGGTCGATGCGCCGCAGGATGAAATCCTTGCGCACGTGCTTGTCGCCGGCCACCGTGATCTTGCCGAGACGGCCTTCCACCAGCTCCACACGCACCACGCCGTCATTGATCGACTGGCTGGGCAGAATGGCGCGTGCCGTGGTGATGTTCTTCGCGCGATACAGGTCGTTGATGCGGTCCAGCATGGCGTCCAGATCGGACTTGGTCACCTTGCGTCCGAGATAGGGTTTGACCGCCTGCTGCAGCGCCTCCGGCTTGAGCAATACGGAAGCGCTGAAACGGACGCGGCGAAGCACAAAACCGGGACCGGCGGCCTTCGCGACCGCATGCCGGTCTTTCGGCTCGGCTTTCTGCTCCTGCAGCGGATCCGTGGGTTTCTTCGGCGTGGCCTGCTGCTGCTCGTAGTAGCGCTGCAGCCGCTGGGCATCGTTCTGCAGCGTACTCGGCACCGTCTGCGGCGCGGCCTGTGCCGTGGAGGCGAACAGACACGCGGCGAGCACGGCATACGGGACAGCGCGCAGCCGCAGCATGCGGAACGGGGTGGAACGAATCATCATCGTGGAGCCTTGGTGTTGACGGGTGCGCCCTGCACGGACGGATCGGGCTGGACCAGGTCGCTGCCATCGTCGGTCGACCAGGACGGCATGGCGCCATCCCGCGGCGACGCATCGTCCTGCTCGGTGTGCAGCGTCAGCGTGCGGCCGTTGTAGCGGAGTGCGGCATCGCCGTAGTAGTCGGGCGACACCCACTGATGGTCGTAGACGTAGTTCGGCGTCTGGATCTGGTAACCGTGGCCGTACCGCACCACGAAGGCATCCGTCAGCGTGTGCACGCCGTCCTGATAGAGCTTGAAGTCGTAAGTCTTCTGCATCAGCTGGACGTCCGCCGGCACCAGCACGGGGTCGTGCTGGTTCATGCGGATGCGCGCCGAAGCCGTGTCCAGCGAAAGGATGTTCTCGATGTGTCCCGCTTCCACGTGCACGCTGGGCGCAGTGGTCGCCAGCGCCGCGTTGACCGCGGCAAGACGATCGATCATCCACTGTTGCGGCACATCGGCATCAATCGTGATGCGTCGGGCCACGCCGTTGCGGAACCCGGTCAGCGCGGAGAACAGCGGTTGGCCGGTCGAGGTCTGGTACAGATGCGCATCGATGGTGTCGCCGGCCAGGTTGATGCGGTCGCCGATGTTCGCCGCATTCAGGCGGATCGCGCCGAAAGCGGAGATGTAGGCATCGCGCGTGGTCAGCGTGTCCGCAACGATGTCGCCCTTGCGCGCCAGCAACGTGATGCGGTCGGGCGCTTCCAGCGAGACGAAGCTCATGGTGTTGGCCGCCAGATCGATGCTGTGGCCGGCCTTCATGTCGTGCGCGTTCAGGCTGCCGCCCGCATCCATCTTGATGGCGTTGCCAGCCGTGGCCGACACCAGGTCGATATTGCGGCCCGCCGTCACGTCGAGATCGTGTCCGGCGAGGATCGAATCGGCCTGGACATCCGTGCCGGCCTGCAGCGTGACGTCCGTGCCGGCGTTCATCGAACCGATATGGATGTAGCCGTCGGCGATGAACTTGATCCAATCCGATGCCGTCACGCCGACGCCGTCGATGTCGCCGTGCAGCGACTGGCCGAAGACGTGCCCGCCCGCATCGAGCGTGGCGAAGCCCATGTGCGCGCCCGACGTCATGTCCAGGTTGCGTCCGGTCTTGACCGCGCCCGTCAGCGCCAGTGCGTCCGTGGCGTTCAGCGTCGCATCGCGGCCGATGTCCAGCGTCTGCGCATCGAGATCGCCGCCGCTGACGGCCGACAGGTCGTTGCCGGTCGTCACCGTGCCGAGGCGGATCAGCGAGCCGCCGCGCAGCGAGGCATCCGTGCCGACGTTCAGGGTATCTGCGGTCAGATGGCCGCCCGCGTTCACGGTCAGGAAGTCGCCAGTCTGGATCGTGTCGACGGTCGTATTCGCCGTCGAGGTCAATTGGCCATGACCTCCCGCGACCAGCTTGCCACCCTGGATGCTGTCGCCGTGCAGGACGCTGTCGCCGCCCGCCGTCACGTTCGTATAGGACAGCAATCCGCCCGCGGTGAGCGTGGCGTCGGTGCCGATATCCAGCGTCGTCGCCGTCAGGTTGCCGCCCGCGTTCATGACCAGATCGTCGCCGGTCTGGATCGTGTCCACGGTGGTATCCGTGATCGAAGTCGTGTCGGCGTGCCCGCCGACGATCAGCTTGCCGCCCTGGATGACCTGCCCCTGCAGATGGCCGTCGCCGCCCGCCGTCACGTTCGTATAGGACAGCAATCCGCCCGCGGTGAGCGTGGCGTCGGTGCCGACATCCAGCGTCGTCGCCGTCAGGTTGCCGCCCGCGTTCATGACCAGATCGTCGCCGGTCTGGATCGTGTCCACGGTGGTATCCGTGGTCGAAGTCGTGTCGGCGTGCCCGCCGACGACCAGCTTGCCGCCCTGGATGACCTGCCCATGCAGATGGCCGTCGCCGCCCGCCGTCACGTTCGTGTAGGACAGCAGTCCGCCCGCGATGAGCGTGGCGTCGGTGCCGGCGTTCAGCGTCGTCGCCGTCAGATTGCCACCCGCGTTCATGGTCAGGAAGCTGCCGGCATGCACGGTGTCGACCGTGGTGTCGCCGGTCGAGGCGAAGGTCGCGGAGCCGCCAGCCTGCAGCGTCGTGCCCTGGATGGTCTGCGCCTGCAGATGGCTGTCGCCGCCCGAAACCAGGTTGTCGTAGGCCAGCGTGTTCTGCGCGGACAGATCCAGATTGCCCTGCCCGGCCTGCAGGTCCGTGAAGTGCACGTCGCCCAGCCCGTGCAGCCAGATGCTGCCCTGATCGCTGCTACCGTGCAGCGTATCCACGTCCACGGTCAGCGGCAGTGATGCGCTGCCGATGTCGTGGACCGCGTGGATGGCCGTCGTGGCGCCGCTGCGCGAGCGCAGATTCACGGCATCGCCGTTGCCCGCCATCGCGCCGCCCGCATCGAGGTCGATGCCGGTACCGCTGGTGGCCGTGCTGGCGACCAGGCCCAGCGTCATGTCGCCGCTGCTGATCAGCTTCGCCAGCGCGCCGCTGGTCACTTCGCTGCCCGTGCCCATCGTCAGGCTGCCCGAGGACTGCAGCGTGACGTCCGATGCCGCCTGTACCAGACCGTTGTCGGCCACGTTCAGCACCGGCGCGCCAGTGCCGATCAGCTTCGCGGTGATGGTGCCGGCCAGCGCGCTGATGTCCTTGAGCTGCATGCCGGTGACACCGGTCAGCAGAACGTTGCCCTGCGTGCTGGTGATCGAACCTTCGGTCAGGCTTCCGGTCGCGCCCAGGGTGACGTCGCCATCAGCCTGGACGTCGTCGTAACTGCCGTCGGCGCCGGCCGTGGAGACGACCGTGCCATGGTTGGAGGTCAGATGCTTGGCGTCGAGACTGCCCAGTTCGGCTGTCAGCACCAGGTTGTCGCCGCTGGTGATCGTGCCCACATGCAGGTTGCCCGTCGGCGAGTCGATGTTGACGGCGCCGCCGGCGGTCGCATTGAGCGAGCCGTCCGAACCGACCTGCAGTTTCAACGGCGCATCGACGCCCGTGCTCACCGCATCACGGCGGCCGATGTCGCCGTCGGCGGTCAGCACGATGTCGCGCGCTTTGATGCTGAGGGTGTTCTGCTGCGCCAGAATGCTGCCGGTCTGCGCATCCAGCGACGCCAGTCCATTGGCAAACACGGTGCCGACGCGGAGATCGCCGCTGAGCTGGGTCAGCAGCAGATCGGTGGCCGCCGAGGCATTGCGCAGCTCGCCGCCGATCTGCACCGGCAGCGCATCGCCGGCGCCGCCGGCGCTGTCGTTACCCAGACCGATGTAGCCGCCACCGGCCGTCAGCAGCAGGTCGCCGCCGGAGGTCAGCACCGGCTGACTGGTGTCGACGCCGTCCGCCGCGCCGATGCTGCCCGTGGCCGCCACACGCATGTCAGTACCGGAGCTGAAGTCGTCGAAGTGCAGATCGCCGTTGGCCTGCAGGTAGACCGAGGCCGAGGCCGAACCGGTGACGGTGCCCGTCGCGGTCACATACAGCGGCATGGTCTGCGTGACCGACAGGTGGTCCAGCTTGTTCTGCAGATTCGGATCGTCAGGTGAGATCACGTTGCCGCTGGCGTCGATCAGCTGCACGTCGCCCGGCGCATTGGCCAGACCCAGCGCCGCCACCTGCTGCGCGGTCAGCGCGGTGGAACTGCCTGCGTACAGGTCCTTCAGCGCCTGGTAGGTGATCGACAGCGGCTTGTCGGTGCGGCCGATGCCGCCGTCACCGGCAATCAGCGTGACGTTCTTGCCGGAAAGGTTCGGCGCGACCGTGCCCACGGTGCCGCCGGTCGGCGAACCGAGCGCGGCCTCGTTGATGGCCGAGGTCAGCTGCTCCTCGGTCCAGGTCGAGTCCTTGGTCAGGTTCTTGTAGGCATCCGAGTTCGGATCCATGGTGAAGCTGAAGTTACTCACCGGATCGGTGCCGGCGAAGTCGCTCTGCGACTGCCAGTCCGTGCCGATGTAGGTCGTGAAATCCTTCACGATGGTCTGGTAGCGGTCGCTGACGTACTGCTGCGCGAGCGTCGCCCGGGTTGCCGGATCGGTCACGCTCGACGGATCCATGCCGTTGGCGGCCGCGGCCAGTGGCCAGTAGAGATCGACCGCATCGCTGTTCAGCGTGTACTGGCCATTGCTGACCGTACCGACCTTGAGCAGCTGGTAATACTGCGCGTAGCCCGTATCCACCTGCTGCTCGATCGCCGCGATGGTGGTGTCGGCCGCGTTGCCGTCGGTCAGATGCAGCTGGTCCCAGATCTTTCTGGCCTGATCCGAGGACAGCGTGGAATCGGCATCCAGCTGGCGCGCATCGTAGATGCCGCCGTTGGGCGCCGAGAGCCGGACATCGCCGTTGTCCGAGACCATGCTGCCGACCCACACGTCGCCGCCGGTGTCGTTCAGGGCAACGTCGCCGACGCCGTGCGCGTCGAGCTGGCCGCCCGAAGGTGCGCCGTTGGCGAGCGTGTCCGCATGGGTCTCGATGTTCAGCGGTGTGGCGATGCTGCCGATGCCGCCCTGGGTGCTGGTCAGGTTCACGTCGCGGCCGATGACGTCGACACTGCGACCCGGAATGCCCACCAGCGAACCGGTGGAGCGGATCAGCACGTCGCCATGGCTCGACAGGCCGCTCGCCAGCACGCCGCTCGAGATCGCCCTGAACTGCTGGGCGCTGCTGCCGGAGTCGACATTCAGGGCGATGTCACCGCCGCCGGTCTGTGCCGTCAGCGTGCTGCCTGGATTGCTGTCATGCGCGATCTTCACCTGGATCGGATCGCTGGCGCTGCCGATCTGCCCGGCATCGGCCTGCAGCGCGAGGCTGTGCGTCCAGATCAGCGCATGATCGTTGGACTGGACGATGTCGCCCTGCGTGGCGTGCACGCTGGTCGGTCCGTGGGTATTGGTGATCTGGCCGCTCAGCAGCACGTCGTTGTTGGACGTGATGTCGACGTTGTTCGACGCGCTGGTGATGAAGTTGATGTTGATCGGCAGATCGGCGCGTTGCGTGTCAGTGACGGTCAGCGTGCCCTGGTACGGATAGATGAAGCCCCACAGCGAAGCGGCGTTGCCGCTGCTGTCGGTACCGCTCTGGTGCGAGCCGTAGTGGCAGTTCCCGTCGCTGTCGCAACCGTGGTACGCCACGATCACGTTGAACTGGTTGGTGAAGTACCCGCTCATGGACAGCTTGTAGTCGTTGCCCGCGAGATCGACGTAGCCGGAGCTGCCGGCCCCGTCGATAAACCCGGAACTGCCCAGCGCCCAGTGCTGGCCGGCGGTGCCGCCGCTGGCGCTGGACCAACCCCAGTCGCCGAGGCTCCAGCTGTGGTTGCCCGAGGTCCGGTCAAAGGAACGGGCGACGCTGGTGCTGGCCGTCCACTGGTACTCGGCGCCGGCCTTCGGCGCGTACTGTGTGGAGCTGTTCACGCCGCCGAGCAGACGCGCATTGGCGTCGGTCCAGTCGGTGGCGCCGTTGTAGTTGTCGTAGATCTTCGCCGGCGCACCATCCTGGCTGACGTACCAGGTCACCACGTTCTTGCCGGCATTCGCGCCGGAGGTCCACGTCTTCAGCTTGTCGTCGAGAGTGATCAAGCCGAGACCGCCGCTGCCGGCGAACACGTTCTGCACCACCAGCGGCACGCCGGTAGTGTTGTCCACGGTCACCGAACCGTAGCCGCTGTTGATGTTGATGCTGCCCTGCGCCGTGCTCACGATCTTGCCGCTGAGACGGACGCTGCCGCCGCCGGAGGCATTGACGTTGTTCAGGATCAGCTGGTTGTTGGCGACGTTGTAGGTCGCGCCGATCAGCTGGCTGGCCTGGCCGCCGGCCAGCGTGAGCAGCGGCTCGCCGTTGTAGTCCAGGCTGATCGCGCCATTGCTGTTGCCGGCCGTCAGCTGGATGTTCGGATTGCTGATCTGACCCTGTGCGTACTGCGACTTCACATGGGCGATGAAGTCCTTCAGCGCATCGGTGGTCTGCACGGTCCAGGTCGCCGGTGTGCCGGCGTTGATGGCGCCGTCGATGTCGATGTACTTCGCCTCGACGATGAACTTCTGGCCGGTGTACGCGCCGGTCGAGGCCAGCTGGTTGCCGGAGAACTTGCCGCTCTGCTGCAGCGCGACGTACGGGATGTTCGGCACCGGCCGTCCCAGCACGGACGTGGTGCCGCTCGGACCGCTGACGTTGCAGCCGTCCAGCGCTTCCTCCGAACCCGAACCGCCGGTATGCGGCGCGCAGGAACCGTAGAGCACCAGCACCTGCGCCTGCTCGTCGCTGTAGTAGGTGTTGTTGAAGTAGACGCTGTTGCCGTTGCTGCCGCCGAGGTCGTAGTACGACTGCGCGATGGCCGCCGCCGCATGATCCGGATCGGAGATGGCCGCGTCGAGGAAGGCCTTGATCCAGCTCGAATCGAGATTGCTGGTCGGATCGGCGCCGGAGAACCACGTATCGCCGCTGGTCGGCTTGACCACGACGTAGCCGTTCGGCACGTAGACGTTCTGCGAGTTGGTGTGGATCTCGCCGCGCTCCAGCAGCGAACCGGCCAGGTCCTTGATGTTCAGCGAACCGCCGAGATTGACCACGTCGCCGAGGATGATGCCCGGCGTGGCGCCGCCCGGCTGCGAGGGATAGGTGGAATTGATCGTCACCGTGGGCAAGGCGTCGGACGGGGCCTCATTCACCGTCAGGTTGCCGAGCGCACTCGGATTCGCGCCGCCCGAGACCAGCACGCTGCCGGAGCTGCCGAAGCTGGCCTCGATCTTCGGGATGAACATGTAGTACGGGCTGGCGTTGTCGATCGTCACCGACGGCGCGCCCTGCGCCGTGATGGTGCCGTTGCCGCCGACGCTGGCGCCGTACAGATACACGTTGCCGCCGCCGACATAGAGCGGATCGAACAGGATGCCGCCGACATTGGCGTTGTCGATGCCGTTGTAGGTGCCGTCCGGCGTGCCATTGAGCTTGTTGAGCTCGGTGGTCGGATTCAGCGTCTTGTCGAGCACGAGGTTGTACGGCGCGTTGGTGCCGGAGGCGTCGATCGTGCCGTCCTGCGCGATCTTCAGGTTGACCTTGTTGAACGCGCCGGCGACGACCGTGCCGTCGATCGTGGTCGAGGTCGTGCCCGTGCTGCTCTGGTGATTGGAATGCTGCGTGGCCGGAATGAAGCCCAGCTCGTAGCCGTGACCGGTGCCGTTGGTGGACACCGGGGCGTCGCCCTGCACTGCACCGATCGCCACGTCGCCGGCGCCGATGACCGTGCTGCCGCTGCCCAGGGTCAGCGTGGCGTTGCTGGTCGTGTTCGCCGTGGCCGAGGCATGCGGAATGGCGATGAAGCCGCGCACGTACGACTGCGCGACCGCAGACGGTGCCAGCTTGGTCTTGTGCAAGCCTAGGATGTCGCGACCAGCGACGATGTCGGCCTCGTCGTAGCTCTTCACGTGGACGTTGTCGCCGACCTTGAGCGTCTGATTCGACGTCAGTTTGACGCTCGAATCCGAAGCGCCGACCGGCGCCGCGCCCCATGCGTTCGAAGTCGCCGTCGCCGCCACTTGGTCGAGCACGGTGTAGGTGGCGAGATTGGTGCGGCCGTAGCTGAGCAGATTGCTGCCGTCGCCGACCTCGAGATCGTTGCCGAACTGGCCGGTGACATGGACGTTGGCATTGGCCACCGGCACCGCGCCGCCGGTGCTGATGGTCGCCGCATCGGCCATGCCGCCCACCAGCGTGCCCGCCACCAGGGAGATGTGGCCGATCACGCTTGTCGAGCTGTCCAGTCCCGACGTCATCTGGACGTCGGTGCCGAGCTTGAGGTTGTTGTGGGCCGTCACCGTGGTGTTGACGCCGGCCGCCGTGCCGGTCACGACACCACCCGCGCCGCCGATGGCGCCGGCGTTCTTGCCGTCGGCGCTGGCCACCAAGGTCTTGGCCAGCACGTCGATGTCACCGCCGGTGGCGATGGCCGTGCCGTTGCCGATGGTCGCGTTGGTCGTGGTGGCGATGGTGTTGTCGACGTTCGCGCCGCTGCCGCCGACCGCCGCGGCCAGGACCGAATTGGCCTCGCCGCCGTACTCGACGTTCTGCGTGGCATTGAGCTGGAAGCTGGCCAGATTGGCCAGATCCAGGTTCTGTCCGACGCTGGCGCTGGATGTGGACGTCGCGCTGGTCGTCGCCGACGCGCCATTGCCGCTGACCAGACCGCCGCTGCCGGCCTTGCTGTAGGCGATGTTGGAATCCGAACCGTGCGCAATGACCGACAGCGCGCCCGTGGTCGCGGCCGCGACCGGATTATTGCTGCTGTCGAGCAGACCGTTGCCGAGCGAGGCGTTGATCGTGGTATTGGAAGTCGCCTTGGCAACCGATGCGCCCGCCGCGACCAGACCCACGCTCACGCCCGTGGCGCTGGCGTCCTGATGCGTGTCACTGGTGGCCGAGATCGATACCGAAGTCGCCGGCAGCGTGACGCTGTCGCCGACCGTCGCGTTGGCGCTGGCCGTGTCCGAGGCCGTGGCCGTGGAAGCGTTGACGCCGAGCATGGCCGCGCCCGCGCCGCCGCTGCTGGAAGCGTTCACGGTCGGCGACACCGAAGCGTCCACGGACAGCGTGCCCTGGTGGAACACCGCGTAGTCGGCCACCGAAGCCTCGACGCTGGCGGTCATGTCGGCGACCGCAACGTTGGCGCCGATGCCGCCGCCGATGCCACCCACGG
This sequence comes from Oleiagrimonas sp. MCCC 1A03011, assembly GCF_003267965.1. Classification (NCBI taxonomy): domain Bacteria; kingdom Pseudomonadati; phylum Pseudomonadota; class Gammaproteobacteria; order Lysobacterales; family Rhodanobacteraceae; genus Oleiagrimonas; species Oleiagrimonas sp. MCCC 1A03011. Next base: position 144,602 of record NZ_MSPY01000007.1, on the reverse strand, counting down.
TGATGCCGACCGCACCGGCATTCATCACCGGATCGGCCGAGGCCGTCACGCTGGTACTACCGGCCGTGATGTCGGCATGCGTGCCAATGTGTGCGGTCACGTGGCTGCTGTCGCTGGCCGTGGCGACCACGGCGCTGATGGCCGTGAGAATGCCGCCGGATCCCATCACGCCATTGGCGGTAATCGCACCGCTGTCGCTCGCCGACAGCGTCAGTGCGCCGAAATCGTTGACGTCGGCGCTGTCCGCCAGCGTCGCGCTGACGGTGCTCGAGCGGTTCGCGTCGACCACGACCGCGCCGGCGACCACGCCGCCGACGTTGATGCCGCTGGGGTCCTTCTGATTGGCGTTGCCGGCCAGCGAGGTGCTGCTGTCGGAGGCCTTCAGGCTCAGGGTGCCCTTGCCCGAGCGCGACGAATCCAGCGCGCCGCCGGCCGTCGCCGAAACCGTGTTGTGGACATCGCTGATGGCCACCGCCGCGCCAACACCGACCAGACCGCCCACGCCCGCGTACGCCGTGGATTTGGCCGCCGGACCGTTGCTGCCGTCGGCCGCGCCGGCCTGGATCGAGATGCCGTGACCGGCCGTGGCCGTACCACCGCCGACCGATGCCTGGATATCGCTGTTGAGCGAGGTGTAGGCCACCGAACCACCTACGCCGACCACGCCCACTGCACCACTGCCGGCGATGTTGTCGGTGCTGCTTTTGACGCTGGCGTCGACGTCGATGCCGTTGTTGGCGGTCACGCTGCCGCCGCTGATCTTCGCCTGCACACCGTCGTTGCCGCCAAACGCGCTGTGGTTGCTGCCGGTGGCGCTGCTCAGGCTGTAGCTGGCGCTGCTGTTGATACCGGAAAGGTCGCTGGAGGACAGCTGCGAATCGTTCAGTCCGTAGGACGACGGATCGCTATCCAGCTTGCTGCCGGAGGACAGGCTGTCCAGGTTGTTCAGATTGAGCTGGCCGTCCGCAGTCAAGTCGTCGCCCGCACCGCCGCCGCCGGTGATGTCACCGGTACCGGCCACCACCACGCTGGCCGAAAGGCCGGTGCCGACCGCACCGCCGCCGACCGCCACCGCGACCGACTGGATATCGCGATCCGACTCGGCGTGCACATCGACGTGGCCGTGATCACCGTACACCGGGCCGCGTGCGTGGACCGTGCTGTCCTGCATGCCGGCACCAACGCTGGACTGCAGCAGCACCAGATTCATGCCGCCACCGACGCCGACGAAGCCGCCGCCAAGCACGCCCGAGTAGGCGCTGATGAACTGCTGGTCGAGCGCATCGACCGCCACATCGGCGGCGGTGACGTTGCTGCCGCCCTCGATGCTGGCATGGGTGTTGTTGGACACCACGTTGACCACGGCACCGCCGGCGATGCCGACGCTGCTGCCGCCGGCCGCGCCGACAACGATGCTCTGCGCCACGTTCTTGCTGTTCGCGTCGACGTGAACGTCGTTGTCGCTCACCACTGTCGCACCGCCGGTGATCTTCGCCGTGGTCGTGGTGTGGTCGACGTTGACACCGGCCGCGCCGGCCAGACCGGCCGCGCCAATGCCGATACCCAGTGCACCGGTGAACTGCGCGCTGACCGTGTCGCCCTGCGCGAGCACGTCGAGGCTGCCCGCATCGAGCGTGCCGCCGTCCAGCGTCGCGCGGGTGCTCGCCTGGAACAGGTTGACGCCGCCCGAGGCGGCGCCGCCGACGCCGCCGCTGACGCTCGCGCCCACCGCCGTGATCAGGGACCACTGCTGGCCGACCGCATCGACGGCCGCCGCATCCTGCGCGGACACCGTCGAACCGCTGACCTTCGCCGAAGTATCGGCATTGAAGACATTGGTGGCGACGCTACCGGTCGCCGAACCGCCGCCGGAACCGGCGACGTTGACGATGAAGTTGGCCTCGTACTGGCGACTGCCCGCTGTCACGTCGACCTGCTGATCCGAAGCCGCCTGCGTGTAATAGACGCCATTGTCGCCCACGATGCTGCCGCTGCCGGCCTGGACGGTGCGGTCGGCCTGGTTGATGTGGGCGTTGTCGATCGTGGCGCTGGTGCTGCCGCCGACGATGTTCACGCCGACCTGCCCGCTGACGGCCACGCCGCCGCTGACGCTCGCGCCGACACCGAGCGTGGCGATCGACTGCTGGTTGACCGCGTTCACGGCCACGCCGTGCACGGACTTGGTCGATCCGGAAAGATCCGGCGTCAGGTAATGGGTCGGATCGGAGATGCTCTTGGCGTTGGCGTCGCTCTTGGCGATATCCAGTCCCGCCTGCAGCGCGTCGGTCTTGCTCGCCGTGCCGGCGTCAACGCTGAGCGCACTGCCGTGGCCGTAGGCGCTGACGTCGCTGTTCTCGACGCTGGCGTCGGTGCTGCCGTCGATCTTGTTGACCACCACGCCGATGCCGACGCCGGCGTCGCCGCCGATGGCCGCCTGTCCGGCAAACACGTTGATGCCCTGCTGGTTGCCGGCCAGCACGCCGACGTTGTCGCTGGCGATGACGTCGGCCTGATTGGCGATCGTCGCCGAGGTCGTGCCGCCGAGCAGGTTGACCGCGACCGAGCCGCCGACTGCGGTCGAACCGCCGCCGGCCGCGCCCACCGCGATGGTGTTGACGTGCGAGGTACTGCTCGTGCCGGCCTGCACCACGACCTGCCTGGCCTTGTAGACCGGGCCGGACGTGGAACCGTCCGCGCTGCCGAGGAAGGAGGCGCGCGTGGTGGTGGCGATGTTGTTCACCGACACCGCCGCGCCGACCGCGACCGAACCCGCGCCGCCGACCGCGCCGGACAGCGCGTTGATGGTGGCGTCGTTGTCGGCGCTGACCGTGGTCACGTTGGTCGACACGACGCTGCTGTCGCTGGCGTCGCCGGCGGCGACGTTGGTCATCGTCGCGGCGATGCTGTTGTGGATGAGATTTGTGGTGTCCGAGGCGCTCACCGCGACGCTGCTGGCTGCGGAACCGGCCAGCGAGGCCGTGTCGATGGTGGTGCCCGCGTGCGCGTTGACATCGGTGGTGTCGGTCACGTCGAGCGTCGAGTCGCTCAGGCTGGCCGAAGTCGAGCCACCGACGTCGGCGATCGTCGCCGACGCGCCCACGCCCGCCGACTGGCCGATGCCGACACCGCCGGCCAAGCTGTAGATGCCTGCCGTGTTCTCGGCCTCGATGCTCAGGCTCAACGCCTGCGCGGCCGCCGCGGTGTCGACACTGCCGTCGCTCTTCAGACCGTAGAGGTCGTTGGCGGAGGCCGTCACGTCGCTGCTGATCAGACTGGTGGTTTCCGCGCCGGCGACACCCGCGCCCTGTGAACCCACCGCACCGGCCACCGACAGCGCGTACTGCGTACCGGTGCCCGAAGCATGCACGTTGACCGCGCCGCTTGCGACATCCAGACCGGCGTTGGAGATGCCGGCATGCGTGGTGTCACCGATATCGCTGACGCTCGCGGCCAGACCGACGGCCGCGCGGCCACCGATGCTGACACCGCCGCTGAGCGCATAGATGGTCGCGGCATTGTCCGCGCCCAGGCTCAGCGAACCAGCCGTGATCGCGCTGGCGTCGTCGACCAGCACCTGATTGCTGTCGGCGGTCTGGTTCCAGCCGAAGGAAAGCGTCAGCGCGAAACCCTTGCTGGCCGCGCCGGCCACCGCTCCGGCCATGATCTGCGCCGACTCGTCGGCGTTCAGGCTGGCGTCGTTGGTGATGTCCAGCGAGGTATGGCCGGCGTGCGTGGTGATGGTGTTGGCGATGTCGTTGTAGGTCAGCGCGCCGCCCGCGGCCGCCTGGCCCTTGCCGATAGCGGCGTTGCCCGCGAGGCTGTAGATCCTGGTGTCGTCGGAGGCTTCAGCCGTCAGGCTGTTGGCGTGAATGTTCGCGGTGTGGCCCGCGGTTGCGGCCGAACCCAGCAGGATGCTGTCGGTGTTGCCGACGACATTGCTGGTAGCGCTGCCGAGACCGGCGAACTGGCCGCTGCTGACGCCCACGCCCACCGCCAGCCCGACGATGCGCGTGTCGTCGTGCGCGCCGAGCTGCACCGAACCGGTGGTGTCGATGCTGGCGTCGTCGATGCGCACCGTGTGCGTGTTGTGCACGTTGTTGCCGACGTAGGACAAACCAACGTTGTTGCCGCCGACCTGCACCGTGCCGGCAATGGCGATGATGGAGCTGCCGACACCGCTGTCGCCCAGCGTCAGCACGTCGCTACCCGGCTGGCTCGGATCGCCGTCGGAGCCGGCGGTCTTGTCGCCGCTGTGGTCGACGCTCGGCGCACCCAGCGTCGCGCCGCTGAAGTCGTAGCCTTCGGTGTCGCGGTCGCCGACGATGCTGTCGAGTTCAATGATCGGCGCGACGGCGCTGGCCTGAACCAGCACATCGCCGTCGAGGCCCAGACGCATGCCCGAATCGACCGAGGCCTGGGTGGTGTTGCCAATCTGCGTCCACACGACGGCGCCGGCGAGGCTGGCACTGTCCTGGCTGGCGCTGTAGCCGCCGGCGACCGAACCCGCGCCGATCAGCGAGGAATCGAGCGCGCGCAGGGTCAGGCCCTTGAAGCCGGAGATGTCGTTGTCGGTGGCTGCACCGGTGTGACCGGAAAGATCGGCGCTGGTGGTATTGCCGATGTCGGCATAGGTGAAGCCGACGCCGACGTTGCCGCTGGTCGCACCGCTCTTGTTGAAATACAGACTGCCGCCGCCCACGCCGATACGCGAGTGGTCGTAGGCCGTGACCTCGACGCTGCTGTCCGCCGCGCTGCCGGCGGTGAGCGTGCTGCCGCCCTCGATGCCGGCGTGCGTGGTGTTGGCCGACTTGCCGATCGAGACCGAGCCGGCGATGGTGGTCGAGGTGGTGTTGCTGGTGTTGGTCGCGACGCCCAGGGCGACATCGACCTGCAAACTGCCGTCGAGCGCACGCACCACGGCGTGGTTGATGTGGTTCAGCGTGCTGTCGGCGATGACCGCGGTGGTGGTGTTGGCGACGCTGGAGTACGCCACCGCACCGGCGATGGCGCCGGCGAAACCGCTCTTGCTCTGGCTCAGCGCCGCCGCGCCGGAACCGCTGATCAGCGAGGCCTGGTCGAGCGCCTGCACCGTGACGTCGGTACCCGTGCTGCCGTTGTCGAGGGTGACACCGTCGATCTCGGCCTTGGCACCGAGGTTGGCGATGTTGACGCTGGCCGAGCCGGACACACCGATACCGAACTTGCCGCCCTTCGACTTGGACGTGCCCTCTTCGCTGCCGCCCTTGCTCTTGCCGATGCCGGACGCCTTGTCCTTGAGCTTGTTGAGGCTCTCCGCCGCGCTGCCCACCGACTCCGAGGCGCTGGAGACCTGCTCCATGACCTCGCCGGCCTTGTCCAGCATGGAATCGCCGCCGCCGCCGTCGCTGCCGCCGGCGAGGCTGGAGATGCCGTCCACGGCGGCCAGCCCGGTCTGGAAGTTCTCGTTGACCGTCTTGATGTTCTCGATCAGCGAGGTCAGGGCTTCGCCGGAACCTTCGCCACCGCTGCTCTCGCCCTCGCCGGTATCGCCGGAACTGCCGGAACCGCTGCTGGAGCTGCCGTTCGAACCGCCCTTGGAGCCGGCCAGCGACAATGCACCCGACTGGCCGCTGCTGACCGCGTTGACGTTCAGCGCATCGACCGCGATGGTGCCGCCGCTCTCGCTGGGCACCATCGCGCCGCCGGCCACGGCGGGGTCGTCGGCGCGGTTGTCGCCGATCTTCGCCACGGTGTCGGTGGTGGTCTGGTTGATGCCCACGCTGATGCCGATGCTGGCCTCGCTGGACATCGCCAGCGCGCCGGACAGCGACCAGATCATCACCGGATTGCTGGCGACCACGTCCAGCGCGCGCGCATCGACGTCGCTGCCTGCGCTGAGGGTCGCGTGCGTGGTGTCGTCGACGTCGGTGATCGCGACCGTACCCTGCATGGCCAGCGTGCCGCCCTTTCCGGAGATCGGGCTGAGCGCGATCATGCGGTCGGTGCTGGTGGCGTTGACCGCGACGTCGTTATGGTCGCTGGTCAGGCTGGCGTCGCCGCCGACGCCGGCGACGGTGGTGTTCTTGTAGCCGGTGTAGTTGAACGCGCCGCCGATGGCGGCCTTGTCGCCCTTGGTGCTCTGCTTCCACGGCGTGATGTCGCCGACCAGGTTGAACAACGTGACCGAAGTGTCGGCCTGCACGTCGATCGAATGCTCCCACTCGACCGGCGAGGACAGCCATTCGACCTCCGATTCCCAGCTGTCCTGACCTGGCGTCGCCGCGGCGGCCGAGGTCGCGTGCAGCGTGGTGCCGTCGCCGACCCAGGCGGTGTTGCGGTTGGTCATCGCGAAGTAGTTGACCGAGCCGCCTACGGCGATTGGCGTGTCGCCACCCGCGCTGGCGCTGGCGTAGCCGCTGACGCCGTTGGTGATGTCCTCCGGCGTGCTGCCGGCAAGGTCCTTGAGCGCCGTGGCGCCGTCGACGAACTGGTCGAGGCTGCCGAACATGTTCTTGATCGCGTCGACGTTGTCGGCGTTGCCGAAGTACCAGTCGAACGGGATGTTGACGTTGGAACCGACGCCGATGTTCTCGGCGGTGATGTCGGCGTTCTTGCCGATCGTCGCCGAGGCGTCGTGGCTGTAGTGGGCATAGGCCACGGCAGCGGCGACATCGACCGAAACCGGGTTGCCGGAGCTGTCCGTGTCGCCCTCGTCGGCCTTCGACACGGCCGCACTGGACGCGCCGTTGTGGATGCCGGCATCGGTGAGATTCGAATACACCGTGACGCTGCCTTCGGTGTCGATCTTCACGCCGTCGCCGATGCTCGCGTTCGCCGTGTTGCTGCTGTCGGTGTAGGCCACGGCCGCACCGAGGTGGAACGGCAGCGCGTCGGTGGCCGAACTGCCGTCGGCATTGAGACCGCCGTTGCTCTTGTTGGCCAGCGTGCTGCCGAGATCGGCATTGGTCTCGGCGGTCTTGTCCTGGGTGTCCGCAGTGCTCTCGGCCTCGGTGTCGGTGCTGGCCGAGGTCGCGTTCTTGCTGGTGTCGCTGCCGGCAGCGATCACCACGTCGCCGCTGCCTCCCGAAACCAGCGTCGGACTGCTGTCCAGCTTCGCGTTCGCGCTGACGGTCTGCAGGCTGACGGCGCCGGCGGCGCCGACCGACCCGGTGGTCGGGTTGGTCGAGGCCTTGGCCTCGGTCGAGAAACTGTTGCTGTTGTGCGCAAGCACCTGGATCGACTGCGCCTGGATGTCGCCGTCGAGCGTGCTGGCCGACTCCACGGCGGCCTGCGACCACGCCACGGTGGTCGCCAGCGCCTGATCGCCGGCGACGGTCTCGGCCGAGACCTCGAGTTCGTTCTCGGTGTCCGAATTCAGCGACAGCGCACCGCCCGCATGCACCACCGCCGCACTGCCGACGTTTGTCTCCGCCTTGCTGTAGATCGCGCCGTACATGGCACCGACCATCACCGGCGCGGCATTGGCTCCGGCTTCGGACGTCGCCTCGGTGGCCGCCTTCGCAGCCGTCGACGACGCCAGATCGACATCGCCCGCCGCCAGGATGCTGCCGGTGACATCGACGGTGGCCTCCGCCGAAGCGCGCACGTAGGCAACCTGCCCCAGCTTGTCGGAAGCCGCCAGATTCGCGTCCTGCGCGGCCGCGGCAAAACCGTTCTTGACCAGCGATTCCTGGTCCTTGAACAGATCGCCGACCTGTCCGGTGGCCAGGGTCACGGTGTCCGCCGAGCTGGTCGGCGTCTTGTACTCGGCCGTGGCTTCGGCGTGGGCCGTCGCCTGGATCAGACCCCAGCTGCCCGCTGCATCGCTGCCGGACGCCGGCGCGGTGGTGGTGCTGTCGGTCGTCAGCGTGCCACTGACGTTGACCGAAGCCTTGGCGTCGGCATCGCCGAACCCGGCTTCCTCGCTGGCGTCGGCGATCAGGCGGATGGTGTTGCCGTCGGACACGATCTGCGGATCGGTCTGCCCTTCGACGTTGACCGCCGTGGACAGCGTGTCCTTGCCGTCGCCCTGCACGTAGATCGTGCCGCTGACGTCGATGGCGGTCGCCCGCACACGCACGGCGCTCTGCGCATTGATGGTGCCGCGGATGCAGATCATGCAGCCGCTGCCGGCCGCCGCCTCGGGCTCCTGTCCGGTCAGCAGCAGATTCACGGCGGTCGCGTCCGGATCGACATTGTTGCTCGAATCCAGCAGCGTGCTCATGAAGTCGGCGGTCGGCGCGCTCAGCGACAGCGCGCCGACGTTCAGCGTCGCGCCGTTGCCGACCACGATGCCGTGCGGATCGGCGAAGAAGACATTGCCGCCGACCTTGCTGCTGTTGCCGATATAGCTGTTCAGGGTGCCGTTGATGACGGTCTGGCTGTCCCAGACCAGGTTGACCAGGTTCTTCGCCCCGGTTGGCACGTGCATGTTGACCGTGTCGCCGCTGTCCAGCTGGAAATCGTGGAACGAGTTGAAGCCGGTGTTGCCGCCGGCGTTGAGCGTGCTGGTGACGATGTCGTAGGTGTTGTGTCCACTCGCCGGCGTGGTAGTGACGGTGGTCTGGGTGCGCCCGTCCTTGTTGATGTTGCTGGCTGCCATCGCACCGGCGGCGTGGGTCACGCCGAGCACGGCGGACATCGCCGCCACCAGGGATTTCAATGCAAGCGGCTGCGTGCGCTTCCGATCATGAGTCGTCGTCGATCCCTGGCCCGGATGGGACGGCACATTGGTACGCATGTTGTTCCCCTGATAACTGAAAACGGCACAAAGGCCGTGATGGCGCACGCGCGCCGATGACTCGAATTCCACAATTGCGCACGGGCTTCAGTGCAGCCCGTGCGCTCCTTGGTGTTTCCTGTCCATGCGCGCCGACAGCCGCTGCACGTTGCTCAGCGACATCAGGTGCACGTAGGCCAGCCCGAGCGCGCCGGACCTGGCCAGTTTCTGCAGCGTCTTCGCGCCCAAGGTGTTCAGCCGCGTTTCGTCGATGACGCTGAAGCCGCTGAGCGTAGCCGGTTCGTTACCGGGACGCTCCAGACGGATCACCTTCTCGACGAGAAGCTTGTGATGCGCGAACAGCTCCATGAACTCGCGCGTCCGGCGCACGTCTTTCTGGTATTCGCCGAGAAACGCGATCGCGTGCTGCAGCATCTCCGAATCGTTGCCGTCGGCATCGAACAGCGGCATCGCATCGTCCGCTTCGTCGATCACGGCCTCGTCGACGCAGACGGTGAAATCCTCGCCCTCGCCGTTCTCGGCCACCACGAAGGGATACCGGCGCAGGAACGCCGGCACGTAGACGTCTTCCGCCCAGCGCCCTTCGGCATCGACAAAGAGATTCTCGTCCTGCGACAGACCCAGCAGCGCCGCCGGCATCATCTGCTCCGGCGAACCGCCCGCGAAGACGATCGGAAAATGGCAGGCCGCCGCCGCGAACTCCGAACCGACCAGCGGCACCGAATTGACGTTTCGCGCGAAAGCGTAACCACCGGGAACGGGACGTATGCGCATGGTCCTGTGACGGTCCCGATGGATCGGAACCGGCCGCTCGTAAACGAGCACCTGCTTCATGCTTTCCCCTTTCCCCTTGCCGGATCCGCCGTGCGCGGAATCGACTCACCCCGAGCCAATGTGTGAACTGCATCACACAATTTATTCAGCCAGAATACGTTCAGAAAACACATCGCGCAAGAGCGACCCCCTGCGTGGAACGCGCGGATCTACATCCATGCCAGCGCCGTCGGTTACCATGGACGTTTGCCAAGACAGGAACCCAAGGTCATGCAGCTCAACGAAATCAAGGCCGTCATCACCGGCGGCGCCTCCGGACTCGGCAACGCCGTCGCGCGCCATCTGGTCGCCCACGGCGGCAAGGTCGCGCTGTTCGACGTCAACGAGGAGAAGGGACAGCAGGCCGCCGCCGACCTCGGCGATGCCGCGACCTTCTACCGGACCGACGTGACCTCCGAGGACGGCGTGGTCGCCAACCTGGAAGCCGCCAAGGAAGCCATGGGCGGCCTCAACGCCGTCATCAACTGCGCCGGCATCCTCGGTGCGGGCCGCGTCCTCGGACGTGAAGCGCCGATGCCGCTGAACAACTTCTCCACCACGGTGATGGTGAACCTGGTCGGCAGCTTCAATGTCGCCAAGGCCGCCGCCAACCTGATGCAGCACAACGAAGCCGGCGAAGACGGCGAGCGCGGCGTGATCGTCAACACTGCGTCGGTCGCCGCGTACGAGGGCCAGATCGGCCAGGCCGCCTATTCCGCCTCGAAGGGCGGCGTGGTCGGCATGACCCTGCCGATGGCGCGCGAGCTGTCGCGTTTCGGCATCCGCGTGGCGACCATCGCCCCGGGCATCTTCTGGACCCCGATGGTCGACGGCATGCCCGAAGCCGTGCAGGAATCGCTATCGGCGTCGATCCCGTTCCCGTCACGCCTGGGCAAGCCCGAGGAGTACGCCGAACTGGCCGCATTCATCCTGGTCAATCGCTACATCAACGGCGAGACCATCCGTCTCGACGGCGGCGTGCGGCTGCAGCCCAAATAAGCCATCGGAGCCAGGGGCGAGCCACGCGGAACGCGACGTCTTTTCTGGACCGATGCCTCCGTCCGCTCGCCCCGGTCTTCCCACCTTTCGTTCTCACCACTCACTTCTCGAGCCATGAAAGCCTCCGACATCAAGCGCGGCAACGTCGTCGAACACAACGGCACCGTTTACCAGGTGCGCGACATCGAGCGCAGCGCGCCCACCGCGCGTGGCGGCAACGTCACCTTCCGCTTCACCATGTACGCGATCCCGGGTGCGCAGAAATTCGATCTCAGCCTGCGCGCGGACGACGACCTGAAGGAAGTCGAGCTGCTGCGCCGCCAGGCCAGCTATTCCTACAAGGAAGGCGACGCCTTCGTGTTCATGGATCAGGAGGACTACACCCAGTACCTGCTGCCGCCAGAGCTGGTGGGCGACAACGCCGGCTACATCGTCGACGGCCTGGAGGACTGCTACGTGCAGCTGATCGACGATGCGCCGGTCGGCCTGCAGGTACCGGCGACAGTGACGCTGACCGTCGCCGACACCGCGCCGGAGCTGAAGGGCGCCAGCGCCACCAAGCGCGCCAAGCCGGCCACGCTGGAAACCGGCCTGGAGATCCAGGTGCCCGAGTACATCACGATCGGCGAGCGCGTCAGCGTCAACACCGTGACCGGCGAATTCGCCGGCCGCGCCTGAGACAGCCACCTAGCGAGCATGAACAAAACCGCACTGCACGGCGTCCGCGCCGCGCAGTGCCCTCGCCCGCGATCGTGCGCATGACGCACAATGCGGACTTCGACGCCATCGCCTGCGCCGCATGTCCCCCACCTATTCGCTACGCGCCAGCCTGCTGCACACGCTGACGCACTTCAAACGCCCTGATGTCCCGCCGCGGATCGCCCTGCGCGCGGCGCTGCTCGTGGCCGGCCCGCTGGCCATCGGCGTGGCGACTGGACACGAAGCCGTCGGCCTGGGACTGGGCGCAGGCGCATTCAACGTCATCTTCTCCGATCAGCCCGGTCCGTATCGGCAGCGTCTGACGCGCATCGTGCTGGCAGCCTTGGCCGCCGGCGTCGCCGCGCTGGCCGGCTTCCTGCTGGGCGCGCACCTGCCATGGCTGCTGGCGGCCGTCGCCGCGAGCGGCTTCCTCGGCGGACTGCTGGTGGTGTTCGGCGCCGACATGGCGCGGGTGGGCATGATCAGCATGATCCTGCTGGTCATCGCCGCCGCCTCGCCGATGCCGTGGTCGCAGGCCTGGCCGGCCAGCGTGCTGATCGCTGCAGGCGGCCTGCTGCTGGCGGTCGTCTCGGTGGCGGCGTGGCCGCTGCAACGCTACCGCCCCGAGCGCCAGGCACTGGCGTCGATCTTCCGCGACCTGGCGCAACTCGCCACGCGGCGCGAAAGCGAGGAAGAGGCTCCAGCGCTCAGCGACGCCATCAACCGCCTGCAGCAGATGCTGCTCGGCCGCCACCCGGTGCGCGGCCGCGCCGTCGAAGCCCTGCGCGTGCTGACCGAGCTGGCCGAGCGCATACGTCTGGAGCTGCTGGCCATCGACCAGCTTCGCCGCACCGAGACGACCGTCGACGGCGCGCTGCCCGCGGCCATCGGCGATACGCTTTCGCAACTCGCCGAGGCGCTGGAACACGGCCGCGAACCCACTGCGGCCGAGCAGCACGCCGAACGTCTTCGCCAACGTCTTGATGCGCTGAATGCATCCTCGGTCCTGGCGCCACGTTTGCGCGCCCTGCATGGACAGCTGACCGCCGCCGCGCGCAATGCCCGCTGGGCCGGCAGCCGCGGCGAGATCCGCGCCCTGCGCAGCGAGGCGCACCTGCCGCGCGCGTTGCGCGGCGTCTCGCCCTAGGCCACGCTGCGCGCCAACCTCACGCTGCATTCGGCCGCCTTCCGCCACGCGCTGCGCTGCGCCGTCTGCCTGGTTCTGGCGCAATGGCTGGAACGCACGCTCGGCCTGCCCCGCGGCTACTGGCTGCCGATGACCGCGGCCATCGTGCTGCGACCCGATTTCGCCGCCACCTTCAGCTTCGGCCTGCTGCGCATCGTCGGCACCGTGCTCGGACTGGTGCTGACCAGTCTGCTGCTGATGGCCGTGCCCGACGCCGTGTGGGCGCACGTGCTACTGCTCGGTATCCTGGTTTTCGCGTTCCGCTATCTGGCCACCGCACACTACGGACTGGCCGTCGCCGCGCTGACTGGCGCGGTGGTGATCCTGCTCTCGTTCGAAGGCAGCAGCCCCGACGCCGCCGTGCTCGACCGCCTGCTGAACACCGCGCTCGGCTGCGGCCTCGCCCTGACTGCCTATCTGGTCTGGCCGACCTGGGAGCGCGGCCGCACGCGCGCGGCATTGGCCGACATGCTGCGCACCTACGCCGACTACCTGGAAGCGTTGACCGAGCACGGCACGCGACGCCAGCGCGACGACACCCGCGCCGCCGCCCGGCTGGCGCGCAGCAATGCCCAGGCCTCGCTGGAACGCCTGCGCGCCGAACCCGGCGCACCGCCCGCCCTGCGCCAGGGCGGCGAATCGCTGTTCGCCAACGGCAACCGGCTGGTGCGCACCGCGATGACCCTCGAAGCCGTGCTACACGACGGCGAAACGCTCCCGGCGCGCGACGTGCTGGACGACTACCTGACCCATGTCGCGGCCACGGTCCGCACACTGTCCGAAGCCTGCGACACGCAACGCGACGTACCGCCCCCGGACCTGCGCGCGCGCCAACAGGCGCTGACTGCTCGACTCGCTGTGCACACCGGCGCGATGACGCCGAGCCTGATCGCGCTGAGCGACCGACTGGCCGACAACGTCGACACCCTGCATCACGTGCTCGACCGCGACATGCGCTCCACCACGCCGGATTGAGCGATCACGTGCAGCGCGGCGCGCCAGCCTCTACACTGCCGCCCATGCTGAAAATCGACACCCACGCCCACATCCTGCCGCGTGACTGGCCGAATCTTGCGGAAAAGTACGGCGAGCCGCGCTTCCCGGTGATGACCCACAGCGCCGGCCGCCATCGCATCTACCGCGAGGGCAAGTTCTTCCGCCAGGTGTGGGATTCGGCTTTCGACGTCGATACGCGCATCGCCGACTACGCCGCGCACGGCGTCGACGTGCAGGTGATCTCGACCGTGCCCGTGCTGTTCTCCTACTGGGCGCGCGGCAATCAGGCGCTGGAACTGCACCGATTCCTCAACGACCACGCTGCCGGCCTGAGCCGCGAACATTCCCGGCACATCGTCGGCATCGGCACCGTGCCGCTGCAGTCGCCGACGCTGGCGATCCAGGAGATGGAGCGCTGCGTCGAGCAACTGGGCCTGGCTGGCGTGCAGATCGGCTCGCACTGCAACCAGTGGAACCTGGACGCGCCGGAACTGTTCCCGTTCTTCGAGGCCGCCGCCGACCTCGGCGCGGCGATCATGATCCACCCGTGGGACATGATGGGCCGCGACACCATGCCCGACTACTGGCTGCCGTGGCTGGTGGGCATGCCCGCCGAACAGTCCCGCGCCGCCTGCAGCCTGATCTTCGGCGGTGTGCTGGAACGCCTGCCGAAGCTGCGCGTGATGTTCGCGCACGGCGGCGGCAGCTTCCCGTTCACCATCGGCCGCATCGAGCACGGTTTCAAGATGCGTCCGGATCTGGTGGCCAAGAACAACGCGCGCAATCCGCGCGAGTACCTGGCGCGTCTGTACTTCGACTCCTGCGTGCACGATCCGCAGGCACTCGCCTATCTGCTGGACGTGGTCGGCCACGACCGCGTGATGCTGGGCACGGACTACCCGTTCCCGCTCGGCGAACAGGAACCGGGATCGGGCATCGAGGCGCTGGAGCTGGACGAATCGGCCAATGCGCGTCTGATGCACGGCACCGCGCTGGAATGGCTGGACCTGCCCAAGGCCCGCTTCGAACCCAAGGCGAAGGCCTGACCCGCGCGCTCGATCTTCACGCCCACGAAACGGACGATTCATGACTGCACCCTACGAAGCCACCCTCGCCTGGGCCGAAACGGCCGACCGCGACGATCCGCTGCGCGAGTTCCGCGACCGTTTCCTGATTCCGCCGCACGCCGACGGCGACACGCTGTACTTCTGCGGCAATTCGCTGGGTCTGCAGCCGCGCGCCGTGCGTGAAGCCGTCAACGCCGAACTCGACTACTGGGGCGAACTGGGCGTCGAAGGCCACTTCAAGGGCCGCCTGCCGTGGATGAACTACCACGAGTTCGTGCGCGAGGATCTGGCCGAGCTGGTCGGCGCGGACATGTCCGAAGTGGTGGCGATGAACACGCTGAGCGTGAATCTCCATCTGCTGATGGTCAGCTTCTACACGCCGACGCGCGAGCGTCACAAGATCCTGATCGAGGAAGGCGCGTTCCCGAGCGACCGCTACGCGGTGGAATCGCAGATCCGCTTCCACGGTTTCGATCCGGCCGAATCGCTGATCGAACTGGCCGCCGACGAGGAAAACGGCACGATCTCGATGGCGGCCATCGAACGCGCGCTGGCCGAGCACGGCGACAGCACCGCGCTGGTGCTGACGCCCGGCATCCAGTACCGCACGGGTCAGGCCTTCGATCTGGCCGCGATCACAGAGATGGGCCACGCGCGCGGCTGTGTGGTCGGCTTCGATCTGGCGCATGCGGTGGGCAACCTGTCGCTGGCGCTGCACGACAGCGGCGCAGACTTCGCCGTGTGGTGCCACTACAAATACCTCAACGGCGGCCCGGGCGCGGTCGGCGGCGCATTCGTCCACGCACGCCATGCCCGGACCGCGCGGCCGCGCTTCGCCGGCTGGTGGGGCCACAACAAGGACACGCGGTTCCAGATGGGACCGCTCTTCGACCCGACCCCGGGCGCGGAAGGCTGGCAGCTGTCCAACCCGCCGATCCTGGCGCTGGTGCCGCTGCGCATCTCGCTGCAGCTGTTCCGCGAGGCCGGCATGACTCGCCTGCGCGAGAAATCCGAGCGCCTGACCGGCTACCTGGAATGGCTGGTCGACACGCAGCTTCCGGAAGTGCTGGAAGTGGTCACACCGCGTGAATCCAAGCGCCGCGGCGCACAGCTGTCGATCCGCGTGCTCGGCGGACGCGATCAGGGCCGCGCACTGTTCGAGCATCTCACCGAACACGGCATCATCGGCGACTGGCGCGAGCCGGATGTGATCCGCATTTCCCCGGTGCCGCTGTACAACCGCTTCCAGGATTGCCTCGGTTTCGCCAAGGCAGTCGCGGCGTGGGCCGCGCAGCGCTGAAACGCGAAGCCCTCCTCAAACAGAGGTTTGAATGCGGCGCGGCCGAGCTTGAAAACTTGCGAAATCGCTCTGGATGTCGGAATGTCGGGGGATCGTCCCCGCGAAGACAACCCGAATCATGCCTAGATTGCGACTCGTATTCGTACCCCTCTTCCTGTTCCTCGCCGCCCCGCTGGCACTGGCGAAACCGCCGCAGAACACGAACATTCCCGACACGGCGCTGGACGTCTCCGCGCCGCCCACCACGCGTCAAGCGCTGGCCCAGGCGCAGCCCGTGCGCGCCAAGCACGCCATGGTGGTCTCGGCGCAGCACCTGGCGACCCAGGTCGGCCTGAAGATCCTCAAGAAGGGCGGCAACGCCGTCGACGCCGCCGTGGCCGTGGGCTACGCGCTGGCCGTGGTACATCCGTGCTGCGGCAACATCGGCGGCGGCGGCTTCATGGTCGTGCACCTGAAAAACGGCAAGAACCTGTTCCTGGATTTCCGCGAGAAGGCGCCGTTGGCGGCAACCACGGACATGTACCAGGACAAGGACGGCAACGTGGTCAAGGGCCGCAGCACCAGGACCTACCTCGGCGTCGGCGTGCCCGGCACCGTGATGGGCCTGGACAGCGCGCTGAAGAAGTACGGCACGATGTCGCTGAAACAGGTCATCGACCCCGCCATCGCGCTGGCGCGCAAGGGCTACGTCCTGAAGCAGGGCGACATCAACATCATGGCCACGCACACCAAGCTGTTCGCGAAGTGGCCGAACGTGGCGGCGATCTTCCTCCACGACGGCAAGCCCTGGCAGGTCGGCGACCGCCTCAAGCAACCGCAACTGGCGCACACGCTGGAGCTGATCCGCGACCACGGCACCAAGGCGTTCTACCACGGCTCGATCGCGCGCAAGCTGGCGGCGGCCAACAAGGCCAATGGCGGCCTCATCACGATGAAGGACCTGGCCGACTACTCCGTGAAGTGGGACAAGCCGGTCACCTGCGGCTACCGCGGCTACACCGTGGTCTCGGCCGCCCCGCCGAGTTCCGGCGGCGTGACCATCTGCCAGATCCTGGAGATCCTCAAACCCTATCCGCTGCACAAGTGGGGCTACGGCTCGGTGAAGGCCACGCACTACATCATCGAGGCCGAGCGCCGCGCCTTCGCCGACCGCAACACCTACCTCGGCGACCCGGCCTTCGTGCACAACCCGATCGACAAGCTGCTCAACCCCAAGCACATCGCCACGATGCGTAGCACCATCCAGGCCGACAAGGCCACGCCGTCGAGCGAGATCCATGGCAGCCTCGGCCCGGCCGAAGGCATGCACACCACGCACTATTCCGTGGTCGATGCGCAGGGCAATGCGGTCAGCGTCACCTACACGCTGAACTACCTGTTCGGCATCAGCCAGATGGCGGGCGACACCGGCTTCTTCCTCAACAACGAGATGGACGATTTCACGTCCAAGCCAGGCGTGCCCAACACCTTCGGTCTGGTGCAGGGCAAGATCAACCAGATCGAGCCGGGCAAGCGTCCGCTCAGCTCGATGTCGCCGAGTCTGGTGCTCGACCCGCACGGCAAGCTGTTCATGGTCACCGGTAGCCCCGGCGGCTCGACCATCATCTCCACCACCATGGAGAGCATCGTCAATGTGATCGACTTCGGCATGAACATGCAGCAGGCCGTCGATGCGCCGCGCCTGCACATGCAGTGGCTGCCGGACATGACCATGGTCGAACCGGGCCTGCTCAGCGCGGCCACGCAGAGCGCGCTGGAAGCCATGGGCCACAAGTTCCACGAGATCCGCTCCTGGGGCGCGGACGAGGCGATCCTGCGCAATCCGAAGACTGGACTGCTGGAAGGCGCCAACGACCGCCGCCGCCCGGCAGGACTCGCGGCCGGCTACTGACCCGCCGTCCGCGTCACCGAATCCGGCCCGGCATGCTTGCGCGATGCCGGGCCGTTTTTTGTCGGCGCACAGCGCGTCGAACATCCGGCAAGCCTTTCGCCCGCACGGATGGATGCTTCCGCTGCCGCCGGAACCGTCGTTCTCAACCGGGAAGATTCAACCGCCACAGCGCGACGTTCAGTGCGAAGGCGAAAGCAACCCAGGCCAGATAGGGCACCATCAGCCAGCCCGCCACGCGGTCCCGCCGGAAGAAGGCCACCGTGGTCGCCAGGATCACCAGCCACAGCACCGCGATCTCCACCGCGCCCGCCGCCAGCAGGTGCCGACCGAAGACCACGTACGACCACAGCGCATTGAGCGCCAGCTGCACCAGCCACAGCACCTGCGCGCCGTCGAAGCCACGCCGCAGCCAGGCGCGCCACGCGGCGATGGCCATGCTCAGATACAGCAGCGTCCAGGCAATCGGAAACGCCAGATTCGGCGGTGTGAACGCCGGCTTCTGCAGGTGCGCGTACCAGTCGCCGGGCTGGAAGAACGACCCGGAGGCCGCCGTCAGCGTCACCAGCAGGAGAAATACGATCAGAGCCGCCCATGCGCGCATCGCGGGACCACCTCGCGCGGAATGATGAAGGAAGATCGTCAATCTACGGCAGACTCGGACACGACACCAACCACCGTGCGCACCAGCGCCTCCGCATCACGCTCGATGTCCAGGCGCACCACACGCTCGGGCGGAGACATCGGCACTTCCAGCGTCGCCAGCTGGCTGTCCAGCAAATCGGCGGACATGAAGTGGCCGCGACGATCCGCGAGTCGCTGCGCCAGCCGCGCCCGCGTGCCGTGCAGATAGGCGAACAGCACATCGTCCCGACCGTCCACGATGCGGTCGCGATACATGCGCCGCAGCGCCGAGCACGACATCACCCCGGGCTGCCCTTCCGCGCGCCATGCCCGGAGGGTCTCCGCGACGGCGTCCAGCCACGGTTGGCGGTCGGCATCGTCCAACGCCTCGCCCCGGCGCATCTTCGCCACATTGGCCGTCGGGTGCAGATCGTCGCCTTCGACGAACGGCCAGCCCAGCGCCGTCGCCACGCGCCGGGCCACGGTCGACTTGCCGCTCCCCGAAACGCCCATGAACACGATGTAGCGCACGCGCATCCTTCGATCATCCCATTGCCGCGAAACCACCATCCTTCCAGATCGTCGGGCGGTTCCACAAACTGACCGTGCTCCACCATCCCACCCGCATGCCCGGCGCATGCGAGCGCCGGTTGCAAAAACATATTCGCGCAACCATAAAGCAGGAGGCCGTCCTCGCTCACGGCCGCACGCGCCCTGCCCCACGCATCAAGGAGTCCCCATGAAAACCCGTGAACTCGGCCGCTCTGGATTGCAGGTCTCGGCCCTCGGCTTGGGCTGCATGGGCCTGACCCACGCCTACGGCCAGCCCGTGGAAACCCGGGTCGGCGTCGACCTGCTGCGCGCCGCCGTCGATCGCGGCGTGACCTTCTTCGACACCGCCGAGGTCTACGGCCCCTACACCAACGAAGAACTGGTCGGTCAGGCGCTGGCGCCCGTGCGCGACCAGGTGACGATCGCCACCAAGTTCGGTTTCGTGATCGGCGGCGAAGGTGGCCTGAACAGCCGACCCGAGCACATCCGCGCCGTGGCCGATGCGTCGCTGCAACGACTGAAGACCGACCATATCGACCTCTTCTATCAGCACCGCGTCGATCCGAATGTGCCCATCGAAGACGTCGCCGGCACCGTGCGCGAGTTGATCGCCGAGGGCAAGGTCAAACACTTCGGCCTGTCCGAAGCCGGCGCGGACATCATCCGCCGCGCCCATGCCGTGCAGCCGGTCGCCGCCGTGCAGAGCGAATATTCCCTGTGGTGGCGCGAACCCGAACGCGACATCCTGCCGACACTGGAAGAGCTGGGCATCGGCTTCGTCCCCTTCAGCCCGCTGGGCCGCGGCTTCCTCACCGGCGCCATCGATGCGCACACCGAGTTTGCGAAGAACGACTTCCGCCAGAACCTGCCGCGCTTCAGCGAAGACGCCCGCAAGGCCAACCAGGGCCTGATCGACGCCCTGACCGCCATCGCCGACGCCCAGCGCGCCACACCCGCGCAGATCGCCCTCGCCTGGCTGCTGGCACAGAAACCGTGGATCGTGCCCATCCCCGGCACCACCAAGCTGCATCGCCTGGAGGAAAACCTCGCCGCCGCCGACATCGAACTCACGGATGCTGACCTCGACCGCATCCAACAGTCCCTCGACCGCATCACCGTGCACGGCGCGCGCTATCCCGAACATCTGCAGAATCAGATCAATCGCTGACCCGAGCCGAAGGCCAAGATCGCCGCTTGAAAGGGCATCTGGGACCGTTATTTAGCATGAACGAGTGACGGTTAAATCAGGCGGAGCACGCCAGCATGTCTACGTGGCCGCATGGTCAGGCCTCGGACTCCGACCATACAGCCAACTCATTTCCGCCTGGCTCGATGAAATGGAACCTGCGTCCACCCGGGAAAGAAAAGATTGGCTTGATCACTTTGCCACCAGCAGCCTCGACCTTGCGGAGCGTGCCTTCAAGGTCATCACTGTAGAGAACGATGAGAGCGCTTCCGATTTCAGTGCGGGCTGCCAAATCGGACCGGAAGAAGCCGCCATCCAATCCCTGATCGGAGAATGCAGCGTAATCGGGACCATAATCCTCAAATGCCCAACCGAATGTCTGCCCAAAGAAGCGCTTCGTCTCTTCGAGATCTCGGGACGGATACTCAACGTAGTTGATCTTCTCATGTTGCAACATGGCCTTCTCCTGAGACCCAACGCTGGAGTTAAGCGGCCCCGAAGGCGTCCGCCTTGAAGGTTGTTCGGCCCATTACGGAATTTCCCGCGCAATGATTTCAACCAATTCGAAATGCAGTGTCACGAACTCGAAGCGGTCATGCAGGTGCAAATGCGGTAGGCACCGAATGTGGCACTCCCGGAACTCGTCCGCGCTGGAAAACGTTTCGCCGCGCCAGACTTCCTCCGGAATGTTGCCGAACTCTATCGTATAGACTTTGGTTGCCTTGATGATGCAGCGAAGCCTCTGCTTCAAGTCATAGACTTCAATGATGTCGCCTGGCTCATAGCTGCCATCGCCATATTCTCCATATGGCGTGTAGTAGTCAGCAACTGTGTCGGCCGTGACGGTTTTGCGGCCGTCCATGACGCTGCGAGGAAGGCTGTCATCGTTCTCGTCTGCGCCCCAGAAGGTCAGCCTTTTTCTCCTATTCATTCCTTCTCCGATAAAAAGATCACCTGGAGCCTAACGCCCGAGGTAGCCGCAGCGATCCCGAGTAGCGGGTGAGCATCCAAGAAATTGTCCCTGGCACTGTTTTTAGTACGGGTAGCTATGCACGAGTAGGAAAACTCCATGGCGCGAGCTCGCAGCCGCGGCCTGTAAGGTTGCTGCGTGCGTGAACAATGACAGACTCTAACTGCCTTGGGCTTGTAGCCTGAGATCGTGTCAGATCTTCCATGCATAGCAGTGGTTCGTCATTGGCATCGAAGATACGGAATCTAATTTTACTTTTGTAATCCCATGGTTCCGCGACGCAGCGCAGTGGCATAAAACCTGCGCTAATGATCTCCGCTGCTTCCTCGACCGTTAGCTTGTTAGTCAATTTCGATCTCCATATACGGTCTAACGACAAAGCTCAAGCGACGACCAAAAGGCCACCGCCTTTTGGTCGTCGCTTGAGCGCATAGTTAGCCGCCACTGTTTGCACGCAACCACTCCGAATTAAATCTGTTAAAGATGTCTTGTAGCAGCATATTTTTGAATTCGCCAGACACCAACATCTTTGCAAGGTTCAGGCGCGCCACTACCGGAAGATCACCTCCCTCGAAGTAAAGCCCACCTCCACTTTCCCAAACCTGAATGGCGCTGGTTGAGTCGAATAGAGACCGTGGGAGCTCGTGGTCAGCGTTTGGATTGTGGAAAACAAACAAGCCATCGAATAGGTCCTCCGGGGTTTCTGGGGACACTTCTTGGATTTTATAATGCGGTGGCTCGTAGTCGTACCTGACCAGAAGCACGTAATTCGTCGGATGCCCTATTGCAGGATCAGATATAGCTAACGAAGCGAGCTTGCCGAGGGTCACCGTGCATGAGAATAGAATGGCGGATACGCACTTCATATCCTCTGACTGAAAAATCCCAAGCGGAATCCCAGCAGTTGTTCCTGGTTTTATAATTTCCGCTTCCTTCACATACGTATCCGATCTAGGATCGTACAGTTTCCCATATAGCAACGCCACCATGGGATAGTGATATTCCTTTCCATAGCGGACCTGCGAATATGATGACACACCGATAACAAACGGAACTTCGTTCTTTACCCAATCAAGTTTTGAGTACTGCGCTACGTACTTTTTTTGTTTGCTTAGGATGGAGTTGGAGTACCTCGTTATGGCTTCTGCTATAATCTCTTGGTAATCAGTGTCTTCCCACGGTGGCTCAATCATGCTGTACAGATCATCGAAGCCGCGGTCAGCCTCTGGCCTGCCGCCCTGCTTAATTTCAGAGACAACAGCTTCGACATTTAATTCTGTCTGGCCTTTAGCAATAAAATCTGGGCGGTTTTTACTCCAGTCAATATTTAGTCCAATCGATTTTAGTATTTGAAACAGGTATAACTCCCACAGGGTCGAGTGAAACGTGGTCTGAAACTCGCGCCTCATCTTGTTATCACGATCCTGAAACCCTTTCGACCACGAACTAATTACCCGTTTTTCAGATGCAAGAAGAACATTGTCTCTAAGCAATAAATACTTCTGATGGAGAAGTGCGTCGTCTAGAGCATCTACGGTTTGAAATAGATCGATATCCACGCCTTTCTCCAAAACGACTGCCGGTCTTGATTGTGGCGGCTAACGCTCGCCTTCAAGAACGGTTCCAGGTGCACTTTCGAAGCCTTTGTTACTCCGATTCAAACGGGCATATGTGTACCTGGAACCGTTTTGCTTTACAGGATCCTGCTGCTCCGGGAGCCGCTTGTTGTCACAACTTGAGCGCTTGCCACGAGACATTGCGACGCCAAGTGCGACTCCGATAGCAATGCCCGGCCCCATGCCCAACGCCAAGTTGCCGAAAGCAAGACCTAATCCTGCGCCGATCGCAACACCAAACGCTATGCCGACCCCTAAGTATTGCTGCCTACTATGCCTTTTATTGCTAGACATCATTTGCCCCAGAAACGCTACTATGAGTTCTAACGCCGCGTTCACCGACTCATCCGGTGCAACGCTTTGTTAGAATTCAATTCCCATTCGCCTTGCAACAGAACGAAGAAGAATCACCCCGGCAGGAGTGATTTCACCTCTTCGATTAACTACTCGAGCGTCACGGAGTCGGTCAAGGTTTTCTTCAGAAAATCTAGACATAAAATCACGAGAATGCTTTTGAATTATTCTTGCAGGCGCGTTTCATCGTAGAAGGTGGCGCATCTTAAGAACGGCTCCAGGTGCACTTTCGAAGCCTTCGCCACTCCAATTCAAACGGGCGTATGTGCAAGCGGAACCCTTTTTGAACCGTTTTTCATTGTTAGCTCCTATTAGGCAGATGCTCATAAGCTTTTTTCGCCAAGTTGCGGTAAGACATTCTTTGCATTTTACCACCTTCAATAATAACAGCATGGCCGAGGTCATTTTCATCTGTGAATGGGAAGCCCTCCGTATTCGCTGGGACGTTCAGTGTTGCTACAAATTGCCCAAGAACACCCACGGTAATCCCGATATTTACTGGCCCTGGTACAAAATATACACAGGAACCGTTAATGACCTGGCAAAAAAACTTTTCCACAGCCAGTTGACTGATATCCTTTTCTTCTGGAGTAGTGAATTCATCAATAACCTTTAACCCAAATCCCTCGAAATTTTTTCTTTCGGAATTGAGATTAAAGTTCATTAGATCTCGAATCTCTGAATGCTTGACGTTTGCGCGAAACCACTCGCCAAACACAAAGTAGCCACCAGCCATAGCTGTTTTGGCAGCAAACCTCAAGCGCCCATACCTAGAAATATTGAACTTGCTATTGAATTCCTTACCGTAAATCTCATCCTCACTCAGTGTTCGCCTTCGAACAGGATCAAAGACTTTGAGACCCTCTTCACCTGCAAACTCAACTTGGACAGGCCTGGCACCAGAATGCATACTGGAATTTTTGCTCAGTATTTTGGGTTTCTTTTTGCTATGACCTCTTGCATCAAAGCTTCTACGCCTGAAAAGAACCAACAAATCGTTAGCAAGCTCGCCATCAATATCTGAACCGGCCTCAGAGTTAAATTTATTATCTACCGGCAGAATGAAGCTATTCGAGCCTCCTAGCGACAATGGAATAATATGCTCCTTGTTAGTAGAAGAAGACTCAATATCTTTGTTTGTGTATGGACAATAGATCATGTCTGATATTAAGAGCTAACGCTTGAATTAAACGGCGCCGGTACGGCGCCCGCTTGGATGAACAGTTAGATATACGACTGATATGTAGCAGCCGTTTGCTGCGCCGCTGTGCTTCTAAAGAATGAATTCCATAGCGCGCGCCCCCTGCTCGAAACGGCTTGCGAAAAATCGTGAAATAGGTCGGTGTGGGCCAGCTCTCGAGCTTGAAGACCCATGCGTTTCCATTCTGCCATGACAGCGAGCAAAAACTGCTTTTCGTTAGCAGAAACCTTCACAAGCAAATCTCTCGACTTCACGTATACGTAAAACTTCGTGAATAGAGGATAGCTGATACCGAGCGGCCCTTTACACCACAGCAAAATGAACGATTCGTCCTCGAACATTCGTTGCCCTTTGATTGTTGCCGCTGGTGCCATAGGGTGCTCGCATCTAACTACATGTAGACCCCACATCCGGGGCATAACACCGGATACTCAGGGAGTCCGAACGGACAGTCAAGGAAAAGTGCCCACACATTCAAGGCGTTGCCGACATCAGACATTCTTTGCTCGCTGAACGGCGAGTGGATACATGACAGATCCGGGAGCGTAAGTGAGTTATCGGTCGGAAGTGGCTTCGTAAAAGGCAAAGTGTCAGACATAAAAAAACGCCTGCGCTCCGGGCGCAGGCGTTTGATCGATGGCTGCGGTTTTGCCCTGCCCTACGCCGCCGCCTTGCTCTCGGCGTGGCGGACTTCGCCGTGTCCACGCAGGACGAACCGCTCGATGGTCAGTGCCTCGGCGCCCATCGGGCCGTAGGCGTGCAGACGGGTGGTGGAGATGCCGATTTCGGCGCCCAGGCCCAGCTCGCCGCCGTCGGAGAAGCGCGACGAGGCGTTGATCATCACCACCGCGGCGCGCAGTGCGTGGACGAAGCGGTTGGCGACGGATTCGTCCTCGGCTGCGATGACCTCGGTGTGGTCGGATCCGTACTGGCGGATGTGGGCGATGGCGGCGTCGACGTCGTCGACCACGCGCACGGCGATCTTCAGCGCCAGGAATTCGGTGGCGTAGTCTTCGTCGGTGGCTTCGGCCAGATCGGGGACGATCTTGCGCGAGGCTTCGTCGGCGACGATCTCCACGCCGTGCTTGCGCAGCGCTTCGACGGCGCGCGGCAGGAAGGCGTCGGCCACGTCCTTGCTGACCAGCAGGTTTTCCAGCGAATTGCAGGCGGCCGGTCGTGTGGTCTTGCCGTCGACGAGGATATCGAGCGCCTTGCCCAGGTCGGCGCTGGCGTCGACGTAGAGGTGGCACACGCCCTTGTAGTGCTTGATGACCGGCACGCGTGCATTCTCGTTGACGAAGCGGATCAGGCCCTCGCCGCCACGCGGGATGAGCAGATCGAGGATGTCGTTGAGCTGCATCATCTCCATCATCGCTTCGCGGCTGAGGTCCTCCATCAGCGTCACGGCGTGCTCATCCAGACCGGCGTCGCGCAACGCCTTGCGCAGGCAGGCGGCGATGGCGGTATTGGAACGCACCGCTTCCTTGCCGCCGCGCAGGATGACGCCGTTACCGGCCTTCAGGCACAGCGCCGCGGCGTCGGCGGTGACGTTGGGACGCGCCTCGTAGATCATGCCGATAATGCCGAGCGGCACGCGCACGCGCTGGATCTCGAAGCCCTTGTCGGACGTGTGGCTTTCGGTGACCTCGCCGACCGGATCCGGCAGGCTGGCGACGAAGCGCAGCGCGTCGGCGACGCCGGCCAGACGCTTCTCGTCCAGCGCCAGACGGTCGAGCATGGCTTCGCCGATGCCCTTCTCGCGTGCGGCCTTCATGTCCTCAGCGTTGGCGGCCAGGACGGTCTCGGCCTGCGCCTCCAGCTCGTCGGCCATGGCGCGCAGCAGCGCGTTCTTGTCGTTCTCGGAAAGTTCGGCCACCTGCACGGCGGCCTGCTTGCACTTCAGCGCGAGTTCGCGCACGGAATCAGTCATGAAAATTCAACTCCTGTCGTCATGGCATCCAGGGGATCGGTCGTCGCCAGGTCGTCGCGGTGCACGATGGAATCGCCGTAGCTGTAGCCGAGGCGCTCCTCGATGTCGCGGGTGTGACAACCGTGGATCATGTTGATTTCCGCGGCACCGTACTGGGTGATGCCGCGGGCGATGCATTGCGAATTGTCGTCGTTGATGATCTCGACCATGTCGCCGCGCTGGAATTCGCCGCCGGCTTCCAGCACGCCCTTGGGCAGCAGCGAAGCGCCCTCTTCGATCAGGGCGCGCGCGGCGCCGGCGTCGACGCGGATGTAGCCGGGAACAGATGGCGTGTGACGCAACCAGTACTTGCGCGCTTGCAGGCGCGACGAGGTGCTGCGAAGACGCGTTCCGCACAACAGGTCCTGGGACAACAGGCGCGATACTTCGCTATCGCGGCCGTTGAACAGGATGGTCTCGATGCCCGCCGCGGACGCCTTCTGCGCTGCTTCCAGCTTGGTGCGCATGCCGCCGGTGCCGACACTGCTGCCGGCGCCCGACGCCATGTGCATGATCTCGGAAGTGATCTCGTCGACCTCGTTGATCGGTTCGGCGTCCGGATCGGTGCGCGGGTTGCCGGTGTAGAGGCCGTCGATGTCGGTGGCGATCAGTAGCAGATCGGCATCGACCAGCGCCGCGACGATGGCGGCGAGGTTGTCGTTGTCGCCGAGCGTCAGTTCGTCGACGGCAACGGTGTCGTTCTCGTTGACCACCGGCAGCACGCCGTGGCTGAGCAGTTCCTGCAGCGTGGCGCGCGCGTTGAGGTAGCGACGCCGGTTGCGCATGTCGTCATGCGTCAGCAGCACCTGCGCCAGCGGTCGGTCGAACAGGCGTTGCCACAGGGCGATGGTCTGGGTCTGCCCCAGCGCGGCCATGGCCTGCCTGGCGGCACTGCTGGTGTCTTCGTCGGAATGGCCTTCCAGAAGCATGCGGCCCGCAGCCACCGCGCCCGACGAGACCAGCACGATCTCGCGACCGGCGGCATGACAGGCAGAGATGAATTGCGCCAGGCCCAGCACGTACTGCGTGCTCAGGCCGCCGTCGTTGCCGGCCAGCAGACTGCTGCCGACTTTCAACACGGCTCGATTCCAGGGAGGGACGGGTTGTTGCTTGAATTTCCTCGGTGTGGTCATGCGCCTTCTGTGATTGCAATCAATTCGATTCGCGATGCATATCCTTTAGACCATTGAGGCGTTGCTGCAATATTTCAAGGCCCGGTGCCGCATCGCCGCCGGGCGACACGCGCGCGGCGAGGCTCGATTCCGGCGTGCGGCCGCTGCCGGTATCGCTGCCCGCTTCCGCCGCTGCGCGATACGCGGTGCGGAATGGCACGCCTGCGGCCGCCTGTTCGATGGCGACATCGGTGGCGTACATCGACGGCTCGATCGCCGCGCGCATGGCCGCCTCGTTCCACTGCAGGCGTGCAAGCAGATCCGGCATCAGATCGAGCGCGCGCAGACCGTGCGTGAAACCGTGCCACAGCGACCCCTTGCTCAACTGCAGGTCGCGCTGATAGCCGCTGGGTAGCGACAGCAGCTGTTCGATCTCCACGCGCGCGGCGGCGACCGGCGCATAGCTGGCGCGCAGCATTTCGATCACGTCCGGATTGCGCTTGTTGGGCATGATCGAGCTGCCGGTGGTGTATTCGTCGGGCAGGCGCACGAAGCCGAACTCGGCGGTGGTGAACAGGGACAGGTCCCACGCCATGCGGCGCAGATCCAGCAGCGTCGACGCCAGCGCATCGAGCGCGCCCAGCTCGAACTTGCCGCGCGACAGCTGCGCGTAGATCGGACTGACCTGCATGCGCGCAAAACCGAGTTCCTCGGTGGTGAATGCGCGATCCAGCGGCAGGTTCACGCCGTAGCCGGCCGCGGTGCCCAGCGGATTGGCGTCGAGCCAGTCACGCGTGGCGCGAGCGCGCACGGCATTGTCGAGAAAGCCCTCGGCGAAGCCCGCGAACCACATCGTGGTCGAGGACACCACCGCGCGCTGCAGATGTGTGTAGCCGGGCAGCGGCAGCGACTCGGCACCGGCGCGCTGCAGGCAGACCTCCGCGATGGCGACACAGAGATCTCCCAGCGCGGCCAGCTGTTCCTTCAGCCACAGACGCGTCGCGACCAGCACCTGGTCGTTGCGGCTGCGGCCGGTATGCACCTTGCGGCCGACGTCGCCGAGACGTTCGACCAGACGCGCCTCGATGGCCGAATGGCCGTCCTCGTGGGTGTCATCGAGAATGAAGTCGCCGTCGCGGAAATCCTCCGCCAGCGCGTCGAGCTCGCGCGTGATCGAGGCGACCTCGTCCGCGCCGAGCACGCCGATGCGGCCCAGGCCCGCCACATGCGCCTTGCTGGCAGTAATGTCGTGCAGCAGGAACTCGCGATCCAGCAGCACGTCGTCGCCGGCCAGGAATCGCATGATGCGCGCATCGACGCGCACGCCCTCTTTCTGCCAAAGCAGGTCGCTCATCGCCGCAGCCCTTTTCTGTCGTGGTTCATGTACATGGTTCGTCGCGCGTTACAGCGGGATGCCCTTGAGCTCGCGCATGCTCAACGCATCGTTGAGGTTCTGCATGGCCTGGGTCGCCGCGCCCTTGAGCAGGTTGTCCAGACAGGCCACCACCACGGCGCGCTTGCCGCCGGGCGCGACACGGACGCCGCCGATCTCCGCGTAGTGCTTGCCGGCGATGCGGCTGACCCAGGGCGCCTCGTCGACCACGTGGACCAGCGGCTCGTCGCCATAGCGGGTGCGATAGCGGCGCATCAGTTCGTCTTCGCTGCGCGCGCGATCGAGGTACAGATTGCAGGTCACCGTCAGACCGCGGAAATGCGGCGCCACGTGCGGCATGAACTCGACCGGGATGCCGAGCTGGAAGCTGCATTCGCGCTCGTGCATGTGATCGACCAGGCCGTACGGCATCAGGTTGTCGCGCAGCTGTTCCGGATCGTTGCGCGGCGAAGGCGTGGTGCCCGCGCCGGAATAGCCCGAAACGCCGAAGCACACCGGCGGTCCGGTCAGCAGATCCTTCAACGGCGCGACTGCCAGCTGGATCGCGGTCGCATAGCAACCGGGATTGCTGATGCGCCGCTGTCCCCGGTAGCGCTCGCGGGTCAGTTCGGGCAAGCCGTAGTACCAGCTGCGATCGAAACGATGGTCCGCGGACAGGTCGATGATGATCGTCTCCGGCGCCGCGGCATCCAGCGCATCGACGAAGTTCACGCTGGCGCCGTTGGGTAGCGCCAGAATCACCACGTCGCAGCCCTTCGTCGCCACCGCCGCCGGATCGAGGTTCTCGTAGACGAGGTCGCCCTGGTAATCGGGCTGGTGATCGGCGACGCGCTGACCATCCAGCTCGCGCGAGGACACAAAGTCCAGGCGCAGGTGCGGATGTCCGGCGATCAGACGAATCAGTTCGGCGCCGGTATGACCGCGCGCACCGACGAGACCGACGCTTCGGCTCATGCTGCTTGCTCCAGAATGTGATCGAGATGACGACGCACGGCCGACCACTCCGAGGCGAGAATGGAATACACCACGGTGTCGCGATAGCTGCCGTCGGGCATGCGTCGGTGGTTGCGAAGGATGCCATCCTGCAACGCGCCCAGTCTCTCGATGGCTGCACGGGAACGACGATTGAACCGATGCGTGCGCAGCTCCACGGCAGCGCACTGCAGCGTCTCGAAAGCGTGCCCGAGAAGCAGCCGCTTGCTGGCCGTGTTGACCGCGCTGCGCTGCGCGCCGGCGGCGTACCAGGTCCAGCCGATCTCCACGCGCCGGTTCGCCGCATCGGCGTGTCCCAGACGCGTGCAGCCGACGATGCGTTCGTCGCGGCGGCGGCGCACGACGAACGGCTGCGCGTGACCCGCCTCGGCATCGGCCAGCGCATCGTCGATGTACGCGGCCATGTCGTCCGGTTTCGGCACCGACGTGAACCACAGGTTCCACAGCGCGCCGTCGGACGCCGCCTCGATCAGTGCGTCGTGATGCGTGCGCGCCAGCGGTTCGAGGCGCACCTCTGCATGTTCCAGCGTGAGCGGTTGCAGCCAGTCGCTCATGTCTCGTCCTCCAGTGTGGCCGGCCTTTGTGCGCAATGCGCGACGCAACGCGCAATAGCGTCGAAATCGTCCAGGCCGTACCAGAACACTTTCCAGTGTTCCTGCTTGAGGCAGCCGTCGGACTCGGCGTAATAGAAGGGATTGACGAGGTTGCCATGGCGCGAACGCCAGAACAGGATCGGATTGGCCTCGCGCATTACCTGCCACACCGCGCGTCCGATGCCCTCGCCCTGTGCGTCGTCGAGCACGGCGAACTTGTCGAGGTAGGCGAAGCCTTCCTCTTCGGTGAGGATCATGGCCGCGCGGTAGTTCTCACTGATGTAGACGCGATACGGCCGGGTGCGCTCGAAGTAGTCCGCGGCCAGACGGCGGCGGAAGCTCGACTCGATCAGCGCGCGCAAGCGCGAGGTGTCGACGCCTTCCCAGCTGTTCTCGAACGTGAGCACACGTTCGCCGCGGCGGATCAGCGTGCCCGATCCCTTGTGCGTGAACAGCTCCTTGGCCAGCTGGCCCGGTCGTGTGATCGACACCGACGAGGTCAGCGGCAAGTCGTCCAGAAGATGCTTGATCTGGTCGATCTTCAGGCGCATGCCCGAATGCAGCCAGGGCTGCGCCATCAGATGCTCGTATTCGGTGCGCAGGTTGATCGAGTCGATGATCTGGCCATGTTCATCGAGCAGGCCGCCGGTACCGGTCAGGAACACGATCTTGTAGGGCTGCAATGCGCGCACCAGCTCGTTGGCGGCGAAGTCGGCGTTAACGTTGAGGATCTGTCCTTCCGCCGTCTCGCCCAGCGAGGCGATGACCGGGATCGAACCAATGCGCAAGCTGGCCTCGATCGGCGCCAGGTTCACCGCGTCGACACCGCCGACCAGTCCGAGGCGATCACGGTCCAGAAAACGCGCCTCGAACACGCCGGACAGAATCGACGTCGCGCGCACGTCCATTTCCTGCAGGGCCTCGACCAGGCGCAGGTTCTGCGCCTGAAAAACGCGGCGCACGACCTCCAGCGCCTTGGGCGAAGTCACGCGCAGGCCGTCGACGGTCTGCTTCTCGATGCCGGCGGCCTTCATCTCCGCGTCCAGCTGCGGCCCTGCGCCGTGCAGCACGATCGGCGTCAGGCCGACCTGCTGCAGAAACGAAAGCGAGGAGATCAGTGCGTCCAGTTCGTCGCGCAGCACCGCTCCGCCGACCTTGACCACGGCGAAGCGCTTGGCATCGAGCTGCGAGAAACGCTTGAGGTACTGCTGGATTTCCTTGGCGCTGCCCATCGACGACAACAGCCGCACGATGGTTTGCCGGGTATTCTTGTGCGTGTCCATGACGGGATTACGCATGCCCTTCGTGAATGATGCGTTGCAGGTGATCGGCGTAGGACGCGAGCTGGTCCAACGCGACCCATTCGTCGGCGGTGTGCGCCTGGGCGATGTCGCCCGGACCGAACACCATCGTGGTGTAGCCGGCGGCGGAGAACAGCGAGGCCTCGGTCCAGAAATCGACGGCATTGCCAATCGGAAGCCCCAGTTCGTCGGCCAGATCGCGCGCGGCCAGCCGGCGCGACTCGGCAGCGGCGATGTCGCCGGCCGGCAGTGACGGACCGCGGAAGGTTTCCTCGAATTCGGCCGGATGCGGATCGGCCAGATCGTGGAAGCTCTTCAGCAGCGCATCCGGGTCCATCGACGGCAGCGGCCGGAAACCGAACTTGAGGTCGGCCTCGGGCGCGATGACGTTGGCCTTGATGCCGCCCTCGATGCGACCGAGATTGAAGCGCAGGCCGGTCATGCCGCCGAAGCGGTGATGCGCCTGCGCCTCGACGTAGTCCAGCGCGCGACTGCCCCAGCGCACGGTCTGATGCAGCGCGCTGTCGGACGCCTGCTGCTCGCCCGAGGCGTGCCCGGCGCGACCCGCGAAGCGCATGCGCACCGAGTTGATGCCGCGGTGCGCGAGCACCGCTTCGCAGCGGGTCGGCTCGGCCACGATCACGGCTTCGTAGTCGTGCTTGCCGCGCACGAAGTTCGGCACGCATCGCGCATCGTTGGCCTCCTCGTCGGTGGAGAACAGGAACGCGCAGTCGCCCGCGCCCGCCTGCGCCACGGCCAGCATCGCCGCCGCCGCGCCCTTGATGTCGCACGCACCCAGCGCGGTCGCGCGGTCGTCGCCGATGCGCAGCTCGAACGGACTGGCCGTCCAGTGCGGCGAATCCGGCACCGTGTCCAGATGCACGTTGAACAGCAGCCGCGGGTTCCCGCGTACGGCCAGCAGGCTGACCGCGCCCGCACCGTGGTCGGTGAGCGTGCAGTCGAAATCCGGCAACTGCGCCTGCAGGTAGTCGAAGATGCCGCCGGTATCGATGGTGCGCGGCGGGTTGCGCGTATCGAAGCCGACCAGCGCCTTGAGATGTTCGAGCGTGACGTCCAGTAGCATGCTCATGCCTTGGCGTCCCGGTTCACTTCGGCCCACAGCGACGAGCTCATGCCGAACAGTTTGATGAAACCCTCGGCCTCTTCCACGCCCCAGTCGGCCGACTGCGCATAGGTCGCGCCTTTGGCGTTGAGGATGTGCGGCGACTCGACGCCGACGGCATCGACCCTCGCGCCTTCGGTGCGCAGCGTGACCGTGCCGTTGACGCAGCGCTGGCTGGACGCCAGAAAGGCTTCCAGATCGGCCTTCAGCGGATCGTGGAAGAAGCCTTCGTAGACCAGTTCGACCCACTGCTTGGCCGCCAGCGGCTTGAAGCGGTTCTGCGCCTTCGACAGCACTGCTTCCTCCAGCGCGCGATGCGCGGCCAGCAGCGCGATCAGACCCGGTGCCTCGTACACGATGCGGCCCTTCAGACCGATGGTGGTATCGCCGGTGTACAGGCCGCGACCCACGCCGTAGGCGGCGAACTGCTGATTCAGCCGCGCCAGGATCTGATGCCCGGGAAGCGACTCGCCATCGACCGCCACCGCTTCGCCGTGGCGGAAAGTCAGCTTCACTTCCAGCGCCTCGGACGGCCATTCGGCGCGCGGCTTGCACCAGCCGCGGGCGCCCTCGCCCGGCGCCTGCCAGGCATCGATCTTGCCGCCGGACAGGGTCACGCCGAGCAGGTTCTCGTTGATGGTGTAGCGCTGCTGCTTGGCGCGCACGCCGAAGCCGCGCTCTTCCAGGTAGGCCTGTTCGTAGGCGCGGGTCTGGGTGTGCTCTTTCTGGATTTCGCGGATCGGCGCGACGATGTCGAAATCGCCCAGCGCCTTCACGGTCAGATCGAAGCGCACCTGGTCGTTGCCCATGCCGGTGCAGCCGTGGGCGATGGCCTTCGTGCCCAGTTCGGCCGCGCGCTTGAGCGCCGCTTCGACGATCAGATAGCGGTCGGAGACCAGCAGCGGATACTGGCCCTGATAGCCCTCGCCGGCCCACACGAACGGCTTGACGAAGCCGTCCCAGATCGCCGGACCGCCGTCGACGGTGACGTGACTGGCGACGCCGAGTTCCGCGGCGCGCTGTTCGATGAAGGCGCGCTCCTCGGCGTCGACGCCGCCGGTATCGGCGAACACGGTATGCACGGCGTAACCGCGCTCCTGCAGATACGGCACGCAGAAGCTGGTATCGAGGCCGCCGGAAAAAGCGAGGACGATGTCTTGGCTCATGAGGGAAATTCCTGGGGACGGTTCAAGAGGAAGCGGCGTCGATGCGCGGTTCGCAGCGCACGGGGAAGTTGACGGAATTGGCGATGAAGCAGGCGTGGTGCGCGTCTTCATGCAGCGCCTGGGCACGTTCGGCGTCGCTGCCGGCGGCGATGGTCACCTGCGGATGCAGCACCACTTCGACGAAGCGGCCGCCGTTGCCTTCGGTGCGCATCACGCCCTCGGCGCGATCGGCGTAGGCGACGACCACGACACCGGCCGTGGCGGCCATGTGCAGATAGGACAGCATGTGGCAGCTGGACAGCGCCGCCACCAGCAGGTCCTCCGGGTTGTGCCGCGAGCGGTCGCCGCGAAAAGTCCGATCCGCCGATGCGGCCAGCTCCGGCTTGCCGTCGATGCGCAGCACATGGTCGCGTCCATAGGCGCGGTAATCGCGCGTGCCTTCGCCACGATTGCCGGTCCAGGCCAGTTCGACGGCGTAGCGATGCGTGTGCAGGTCGCTCATTCGGACGTCTCCTTGCCATAGCGCAGCATCAGGGTAGCCAGAGCCTCATCGCGCTCGCCCGCACGCTTTCGCAGCCCCTGAATGACACCGACACGGTTGCGCACGGGGTGGTTCTGGCTGAGCTTGAACTTGCCTTCGACACGCTCGACTTCGATATCGAGCCCGGCGATGCCCTTGAGCTGGGTCTTGACGTAGTCGGCCGGCGCATCGTCCACGCTCCATGGCGTATCCATGCCCAGCTCGTGACGATCGGTCAGATCGGTCAGCAGGCGCATCAGCCAGCCGCTGTCGTGCGTGACGCGCAGACGGCCATGGACCTGCACGGTGGCGTAGTTCCAGGTTGGCACCACGCGGCCTTCGTCTTCGTCCTTGCTCGGGTACCAGCCGGGACTGACATAGGCATCCGGCCCGTGAAAAATCACCAGCACCCGCTCACCGTCGGCCTTCGCCAGCGGATTGCCGCGCGCGACGTGCCCGCGCAGGCGGCCGTTGGCGCCCGGCAGCAGCGGTACGGGATTGGCCTGCGGACCATTGGCGTCACTGTGCACTACGGTTGCGAACGGGTAGCCCAGCATCACGTCGGCCAGTGCCTCGGCGCGCAGTTCCTTGAAATGTTTCGGTTGATACATGCGCCGCCCTCAGTCCTGACTGACCAGCTTGGCCATGATCGCCTTCTGCACGTGCAAGCGGTTCTCGGCCTCGTCGATAGCGATGCATGCGGGCGAGTCCATCACTGCGTCTGTGGCCTTCACGTTGCGACGCAGCGGCAGGCAATGGCTGAATACCGCGCCGTCGGTCATGGCCATCTTCGCCTCGTCAACGATGAAGTGCTTGTGCGCGTCACGGATCGGCTTCTCGGCCTCCCAGCGACCGAAATACGGAATCGCACCCCAGCTCTTGGCGTAGACGACATGCGCGCCGTTGTAGGCATCCTCGATGTCGTGGCTCATGCGGAAGCTGCCGCCTGCCTCGGCTGAGTTCTTCGCGCCGATGTCCATGTAGCGCTCGTCGAGCGCGTATTCGGGAGTCGGACAGAGTAGTGTCACGTCCATGCCGAAGCGCGTGGCGATGGTCAGCGCCGAATTGGCAACGGCGGTGTTCAGCGGCTTCGGATGGTAGGTCCAGGTCAGCACGTACTTCTTGCCGCGCAGATCGGCGGTGCCGAAGTGTTCCTGCAGCGCCATGATGTGCGCCATCTCCTGGCACGGGTGGGTGATCGTTTCCATGTTGATCACCGGCACCGTGGCGTACTTCGCGAAAGACTTCAGCACGCGGTCCTGTCGGTCGACCTGCCAGTCCTGGAACTTCGGGAAAGCGCGCACGCCGATCATGTCGACATAGCGGCTGAGCACGCGCGCCACCTCGGCAATGTGTTCCTCGGCCTCGCCGTCCATCACCGAGCCGACCTCGAACTCGATCGGCCACGCGTCCTTCCCCGGCGACAGCACGATGGCCTTGCCGCTCAACTGGTACGCGCCCAGCTCGAAACTGGTGCGGGTGCGCATCGACGGATTGAAGAACAGCAGCGCGATGGAACGCCCCTCGAGCGCGCGACCCTGCGGCGAACGCTTGAACGCGGCGGCCTGCGTCAGCAGCGCGTCGAGGTCGTCGCGGGACCAGTCCTGGGTGTTGAGAAAGTGGCGAAGGCTCATGGGATATCCGTCTGCGGGGAATTTTCGTGGGCCGGAAACAGGAAAACCCGGCGCGGGGCCGGGTTTTCGTCGTGATCGTCGAACAGCACGCGACAGCCTACCCGGCCGGGAAGAAACCTTCCGGTCGGCGCGCACGCGAGGTCATGCCGGCGGCCATGCGGGCGCTGGTCAGGATCACGGGAGCGGGAACGAAGGAAGGCTTCACGTACAGTTCTCGGGAAATCGAACGCATAGAAGTACACGATCGGCCCACATCGCGCAAGATGCCTCGTCGGCGCAGAAACCGCAGATGCGAAACGGCGCGCGCTTCCCGGAGGAAACACGCGCCGCGGAAAACGTTGTTACGTGCGTGAGCCGGATCAGTCGACCGGCGACACGCTGATACGGATGCGCAGACGGTCGCCCGGATCGTAGTCCAGGCGCGACACGTAGACGTCGCCGCGATAGCGATACTCGACGTTGTAGCCGACCACGTGACGCTCCTCGCTGACCGAGTTGATGTTCTGGCATCGGGTCTCGGTGCCTTCGTAGGTACGTGTACCGCCACCGCCGACGCGATTGCCGATGGCGCCGCCAGCGACGGCGCCGGCCACGGTCGCGGCCTTGCGTCCGTCACCCTTGCCCACGGTGTTGCCCAGCACACCACCGACCACGGCGCCCAGCAGGGCTCCGGCCGCGCTGCTGTGACGCTCCTCGCGCACGACTGGCTGGTTGTAGCACTGCTGCTGCGGCTGGTTCACCTGGACGGTGCGGTAGATCGGATCGACGCGCAGTACATCGGCCCAACCGTAATGAGTATTGCCGTTGCCCTGCCCAGGCGGGGGAGGCGGCGCATTCTGGGCGAACGCGGCGGCGCTGGAGAGCATGGCGATCAGCAGAAGAACAAAAAGCTTTTTCATGGAGGACCTCGGACTGCCGCGACGGTTTCTCCCGTCGTGCTTGTCGTTTGGTCGCATTGCACCAAATCCCGCCTGAATGAACGCTTAGAACCTCTGCGCATGTGCCCTGCGCAGGGACGAATTGCTAAGATGGTCGGAACGTTTTTTCCGTGACGGACCACCGCTGCCATGCCCATCCGCCTGCACAACACCCTGACCCGGCGCGTCGAGCCCTTCCAGCCCCTGCATCCGGACCAGGTGACGATGTATCTGTGCGGACCGACCGTCTACAACTACGTGCACATCGGCAACGCGCGCGGTCCCGTAGTGTTCGATGTGCTGGTGCGCCTGCTGCGCCGGCACTACCCGAAGGTGGTGTTCGCCCGCAACATCACCGACGTCGACGACAAGATCAACGCCGCCGCCCGCAACGCCGGCGTGCCCATCGCCGAGATCACCGACCGCTACGCCGCCGCCTACCGCGAGGACATGGCGCGCCTGGGCGTGACCGCGCCGGACATCGAGCCGCACGCGACCGCGCACATGCCGCAGATCATCGCCATGATCGAGCGCCTGATCGCCGACGGCCACGCCTACGCGGCAGAGGGGCACGTGCTGTTCGACGTGTCGTCCTACGCCGAGTACGGCGCGCTGTCGGGACGCTCCACCGAGGAGATGATCGCCGGTGCACGCGTGGAAGTGGCGCCGTACAAGCGCAATCCGGCCGATTTCGTGCTGTGGAAGCCCTCCAGCGACGACCTGCCCGGCTGGGACAGCCCTTGGGGACGCGGCCGCCCCGGCTGGCACATCGAGTGCTCGGCGATGAGCGCGGCGCACCTGGGCGAGACCATCGACATCCACGCCGGCGGCGTGGACCTGACCTTCCCGCACCATGAGAACGAGATCGCGCAGAGCACTTGCGCGCACGGTGGCGCAGTATTCGCGCGCTGGTGGCTGCACAACGGCATGCTGACCTTCGGCGGCCGCAAAATGTCCAAGTCGCTCGGCAACGTGCTGGAATTGCACACCCTGCTCGACCAGCACCCGCCCGAAGCACTGCGCCTGCTGCTGCTGAAGGGGCACTACCGCCAGCCGCTGGATTGGACCGACGAGGCGCTGGAACAGTCCGTGCGCACGCTCGACGGCTGGTACGGCGTGCTGCGCGACCTCGCCGACGTGCAGACCGACGAGGTCGTGCAGCCGATCCCCGAAGCCATCGAGCAGGCCCTGTGCGACGACCTGAACACGCCGATCGCGCTGGCCGAACTGTCGGCGCTGGCCGACCGCGCGCGCAAGGCCGAGGGCGATGAGGCGCGCAAGGCCGCCAAGTCCGCCCTGCTCGGTGCCGGCGCGGCGCTGGGCCTGCTGCTGCAACCCGCCGAGGAATGGTTCCGTCAGGGCGCGGACACCGTCGACGCCGAACAGGTCGAAGCGCTGATCGCCGCGCGCAACGAAGCACGTGCCGGCAAGGATTGGGCGCGCGCGGACGCCATCCGCGACCAGCTCGCCGCCATGGGCGTGAGCATCGAGGACGGCGCCGACGGCACGCGCTGGAGCATGGCGCGCTGAGCTTGCGCGTTTTCGCCCGCGGCGCGTCTGCGCGATAATGGCCCTATGAACGACACCGCACTCAGCGCCGCAGAAGCGCAACAGGACATCGCCGACGAGTTCGCCTTCTTCAGCGACTGGAGCGAGCGCTACCAGTACCTGATCGATCTCGGCCGCAAGCTGCCGGAATTCCCCGAATCGCTCAAGCGCGAGGAGTTCCGCGTGCACGGCTGCCAATCGCAGGTCTGGCTGGTGCCCGAAGGGGACGCCGCATGCATGCGTTTCCGCGCGATCAGCGACTCGGCCATCGTCTCCGGCCTGATTGCCCTGGTGCTGCGCGTCTACTCGGGCCGCAGTGCGCAGGAGATTCTCGATACTGAACCGAGCTACATCGAGGCCATCGGCCTGGCCAAGCATCTGTCGCCCACCCGCTCGAACGGACTGGTCGCGATGCTGAAGACCCTGAAGGGCTACGCGGCCGAAGCACTGGCCGACGTGGCCTGACGCTTCCGCGCGTCGAACGCTCGCCGCGTTCGCTCAAATAAACAGAAAACGAAAAGCCCCGCGCGAAGCGGGGCTTTCGTCATGCAGGAAGCGCAATGTCGCGATCAATCGCCCATCTGTTTCTGCAGATGCTCGCGACGTTCCTGTGCGTCCAGCGACAGCGTCGCGATGGGACGCGCTTCCAGACGCTCGACGCCGATCTCCTCGTCGGTCTCCTCGCAGAAGCCGTAACGGCCTTCCTCGATGCGGCGCAGGGCCTTCTCGATCTTGGAGATCAGCTTGCGGTAGCGATCACGCGTGCGCAGTTCGAGCGAATTCTCGGTCTCGCGCGTGGCGCGCTCGGCCTCGTCGCCCACGTCACGCACTTCGCCACGCAGGTTGTCGATGGTCTGGCGCGATTCCTCGACCAGTTGATCGCGCCAGGTCCGCAGCTTGTCGCGGAAATACGCGAGTTGCCGGGGATTCATGTACTCCTCGTTGTCGCTCGACTTGGGCTTGTAGCCCTTCGGCAGATCGATGACGACGGTGGAAGGCAGCGCATAGCGGCCGTCTTCCTTGGTGACACTGGGTTCGTTGTTCGGTGCGACAATAGCCATTCGTGGACGTTCTTTCAGACTCTGCTTGCCCTTGCCCTTGCTCGAGACCTTCGACGGCGATGCGGCCTTGCCGGCCGATTTCGCCGTCGCGGCGCTGCGGCGCGGGGACGGGGACTTGGTGGAAGCGGACTTCTTCGAAGCCGCCTTGCGTGGGGTGGATGTCTTGCTGGCGGCCTTCTTCACCGCCGTCTTCTTGCCGGCGGCCGATTTTCCGGTCGCCGTCTTGCGTGTGGAACTCTTGCTCGCGGCCTTCTTGACGGCGGTCTTCTTGACTGCCTTCTTGGCGCTCTTCTTCACCGCGCCCTTTTTCACGGCCGTCTTCTTGGCCGCGCTCTTCTTCGTGACCTTTTTCGCCGCCGCCGTCTTCTTGCCGGCTGCAGCCTTCCCGGCGGCCGTCTTTTTCACGGCGGACTTCTTCGCCGCAGGCTTTCTGGCCGTGCTCTTCTTGGCCGTTGCAGCCTTCTTCGTCGCGGACTTCTTCGCAGCCGCCTTCTTGACGACCTTCTTCGCCGCGGTCTTCTTCGCGGTCGACTTTCCGCTCTTGGCGGCCTTGGCGGTGCTGGCCGCTATCGTGCGCTTGCGAGTTTTCGCGTCCCCATCGCGGGTCGCGGACTTGGTCTTGCGTGCCTTGCTGGAGGCACTACGCGTTGATTTCGCCATGCTCCCTCACCATTGTAGGTCGGCGGCCCGGTGTTATAGCCTAGTTCTCCGACACCAGCAACTGCCCTTCGGTTGATCTCCGGACAACTGTCGGATGCCCCCCGGAAACCGATCTTGACCCGCATCATCCTTTTTCTTCTCGCCCTCTACAAGCGGCTCATCAGCCCCTTGCTCGGGCAGCGTTGCCGATTCCATCCCACATGCTCCGACTATGCCCGCATTGCCGTCGCGCGATTCGGCCCCCTGCGCGGAAGCATACTCGCTCTCTGGCGCATCCTGCGCTGTCAGCCGTTGTGCAGCGGCGGCATGGATCCGGTCCCGCAAACCTTCACCCTAGCGCGTTGCCGCGCTCCGGAAAAGGACATACCGCATGAATGAGCGGCATACACGTCTTCTCACCAGCCTGTCGCTGCTCGCGCTCATCGTCATCGCCGGCCCGGGACGCGCGCATGCGGCGAACATCCGCCTGCCTCGCGAGGTGCCGCAGGGCGGACTCGTCATCGGTCATGTCCTGCCCTCCTGCCACGTCTCGTATGCAGGGCAAGAGCTCCGCATCGGCAAGGATGGGCGTTTTGCCTTCGGCGTCGGCCGCGACACGACGGGACCGCTCACGGTCGACACGCGGTGCCCCGGCCAGCCGCCGCAGACCCGGCACATTGCCGTACGCGAACGGACATGGCCGACCGAACGCGTCAACGGTGTTCCGCCGAAGACCGTGTCACCGCCCCCTGCCATCGCCGAGCGCATCGCGCGCGAACGCAAGCTGGTGGCGGAAGCCCGCACGCGCAATGACGCGCGCGAGGATTTCGAGCACGGTTTCATCTGGCCCGTGCACGGCCGCATCAGCGGCCGGTTCGGCAGCCAGCGCATCTACAACGGCAAGCCACGCGCGCCGCACTCGGGCGTGGATATCGCCGTGCCGCGCGGCACGCCGGTAAAAGCACCCGCAGCGGGTGTGGTCACGCTGGCAAAGCGGCTCTACCTCAGCGGCAACACCGTCATCATCGATCACGGCTTCGGCATCAGCTCGGTGATGCTGCACATGGAAAAGCTGAAAGTGAAACCGGGCCAGCACGTCCGTCAGGGACAGGTCGTCGGCCTGTCCGGCATGACCGGACGCGCCACCGGACCGCATGTGCACTGGGGCATGAACTGGTTCGGCGTGCGCATGGACCCACGCACGGTGGCACGCGAGCACCCGGCAAGCGGATCTTGAATCGCTATCGAAAAAATCAAGTAAATAACTGAAATAAAACAGCTTTAGTCGACATCTTCGTCGGCATTCGACACGCCATGCGGGACATGGCCCGTGGCAACATGGCGGCGCGTGGACTCGACATTGACGGGCGAATCGTCGAAGAAAATGTCGGCTCCGAAGGCATCCAGGAACGGTCCCTTGTCGCGTCCGCCGAGGAACAGCGCTTCGTCGATGCGCACCCCCCACCGGCGCAGCGTCAGGATCACGCGCTTGTGCGCAGGTGCCGAGCGCGCCGTGACCAGCGCCGTACGGATCGGCGAATCCTCGGCGGGGAAAGCGGCCTGCAAGCGGTGCAGCGCGGCCAGGAAACCGCGGAACGGGCCGACCGAAAGCGGCTCTTCGGCGCGCTCGGTCTCGCTGCGATGGAACGCCTCCAGCCCCTCTTCCCGCGACACCCGTTCGCCTTCGTCACCGAAGATCACCGCATCGCCGTCGAAGGCGATGCGCAGCTGCTCGCTGACCCGCGGCGGCGCGATCGACGGCAGGATGGTCGCCGCCGCGACACCCGCACGCAGCGCCCGCGCCACGTCTTCGGCGTTGGCGGACAGGAACAGGTCCGCGCCGAAGGGATGGATGTAGTCCGAAGTCGGCGCGCCACTGGTGAACGCCGCGCGCGCAATGCTGAGGCCGTGATGCTGGATCGAATTGAAGATGCGCAACCCGGTGTCGCCGGAATTGCGTGACAGAAGAATCACTTCCACCGGAGGCTTGTCGCCACTGAGGCGATTGAGGCCCAGCAGCTTCTGCACCAGGGGAAAGGCCACGCCGGGCGCGAGAATGTCGTTCTCGTGCTCGATCTGATAGGCGCGGTAGGCATCCAGCCCTTCGCGCTCGAACAGTTCGTGACTGTCACCCATGTCGAACAGCGCGCGCGAGGAGATCGCCACCATCAGGCGGTCGTCTCGGGCCGAGGTCGCGGAATGGGCGTTGGGTAGCTGGCTCAAGGTGCGTCCTGCGTCAGGCATGGATGGGGAAGTCGAGCATCACGGCGGTCGGGCATTTCATGCATCGTGCGTGTGATCGCATCGCGTCGAACACGGCTGCAAAACCATCCGCTCGGGAAGACGGCGTGACGGCACCCGCAAACCTGCTTCATGCAAAGTGTAGTGCGACGCCCCGATGACCGCGAGGGTCAGAGCAGAAACTGCTCGTCCAGGATGCGCTGCTCAAGGTTGTGCTCGGGATCGAACAGCAGACGCACCGCATGCTGGCCGGACTGCCGCACCTCCACGTTGAGCACGTTGCGTACCTCGTGGTAATCGGCCGTGGCGCTGACCGGCCGCTTGTCCGGGTCGAGCGTGCGCAGTCCGACACGGGTAGCGTGCGGAAGAATCGCGCCGCGCCAGCGCCGCGGGCGGAACGGACTGATCGGCGTCATCGCCAGCACGTTGGCATCGAGCGGGAGAATCGGACCGTGAGCGGAAAGGTTGTAGGCGGTGGAGCCGGCCGGCGTGGACACCAGAATGCCGTCACAAACCAGCTCGTCCAGCTTCTCGTCGCCATTGAGCGTGATACGCAAGTGCGCGGCCTGGTTGCTCTGCCGCAGCAGCGAGACTTCGTTGAAGGCCAGTTCGACGCACTCATCGCCGTCGGCAGTGGTCGCACGCATCTCCAGCGGATACAACACCGCTGGGTGCGCGCGCGCGAGACGGGCTTCCAGATCGTTGTCGCGGTACTGGTTCATCAGAAAGCCGACGCGTCCCAGCTTCATGCCATAGAACGGCTTGCCCAGATCCAGATGCCGATGCAGCGTGCGCAGCATGAACCCGTCGCCGCCCAGGGCGACGATGACATCGGCCTCCTGCGGCGGCACGGAACCGTACTGGGCTTGCAGGCGCTCGGCCGCCTCGCGGGCGGGCGGCGCCTGGCTGGCTACGATCGCAATCTGCATCGGCAACGGTCCGGTCGGCGGCAACCTGCCCGAGCTTACTCAGTCGAGCTGCATCTGCGCCAGTTGCGCCAGGCGACGCACCGCGACCGAAGCGATCGGGTAATCGGCGTTCTGGGTCAGAATGTCGGCCAGCATGGCGCGAGTGTGCTTGAGCGTCGGATCGTCGCGATCCAGCCATACCGAGACCGCCTCCTGCCCGTAGCGGTCACCCGCGTAGCCGAGCACCTGGGCGGAAAGTGCGCGATGCTGATGACTCAACTCCTCGAGCAACGAACCGCGCGCCTGCGCATGCCAGCTGCTTTCCACCGGAAGCGCCTCGACCTGCCCGCGCAGCCAGTCCAGATCCAGTGCACCGGCCAGACCGAAGAACACACTGGCGACCTGTTCGACCGGCTTGCCGCTCTGCATCGACACCTCGATCATGTCCAGCCCCGAGCGCAGCAGCGGAATGCGCGCCAGACGCAGCGCCAGATCGGCCGGCATGCCCAGACCTTCCCACTTCTCCTTGCCCGCTTCGAA
This sequence comes from Oleiagrimonas sp. MCCC 1A03011, assembly GCF_003267965.1. Taxonomy (NCBI): domain Bacteria; kingdom Pseudomonadati; phylum Pseudomonadota; class Gammaproteobacteria; order Lysobacterales; family Rhodanobacteraceae; genus Oleiagrimonas; species Oleiagrimonas sp. MCCC 1A03011. The sequence goes on along the minus strand of NZ_MSPY01000007.1, from coordinate 100,774 downwards.
GTCGGAGCAACCCGTCGGCGTCAATGCCTTCGGCAGGGCCTCACGCAATGCGTTCATGCCCGGCTGGTAGCGCTCGACGTTGGCGGCAATATCCAGCGTGCCGCCCGGACGCGTCAGCAGCCAGCGGGTCAGGTGGCGCAGCAGACCCCAGATGTGCAGCTTGGCGTCGATCTGGGTGTCCTCGGCAACCTTGCCATCCATCACCTCGATATCGGCCCACAACCCACGAGCGTCGAGAATCTCGCGCGCGGCGGTGAAGGCCTTGGCGATCGCCGCCGGACCCTGGCCGGTGTCCTCGGCCATGCGCATCATGAAGGTCGCGCCCATGCGGTTGATGGTCGAGTTGGTCACCGCCGTGGCGATGATCTCGCGTTTCAGGCGATGGCGCTGCATGTGCTCGGCATACGGTTCGCGCAGCGGCTCGGGGAAGTAGCGCTCCAGCTCGCGCGACAGATACGGATCCTCGGGCACGTCCGAATCCAGCAACTGCTGGAACAGCTTGAGCTTGTCGTAGGACAGCAACACTGACAGCTCCGGCCGGGTCAGGCCCAGGCCACGGGTCTTGCGCTCGGTCAGTTCGGCATCGCTGGGCAGCGACTCGACCTGGCGGTCGAGCAGGCCTTCCGCTTCCAGCGTGCGGATGAAGTGCGCCATCGAGCCGATGCGCTTGGCCGCCATGTGCTCCATCATGGTGATGGCATAGTTCTGGCGGTAGTTGTCCCACAGCACCAGGCGCTCGACCTCGTCGGTCATCGCCGCCAGCTGCTCGTTGCGGCCGTCCGTGTCCAGCTCGCCGCGATGCACGGCATCGCCCAGCAGGATCTTGATGTTGACCTCATGGTCGGACGTGTCCACGCCGGCCGAGTTGTCGATGAAGTCGGTGTTCAGCAGCACGCCGTTCAGCGCGGCCTCGATGCGACCCTTCTGGGTCAGGCCCAGATTGCCGCCCTCGCCCACCACCTTGCAGCGCAGCTCGTTGCCGTCGATGCGCAGTGCGTTGTTGGCGCGGTCGCCGGCGTCGGCGTGCGTCTCGCTGGACGCCTTGACGTAGGTGCCGATGCCACCGTTCCACAGCAGGTCGGCCGGCGCCTTGAGAATCGCGTTCATCAGCTCGTTGGGCGAAAGCTGTTCGACGTCATTGCGCAGACCCAGCACCTTGCGCACCGGTTCGGACACCGGAATCGACTTCGCCGAACGCGGCCAGACGCCGCCCCCCTCGGAGATCAGGCTCTTGTCGTAGTCCTCCCAGCTCGAACGCGGCAGCGCGAACATGCGCTCACGCTCGGCGTACGAGGTCGCCGCGTCCGGATTCGGATCGAGGAAGATATGGCGATGGTCGAACGCGGCCAGCAGGCGGATATGGCGCGACAGCAGCATGCCGTTGCCGAACACGTCACCGGACATGTCGCCGACGCCGACACAGGTGAAGTCCTCGCCCTGGCTATCGCGACCGAGTGCGCGGAAGTGGCGCTTGACCGACTCCCAGGCGCCCTTGGCGGTGATGCCCATGCCCTTGTGGTCGTAGCCGTTGGAACCGCCGGAGGCGAACGCATCGCCCAGCCAGTAGCCGTGATCGATGGCGATGCCGTTGGCAATGTCGGAGAACGTTGCCGTGCCCTTGTCGGCGGCGACGACGAGGTACGGATCGTCGTCGTCGTGACGCACCACGTCCTGCGGCGGCACGACCTTGCCGTCCATCAGGTTGTCGGTGATGTCGAGCAGGCCCTCGATGAACATGCGGTAGCACGCCACGCCTTCGGCCTGGATGTCCTCGCGCTCGCCGCTCTCCGGCGGCTGCTTGACGAAGAAGCCACCCTTGGAGCCGACCGGCACGATGACGGTGTTCTTGACCATCTGCGCCTTGACCAGACCCAGCACCTCGGTGCGGAAGTCCTCGCGGCGATCCGACCAGCGCAGGCCGCCGCGCGCGACCGCGCCGAAGCGCAGATGGATGCCTTCCACGCGCGGCCCGTAGACGAAGATCTCGCGGTACGGCACCGGCTTGGGCGCATCGGGCACCAGCGAGGAATCGAACTTGAAGCTGATGTAGTGCCGCGCGGCGCCGTCCGGACGCTGGAAGTAGCTGGTGCGCAGGGTCGCGCGGATGACGTCCATGTAGCTCTTGATGATGCGCTCGTCATCGAGGCTCGCGACGCCGTCCAGCAGCACCTTGATGGCCTGCCAGTAGATGTCGATCTGTGTGGCGCGATCCTGCCGCAGCGCACCGACCACGCGGTTGATGAAGCCGGCGCGATCGACCGATAGCGACTGCGGCACCAACACGTCCATCTCGCCGCGGAGCTGCTTTTCGTGCGCCGCCAGGGTGTCCTCGTCACGCTGCTCGCGGCGCGGATCGAACTTGGCATTGAACAGCTCCACCAGCAGATTGGCGATGCCGGGATAGCGGTTCAGCGTCTCTTCCATGTAGCTCTGCGAGAAGGCGATGCCGACCTGCTGCAGGTACTTGCAGTAGCCGCGCAGCATGGCGACCTGGCGCCAGTGCAGCAGCGCGCCCAGCACCAGGCGGTTGAAGCCGTCGCTCTCCGCGTTGCCGCGCCAGACGTTCTCGAAGGCGCCCTCGAAGTGGCCACCGACCTGATCGACCGGGAACAGCAGATCGCCGTCGGGACGCACCTCGAAATCCTGGATGAACAGCCGCGCATCGTCCACCTGCATGTCGTAGACGTGCTCGGTCAGCACGCGCAGACCCAGGTTCTCCAGCTGCGGCAACATGTCCGACAGCGGGATGTCCACGCCGCGGCGGTAGACCTTGAAGCGCAGCTGATCCGGCTGCTGCTGCGGCCGGTAGAACGACATGCGCACGGCCTGATCGTCATCGAGCTGCGCCAGCGCCTGCACGTCGGCGGCGGCGACATCGGCGGAAACTTCCTCGATGTAGCCGGCCGGAAGCGCGGCGCCGTAGCGATTGGCCAGCCCGAGACCTTCGATTTCGCCCAACTCGTGCACCAGGCTGTCACGAAGATCGTCCTGCCAGTTGCGCACGATGCCGACCAGCTCCTCCTCGAGCGCATCGGTGTCGACGGCGGGCGTGTCGCCCGGCATCGGACGCACCACCACGTGCAGGCGCGCCAGTGCGGACTCGCCCATCAGCACGCTGGAATCGAGCGAATCCCCGTGCAGCGCGTCGCACAGCATGCGCTCCAGACGATGACGGACGGTGGTATTGAAGCGCTGACGAGGAATGAACGCCAGACAGGAGAAGAAGCGTCCGTACTGATCGCGACGCACGAACAGACGCGGACGGGCGCGCTCCTTGAGCTCGAGCACCCCCATGGCCATGTCGAACAGTTCCTCGGGCGAGCCCTGCAGCAGCTCGTCGCGCGGCAGCGTCTCCAGGATATGGCGCAACGCCTTGCCGGAATACGCATTGCGACGCAGGCCGGAACGGCGCATCACCGATTCGTACTTCAGGCGCACCAGCGGCATGTCCTGCGGACGCTTGGTGTAGGCCGTCGAAGTGAACAGGCCCAGGAATCGCTGCTCGGCGACCGGACGGCCCTCGGCGTCGAACTTGAGCACGCCGATGTAATCCATGTAACCGGGACGGTGCACGCGCGAACGGGCGTTGGTCTTGGTCAGGATGATCGCGTCCATGGCGCCGGACTGCGGCAGGCGCGATGCCGCCAGCGTCTTCAGCGAACGCGGCGCGGTGGCGCGGCTGTCGTCGCGCAGGATGCCCTGCCCCGAATCCTTGACGGTGCGCAGCACCTCGTCGCCATCGACATCGGCGACCTCGTACTCGCGGTAGCCGAGGAAGGTGAAGTTGTCGTCGGCGGCCCACCGCAGGAAGGACTGCGCTTCGGACACCGCCGCCTCGTCCAGCGGCAGTTCGCGGCGCGGCAGATCTTCGGAGATGTCGAGCATCATGCCGCGCATGCGCTGCCAGTCCTCGACCGCCAGGCGCACATCCGACAGCGAGGCTTCCAGTTCGTCGCGCAGGCGCTCGCAGGCGTCGTCGTCGGCCAGCCGATCGATCTCCAGGTGCATGATGGACTCGTGCGGCTGGTCGATGCCTTCCTGACTCAGCTCCTGCAATGTGCCGTCCGTCTCGCGCAGCACCGCGAAGACCGGGTGCGCGACCATGTGCACGTCGAGCTCGGCGCGGGCCACGGCCATGGTCAGCGTGTCGACCAGGAATGGCATGTCGTCGGTGACCACCTGCACGGTGGTGCGAAGCCCGCCCCAACCGGCCTGCTCGCGTATCGGGTTGAAAATGCGCATATGTGCACGCCCGTGGAACGGACGAGTCGCCATGAACCCGTGCAGTTCGAGCAGCAGCGCGGCCCATTCCTCCGGCGCATGCTGATCGCGATCGATCTGCGCCATCCGTGAGAAGAACCCGTCGCTCAGCACCTGCAACTGCGCCAGATCGACTTCTTTCGACTGGGCGGACAGGCGCTCGACGTGTTCACGAACTTGACCGAGGAAGCGATCCGCTTCCATGTGCTTGGCTTGATTCATGGTCAATTCTGCTTTACGAAGCTAGTGAGTGATTTGGACCGGAAAGGAGCAACACGATCCAGCGCACGGGAGACGCGCGAACGATTCGGAACGTGGGAGTGCATGACCATCGAAACGTGCAACGCCGACTCGAAGGTCCGCGATGGGAGGCTGCGATGGGGACATCGACGCTTCCGACGGCTGCGTGAAACGCTGGCTTCGGGGCATGATCCGTATCGCTTACCCAGGCTGTGCATGATGGTCCCGCCAGCCCTCACAGAACGCTCGGGAGGCGGATCGAGATGGCAAGGATAGCTCCGCAGCCCCCGGCTGATCCAGCATTGCCTTCACGACTCATCGCCCACCGCCGCTCGCGCAGGTTCCGCAGGCGCCTGATGATCATCGCCAGCGCCGCGATCGCCCTGGTGCTCGGCCTCGCCGCCACGGTCGCCATCAATGCCCACAGCTATCGCGAATACAACGGCTGGACGCGGCACTCCTACCTGGTCGAACAACAACTGCTGAAGACCAGCCTTGCACTGCGCAGCGCCGAATCCGCCCTGCGTGGCTATCTGCTGACCAACGACGCCGGCCAGCTCGACGTCTTTTTCGCCCAATTGCCGCGCATCGACAAGCTGAGTGCCGGACTGGTCCGCATGACGGCAGACAACCCGCCGCAGCAGGCTCGCGCCAAAGAACTGCGCGATACGCTGCAATCCCGTGTGAAGCGCATGCGGAACATGCTGACGCAGGTACACCGCGGAGACCGCGACGGTGCACTGCAATTGCTGCATGACCAGATCTCGGAACAGGTCGAGCGGCCCATCGCCTCGCAGACCCGGGTCATGCATGCCGTCGAGCAGCAATTGCTACGCGAACGCGAAGCGCGCCGCAATCAGTCCGCCATGCTGGCGACCTGGTTCACCCTGGCCTGCCTGCTGTTCGGACTGTTCCTGGTTATCAGCGCCGTGATCCTGGTCATCCGCGAGCAGCGCATCCGTCTGCACGCAAACGATGAACTGGCGATCGCCTACACGCAACTGGCCCAATCACTGGAAGAGTCGCGCGGCATGGCCGACCGCATGCAGCGCCTGCACATGCTGAACGAGTCGCTACAGAGCTGCCGCAGCATCGACGAGGCCCTGCGCATTCTTCCGCCCAGTCTGGAAGACATGCTTCCGGACACAGTCGGCATGGTGGTGCTGATCAACGCCTCGCGCAATCTCGCCGAAAAAGCGGCCGAATGGGGCGTATTGTGGCTGGACAGCGAAACCGTGTTCGCACCGGACGACTGCCTGGCCTTGCGCCGCGGTCAGCCGCACCCGGCGCCCGATGCACGCGTGAAAGCCCGATGCGCGCACCTGGAAACCGGGCAGACCAACCACACCGATGCGACCTGGCTGTGCATACCTCTGCTCGCCCAGGGCGAAACGCTGGGCGTGCTGCACATCCAGCGCCTCGGCAGCATGCGCCCGGAGGAGTACGACCTGGCCGTCACGCTGGGCGAGCAGCTCGGCCTCATGCTGGGCAACCTGAAACTGCAGGAAACATTACGCATCCAGTCAATTCGCGACCCGCTCACCGGCCTGTTCAACCGCCGCTACCTGGAAGTCTCGCTCAGCCGCGAGTTGCTGCGCAGCCGTCGACACGAGCGCAGCCTGGCGCTGATGATGCTGGACATGGACCATTTCAAGCGCTTCAACGACACTCACGGCCACGATGCCGGGGATGAGTTGCTGCTGCAGTTCTCGGCGTTGCTGCGCGACGCTATCCGCGCCGAGGACATCGCCTGCCGTTACGGCGGCGAGGAATTCGTGCTGATTCTGCCGGAAACCGACCGCGAAAGCGCACTGAAGCGCGCCGAGGAGATCCGCCTGGCCGTCGCCGCCATGAAAGTGAAGCATCAGGGCAAATTGCTGGGCAATCTCACCGTTTCCATCGGCCTGGCCATGCAACCGCCGACCGGTGGAGAACCGGAAGCCCTGCTGCATGCCGCGGACCAGGCGCTCTATCAAGCCAAGCGCGCGGGGCGCAATCGCATCGAAATCGCCACCGTGCCGGACCCCGGACCTATGCCAAAAGACACGGATTGACGCCTGTTCGGCGCATTCTTAGACTGCCCAGTACACCCGAGCGTGACCCTGCCCCGTACGCACCAGCACACCCTGCGTCGTCGTCTGCCTGCTTGCCAGCAACGGACCAGTTCCGAGACGGGCGTTCGTGCTCGACCCAGCACGGTGGAATGGGGTCCCGATTCGGTTCCTGTCTCCAACCATTGCGTGCCTCGGTCTCAAGGATTTCCGATGAACATCACGTGCCCGCGCGTCCTTACCGTTTTCGTCCCGCTGCTCGCCGCCGCCATGCTCTCGGCCTGCGGCGGCAAGAACCCGTCTTCCTCGCAGAGGCCGCCGGCACAGGTCGGCGTCGAGGTCATGGCGCCGCAGGCCGTGCCGCTGGTGCGCGACTTGGTTGGACGCCTGTCCGCCTATCGCAGCGCAGATGTCCGCGCACGTGTAAGCGGCGTCCTGCTGAAGCGCGAATACGACGAGGGCACCACCGTCCGGAAGGGGCAGATCCTGTTCCAGATCGACCCCGCGCCGCTGCAGGCCACGCTGGATTCGGCTCGCGCCGCCCTCGCCTCGGCGCAGGCCGACTACACCAACAAGCGCATCGCAGCGAAGCGCGCGCGCGACCTGGCCCCCAAGGGTTTCGTCTCGCAATCCGACCTCGACAACGCCGAAGCCGCCGAGCGAACCGCGGCGGCCGCAGTGAAACAGGCACGCGCCAATGTCGAGAGCGCGAAGATCAATCTCGGCTACGCCACAGTGCGTTCTCCCATCGACGGCCGTGCCGGCAAGCAGCAGGTCACTGAAGGCGCACTGGTCGGCCAGAGCAGCGCCACGCTGCTGACGACGGTCGATCAGATCGACCCGCTGTACGTGAACTTCACCATGAGCGTGGACGATCTGGATCGTCTGCGCCAGGCTCAGGCACGGGGCAGCGCCACGCTGCTCGGCGCCAACCAGGCCAAGCTGCGGCTGACACTGCCCGACGGCAGCACCTACGGGCAGCCCGGCACGCTGGACTTCTCCGGCACCACCGTCGATCCCGATACCGGCGCTGTCGATCTGCGCGGCGTGATCCCGAACCCGGACAAATCCCTGCTCCCTGGCATGTACACGCGCCTGAAGGTCACGTTCGGCACGCTCAAGCACGTCTACCTGGTGCCGGAGTCGGCTCTGCAGCGCGACACCACGGGGCCGTACGTGCTGGTGCTGGGCAAGGACGACAAGATCCAGCTGCGCCGTGTGCAGACAGCCGGTACCTATCAGAACAACTGGATCGTGACCACGGGACTGGACAAGGGCGAGCGCCTGATCGTCTCCGGCCTTGCCCGCGCACAACCGGGACAACCGGCGCGCATCGCCAAGCCGTCCGCACCGGCCTCGACCGGCAAGCCCGCCGCGGCCGCAGGCAAGCACTGAGGATCCGTCATGCCGAAATTTTTCATCGAGCGACCGATCTTCGCATGGGTGGTTGCGATCCTGATCTCGATCGGCGGCGTCATCTCCATCGCCAATCTCGGCGTGGAGTCCTACCCGAACATCGCCCCGCCGCAGGTGACGATCAGCGCCAGCTATCCGGGCGCCAGCGCCGAGACGGTCGAGAAGAGCGTCACCCAGGTCATCGAGCAACAGCTGACCGGCATCGACAACCTGCTGTACTTCAGCTCCTCGTCCAGCTCCACCGGCCGCATCAATATCAACCTGACCTTCGCCGACGGCACCGATCCGGACATCGCCCAGGTGCAGGTGCAGAACAAGGTCTCGCTGGCCACGCCGCGTCTGCCTTCCGAAGTGGTGCAGCAGGGTGTGGTGGTGGCCAAGGCCAACAGCGGCTTCCTGATGGTCGTGGCGCTGCGTTCGAACGACAACAAACTCGACCGCAACGCGCTCAATGACGTCATTGCCTCGCGTGTGCTCGACCCGATCTCGCGCCTGCCCGGCGTGGGCAGCACGCGCCAGTTCGGTTCCCAGTACGCCATGCGCATCTGGCTGAATCCGGACAAGCTGCACGGCTATGGCCTGTCGGCAACCGAGGTGCTGGATGCGGTGCGCGCGCAGAACGTGCAGTTTGCCGCAGGCTCGATCGGCTCCTCGCCCGCTGAACCCGGCCAGGGCTATACCGCTACCGTATCCGCGGAGAGCCGGTTCACCTCACCCAACCAGTTCCGCAACATCGTACTTCGCGCCAACAACGACGGCACCACAGTGCGGCTGAAGGACGTCGCGCGCATTCAGTTCGGCCCCGAGAGCTATGGCTTCGACAGCGTCTACAACGGCAAGGCCACCGGCGCCTTCGCCATTCAGCTGCTGCCCGGCGCCAACGCCCTGACCGTGGCGCAGGAAGTGCGCAGCAAGATGACCGAACTGCAGGCCAGCTTCCCGCAGAATGTCGACTGGTTCGTGCCCTACGATTCCACCAGCTTCGTGAAGATCTCCATCGATGAGGTCGTGAACACCCTGATCGAGGCCATTGTGCTGGTGTTCCTGGTGATGCTGCTGTTCCTGCAGAACTTCCGGGCCACGCTGATCCCGACCCTGGTGATTCCGGTTGCGTTGCTGGGCACCTTCCTGGGCATGCTGATCCTCGGCTTCACCATCAACCAGCTGACTCTGTTCGGCATGGTGCTGGCCATCGGCATCGTGGTCGACGACGCGATCGTGGTGATCGAGAACGTCGAACGCATCATGACCGAGGAGAATCTGCCGCCCAAGGAGGCCACCCGAAAGGCGATGATCCAGATCACCGGCGCGGTGGTGGCGATCTCGGTGGTGCTGGCGGCCGTGTTCATCCCCAGCGCACTGCAGAGCGGCAGCGTCGGCGCCATCTATCGGCAATTCGCGCTGACCATCGCGCTGTCGATGGGTTTCTCGGCGTTCCTGGCATTGTCGTTCACGCCGGCGCTGTGCGCGTCGATGCTCAAGCCCGAACACCACAAGCCGAAGAACTTCCTGTTCCGCAAGTTCAACACCTTCTTCGAGCGCACCACGAATGTCTACACCCATCATGTCGGCAAGGCCATCGGCCATGCACCGCGCTGGATGGTGGTGTTCGTGCTCATCACGATCCTGTGCGGCTTCCTGTTCACGCGCCTGCCCGGCAGCTTCCTGCCGCAGGAAGATCAGGGCTATGCCATGGCCATCGTGCAGTTGCCGCCGGGTGCGACCCTGCAACGTACCAACAAGGTCATGACGCAGATGCGCAAGGTCCTGCAGAAGGACCCGGCCGTGGAAGGCATCTTCCAGATCTCCGGCTTCAGCTTCATGGGCGCAGGCGAGAACGCCGGCATGGTGTTCATGAAACTCAAGGACTGGTCCAAGCGCGATGTGACGGCCGAGCAGTTCATCCAGCGCACGAACGTCGCGATGGCGATGAACATCCACGACGCCAACGTCTTTGTCGTCAACGTGCCCACTGTGCAGGGTCTGGGCCAAACCGGCGGTTTCGACCTGTATCTGCAGGATCGCTCCGGCCAAGGCTATGCCGCACTGACGCGTGCGCGTAATGTGCTGCTGGGCAAGGCCGCACAGAACCCGATGCTGAGCAATGTTCGTCCCAATTCCCTGCCCGATTCGCCGCAGGTGCAACTCAACGTGGATCGCACCAAGGCGCAGTCGATGGGACTGTCGGTCAGCGACGTGTACAACGCCATCCAGCTGATGCTGGCACCGGTGTACGTCAATGACTTCTTCTACGAGGGCCGCGTCAAACGCGTCATCATGCAGGCCGATGCGCCCTACCGCATGAACGAGAACGCGCTGTCGCACTTCTACACGCCCAGTTCGAAAGCCAGTGGCACGAGCGGCGGTGACGGCATGATTCCGCTGTCCGGCGTGGTCAGCGCGAAGTGGTTCACCGGACCGCCCGCGCGCAGTCGCTACAACGGCTACTCCGCCGTCGAGATCGTCGGCAATGCCGCGCCGGGCTACAGCTCGGGCCAGGCCATGACGGCGATGCAGAAGATCGTCGACAACGATCTGCCGCCGGGCTTCGGCATCGACTGGTCCGGTCAGTCCTACCAGGAGATCGTCTCGGGCAATCAGGCACCGCTGTTGTTCGGTCTGTCGATCATCGTGGTTTTCCTGGCCCTGGCCGCGCTGTACGAGAGCTGGTCGATTCCGGTTTCCGTGCTGCTGGTGGTGCCGCTGGGCGTGCTTGGCGCGGTCGTCGCGGCGCTTGCGCGAGGCCTGCCCAACGACGTGTACTTCAAGATCGGCCTGATCACCATCATCGGTCTGGCGGCGAAGAACGCGATCCTGATCGTCGAATTCGCGGTCGAGCAGCAGCAGGCCGGCAAGTCGCTGCGCGAAGGCGTGGTCGAAGCCGCGCGCCTGCGACTGCGGCCGATCCTGATGACCTCACTGGCCTTCATCCTCGGCGTGCTGCCGCTGGCCCTGTCCACCGGCGCCGGCGCCAACGCGCGCCATGCCATCGGCACGGGTGTGATCGGCGGCATGCTCTTCGCCACGTTCTTCGGTCTGCTGCTGATCCCGGTATTCTATGTCGCCATCCGCCGCTTGCTGGGCGACAAGCTCGACCCGAAGAAGGAAAGCGAACCGCCTGCGGATGGACCACATGCCTTCGATTCCGACCCCCGCCGCTGAAATCGGGGGAGACGGAAACGAAAAAGGCCGCGGATTTCCGCGGCCTTTTTCATGCACGCATACGGCAGAACAGCCTCAGGGCATGTACATGCCACCGTTGACGTGCAGCGTCTCGCCGGTCACGTAGGACGCCGACGGCGAGGCCAGGAAAGCCACCGCGTTGGCAATGTCTTCGGGCGCCCCCAGACGGCCCAGCGCGATCTGCGTCTCCAGCGTGGATCGCTGCGTCTCGTCCAGTGCCCGCGTCATGTCGGTGTCGATGAAGCCCGGCGCCACCACGTTGACGGTAATGCCGCGCGAACCGACCTCACGCGCCAGCGACTTGGAGAATGCGATGATGCCGGCCTTGGCCGCCGCGTAGTTGGTCTGCCCCGGATTGCCAGTGGTTCCGACCACCGAACCGATGTTGATGATGCGGCCCTTGCGCGCCTTCATCATGCCGCGCATGACGGCCTTGGACGTGCGGAAGACCGAGGTCAGGTTGGTGGCGAGAATGTCGTCCCATTCCTCGTCCTTCATGCGCATCAGCAGCTGGTCGCGGGTGATGCCGGCGTTGTTGACCAGAATCGACACCGGGCCGAATTCCTTGGCGATCTCGCCGATCAGCGCGTCCACGCCGGCTGCGTCGGTGACGTTGAGGACGCGACCCGCGCCGCCGTGGGGCTTCAGGCGCGCATCAATGGTCGACGCGCCGTTCTCGCTGGTGGCCGTGCCGACCACCGTCGCGCCCTGCGCGGCCAGGGTATCGGCAATGGCCGCGCCGATCCCGCGCGTGGCGCCAGTGACCAGGGCGATTTCGCCTTCGAGGGGCTTGCTCATGGTGGAAGTCCTTTGTACTCGATGATGATGTGTGGGAGTCAGAGGGCGCTCAAGCCCAGGCTTCGCTCGCCGCTTCGATGGTGTCCGGCATGCCCAGCGCGCGCGCATCGAGGCCTCGGTCGATGCGTCGCGTCAGGGCGGTCAAAACCTTGCCCGGCCCGCATTCGCCCAGCGCGGTCGCGCCGGCAGCGGCCAGCGCTTGCACGCATTCGGTCCAGCGCACCGGCATGAACAGCTGACGGCGCAGCGCGTCGCGAATCGCATCCAGATCGGCATGAACCTTCGCGTCGGCGTTCTGCACCACGGGCAGCGTCGGCGCGCTCCAGTGCATGCCGGCCATGCGCTCGGCCAGCTGTTCAGCCGCCTCGCTCATCAACGCGCAGTGCGAGGGCACCGACATGGCCAGCTTCACGGTCTTCTTCACGCCTTCTTCGGTCAGCTTCGCCAGTGCTCGATCGACGGCTTCGGCGTGTCCGGCAATGACAACCTGGCCCGGCGAATTGAAGTTGGCCGGCGCAACCACCTGATCACCCGCGACCTCTGCGCAAATCTCGGCGATGCGAGCATCGTCGCCACCCAGCACGGCGGCCATGCCGCCCACGCCGACCGGTACCGCACTCTGCATCAGGCGACCGCGTTCGGCCACCAGTGCCGCGCCGTCATGCAGCGACAACGCGCCAGCACAGACCAGCGCCGTGTACTCGCCCAAGCTGTGCCCGGCCAGCTGCGCCGGCTGCACGCCGCCCAGCTTGATCCACACGCGCCATACCGCAACACCCGCAGCAAGAAGCGCCGGCTGGGTGTTCTCGGTGCGGTTGAGCGCATCTTCCGGCCCCTGCTGCGACAGCGCCCATAGATCAGCGCCGGCGCCTTCGGATGCTTCGGCGAACGTTGCCTGAACCTCCGGATGCGCGGCTGCCAGCTCGGCGAGCATGCCGACAGACTGCGAACCCTGGCCGGGAAACACGAATGCGAGAGATGCTGAAGTCGCGGTCATGGTGAATTCTGCGTTCCTGGAATGACAAACCGTAAAGGATGCCAGCATTGGCCGCGCGGTTCAGCAGTCGAGCGTTTGAATCGATCGCGCGTCACACTTCGAGCCGCCCGTAAACGACAACGGCCGCCCTGTGGCGGCCGTTGCGGATTCAGACCCAGCGATGCTGGCACTCAGTAACGCACCAGCGCCGAAGCCCACGTGAACCCGCCGCCGAAGGCTTCCAGCAACAGGTTCTGGCCTCGCTGGACCTTGCCCGAGCTCACGGCGGCGTCCAGCGCCAGCGGCACCGAACCGGACGAGGTGTTGGCGTGCTTGTCGACCGTCACGATGACGCGATCCATCGACATCTTCAGACGCTTGGCGGTGGCCTCGATGATGCGCAGGTTGGCCTGGTGCGGAATCAGCCAGTCGATTTCCGACTCGTCCATGCCGACTGCGCCGAGCGTCTCGCCGACCAGCGAGTCCAGGGTCTTCACCGCGACCTTGAACACTTCGCGCCCGCTCATGCGGATGCGCACGCCATGATTGGGCTCGTCCTTGAAGCCGGCGGAAACGCCGACCGGGTTGTACAACAGTTCCTTGTAGCCGCCGTCGGCGTGCATGCAGGTGGCCAGGATGCCCGGCTCGTCCGAGGCTTCCAGCACCACCGCACCAGCGCCATCGCCGAACAGCACGCAGGTTTCACGCTCGTTCCAGTCGACCATGCGCGTCAGCGTCTCGGCGCCGATCACCAGCACCTTCTTCGACTGACCGCTGCGGATGAACTTGTCGGCCACGCCCAAGGCATAGACGAAACCCGAACAGGCCGCATTGACGTCGAACGCCGCACAACCATTCGCGCCCAGGCGATGCTGGATCAGACAGGCGGTGGACGGGAAGATGATGTCGGGCGTGGTCGTGCCGACCACGATCAAGTCGAGCTCGGAGGCCTTTACGCCAGCGCGTTCGAGCGCCTGCAGCGCGGCGCGGTAGCCAAGTTCGCCGGTGGTTTCCTCGGCGTTGGCGACACGGCGCTCACGGATGCCGGTGCGGGTGCGGATCCATTCGTCGCTGGTCTCGACCAGCTTTTCGAGATCGGCGTTGGTCACGGTGCGCTCGGGGAGCGCGCTGCCGGTTGCGATGATGCGTGCGTACTTCAGGGTTCTATCCCCCATGCCAGCGGTGGAGCGGACATCCGCCCCGGATTCAGACCCTGCACTCTAACGCAATTGCGGCCGATGCGGACCTGACGCCAAACGCAAAGCGGCGCGTTGCCGCGCCGCCCTGCACAAACTTGCCGATCCCGAACGAAGCTTACTCTTCGTCGACGATCTGGTCGGCACGGTCGATGACCTTGCGACCGCGGTAGTAGCCATCCTTGGTCACGTGGTGACGACGATGCACCTCGCCGCTGGTCGGGTCGGTGGACAGCTGCACGGGCTTCAGCGCGTCGTGCGCACGGCGCATGCCGCGGGTGGAAGGGGTTCTGCGGCTCTTCTGAACTGCCATGGTGCTTCTCCGGAAAAATCAGTGTTTCTTCAGTTCGCGCAAGACCGCGAACGGGTTTTCTCTGCTTTCGGCGTCCGACTCGACCATCGGGCCGGCGCCGCGGCCCTCCTCGGGCCATTCGCTTGTCGGTGACACCGGCACCAGGGGCACCGCCAACACCAGTTCGTCTTCGATCACCGCCGCCGGATCGATGCGGCCATCCGCGTCCACCAGCAACGGTTCGTACTCGGGCGCCAGCGCCGCCTCTTCGCGTTCGTGGGCGATCAGCCCCAGCCGCGACTTGACCTCGGCCGGAAGCACGAACGGCTCCAGCGTGCGCTGGCAGATCAATGTCAGCGACGCCGACACCTCGACCAGCAAGGAAGCCGCGCCCAACTCGTTGCGCACGAATTCGAGCTTGTAACGCGCTTCGCCCGCCTCGTCAGCCAACAGGCTTCGCAGGCGCTTGAAACCGGCGATCGGGAGCGCACCCTCGAAGATGCGACGTTCCTCGACCATGCGCCACGCGTCGACGAATGCTGGCAGAGACACGGACATATCCGCGCAATTCTAGGTCCAGAGAGCGCACCAGTCAAACCCTGTAAAGCCGACAGCGACAAGCTTGCAGGCCTTGCCGCGGTGCACCACACTGAAGATCGCACGACCGGGGGAATGCACTTGAATCCGACCGCGCTGTCTCTCAGCGTCCTTCTGCTGCTGATCATCCTTATCGGACTGGCTTACACCGGCCGGCAAATCCTGCGCGAGCGCCGTCGCACGCGAACCCTGGAAGCCCTGCTGGACAACGCCGACCGGCTGGAAAGCGATCTCAAGGAATGCCGGCAGCGGCTGAATCAGGCGCATGCCGTGATGTCGCTGTCGCCGACCACCCCCAGCGCCAACGAGAACGAGGCGCGGCAGGCCGTGGATTCGGGGCTTCGCTCCTTGCTGCAGCATCGCCTGTGGATTCGCGACCACGCCGAAACCGCGACCCAGAAGCAACTGGACGAGGCCGTCGATGCGCTGAAACAGGCCCGACGGCAGATGGAACCGCAACTGGCCGCCCTGGGCCGCGCCCAGCGGGACCTGGACCAGGCGGTCCGCGACCGCATCGAACGCGACAAGCTGCAATGAACCCACCACGCATCGTACTGGCCTCCACCTCGCGCTACCGCGCCGATCTGTTGCGTCGGCTGCTGGACGATTTCACCTGCATCGCACCCGGCATCGACGAAATCGCACGAACTGGCGAGTCCCCCGCCGACCGCGCCGTTCGCCTGGCCGCAGACAAGGCGCGCGCCGTCGCCGACCGACCGGACATGGCCGACGCCCTGGTCATCGGTTCCGATCAGGTTGCCGAACTGAATGGCGTGGTGCTCGACAAACCCGGCGATAACGCCACGGCTCACGCACAGCTGGCCGCCAGCAGCGGTCGCTGTGTGCACTTCCACACAGCTGTCTGCGTGATCGCGCCGCGGGACGGAAATCGCCGGGAGCACAGTTTTCTCGATCGAACCGTCGTCCAGTTCCGCCCCCTGGACGCCGCGACCATCGCTCGCTACGTCGAACGCGAGCGCCCCCTGGATTGCGCGGGCAGCTTCAAGTGCGAGGGACTCGGCATCAGCCTGTTCGAGCGCGTCGAAACACATGACCCGACAGCCTTGATCGGCCTGCCGCTCATCGCGCTGGCCCGCACCCTGCGCGATTGTGGCGTGACCTTGCCCTGAATCGTCAACGCGCGGCTTCGCGCGTTCGGTAGGCGTGTCGCCAGATCACGCAATCGTCGCGCGGGCGAATCGGCCCGAGCTGCGCGGGAACCGTGCCCGCGTAGAACGCGAAGCGCTTGCGTCCATGGTCCATCTGCAACGCATCCAGCAGCCTCGGATCCCGGATACGGCGACACATCCGGCCCAGTACATGTGGCTGCTCGCGTTCGGGCAACGCGCTCTCCTCCACCGCCAGCAGCATCGGCAAACCCGCGAGCCGGTTCCGCAAGGACTGACCATCACGATGCCAAATGCGCAATTGCGGACTGCGCCCGTGCTTCACGTTGAGCGGGCTGTCCAGCACGTAGACGGGACGCGTGCCGTCCAGCTGGAAATCGATCTCGGCGGCCAGCTTGAAGTTATCGGCAACCAGCACCGTGCCGCGCGGCGCGGCGGCAAGCAGACGCTCCACGACGACCGAACTCCGATCCCAGCCGACGAAGTTTTCCGGGAAGGCCTTCACACCGTGCAGCCACGCCACGCCGCCCGGAACACTGGCCAGCGTCAACCACATCAACAAAGCGACCTGGCCGAGCACGGCCAGCCCGGCCGCAACATGCACGTATACGCGTCGCCAGCCTCGGACTCCGGTCAGCAACACCGGCAGTACAGCCAGCAGCGGTAGATAACCCGGCAACGGCCAGTGCACGCGAAAATGCGTGTCGTCGGCAAACAAGCCGAACAGGAAATACGCGCCGAGGAAGGTACCGGCGGTGACGGCGATCACATCCCAGCCAGCCTGGCCATCACGCATGCGCTGCACGCTTTTCCACGCAACCCACAACAGCAGGAGATACAGTAGTGGTGTGCAAACCAGCGCCTGCTCCAGCGGCTGTACCAGCGCATCGGCATGAAACCGCCAAGGGTTTCGCTGCACCAGCTGGAACTCCAGTCCCGCACCCCGTTGATGCAGATTGGACACGATCAACGGAAGCAGGCCGAGCGCGGCCACGCCGAGCGCCAGCCACAACCCGGGGCGCCGCCACTGCGCACGACCGCGCGGCGTGACCAGCAGGAGGATCAGCCCGGCCAGCATGACCATGGCCGCCCGATAATGCGTCATCCAGGCCAGCGCCAGCGCGACGCCAAGCAGCAACCAGTCACGCCAGCGATCCGTCGACAACGCCGAGGACAGGGCCAGCACGGCCAGCATGATCGCCGCGGTCAACGGCACATCGGGCAACGCCAGAATGCCCATCGAACCGGCCAACGGCAGAGCCAGACACCACAGGCCCGCCTGCCAGCCCACACGCACGCCGAAGTGACGCCGCGCAAAGGCCACGACCAGCCACGGCAGCGATGCCCCCAGCAGCAGGAACGGCCAGCGCATGCCGAGCAGGCCGTGCCCGGCCACGGTTTCGCCGGCGCGGATCAGCCACGCGGTAAGCGGCGGCAAATCGCTGTAGCCCCAGGCCAGATGCCGGCTTTCCTGCCAGTAGAACGCCTCGTCGACGAACGGCGCCAGGCGCGCGGCAACACCCAGCTTCAACGTTTGCAGAAGCGTGAAGGCGATCAGGAACGCGGCTCGCCAGCGCGTGTCGGCGCTCGCTACACTGGTCTCATCGCGCAAGTGATGCTCCTTCCGAATCCCGAGTCGTCCCCAGGAACCTGTTGATGGATGCCACCGCACCCCAGAACCACGCCCACCTTCCTGCATCGCTGCAGCATGCGCTCGACCAGATCAACGGTGTCCTGCTCGGCAAGCCGCAACAGGTGCGCATGGCGGTCGCGGCCATCCTCGCCGGTGGCCACCTGCTGATCGAGGACATCCCCGGCGTGGGCAAGACCACGCTTGCGCACGCCGTCGCGGCCACATTCGATCTTGCCTTCCAACGCATCCAGTTCACCAGCGACCTGCTTCCGTCGGACATTATCGGCGTCAGCGTCTACGAACGCGAGACGGATGCGTTCCGATTCCATCCCGGCCCGATCTTCACCCAACTACTGCTGGCCGACGAGATCAATCGCGCCACGCCGAAAACGCAGAGCGCCCTGCTCGAAGCGATGGCCGAAGGCCAGGTCACCATCGATGGGCGCACGCACACGCTGAAGCAGCCGTTCTACGTGGTGGCGACGCAGAACCCGTTGGACCTGGCCGGCACCTTTCCGCTACCCGACTCGCAGCTGGATCGTTTCATGCTGCGGCTGAGCCTGGATTATCCCGATGCGCGCGCCGAGCGCGACCTGCTCGCCGGCGAGGATCGCCGCGACGTGCTGGCACGCCTGCAGCCACGCCTGGACGCCGCCGGCATCATCGAATTGCGGCAACGCGCGCATGCCATCACCGCCAGCCCGGCCCTGCTCGACTACCTGCAGCGCCTACTCGCCGCCAGCCGCCAGCACGACGACATCCGCGTCGGCCTGTCCCCACGCGCCGGACTGGCCCTGCTCGCCGGCGCGCGCGCCTGGGCCCTGATGGAAGGCCGCGGTTACGTGATCCCCGAGGACCTGCAGGCGCTGTTCGTGCCGGTGGCCGCGCATCGCCTGATCCCGGGCAAGGGCGCGAGCCGCGAAGCGCTGGCGCGCGCCTTGCTGGACACGGTGGCAGTGGAATGAGTCCGGTGGACACGGACGGAAGCGAACAAGCTGCCGTCCGGTTCGCGCGTCTGCGCCAGCGCATCGAGCGTCGTCTGCCGGCGCTGACGAGGATGAAGCGCCCGGAAACGCTGCCGATCGAACTCGGTCGACGCCGCATCTACATTCTCCCGACCGGCTTCGGCGTCGGTTTCGCCACGGTGCTGCTGGTGATGCTGGTGGGCGCGCTCAACTATGCCAACAACTCGGCACTGCTGCTGACCTGCCTGCTGGGCGGCATCGCCGTAAACAGCATGCTGACCGCGTTCCGGGACCTCGATGGCCTGCGTGTCTGCGCCATTCGCGCCGAACCGGTCCGCGCCGGCGAGAACCTTTCCGTGCAGGTCCGGCTGGACGCTGGCGGTCGACCGCGCACGGCATTGCAACTGGATGGTTTTGGCGGTCACGTGCACGCCAGTTTCGCGCGCGCCGACGAATCGGTGACGCTGTCGCTGCCGACCCGGTCACGCGGCTGGATGAAACTGCCGCGCATCCGCGCGTCGACTACCTGGCCCTTCGGATTGTTCCGCGCGTGGAGCTGGCTGCATCCGGATATCGCGCTTCTGGTCTACCCTGCTCCGGAAACGGATGGGCCGCCTGCCGAAGGCATCGACGAACACACCTCGCGCCGCTCACCGCGCGACGGCGATGAACTGGCGGGCCTGCGCGACTATCGCGCCGGCGACCCGATCAAGCACATTGCCTGGAAGCTCTCGGCACGTCACCACGATCTGCTGGTGCGTGAACTCGATCGCCCGGATGCGCGCGACGCGCGCATGCTGGATTGGCAGCGGATACGCGGTCTGAGCTACGAACAGCGCATCGCGCGACTGACGCGCTGGGTGATCGAAGCGCATGCACACGGCGAGCGCTGGACGCTGCGCCTGCCCGACACCAAGCTGGGACCGGGCAGCGGCAGCGAACACTATCATCGCTGCATGTCGGCACTGGCCTTGCTGCCATGAAGCTTTTCGCACGCACCCTCGGTTCACATCGCGCAACCGACGACCACATGCTGGATCGGCGCGCTTTCGACCTGCTGTGCCTGACCATGGCCGCGGTTGTCGCCGTCCATGCGCCGCACCTGCCGGTGTGGTGGAGCGCGGGACTTAGCGTGTTGCTGGCGGGACGCTGGATGCAGCGGCGCTTTCGCGGTGGGCGCGTCTCCTGGCTCATACGCCTGCCATTGACGCTGGCGCTGCCGGCCGGCGTGATCGCCCAGTACGGCAGTCTTTTTGGTCAGGAGCCCGGCAGCGCACTCATCGCCGGCATGCTGGTGCTCAAACTGCTGGAAACCGAGCGCACGCGCGACGCGCGCGTCGGCGTCGCCTTCGCCTGTTTCGGACTGATGAGCGCCCTGCTGTTCAGCCAGACCCTGCTGCCGACGCTGTTCGTCGCGCTCGGCCTGATTCCGGCGCTGGCCACATTGAGCGCACTGGAGCCCGGCCACGCTTCATTGCGCTGGCGCATGCAGCTGGGAGGCGTGCTGCGCATGGCTACGCTGGCCTTGCCGCTGGCACTGGCCGGCTTCCTGTTCATTCCGCGCCTGAGCTCGCCGCTCTGGGGCGCGCCGTCCAGCGGACCGGCGCGGACCGGCGTGTCCGGCAGCATGGCGCCGGGCGACTTCACGCAGTTGTTGATCGACGACAGCCCTGCCTTCCGGGTCAGTTTCGACGGCCCGCCTCCGCCGCCGGCGCAACGCTATTTCCGCGGCCCGGTTCTGTGGCGCTTCGATGGCCGGCGCTGGAGCGCCGCGCATGACGCCTCGCCGCATACCCCCGAAGCCTTGCGCCCGCAAGCCGAACCCATGCGCGTGCTCGGCGGCGTCTATCGCTACCAGATTGCATTGCAACCGACGCAACAGCACTGGCTGTTCGCCTTGGACACGCCGATCGATCCGCCACGGGATGCGCACTTCACACAAGCGCGCACGCTGCTGCACGCGAGCCGCATCCGCTCGCTGTACCACTACCAAATGCGCTCAAGCACGGTGCACGTGCTGGCGCCACAACTGAGCGCCAACGATCGCCATCGTGCCCTGCTGCTGCCGCAAGGCTTCGATCCGCGTGCGCGCGCACTGGCTGAAACATGGCGTCGCGAATACGGCGATCAGCCACAAGCCATCGTCAATGCCGCACTGAAGCTCTTCCACGACGGCGGCTTCCGCTACACCCTGACGCCACCGCCGCTGGGACGGGATACGGTCGACGACTTCCTTTTCTCGACGCGCCAGGGCTTCTGCGAGCACTACGCCTCGGCATTCACCTTCCTCATGCGCGCTGCGGGCATTCCCGCTCGCGTGGTGACCGGTTATCAGGGCGGCTACTGGAACCCCATGGGCGACTACCTGCTCGTGCGTCAGTCCGATGCTCATGCCTGGAGCGAAGTATGGATGCCCAACCGCGGCTGGGTCCGCGTCGATCCCACCGCCGCCGTGCGGCCGGAGCGGGTCGATCTCGGATCGGCCGCCGCCGCGGGCGCTTCGCGTGAGTGGTACCAGGCGTCCTGGCTGCAAAACATCCGCAACCGCTGGGACATTGTCAACCGATGGTGGAACCAGGCCGTTACCGGATTCGACGACCTGCGTCAGCGCGGGCTGCTGAAACCGTTCGGCGTACAGGAGGCCGACAGTCGCACGTTGGGCGTGGCCCTGGCCATCAGCGTCAGCGTGTTGCTGACGGCCGGCCTGGGACTCGCGCTGTGGCGAAAACGTCGCCAGGATCCGCTGGACCGCGCGATGCACTTGCTGCAGCGACGACTGGCGCGACGGGGTATCCAGCGCGGTCTCGCCGAGGGACCGCGCGACTACTTGACCCGCGCCGCACGGGAGCTTCCGCATGAACGCGACCGATTGGAAACGCTGCTTCAGAGCTATCTGGACTTGCGATATGCGCAGACGGAAGCGGAAACTAGCGCCGTGCGCGCGTTCACCCGACGCGTGCGGGAATTTACGCCGCGCCCAGCGGTCCAATGAACGACGAACCGCCCCACGCGTTCGCCCCCACTCGCCCCGCATGGAGACACTCATGTCCAGCTGGAAACTCGCCCTTGTCGCCGCAGGTGCTCTGACGCTTGGCGCTTGCGCCACCATCCCCAAGCCCCTCGAAGGCACCTACGCGCAGGTGACGCCGCAAGCGGCTCGAAGTGGCGCCAGCAACACCGCTCAAGTGCGCTGGGGCGGCCAGATCATTCGCACCGAACCCGAGGCCGGCCATACCTGCTTCTACGTCCTCGCCCACCCGCTCGACGCCAGCGCTCGCCCACGCGTGAACGTTTCGGGCGAAGGCCGTTTCGTGGCCTGTCACAGCGGCTTCTACGACCCGGAAATCTTCGTCCGCGGGCGGGAAGTCACCTTCACCGGCACCCTGCATGGCATCGTCTCGGAGAAGGTCGGCAAGTACGACTACCCCTATCCGCGCCTGGAGGCGAACACGGTCTACCTGTGGCCGAAGCGGCCGCGCTACACGACTGTCTACCGCGACCCGTGGTACGACCCGTTCTGGGGACCGTCGCCGTTCTGGGGCAGCGGATACTGGAGCCCCTACTACTACCCCTACGCACCACGCGTGATCGTCGTGCCGCAGAAGCAGCGCCTGGCACCGACCGTGATCAACAAGGGCAAGTGATTCCTGCCCTCATGCACGAAAAAGCCGGCCTCGCGCCGGCTTTTTCGTAATCGGCGTCCATCGACACTGTCTCAGGCCAGTTCCGCCGCGGCCGCCACCACGTCCTTCTCCGCCGGCAGCACGCAGAAAGCCGCGCCAGCCAGCGGCGTGAAGGTGTCCGCGCCGGTCACTCGGCGCAACGGCGTCGCGCCGAAACCGGCCTCGACGATGGCCGTGACGATGCCCTCGCCCACACTGCCGGAACGACGCCCCTCGTCAAGCACGATGATGCGCTGCGCCCGTTTCGCCTGCTCCGCAATGAAGGCCTCGTTGAGCGGCACCAGCCAGCGCAGGTCGACCACCCGCGTCTTCCAGCCCTGCGCCTGCTCGATGGTCCGCGCTGCGCGCAGCGCCATCGGCACACCGTTGCCGTAGGTGAAAATGACCAGATCCTCCGCATCGTCCTCGTAGACGCGTCCGTCGCCCAGCGTCATCGCCTCGCCCGGCGCGGGGTAGTCGAACTGCCACGCGCCGTCGCCGGCCTCATGGAGATCCTTGGTCATGTACAGGGCAATCGGTTCCAGGAAGGCACACACGCGGCCATCCACCTTGGCCAGCGCCATCAGCGTGCGCAGCATGGTCACGGCATCGTCGCCGCGCGAGGGGCATCCGACCACGAGTCCGGGGATGTCGCGCAGCGCGGTGATCGAGTTGTCATTGTGGAAGTGGCCGCCGAACCCCTTCTGATAGCCCAGGCTGGCCACGCGCATGAGCATGGGATTGCGGAACTGATCGTTGGAGAAGAACTGCAGGCTGGACGCCTCACCGCGGATCTGGTCGATAGCGTTGTGCAGGTAGGCCAGATACTGGATCTCCGGAATCGGCAGGAAGCCGAGGTTGGCATAGCCCTGGGCCAGACCGAGAATCGTGGTTTCGTCCAGCAGCGTGTTGAACACGCGCGCACCGCGGAACGCCTTGCGCAGCCCCTTGGTGACCGTGTAGACGCCGCCCTTCTGCGCGACGTCCTCGCCGAACAGCAGCGCCTGGTCGTACTTCGCCATCAACTCGTGCAGCACCTGGTTGATCTGGATCGCCAGATGTCGCGGCGGCAGGTTCTCCGGCAGCTTGCCCTGGCCGCCGTGCACTTCGACACGACGCGCCTCGAAATCGGTGCGCTCGGCCTCGGCGCGAACCGCATCCGGCGTGTACGGCGCGAGCGGACGCATCACCTCGTCCAGCGTCTCCAGCTTGGGCAGGGTATCGGCCTGCTCGGCCGCCTCGAAGCAGCGCGCACGCGTGCGCTCGTAGAGATCGAGCACGTCCTCGCGGGTGTACAGCCCCGACTCCAGCGCGATGGCGGCCGAACGCAGCAACGGGTCGCTGGCCTCCAGCGCCACCAGTTCCTCGATCGAGCGCCACTCGATCTCGAAATCGGTGCCGGCGTGGCCCATCACGCGCGTGGTGTTGAGATGCAGGAAGGTCGGACGACGCGTGCGCCGGCAATGCTCGACGGCGCGTGCGACACCGGCGTAGCCGTGCGCCAGATCCAGACCGTCGGCGTAGAAATAGTCCAGATTGGAACGGCGCTGGAAATTGCTGGCGATCCAGCCACCCGGTGTCTTCACCGAGATACCGATGCCGTTGTCCTCGCACACGAACAGCACCGGCCCCGGCAGCTTCTGGTAGGCCGCCCAGGCCGCAGCGTTGAAGGCTGTCTGTGCGGTGGCGTGGTTGGACGAGGCGTCGCCGAACGAGCAGATCGTGATCGAATCATCCGGAATCGGCAGCGCGTGGCCCAGACGCACGGCCTGGTCGATGGCCATGGCCGTACCGAAGGCCTTGGGCAGATGCGAAGCGATCGTCGAAGTCTGCGGTAGCACCCAGAGCGGCTTGCTGCCCCACACCTTGTGGCGACCGCCCGAAGCCGGATCCTCTTTGCTGGCGGCGAACGACAACGCGGAATCGCGCACCGGGTCGATGCCCGGCAGCTTGCGCGAACGCTCGGCCATGAACGCACCGGAGCGGTAATGCAGGAACGCCGGATCGGTGTGGCGCGTCAGCCGCGCCACCATCGCATTGCCCTCGTGCCCCGAGGAACCGATGGTGTAGAACACCTTGTTCTTGACCCGCAGCACGCGCGCCATCAGGTCGAGATGACGGCTGACCAGCTGCGACTCGAACAACTCGCGGAACCCCCGCGCGCTTAACTCGCTACCCGGAAGCACCGGCGCCTCGTCGGCCGGCGGCGCGTTCACCTCACCCTGCCAGTGCTGCACGAACTCGGTGAAATTCTGGTCGACGATCTCTGCGCGGTTGAAGCCCTTGTGGCGAGCGGGAATGGGGCGTTGGCTGACGGTCATGCGTGATCCAGTGCAATGCGTGGAAAAGAGAAACTCGGCCGCGACCGCTAGGTCCGCGGCCACAAGCGCATCAGAGGGCCTTCACGACCCGAGACCGGATCGGCGTCCGGATGCGGCACGTTGTGAATCAGGGTGAAGATGGACGCCGGCAGCGTCTCGGACGCGCGATGCATATCCACGTCGGCATCCTGCGGATAGGCGCCGACCGCGACGAAATCGTCGCTGGCCTCCAGTCCGCAATGCGCGGTACCCGCTGGCAGCACCAGCACGTCTCCGGCGACGACCTCGACATCCCGTCCCTCAGCGCCGCCCAGGCGCAGGCGCGCCCGACCGCTGGCTATACCGGACGCCTCGTGCGCCGTCGCGTGGTAGTGATGCCAGGGATAGATGCCGGCGCGCCAGGCCGGGGGCCAATGATGGGTGGCGAACAGCGCCTCGAACCTCGCCGCGCGGTCCGGGCCCTCCGGCAGGACGCCCGGGTAGTGCAGCACGGGAAACTGCGGATGGTTGGGGACATGTCCATCGCAGGAAAACCGCCAAGCGTCCGGCTCGCGCATGCGAGGTGCGGTCATGCCACCTCCTCCACGTGACGCCGCCGTGCATCTAAATCGCCGGCTCGCGGCGGGCGCGAAGCCGGGCGATCGGTCTCGATCCGCGACGCGAACACCTTCATGGTTTCTGTTTTCGCCTCGCTCGCCAATCCTCGCGCGACTGCCCCCACAGTTCGATGGGTTTGTCGGCGTAGGGTTCCGGCAGGACGCCAGGGCCGAGACAACGCGAACCCAACTTTCGCGCGACGGCCTGCGAAGCAGTATTGTCCGGCGCGATGGAATGGATCACACGTTCCCAGCCCAGCACATCGAAGGCGTAGTCCATGGTCGCCACCGCGCCTTCGGTCGCATAGCCCTTGCCCCAGGCGTCGCGCACAATGCCCCAACCGACCTCCGGCCCGGGCCAGCCTTCCGGAAACCACGGACCGAGCCGGCCGACCCAGCGGCCGCTGGCTTTTTCGATCACCGAGAACATGGCGAAGCCCTGGATCTCCCAGGCACCGGCCACCTGCAGGAAGCCGCGCCACGCCTCCGGCCGGCTCTGCAGCCCACCGATGAAATGCGAGGCTTCTTCATCGGCCATGTTGGCGGCATAGGCGTCGAAATCCTCCCGCAGCGGCGGACGCAGGATCAGGCGCTCGGTCTCGATGCGCGGCTTGTCCATGGGAATCTCAGAACGCGTTGATGCCGGTCAGTTCGCGACCGACCACGAGCTGATGAACGGTTTCAGTGCCTTCATAAGTGATGACCGATTCCAGATTCAGCGCATGGCGGATGGCCGCGTGCTCGGTGGTGATGCCGGCGCCGCCAAGCACGTCGCGGCATTCCCGCGCGATGTCGATGGCCATGCGCACGTTGTTCCACTTCGCCAGCGAGACCTGCGTGGGCGCCATCGCGCCGGCGTCCTTGAGTCGGCCCAACTGCAACGAAATCAACTGCGCGGCAGTGATGCGTCGGGCCATGTCGGCCAGCTTCAGCTGGATGGCCTGGTTCGAATTCAGCGAGCGGCCGAACAGCATGCGTTCGCCGGTGTAGTCCAGGGCTTCCTTCAGGCACGCCTGCGCTGCGCCGATCGGCCCCCAGGTAATGCCGTAGCGCGCCTGCGTCAGGCAGCCGAGCGGGCCCTTCAGACCCTTCACATTGGGCAGGATCGCGTCGGCCGGCAGGCGCACGTCGTCGAGGAACAGCGCCGAAGTGACCGAGGCGCGCAGGCTCATCTTCTTGTGCACTTCCTGGGCGGTGAAGCCCTTGGTGTCGGTGGGCACGATGAAGCCGCGGATGCCGTCGTCGGTCTGCGCCCAGACGATGGCGATGTGCGCGAGGTTGCCGTTGGTGATCCACATCTTGGCGCCGTTGAGCACCCAGTCGTCGCCGTCCTTTTTCGCGACCGTCTTCATGTTGGCCGGATCGGAACCGCCGTGCGGCTCGGTCAGGCCGAAGCAGCCGATGATCTCGCCCGCCGCCATCTTCGGCAGGTAGCGCTGCTTCTGCTCTTCGCTGCCGTAGGCGAAGATCGGATACATGCACAGCGAGCTCTGCACCGAGGCGAAGCTGCGCAGGCCGGAATCGCCGCGCTCCAGCTCCTGGCAGATCAGGCCGTAGCAGACGCCATTCATGCCGGCGCCGCCGTATTCCTCGGGGATGGTCGCGCCGAGCAGACCGAGTCCGGCAATCTCGGGGATCAGCTCGGTCGGGAAACGCCCCTGGTCGAAGCAATCGCCGATGATCGGAAGCACTTTCTCATCGGTGAAGCGGGCGACGCTGTCCTGCACCATGCGCTCTTCGTCGGAGAGCAGCGAACGGACATCGTAGAGATCGAGCGGATTGAGGCGAGCGGCCATGCAGGCTCCGATAGGGTCGATGAAACCCCTATTGTAACGCCGCTGCAAACGCCGCGCCCGGTTGCCGTCGTCAGTCGTCGAACGCGTCCGCGCGATAGCCCTCGCGCACGCCCTTGCTGGCATGGGCCACGGCGTCGTGCGGATGCAGGCTCTCATGGTGCGCCACGCGCACGGCGAAGTCGGCGATACGCTCGTCGGCATTCAAGGCCGCCTGGATGCGGCGTGCGGCGTCCTCGCAGAACATCAGATTCTGTCCGTTGGCCAGAGCGAAAGCCTGTTCGTCCTCGCGCTTGACGGCCGTCTGCACCGGCGTGCCCAGAGCGTCCTCGACGCGATCGATGATCGACTCCAGCGCGAAACCGAACGCCGGGGCCATGCGCAGCCGCAGTGTCGCGGTGCTGCGCTGCGCATGCGGCGTGGCGACCATGCCCTGGGCGCTGCCCAGCCAGTCCATGATCACCGCGCGATCCAGCGCTTCGCCGTCGGCGAAATCCTTCGCGAACTGCTGCTGGATGAGCTGTCGCGACAGCGACGCCGAGGCCGGACAGGTCGAGGAGTAGACGACATCGACCGCCAGCTCCACATCGATCTCGCCGTCGCACATGGTCGCGGTGACGGTGACCGGATAGCTGCGCCAGCCACTGTGCTCGCTCTTCAAGGCGGAACGGCGCAGCAGATGCTCGAAGCGGATGCGCAGACGTGCGCGATCGGAAAGATCGGCGTGCGTCTCCAGGAAACCGTTCAGTAGCTTGCGCAGCATGCACGGTGCCAGCGGCTCCGCGGTCAGGGCCTGCTCCACCAGCAGATACAGGCGCGACATGTGGATGCCGCGCGCCTCGGGGCGATGCAGATTCACATGCGCATCGATGCGCGCGGCCACGCGCTGGGTCTGCCCGTCCGCATCGGCGATCATCAACGGCGCCTGGATGCCATCCATGCCGACCCAGTCCAGCGTGCCGGCCACCTGGGCCTGCGCCTGGTGCGCGTCGTCGGGCAATGCGCGTGCGGTGTTGTCGTCGGTGGCCATGTGTCGTGTGTCCTCGGAGGAGCCTGGCACGGTTCGGAAAAAAAGTCCGTCCCGCAGAACCTTACGCGATATGGGGCCGGATTTCGCCGGTGCAATGCGCGCGCCCGGCGAACGCTGCGTTCAGATGCGGGCCTGTCGCCGCCATGCGCGCGCGGCGGACCAGGCGCGGAACACGCTGCCCGGTGCCGGTTTCGCCCGCGCCTCGCGCAGACGTGCCAGCGGGTCGGCCGCGCGGCGAGCGCGTCGGATAAGTCGTGCATTCTCGCGCATTTGCAGCCCGCGGAACAGACTCAGCGGCCCCGCATGCGCCTGCGCATCGCGCAGCAGTGCGGCAATGTCGTCGAGCTGGTCGCGCAGCGCGGCGCGGCGTTCGGCACTGTCGGACGCAAGCGCGGACCGGTCCAGTCCGTGCCGCGCCAGACGTGCCATGGGTAGCGCCAACCGGTCGTGATCGACCTGCGTGTCAAGCCAGACCAGCGCATGCAGGAGATGATCGGCCGTCGCCGCGATCCCGGCACGCGAGGCCTCCGCTTCGACGCCGAACCACCAGCGTGTCTCCAGATTCGCCCACGCACCGTGAAAAGCCTGTGCACGCGTGCGCTGCTCCGCGAAATCGGCGGGCGTGGGCAGATCCTGCTGTGCCATCGCAGCCTGGATCGGCGCCAGCCAGTCCGACGGCTCGATCCGGGCAATCTCGGGGGCGGCGAACAGGACCTGCGTCAGCGGATGACGTCCGCCGCTGGCCGCGGCGCCGGAGAGCTCCTCCGCCCACCAATTCAATTTCACCTGGGCGACATGCGACTCACGGATGCCGTAGGCGGCGTCGACCCATTCCTGCTCCAGAGCCGCCAGCGCCAGATGCCCGGCCTGACCGCTCTCGTCGACGAACGGCAACGCCAAGCGCTGCGCGGGCTGTGCCTGCAGCCACTTCTGCAGATAGCTGTGCAGGGCGTCGTCGCTCACGCGGATACCTTCAACCGCAGCAGCGCCTGCAGCGCCGCCGCATCCTCGACCACGGCATCCGCGCCCCAGGCATGCGGGTCGCCGCCGTCGAGATAGCCCCAGGCCACCGCAACGGTGAACAGACCCGCTGCGCGGCCGGCCTGCACGTCGCGTTCATCGTCGCCCACGAACACCGCGCGCGACGGCTCCATGCCCGCCTGCTCGCACGCCAACAGCACGGGAGCGGGATCGGGCTTGCGAACAGGCAGCGTGTCGCCGCAGACCACGGCGGCGGCGCGAGACGCCAGACCCACGCGTTCGAGCAGCGGGTCCGTCAGGAATCCGGCCTTGTTGGTGACGATGCCCCACGGGACCTCGTCCGCCTCCAGCGCCTCAAGCAACGCGGATACGCCCGGAAACGGCGGCGAATCGGTCCCCATCCGCTCGGCGTAGCAGGCCAGGAAACGCGGCAGCAAGGCCTCGACCTGATCTTCATCCAGCTCTTGAATGCCGGCCTTCAGAATGGCTCGACCGCCACGCGAAACGACCTGGCGCACCGGCGCGTAGTCGGGCAGCGGGAAAGACTTCTCCGCGCACAGCTCACACAGGGCGGCAAAGAGGTCCGGGGCGCTGTCGAGCACGGTGCCGTCCAGATCGAACAGCACGCCGGACAGGGATTCAGGCAGCGTCTTCATGCCGGTTTGTGCGCCGCGAGAATGTAGTTCACGGCCGTGGATGAGGAAAATGAAGCCTTTCGATTCATGGGGTTGTACTTCAAACCTTGCACCTCGTCGAGTTCGAGTCCCTGGTCGCGCAGACTCCGCGCCAACTCCGAGGGCCGCAGGAACTTCGCATAGTGGTGTGTGCCGCGCGGCAGCATGCGCAGTACGTATTCGGCACCCAGAATGGCCGCGCCGAACGCCGCCGGCGTGCGGTTGAGCGTGGACAGGAACAGTCGTCCGCCCGGTTTCAGCATCGCCGCGAGATCGGCGATCAATGCATGCGGATCGGGCACGTGCTCGATCAATTCCATGCAGCAGACAGCATCGAAGCTTTCCGGCTCCGCCGCTGCCAACTCGGCCGATGACTGCACGCGATAGTCGACCTTCAGTTCCGACTCGTGCAGGTGCAGCCGGGCAATGTCGATCACGGCCTCTCCCATATCGATGCCGACCACATCGGCACCGGCCGCCGCCAGCGATTCGCTGAGCAGACCGCCACCGCAGCCGACATCGGCCACGCGCGCACCCGCCAGCCGGACGCGATCGGCAACGAAGGCCGTGCGCACCGGATTCAGGTCGTGCAGCGGGCGCGACTCGCCATCGGGATCCCACCATCGCGAAGCCAGCTTGTCGAAGCGGGCAATTTCCTCGGCGCTGACATTGCCGGTCGTCATCGTGATCTCTCCGTAAGGTGCATGACGACGAATCTTACTTCGCCGCCCATTCGCGCACGGTCACTGTCGAGGATCCGGAACGATGCAGGGGATCCTCATGTGCCATGGCCGTCGCTTCGTCGATATCCCCGGCGTGCAGCAGATAGGCACCGCCCATCCCATCGCCGAAC
This sequence comes from Oleiagrimonas sp. MCCC 1A03011, assembly GCF_003267965.1. Taxonomy (NCBI): domain Bacteria; kingdom Pseudomonadati; phylum Pseudomonadota; class Gammaproteobacteria; order Lysobacterales; family Rhodanobacteraceae; genus Oleiagrimonas; species Oleiagrimonas sp. MCCC 1A03011. The sequence goes on along the minus strand of NZ_MSPY01000007.1, from coordinate 70,130 downwards.
GGACCGGCCAGCTCCAGGCGCCCCTGCTCGCGCAGACGATCGAGAAAGGCATAGTGCGGATCGATCATGTCGGGATCGAACTGCGGGTTGCGGAGCGTCAGAACGAGGTAGCGATTCATGGCGTTCGGGGACAGAAAGTGCGGAGTCTATATGCCCGCAAGGGCTCAGATGGCCGCGATGCGCTCACGCCAGGCACGCACGCGCCCAAGCAGATCGGGGATGTCCATGCCGACAGGCTCGCGGTCGGCAAGCCTGCGCTGACCGGCAATCCAGACGTCGCTGACCTGATGGCGGCCGGTGGCGTAGACCAGCTGCGAAGCGATGTCGTAGAGCGGCTGCGATTCCAGCGCATCCAGGCGCACCGCCGCCAGATCGGCCTGCTTGCCGACCTCGATGGAACCGATGCATTCGCCCAGCCCCATCGCCTTGGCGCCGTTGAGCGTCGCCGCACGCAATGCGAAGGTGGCATCGAAGGCATCCGCCTTCTGGGCCACGGCCTTGGCCAACTGCGCCGCGGTACGCATCTCGCCGAACATGTCCAGATCGTTGTTGGACGCGCAACCGTCGGTGCCGATGGCGAGATTCACGCCGGCCTGCCGGAATTTTTCCGCCGGACAGAAGCCGGACGCCAGCTTCAGGTTCGACTCCGGGCAGTGCACCACGGACACGTTCGCTTCTGCACAGGCGGCGATCTCGGCGTCCGTCACGGCCGTCATGTGCACGGCGATCAGCCGGTCGTTGACCAGCCCCAGCTTCTGCAGACGCTGGAACGGTCGCAGACCGCTCTCGCGCTTGGCGTCGTCGACTTCCTTCTGCGTCTCGTGCAGATGCAGATGCACCGGGATGTCGAGCTGGTCGGCGAGCACGCGGATGCGCTCGAAGCTGTCGTCCGAGACGGTATACGGAGCATGCGGCACGAAGGCGGTGGTCAGCAGTTCGCTGCCACGCAGTTCATCGTGCACGGCCAGTGCCCGCTCGAAATACTCGTCGCGCGTCTTGGCCCACGGACTGGGAAACTCGATCACCGGCAGACCGACCACGGCGCGGAAGCCGTGATGCTTGTAAGTCGCGGCGATGGTGTCCGGGAAGAAATAGTTCTCGTTGGCGCAGGTGGTGCCGCCGCGCAGCATCTCGGCAATGGCCAGCTCGACGCCGTCGCGGATGAATTCCGGCCCCATCACCTTGCCCTCGACCGGCCAGATGTGTTCCTCCAGCCAGGTCATCAGCGGCAGGTCGTCGGCCAGGCCGCGCAGCAGCGTCATCGGGTTGTGCGTGTGCGCGTTGACCAGGCCGGGAATCAGGGCGTGCGCCGGCAGCGTCACGGTCTGCTTCGGCACGTAGGCCGCACGGGCCTCCTCAGTGGGCAGCAGACCGACGATGGCATCGCCCTGCACCGCCACGGCATGGTTCTCGAGCACCACGCCGTGCGGCTCCACCGGCACGACCCAGCGGGCTTCGATCAGCAGGTCGATAGGTTGGGCTGCGGTTTCGTTCACGGGCACCTCGGCAAGGGCATGCGATGGGAACTGCCCTGCCGAAGCCACCGGATCGGTGCGTCGCCGGCAGGGCCGGATCGACTTGTCGCGCAGCATGCCGATCGCGACCGGACCGCATGCTGCGCGGGAACATCCCGGCTCCGCGCCGGGCAGGCATGATCGCGCCGCAGGCCGAAACCGCGGCGCGGATACGTCACTTCACGCGGCTGACATACTCACCGCTGCGGGTATCGACCTTGATGATCTCATCCTGGTTGACGAACAGCGGCACGCGGACCACGGCGCCGGTCTCTAGCGTGGCCGGCTTGCCGCCGCCGCCAGAGGTGTCGCCGCGCACGCCGGGATCGGTCTCGGTGATCTTCAGCTCGACGAAGTTCGGCGGCGTCACCGACAGCGGCGTGCCGTTCCACAGTGTCACCACGCAATCCTCTTCGCCCTTCAGCCACTGCGCAGTCTCGCTCATGGCGGTCTTGTCGGCCTGATGCTGCTCGAACGTGTTCGGCTCCATGAAGTGCCAGAACTCGCCGTCCGAATACAGGAACTGCATGTCGGTATCGATCACGTCCGCGCCCTCGACCGTCTCGTTGGCCTTCAGGGTCTTCTCGATCACGCGGCCGTTCTTGAGGTTGCGGATCTTGATGCGGGTGAAGGCCTGCCCCTTGCCGGGCTTGATGAAGTCGGCCTCGACGATGGTGTAGGGGTCGCCGTCGACCAGAATCTTCAGCCCGTTCTTGACGTCGTTCAGACCATAGGTGGCCATGCGGTTGCTCCGATACGAAAAAGCCGCGCGTCGCGGCTACAATGAATACCTTTCGAGCGACGCGTCATACGCCGCCCCCAAGACTGCCCATGATAACCGCAAGCCCCCTGTCCGCGCAGCAATCGCCGTCCAAGGACTGGCGCCACCACTGGCGCGAATCGGTGACCGACGCCCGCGAACTGCTGAACCTGCTGGGCCTGGACGCCCTGACCGAATCGCTGCCCGATGCCGACGCCGGATTCGCCGTGCGCGTACCGCGCAGTTTCATCGCCCGCATGCGTCATGGCGATCCGCGCGACCCGCTGCTGCTTCAGGTGCTGCCGCAACTGGCCGAATGCGACGAGACGCCGGGCTACGCCGCCGACGCCGTTGGCGACATGGATGCCCGTTCCGCACATGGCGTACTGCACAAGTATCGCGGTCGCGCCCTGCTCATCGCCAGCGGCGCATGCGCCGTCAACTGCCGCTACTGCTTCCGCCGCCACTTCCCGTACGGCGAGGAAATCGCCGCCGCCGCGGGCTGGCGCGAGGCGCTGAACTATCTTCGAACGCACCAGGACGTGGAGGAGCTGATCCTGTCCGGCGGCGACCCACTCGCGCTGTCCACAGCCAAACTCACCGAGCTGACCACGCAACTGGACACGCTTCCCCACGTGCGCCGCCTACGGCTGCACACGCGATTGCCGGTCGTGCTACCCGAACGCATCGACGACACGCTGATCGCGTGGCTGGGCAGTCTCGCCCTGCAGAAAGTAGTGGTGCTTCACGCCAATCACGCCCGCGAACTGGACGAGACCGTCGCCGCCGCCTGCACACGCCTGCGCGCCGCCGGCGTGACCCTGCTCAACCAGTCCGTGCTGCTGCGCGGCGTCAACGACGACGGCGATACCCTATGCGACCTGTCCTCGCGGCTGTTCGAGTGCGGCGTTTTGCCCTACTACCTGCATCAGCTCGATCGCGTCCAGGGAGCCGCGCATTTCGAGATCGACGATGCGCGCGCCCTGGAGCTTCTCGCCCACATGCGTGACCGCCTGCCCGGGTTCCTGCTGCCTCGCCTGGTACGCGAAGTCGCGGGCGACCCGGCCAAGCGCCCGGTCGAGCGTCCATGACTCCGTTCTCTTCCACGGTTCGCAGCGCCACGAATGGATGTCTGATAGCGTGGAACCTCGCTGGCAATGGTTGTACGAATGGAGTACAACCGCATCATGATGCACTGCGGCATGCAGCCGCCCTCACGGACCACCTCCCCCCGGCATGAAGCAGAACAACGTCATCCGCATCCTGTTCATCGAAGATTCGGTCGAGAACGCCGAGCACACCATCAGCCTCCTCCGCAATCACGGCATTGCCGTGCGACCCTCGCGGGCCACCAACGAGGCCGAGCTGGAACACGCCCTGCAGGAACTCGTGCCGGACCTGGTGCTGGTCAACCCCGGGGTTCGCGATCTGGATATCGCCGAAATCGCGCGCCACCTGGAAGCAACGGGCAAGGATTTCGCGCTGACCGGCATCGTCGACGAGATCGACAACGACGTCGTTTCGTCCCTGTTCGCTGCCAAGGTCCGCAGCGTGGCGCTGCGTTCGGAACCCGAGCAGACGCTGATGGTCATCCAGCGTGAGTTCGCAGCGCTGAGCACACGCCGATCAGTGCGTCAGCTGGAAGCCTCGCTGCGCGAATCCGAACGCCGTTGCGACGCGCTGCTCGACTCCTCCCGTGACGCCATCGCCTATGTGCACGAAGGCATGCATGTGCGCGCCAACCGCGCCTACCTGGAACTGTTCGGCTATGACAGCTTCGACGAAGTCGAGGGGCTGACGCTGCTGGACATGGTCGCCAGCGAGAACGCCGACGACTTCAAGGCTCTGCTGAAGCGCCTCTCACGCGGAGAGAAGCCACCCAAGCGCGTGGAACTGAAGGCTGTCAACGGCAAGGGTGAAACCTTCGACGCCTCGGCCGAGTTCGCCCAGGCCACCTTCGAAGGCGAGCCGTGCCTGCAGATCATCTTCCGCCGCAAGGCGGTCAGCCCGGAGTTGATCGAGCAGTTGCAGCGCGACAGTGTCACCGGTATGTACAACCGCTCGCGCATGCTGGAAATGATCGAGGACGCCGTGGGCGACGCCGCCAAGGGCACGGGAAATCAGGCGCTGCTGCTGATCGAGCCGGACAACTGGAAATCGATCGTCGAAGGCATCGGACTGGCCAATACCGACGCGCTGATCGCCGGCCTCGCCGAGCGCATCGAGAAGCGCCTTGCCGACAACCAGATCGCCGGACGCCTCGGCGACCACACCCTTGGCATTCTTCTCCGCGAGCACAGCGACAGCGACGTGCAGGCTCTGGTCGACGCGCTGCTCTCCGTGGGCGACGACGGCATCATCGAGGCGGGGCAGAACTCCATCACACTGAACCTGAGCGTCGGCGGCGCCCTTCTCGGTGAAAAGAACGCCAACACACGCGAACTGCTGGAGCAGGCCAGCAACGCGCTGCACAGCGCGCAAACCCAGGGTGGGCACCGTAGCGAGATTCACGACCCCGCCGCCAGCGAAAAAGAAGAAGCCGCCCGCGAACAGCATTGGCTGGAGTTGGTGCGGGAAGCGCTCGAGACCGACGGCTTCATTCTCTACCAGCAGCAGATCATCAGTCTGCAGGACGCAGAGGGCGAGTTCTCGGAGATCCTGCTGCGCATGAACGGCCCCAATGGAGAGGTCCTGCCGCGCTACTTCCTGCCGGTCGCCGAGCATGCAGGGCTGATGCCGAAAATCGACCGCTGGGTGCTGGGCCAGGTGATCGACATGCTGGTGGAGTGCGCCCGCGAGAAGCGGATCGCAACCTACTTCGTCAAGCTCTCGCCGCAGTCGCTGCAGGACCCATCCCTGATGCCCTGGCTGTCCAAGCGTATCGCCGACGCAAACATCCGTCCCGGCTCACTGGTGATCGAGATGCCCGAGAGCAAAGTGCTGACCACGCTGAAACCGGCGCAGGATTTCGTCAACGCGCTGAAGGAAACGGGTGCCCAGTTCGCCATGGAGCAATTCGGCTCGGGCCTCAATTCCTTCCAGGTTCTGCAGCACGTCGACGCGGACTATCTGAAGATCGATCGCAGCTTCATGAGCAAGCTGACGCAGAATCCAGAGAACCGCGACAAGATCGCCGAAATCTGCATCAAGGCGCAGAAAGCCGGCAAGCTGACCGTGGCCGAATGGGTCGAGGACGCCGCCAGCACACCGCTGCTGTTCGCCTGTGGCGTGGATTTCGTGCAAGGCAACTTCCTGCAAGAGCCGGAAAAGATCATCGCCTACGACATGGCCTGAAGTCGCTCCACGCATGTCGGCGGAGATACGCCGCGTGCGATATGACCGGGTTTTCACGTGTCCACCCGAGACACGGCTTGCCGCCGACTGATCTTTACGCTTGACATCGAGAATTACACGCGTAATCTGAAATCAACTTGATTACGTGTGTAATACCCATGCCGAAGATTGCCATCAGCGAAGCCGAAAGCCGCGTCATGGATGTGCTGTGGTCGCGGTCGCCGCTCAGTGCGGACGACGTCGTGGCCGCGCTGGCCGACCATACCGACTGGCACGACAAGACCATCCGCACCCTGCTCAACCGCCTGCTGCGCAAAGGTGCGTTGACGCACGAACGCGACGGCCGGCGCTACCTCTACAAGCCCGCAGTGCGTCGCGAAGAGTATGTCAGCCAGGAGAGCCGCAGCCTGATCGACCGGCTGTTCGGCGGCCGCGTCGCGCCGATGCTGGCGCATTTCCGTGAACACGAGGCACTCAGCGAGGACGACATCGCCGCGCTACGCAGGCTTCTCGACGACATCGATCGCGAGGAGGGGGACGCATGAGCACGCTGGCGATACCGATGCTGCTGGGCTTCACCGGCGGAATGGCGCTGACTCTCGCCCTACGCGGCACGCTGCGAAGACACTTTGGTGCCCGCAGCGCGTACGGAGCCTGGCTGCTTCCGCTGGCGACCGCGCTCGCTCCGTGCCTGCCGACGGCTTCCTGGACGCCGCACTGGAGTGTGACGTTACCGACACTGCATGCCACGGGCGTCCATCAGGCGACCGGTGGCTCGAACCTGCACGTGGCAAGCATGCTGATGATGGTCTGGGCGATCGTTGCCGTCGCCCGGATGCTTCGACTGCTGTGGCAATTCGTGCGCGTGCGTCGGGACATGAGCCCGCTGCCTGACGCCCTGCGGCAGCAACTGCAACGGGTGCTGCCAACCTTCCCCGCAACAAGGGTCCGCACGCATCCACTGGGACCCGCCGTGATCGCGGGCTGGCCGAGTCGCGTGTTGCTGCCCGCCGATTTCGCCTCGCGCTTCGGGCGTCGTCAGCAGCGCCTGATCCTGCTGCACGAACAGACCCATCTGCGTCGCGGCGACGCCTGGTGGAACCTGCTCGCCGAGACGCTGTGCGCCCTGCTCTGGTTCCATCCATTCATCGGATTCGCCCGCAACCGCTTCCGCATGGATCAGGAACTGGCATGTGACGCCTGCGTGCTGCGCGCACGTCCAGGTGATCGCCGCGACTACGCCCACGCATTGCTGCGTGGCATCGAACGGCCGGCCATTCCGGCTCTGGCCACCTGGCTCGACGAGCCGCACCTGAAGGAGAGACTACGCATGATCCACACCCGCGCCCATCACGCTACACGCACCCGCAGCGGCCTCGTCGCGCTGACCCTGCTGATCGCTGGCAGCGCATTCGCCGCGCACGCCATGCAGGCCTCCAGCCACGAGAGCAAACCCGCCACCGCGCCGGTCGTATTCGCCAAGGGCCACATGCCGCCGGCACCGGTCTATCCGGAGTCGGCGAAGAAGAACCGTCAGGAAGGCACCGTCATCGTGCTGGCCAAGGTTGGCACAGACGGTCGCATTCTCAGCGCCAAACCCGAACCGGGCAAGGTCGCGCCTGCCCTAGTCGATGCCGCCGTCCAAGCCGTGTCGTCGTGGACGGTGAAACCCGCGCGCGACGCCCAGGGCAACCCTGTCACGGCGTGGGTCAAGATCCCGATCAAGTTCGCTCTCGGCGACGACAAAAACGCTGGCAAGAAACCCACTTCGACCTGATCGCAGAAATCACGTTCCGCAGGAGGCGGACCAAACCGAAGCGCGCCTCGGAAAGTCACGGACGACAGGCACGCAAAAAAAGCCGCGCAGCTCTACTGCGCGGCTTTTCGTTTGCATCGCCGGCTGGCGAACTTACTCGGAAGCGGCAGCGTTTGCGGCGGCTTCGGCCTTGGCCGCAGCCTTGGCAGCCTGGGCGGCAGCAATGTCTTCCTTGATGCGTGCGGCCTTACCTTCCAGACCACGCAGGTGGTACAGCTTGGCGCCGCGCACCTTGCCCTTGCGCTTGACCTGCACGGAGTCGATCTGCGCGCTGTGCGACTGGAACACGCGCTCGACGCCGGTGCCGTGCGACATCTTGCGCACAGTGAAGGCCGAATGCAGGCCGCGGTTGCGCTTGGCGATGACGACGCCCTCGAACGCCTGCACGCGCTCGCGGTTGCCTTCCTTCACCTTCACGTTGACCACGACGGTGTCGCCGGGGCCGAAGTCCGGCAGCTTGCGGGTCATCTGCTCGGATTCGAACTGTTCAATGATCTTGTTCATGGCATACCACCGATGTTTTCAGTCCTGGGGCCCGGTCCCGGCCTCAAGTTGTTGTGTCGCGAAATACTCGCGACGGAATTCGTCCAGCAATGCGCGGGATTCCTCATCCAGCACGCACTGCGCCAGCAGGTCGGGCCGACGCAGCCAGGTCCGACCCAGTGACTGCTTGCGGCGCCAGCGGCGAATGGCCGCGTGATCCCCGCCCAGCAGCACCGGCGGCACCGACCCCAGCGCGTCCGTCTCCGGACGCGTGTAATGGGGGCAGTCCAGCAGGCCGTCCGAGAACGAGTCCTGCTGCGCCGACTGCGCATCGTTCAATGCGCCGTCCTGCAACCGACCCACGGCATCAATCACCACCGCCGCGGCCAGCTCGCCGCCGGACAACACGTAGTCGCCGACGGAAATTTCCTCGTCTACCTCGTGCGCCAGCAGGCGTTCGTCCACGCCCTCGTAGCGCCCGCAGAGCAGTGCCACGCGCGGCCTGGCAGCCAGCTTGCGCACCCTGTCCTGCGTCAGCCGCGCTCCCTGCGGGCTGAGGTAGACCACATGCGCCGGTTCATCCGACGCTTTCCGCAACGCGCCGAACAGCGCGCGCAACGGTTCGATCATCATCACCATGCCCGGACCGCCACCGAAGGTACGTCCGTCCACGGTACGGTAGTTGTCGGTGGCGAAATCGCGTGGATTCCAGGTTTCCACCTGAAGCAAGCCCCGTTGCTGCGCCCGCCCGACCACGCCGACTTCGCTGCACTGTCGGACGAAATCGGGAAACAGTGTGATGACGTCGATCCGCATGTCGTCCCACCGTCCCGGCAGCCACGTGCCGCCTTCTACCGTCTGCCGCGACGCATGCGCCGCGCCGTTCCATTCCACTCGTCAGAAATCAGGGTCCCAGTCGACTTCGATGCGCTTGGCTTCGAGATCGACGGAAACCACGTAGGTTTCCTGCACGAACGGAACCAGATGTTCCTTGCCACCACCGCGCACCACCATGACATCATTGGCGCCGGTCGCGAAAAGATGCTGCACACGCCCCAGTGGGACGCCTTGCACGGTCACGACCTCGAGCCCCTCCAGGTCGCACCAGTAATACGTGCCGTCTTCCGGTTCCGGCAGCGCCTCGCGTGGAACGAGGATGTCGCTGCCGATCCATTCGGCGGCCTGCTCACGGCCTTCGACGCCAGGCAAGACGGCGACAATGCCCTTGCCCTGCTCGCGCCCCGTGACGCCTTCCACCTCCGTTTCCTCACCCGGCGCTTTCACAAGCAGCCAGGGCTGGTAATCGAAGATGCGCGTGCGCGGATCGGTCCAGGATTCCAGCTTGACCGCGCCGCGTACGCCCGACAGCCCGACGATGCGCCCCACAGGGACGCGTCGACCGGCACCGGTCATGCTCAGGCAGCAGCCTGCTGCTTACCGGCTTCCTTCAGCAGAGCGCGAACCTTGTCCGACATCTGCGCGCCCTTGGACACCCAGGTGTTGACCTTGTCCACGTCCAGCTCCAGACGCTTGTCGGCGCCGGAAGCCACCGGATTGTAGTAGCCCAGACGCTCAATGTTGCGGCCGTCACGCTTGTTGCGCTGATCGGTCACGACGATGTGATAGAACGGACGGCCCTTGGCGCCGCCGCGCGCAAGACGAATCTTAACCATTGATTTCAACTCCGAAGTTGCCGGACACCCGGCAGCCGCACGCGACGGTGCGTAGTAAACGCGACATTTTAGCGGAAAAACTCGAAAAAGAAAGACCTTAGGGGCAAGAAAAGACACATGCAGAAAAGGTGAAAGGCGTAAGCCGGATGTCTCGCCCGGCCCGGCCCCCGCCCATTCCGCTCTTTTCTTGTACGCCTCAGCGCATGGGTGGCATGCCGCCGCCCCCGCCCATACCCTTCATGGCGCCGCGCATCTGGCGCATCAGGCCCTTGCCTTTGCCCTTGCCGAACTTGGACATCATCTTCGACATCTGCATGTACTGCTTCAACAGGCGATTGACGTCGGCCGGCTGCGTACCGGAACCACGCGCCACACGCGCCTTGCGTGAACCCTTGAGCAGGTCCGGATGACGGCGTTCCTTCTGCGTCATCGAGTTGATGATCGCGATCATGCGCTTGATCTCGCCGTCGTTGGCCTTCTGCTTCACCGCCTCGGGAAGCTGACCCATGCCCGGCATCTTGTCCATGAGCCCGGCCAGGCCACCCATGTTCATCATCTGCTCGAGCTGATCGCGCATGTCGACCAGATCGAAGCGCTTGCCCTTGATGACCTTCTTGGCGAGCTTCTGTGCTTTCTCGTGGTCGACCTTGCGCTCGACTTCCTCGACCAGACTGAGCACGTCGCCCATGCCGAGAATACGCTGCGCCACACGATCCGGATGGAAGGGCTCCAGCGCATCGGTCTTCTCGCCGGCGCCGAGGAATTTGATCGGCTTGCCGGTGATGTAGCGCACCGACAGCGCCGCACCGCCGCGGGCATCGCCGTCGGTCTTGGTCAGCACCACGCCGGTCAGCGGCAGCGCGTCGGCGAAGGCCTTGGCGGTGTTGGCCGCGTCCTGACCGGTCATGGCGTCGACCGTGAACAGGGTCTCGACCGGATCCAGCGCGGCATGCAGGCGCTGGATCTCCTCCATCATCTTCTCGTCGACGTGCAGACGGCCGGCGGTATCGACGATCAGCACGTCGGCCAACTCGCGCCTGGCGGCTGCCACGGCGTCGTTGGCGATATCGACCGGATTCTGCCCCGCCTCGGACGGGAAGAAGCTCACGCCGACCTGACCGGCCAGCGTCTTCAGCTGCTCGATGGCAGCCGGACGATAGACGTCGCAGCTGACCACCATGACTTTCTTCTTCTGACGCTCGCTCAGCAGGCGCGCCAGCTTGGCCACCGTGGTGGTCTTGCCCGCGCCCTGCAGACCCGCCATCAATACGACGGCCGGCGGCTGCGCAGCCAGGTCCAGCGCCTCGTTGTTCTGCCCCATCAGCGCGGTCAGTTCGTCGCTGACCACCTTCACCAAGGCCTGGCCTGGAGTCAGGCTTTTGAGGACTTCCTGGCCAACGGCGCGCATTTTCACGCGGTCGACCAGGGCCTGCACCACCGGCAGGGCCACATCGGCCTCCAGCAACGCGATGCGCACCTCGCGCAGGCTCTCCTGGATATTTTCCTCGGTCAGGCGACCGCGTCCGCGCAAGCGCTGGACGGTGGAAGAAAGGCGTTGACTAAGCGATTCGAACATGGGGACGGACTTGCGTGCCGGAAACGCCCAGTATAACGGACTAAAGCCGAAGTACGCCGCACGCCTGCATCACACCCGAACACCCGTTCAGACGCGCGGCGCTTCGTCGCGCATCCCGCCATCCACGCCACCTACATCTTCCGGATCGGGCATCGCCACATCGGGGATGGCGGCCATCTCCTCTTCCGACATGCTCGATACGGCCGCCGCGCTGACGCTTTCCTGCCGCGCGACCATGCGCCCGGATTCGACCAGTCGACGAATGCGATCGAACACCTCGGCACGACCGAATGGCTTCTTCATGAAATCGTCGGCGCCGAAGCGCTGCACATAGAACTGCTCGGTGGCCTGCGCATTGCCGCTGATCATGACGATGGGAATGTCGCGGGTGCGTTCGTCATGGCGCAGCGTGCGCAGCACCATGAAACCATTCATGCCCGGCAGCACGATGTCGAGGAAGATCAGCGCCGGACGCTCGCTGCGCGCCAGTTCCAGCGCCTGCTCGCCACTCTCAACCGGCAGCACGGCATAGCCGTCCTGGATAAGCAACTTGGCCAGTACCGCGCGAATGGTCGAAGAGTCATCGACCACCATCACGCACGCGCCTGCCTCGGCCTGCACCCGTGATTCCTGACGGCGCTCGGCTTGGCCACCCAACAGGCGTCGGAACATATTCATCGCTGTCATGTTCCTGCCTCCCATCCGGATTCCTAGGTTCAGTGTGCGTGCCTGTGCAACAAGGCGCAATCGGACATGCGAACGAGGCCGTCAGCCCTGTTCCTTGATGCGGCGCAATTGCCGCCGGGCCTGCTTGTCGGGCTTCCCCTGTGGTGCAACCGGGCGCGAGAAACGACGCAATTCCCGCTGTTCTTCGCGCGCCTCGCGGCTCTCCTCAGTTTCGCGGTACAGCGTCTGCGCCACCCGCGCCGGCCCTCGGACGGCCGAGAGTCCCAGCACCTCGACATCGAACCGCTCCTCTCCGCGCGTCACACGCAGGCGGTCGCCGACCTTGATCGAGCGCGAGGGCTTGCACGGCCCGCCATTGTGCTCGATCTTGCCGCCATCAATGGCCTCCCGGCTCAGACGTCGGGTCTTGAAGAAGCGCGCCGCCCACAACCACTGGTCCGCACGCACCGATTCACTGTTCGCTTCGGTCATGTCTCGATTATGCTGGATCGCGACTCGGATACCAGGAGGCGACGATGGACCTCGGTTTCGATCTCAAATGGCTGATCGTGGCCCTGCCGCTGGCCGGTGCCATACTGAAATGGCTGCGCAGCCACAACGACAGGACGCTCTCGCCACCGACATCGCCGATGACCGACATGGACATCGAGCAGCTGGTGCGCGAGGGCAAGACTATCGAAGCGATCAAAGCGATCCGCAAGAAGTACGCGTGCGGCCTGCAACAGGCCAAGGCACATTTCGAAGCGATCCGGGATCGGCAGCGCGACGACTGACTCAGCCTGTCAGCAACCAGTCTCCGAGGGGCACGGTCAACAGCGACAACACAATGCCGAGTCCCAGAATGCTGTTGGCCAGATCGGTGTCCAGTTCGTACTCGCTGACCAGGATCGCCGCCGAAATCATCGGCGCCATCGCCGCCTCCAGCACACCCACGGTCAACACCAGACCATGCAGACCGGTGGCCAGCCCCAGCGCCAGGCAGAGCAACGGCCCCGCCAGCAGCTTCCAGCCCAGCCCTCCTGCCATCACGCCCGCCTGACCGCGCACACCGCCCAGATGAAACTGCATGCCGACGGCGAACAGCGCCAACGGCGTCAGCGTCGCGCCGATGGGCGATAGCATTTCATCGACGACCGACGGCCAGCCGCCCAGCTGCCCCACGACCATGCCCGCCAACAGGGCCAGAAACGCGGGAAAGGTGAAGATCTTGCGCAGCACGTGGTGCGCTCTGGGCTTGCGGCCCGCATAGAGCGAAGCCACCACGATGGCCGCCGAGGCCAACAAGGGAAACGTGCCCAACTGATCGGCGACGACCGCCAGCTTCAGCCCTTCCTCGCCGTGCAGCGCATGCACCAGCGGATAGCCCATGAAGCTGGTGTTGCCCAGCCCGCAGACCAGCACCAGCGTGCCGATGCGCGCACGCGACCAGCCGCGCCAGCGGCCGATGCCTTCGAACAGCGCCCAGGCGCCGAAGAACACCAGCCAGGAAGCCGCGATCGGAAACCACAGCGCGGCCTGGAAATGCAGTTTCGGAATCAACTCCAGGACGATCGCCGGCAACGCCACGTACAACACCCACCAGTTCAGCGCGCGCGCCATGCCCTCGGGCGGATGCGCCCAGCGCGCGATCGCCACGCCGAGCAGCAGACATGCAAACAAGAGAAGCAACGCGCCCATGGTCCATCCATCTCAAGAAGGCCCGACATTGAACACCATGGCCGAGTTCACGCCAAACCGAAAAATGCCCTCGCCAACCAGCAAGCTGCCGATTCGCGAGGGCGAAACCTCCACGCCGCCCCTGAACCCCTCATGACGGATGAGCAGCGCGCCCTCCCCGGCGGACGATGTATCCGGGATAATCATCGCTCGCACTGAACGCCTCCGATTCCATGAGCCACCTAGTCCATGGCCTGGCCAACGACGATGTCGCGCCCGACTGGCCCGCACTGACGCACGACGAGATCGTCCGCGTCCTGTCGGCCTATGGATTCGAAGGCGTAGGCGATGCGACCTGGCGCAGCCCGCGCCCGCTGTCGGCCGCGGCATTGGTGCCAACAGCCGACGGAACGGTTTTCGTCAAGCGCCATCACCGCAGCGTGCGCACGCCGACGACGCTGGGCGAAGAGCATCATTTCATTGCGCACCTGCGCGCACGCGAAGTGCCGATTCCCCGCATTTTCGAAGACAGCGCCGGGCGCAGCGTTCATGTTCACGGCGATTGGGTGTACGAAGTGCACGCCCGCGCGGAGGGCAAGGATCGATACCGCGAGGCGATTTCATGGTCGCCGCTGCATCGGCTCGATCATGCCCGTGCGGCCGGTGCCATGCTCGCGCAAGTGCATCGCGCCGCCATGGACTATCACGCGCAGCAACGCAGCACACACATCCTGGTGGCGCGCGACGACCTGCTACGCACCGACGATCCGGTGGCTGCGCTGGCACGTCAGTTCGATGACCGCCCGGGTCTGGCCGGGTATCTGCGCCCACGCCCCTGGCGCGACGATTTCGCGCGCTGGATCATGCCGCGCCACGCGCGCCTGCAGCCACTGCTCCGCGATGTGCCGCGCCTGTGGACACACAACGACTGGCACGTGTCCAATCTGTGCTGGCGCGAGGACGACTCCGTCGCCTCGGTACTCGATTTCGGCCTGTGCTCGCCGACCAGCGCCTTGTTCGATCTCGCCACGGCCATCGAGCGCAACGCCATTGCCTGGCTGGAACTGGAGCACGGCCACGATGCCGTCTTCATCGACACCGCCCGCGCGCTCATCGAAGGCTACGCGCAAGTCGCTCGACTGGACCACCGTGACCTGCACATCCTGGCCGAGATGCTGCCACTGGTGCACCTCGACTTCGCCCTGTCGGAAGTCGAATACTTCCACACCATCACCGGCTCGACGTCCGATGCCGATGTGGCCTACGAGACCTTTTTGCTGGGGCACGCGCGCTGGTTCGACAGCCCTCCGGCGCAGGCGCTTCTGGACGCCATCCGCCATGCCGGATAGGCCGCGCGCTTTGCCTGTCGATCGATCCATGTTCCAATACGCGTCTTCGTGAAGCGGGGGTGCCTGGCGTTCGGCCGGGCTGAGAGAGTCCCTTGGAACCTGATCCGGTTGGTACCGGCGTAGGGAGCTTCGACAGGCGCAGTCCGTCCGGACTGCGCGGTCGCCGTCGCTTCGTGTCCACAGAACCGACGAGCCGACCATGTCCCGAAACGCTTCCCGCACCGCCCTCTTCCTCGCCCTGCTCGCTGCCGGCGTCACCGCCCACGCGCAGGATCCGGCCTCCGCGCAATCTTCGGCCACACCGCTGGCTCCGGTCAGCGTGAGCGCCGCGCCGGAGCAGCACGGTGCCAGCGTGGGAAGCCTCGACGGCGCGTCGCTGCACGACACCCCGGTCAGCGTCGCCACCATCGACCGCCGTCAGCTCGACGACCGCCAGCCACGCAGCATCAGCGACCTGGCCAAGCTCGACGCCTCGATGGGCGACAGCTATGCGTCGGTCGGCTACTACCAGGACACCACCATCCGCGGCTACGCGCTCGACCTGGCCACCGGCTTCCGCATCAACGACCTGACCGTCGCCGGCGCGCAGCGCTTCGGCTTGGAGAACAAGCAGAGTGTGCAGGTACTGAAAGGCCTGGCCGGCCTCGACGCCGGCGTGGTCGCGCCGGGCGGCGTGGTCAACTTCGTCACCAAGCGCCCGGCGAACGTTCGCAGCGTGACGCTGGGCACCGACTCGCACGGCTCCCGCTACACCGCCGTCGACCTGGGAGGCTGGCTGACGCCGACCTTCGGACTGCGCTTCAACGGCGCCTGGGAAGGCATCCACAGCTACGTCGACCATGCCGACGGCCGCCGCAACTTCTACGCGCTGGCCGCAGACTGGAAGATCAGCGACCACGCCGTGCTGCGCCTGGACAGCGACTACCAGACCGTCGCGCAGCGCTCGGTCTCCGGTTACCAGTTGCTCGGCGGCACCACGCTTCCGCCCCACCCCAGCCGCACCCAGATGCTGGGCTACGAACCATGGCAGCAGCCGGTCGGCATCCAGTCCAGCAACACCAGCGCACGACTGGACTACCACTTCAGCGACCAATGGACGCTGCGTCTGGCCGCCGGCCACAGCCGCAGCGTGATCCAGGACAACGTCGCCTTCGCCTACGGCTGCTTCTACACCGCCGCCTGCGCCAGCGGCGCCACGCCCGGCAACTACTTCGCGCCAAACGGCGACTACGACATCTACGACTATCGCAGCCCGGACGACACCCGCAACAACGACGAGGCCAAGGCGACCCTGATCGGCCACGTCGAGACCGGTGCCCTGCGCCACACCCTGAGCCTGGGCGTGGACGCCTTCCGCCGCACCGTCGATCAGCGGCCGGACGTGTACGACTACGTCGGCAGCGCCAACATCGATCAGCGCAATCCGCCGGTGTATGCACCGTCGCCGAATCAGCCCGGCCCGTCCGCGCGCCGCCTGACGAGCTGGCAGCGTTCCGCGCTGGCGCAAGACCGCGTGCAGTTCGGTGACCACTGGCAGGTGCTGGCCGACGCGCGCTTCCTGCGCCTGGACGAGCGCGCCTACGACAGTGCCGGCGCGCCCGAGCGCCACACGCGCCTCAACCAGACCCTGCCGCAAGCCGCCGTGCTGTGGCAGCCGACCGATGCCCTGACCAGCTACGTCAGCTACAGCGAGAGCCTCTCGCTGGGCCAGGAAGCCCCCTACTGGACCAGCAATGACGGCGAGATCCTGCCACCCCTGTTGTCGCGCCAGATTGAAACGGGCGTGAAGATCGACACCGACGAAGGCGTGTCGCTCAGCGCCGCGCTGTTCCGTATCCGCCGCCCCTACCAGTTCGCGCAGCCGGACACCTCCGCCGCCGGCTATACCTTCGTGCAGCGCGGCCAGGCCGTGCACAGCGGTCTCGAACTGGGCGCGCACGGCCAGGTGACCGACCACCTGCGCATCGATGCCAGCGCCGCCTGGCTGCGCGCCCGCGCGCAGAACACCGGCACGCCATCGTACGAAGGCCACCAGGTCGTCAACGTGCCGGCGCTGCGCACCTCGGTGTTCGCGGAATACACGCTGCCGGCACTGCCGAAGCTGACTCTGCTCGGCGGCTGGCGATACAGCGGAGCCAAGGCCGCCACCGCCGACGACCGCACTCGCGTCAGCGCCTACAACGTGTTCGATGCCGGCCTGCGCTACCGTGGCCGCTTCATGGACCACGCGCTGACCTGGCGACTGATCGTGAACAACGTGTTCGACCGCTTCTACTGGCGCGACACCGGCAGCGCCTTCGGCGACTACTACCTGTTCCCGAGCGCGCCGCGCCGGGCACGGTTGTCGGTCACCTGGGATTTCTGAGGTGATCCGCTCGACACAGCCACGGACACCAGCGGCTTCGCGACATGCCGGGGCCGAGTGTTGGAACGTCATGCACGAAACCCGTGGCGCGTTGTCCGCAACGCGCCCGTCCCGACAGTCCGCGCGGCGCTCCAGCAGAGCGCGCGGACTGCGCCCTCTGCCTGATGCCGCGCGTGCGCAGGCGAAACGGAAGCGCTGCCGATGACCATGACCTGGATGGAACTGCTCGGCTCGGCCCTCAGCATCTGGGCTGTCTGGCTGACCGCACGACGACGCATGCTGAGCTTCCCGATCGGCATGCTGTCGGTGATCGTCTATGCCTGGATCTTCGTGCGGGCGCAGCTGTATTCGGACACGCTGCTGCAGATCCTCTTCGCCGGCTTCATCCTGTACGGCTGGGTGCGCTGGATCCGCAATCTGGACGACGATGGCCGCGTGCGTATCGCGCCGCTGCCATCGCGGCGCGCATGGATCAGCGCGTCGGTCGGCACGGTCGGCGCCGTGCTTCTGGGCTGGACCATGCATCGCTACACCGATGCCTCCCTGCCCTGGCTGGACGCCGCCCTGACCGCTTTCAGCCTGGTCGCGCAGTACTGGCAGGACCGCCGCCACACGGCGGCCTGGTGGTTGTGGATCGTCGTCGACACCATCTACATCGGCGAATACATCTACAAGGATCTGTACATCACCTCGGCGCTGTATGCGGTTTTCGTCGGCCTGGCCGTGATGGGCCTGCGCGCCTGGCAGCAAGTCGAACAGGCTTCGTCGCCGCAATCGGTCTGCGCGCCCGACGTTCCGTAGTTCAGCCGCTCAATGTTCTCCGGACGCGCTCGCGTCCGGGCGCTGCAGCCAGCGCTTCGCCATCCGACGCAGGGAGTCGTCCAGCGAAACGTCGGCGGCGATCTCGATGACGTCGCGCCAGGCCAGCGCGTGCGACTCCTCATTGAGCGTGAATCGCTCGTCGTCGCCGGCCCGAACCACATAGCGCACGTCGTAGTGCCAGTGCTCGGGCTCGGTGCCGCGCGCAGGAATGCGATGGCGATCGAGATCGTAGATGCCGCCCTCCACGGCGAGACCCGGCACGCCGGTTTCCTCGTCCGCCTCGCGCAGCGCCACGCGCGCCAGATCAACGTCGCCGTCGGCGTGGCCACCCGGCTGCAACCAGCGATCGAGCTTGCGGTGGTGCATCAATAACGCACGACGACCGTCTCGGCTGACCAGCCAGCACGACGCCGTGAAATGCCCTTGCAGGCGCGTCCGCTCGAAAGCATGCACGCCGTCTTCGACCAGGGTCAGGAACAGCGCAGCCGTGTCGTGATCGGCCTGTTCATCGGCATGGGCGCGCAGGGCCGCGCGCAGATCGTCGAGGTCGTAAGGCATGAGGTCCGCCTGGCAAATCGGGCAGCCTGCCCGTTCCATTCGCCGCCGGCAAGCGCGGGACAGGCATGACTTCTGTCCTTGTACGGGTATCGGGAGTTTGGCATGGTACGTCGGCTTTGCTGCGCAACGTGTCAGTATGCGCAGACAAGAATGAAGCAGGCGCAGCCTGGCTTGCGTCGTCGTGCTTACCCGGGGAGACCACCATCCAATGAAGAACCTGTTCATCACCAAGCCGGTGCATGCCGAGCCGCACGTCGTCGCCGGCGAAGAAGTCGAGCTGGCCCGCACGCTCAACTGGCGACACCTCATCATGCTGGGCATCGGCGCCGTGATCGGCGCAGGTATCTTCGTCATCACCGGCACGGCCGCCGCCGAGCATGCCGGCCCGGCGATCATCCTCAGCTTCGTGTTTGCCGGCGTCGCCTGCGCCTTCGCCGCGCTGTCCTACGCCGAGTTCTCGGCCATGATTCCGGTCTCCGGCAGCGCTTACAGCTACACCTATTCCACGCTGGGCGAAGCCGTCGCGTGGTTCGTCGGCTGGAGCCTGGTGCTGGAATACCTGTTCGCCGCCTCCACGGTGGCGGTCGGCTGGGCTGGCTACACGCTGAGCTTCTTCGACCAGTTCGGCATGCACCTGCCGGCCGTGCTGCGCGAGTCGCCCTTCACCTTCAAGCACGATCAGTTCGTGTGGACCGGCGCCTGGTTCAATCTGCCAGCGGTGTTGATCATCGGCGCCATCGCCACACTGTGCTATCGCGGCATCCGGGAATCGGCCACCGTCAACGCCGTCATCGTGACGCTGAAAGTGCTGGTGGTGCTGCTGGTGGTGATCTTCGGCGCACACTACGTGGCGCCGGCCAACTGGCATCCGTTCATTCCGCCCAACGAGGGTCCCGGCATCTATGGCTGGTCCGGCGTGTTCCGCGGTGCCTCCATCGTGTTCTTCGCCTACATCGGCTTCGATGCGGTCTCCACCGCCGCGCAGGAAGTGAAGAATCCGCAGCGCGACATGCCCATCGGCATTCTCGGTTCGCTGTTCGTCTGCACGCTGCTGTACATCGCCATGGCTGCGGTGCTGACCGGCATGCTGCCGTACAAGCTGCTGGACACCGCCGAGCCGGTTGCCACCGCGCTGGCCGCGCATCCCTCGCTGACCTGGCTGAAGACGCTGGCCGAACTGGCCGCCATCGCCGGCCTCAGCACCGTGATCCTGGTGATGATGATGGGCCAACCGCGCATCTTCTACGCCATGGCTAACGACGGCCTGATGCCGCCGATGCTGGGCAAGGTGCATCCGAAGTTTCGCACCCCGCACCGGGCCACGGTCATCGTCGCCATGATCGCCGCCGTGATGGCCGCGTTCCTACCCATCAGCCTACTCGGCGATGTCGTCTCGATGGGTACTCTGGTGGCCTTCGCCACGGTCTCGGCCGGCGTGCTGATCCTGCGCTACACCCAGCCGGAACTGAAGCGTTCGTTCCGCGTGCCGATGGCGATCATCGTCTGCCCGCTGGGCGTGCTCGCCTGCCTGTCGCTGATCTGGATCATGCCGGTCCGCAACTGGCTGATGCTGCTGGGCTGGACCGTGATCGGCTTCGTGGTCTACTTCAGCTACGGTTACAAGCACAGCAAGTTGCGCAACGCGCAATCGTCCTGATGTCCGTCACGACGCCGGCCTTTGCGCCGGCGTCGTGATTTGACGCTTCCGCACATTTGCCCGACCCGGTATCGCCATGTCCGTACTGCATCAGCTGTTCGCCCGAAAGACCTCGTTCCGCGACGACGACGACACGCACGGTCCGGGACTCCGGCGCACGCTGGGACCGTGGGGCATCACCGCCCTGGGTATCGGCGCCGTGATCGGCACAGGCATCTTCGTGGTCACCGGCACCGCGGCGGCCGAACACGCCGGACCGGCCGTGCTGATCTCGTTCATCCTGGCCGCGATCTGCAGCGGCTTCTCGGCGCTTTGCTACGCCGAGTTCGCCACCCTGATCCCGATCTCGGGCAGCTCCTACTCCTACGCCTACGCCACGCTGGGCGAGATCGTGGCCTGGTTCATCGGCTGGAACATGGTGCTGGAATACGGCATCTCGGCCTCCGCGGTCGCCACCAGCTGGACCGGCTACTTCAGCAGCATGCTGCACGACTTCTTCGGCATCCAGCTGCCCGCGGCGCTGACCAACGCGCCACTGGCCTTCACCGACGGCCATCTGGTGAGCACCGGCGCACTGTTCAACCTGCCCGCCGTGGCCATCGTGCTGGCGCTGACCTGGCTGTGCTACATCGGCATCCGCGAATCCTCGGGGCTCAACGCGTTCATGGTGGTGCTCAAGGTCGGCCTGATCCTGGCCATCATTGTCGCCGGCGCGCGCTACGTCGACACATCCCACTGGCACCCGTTCATTCCGGAATCGCAAGGCCACGACAAATACGGCTGGTCCGGCATCTTCCGCGGCGCGGCGATGGTGTTCTTCGCCTATATCGGCTTCGAGGCCACCTCGACGGCGGCGCAGGAATGCAAGAATCCACAGCGCGACCTGCCTTTCGGCATCATCGTCTCGCTGGTGCTGTGCACGCTGCTCTATCTGGGTATGGCCGCCGTCATGACGGGCCTGGTGCCGTACTCGGTGCTCGATACGGCCGATCCGGTCATCACCGCGATTCGCGGCCACTCCGAACTGAACTGGCTGCGTCCGCTGGTCGAAGTCGGCGCGCTGATCGGCCTGTCCTCGGTGATCCTGGTGATGATCATCGCGCAACCGCGCATTTTCATGATCATGGCGCGCGACGGCATGCTGCCGAAGGTGTTCGCCAAGGTGCACCCGCGCTACCGCACGCCACACATCAACACCCTGATCACCGGCTTCGGCATCGCCGCGCTGGCGGCGATCTTCCCGCTGGACCTGCTGGCCGATCTGACCTCGATGGGCACGCTGATCGCGTTCACTGCCGTCTGCGCGGGCGTGCTGATCCTGCGCTACACCCAGCCCGACCTTCCTCGCACTTTTCGCGTGCCGTGGGCCTTCGTGATCTGCATCGCGGGCGTATTGAGCTGCCTGTTCCTGCTGGCGCAGATGAACTGGTTCAACTGGGCGCTCATGGGCATCTGGACAGTGATCGGACTGGGCATCTACTTCGGCTTCGGCTACCGCCACAGCCTGCTCCGCCGGCCCGCAGCCACGTCGGAGCAGCCTTGAGCATACGCAACCGTATGGATATCCCTCGCCTCGAAAAGCAGTGATGAAAAAGAGGCAAGTGATTGATTAAAAAGATTTTCCCTAAATAGAATCTCGATTTAACGCAACGATAACTGGCTGCGGCCACTACTGGGGAGTATCATCCCCAGTCCGCGGGTTATTCACTTGGCAGTGGGCCCCGGAATGCCGCTCGGGCGCGTCTGGCGGGTCAGCTCCTCAGCCAGGCGCGCTCGGGCAGCAACTTACCTTTCGGATTCGCCACCCCCTTCTTGTCTGTTCCTGCATCGCACTTCGATGCGGACACGCCTGCGTGCGAGGAACTCCACGACGGCGACCTACACCCCGATCGCAGACACGACGAAGGCCGGACAAGCCGGCCTTCGCGAGTAACCATGAGTGACGCGCGAGGAGCGCGTCGGCCGTCAGGCCTTCGGTTGATGCGACACGCACCAGCCCTTGGCGTTGACGTCCTTGCCCGGGAACAGTTGGCACGGCCCCCAAGCGGCGCCCGCCTTGCCCTGGTAGAACTGGCAGTTGGTGCAGTCGTCGCCGGCCTTGTGCTTCGGGTTCGTGGTCTTGGTGTTGTCCTCGACGTACCCCAGTGCCTGCGCGGTGGGGTCGGACGGCGACAGATGCGGAAGATCGGCAGCGCGCGCAAGACGCGGCATGATGCCGGCCACGGCGGCCACGGCTGCGGTTCCCGCCGCGGCCTTCAGGAAACGGCGCCGGGATTCGATCATGGAGTCCTTGCTAGTCATCGTTACACCTCGCTGGGATAAAGACGTGAACGGCAGTCGTCACACCGTGAACAAACCGATAGTACACCGAGTTTTCACGCGTGTCCTGAACGGTGAGAATGGCTTGCATTCCGCCTTTCCGCACCGAATGCGCATGCTATGATCGCCGCCTGTTTGGACGGCCAAATTGCCCACATGAACGCTCTCCCCGCCTACGATCCCGAGCAATTTTCCGCCTGCGCCGCGGCCATTGCCGATGCTGCGCGCGAGTTCGCCGCCATGGGCTGGACACCGGCCACCAGCAGTAACTTCTCGATGCGCATGGACGACGGCGACTACGTCGCCATCACGGTGTCGGGCCGCGACAAGGGACGCCTGGGCAGCGACGACATCATGGTCGTGGACCTGCACGACCATCCGGTCGCCACCGAACGGCGTCCGTCCGCCGAAACCGCGCTGCACACGCAGATCTACCGCCGATTCCCGGATACACGCGCCGTGTTGCACACGCATTCGCGCACGCAGAGCGTGGCCTCGCGCCTGTTCGGCCGCGAGGGCCGCGTGCGCCTGCAGGGCTGGGAACTGCAGAAAGCCATCAGCGGCCACACCACACACGAAAGCACACTGGATATCCCGGTGTTCCCGAACACCCAGCACATGCCCGAACTGACGGCGCGCATCGATGCCTGGCTGGACACCGGCCGGCCGCTGCACGCCTACCTGATCGACGGCCACGGTCTGTACACCTGGGGGCGCAGCATGGACGAAGCGCGCCGTCATCTGGAAGCACTGGAATTCCTGCTCGGCTGCGAGCTGGACCTGAGGAGACTGTCTTCATGAGCCGTCTGCGCATCTACGACGAGAACCGTGGCGAGACCGCGCTCTCCGAGTATCTCGACCATGCCGGGATCGCCCGCGAACTGGGCAACGTCGGCGTCCGTTTCGAGCAATGGGAAGCCGCGCACCCAATCGCGCCGGGCGCAGCGCCCGACGACGTCATCGCCGCCTACCGCGACGACATCGACCGCCTGATGACCAGCGAGGGCTATCGCGCCGTCGACGTCATCAGCCTGCATCCGGACCATCCCGACCGCGCCACGCTGCGCAAGAAGTTCCTGGACGAGCACACGCACAGCGAGGACGAGGTGCGCTTCTTCGTCGCCGGCGCGGGCCAGTTCACCCTGCACATCGAGGGCAAGGTGTACGAGGTGCTGTGCGAAGCCGGCGACCTGATCGGCGTGCCCGACGGCACCCGGCACTGGTTCGACATGAGCGAGGCGCCGTACTTCGTCGCCATCCGCCTATTCACCAACCCGGAAGGCTGGGTCGCGAACTTCACCGGCGAGGACATCGCCGAGCGCTTCCCGCGCATGACCCCGCACGCATCGGCGACCGGCTGACCGCCCTCGAGCGAGACGCCGAGGGCGGCGAAGCGCTATGCTCGCCGCACATTCCTCTACGCGCACACCATGTCCGACACACGCGTCATCGTCACCGACATCGAAGGCACCACCAGTTCGATCCGCTTCGTGCACGAGGTGCTGTTTCCCTATGCGCGCAAGCGTCTTCCGGCCTTCGTCGAAACGCATACCGACAAGCCCGAAGTCCAGCACTGGCTCAGCCAGGCCGCGCGCGAAGCCGGCTTCATCGAGGCCTCGCGCAACGAAGTCATCGATCTGCTGATCGGCTGGATCGACAGCGACCGCAAGGCCACGTCGCTGAAGGCACTGCAGGGACTGATCTGGGCCGAGGGCTACGCCAGCGGCGACTACCTTGGCCACGTCTATCCCGAAGTCGCCGATCGCCTGCGCGCCTGGCACAAGGCCGGCATCCGCCTGTACGTGTACTCGTCCGGCTCGGTCGACGCACAGAAGCTGCTGTTCGGCCACAGTGAAGCCGGCGATCTGACGCCGCTGTTCAGCGGCTACTTCGATACCCGCACCGGCCCCAAGCGCGAAACGGAATCCTATGTCCGCATTCTCGAAGCGGTCGGAGAAACGGGGGAACACGTCCTGTTCCTGTCCGACGTGACGGCCGAACTCGACGCCGCGCGCGCCGCCGGCATGCGCACCACGCAGCTGTGCCGCCCACCCGAGACCTGTTCCGCGTCGGCGACGCATCCGTGCGTGGCCGACTTCGACGCCGTCGAGGTGTGACATGCGCATGCGTCTGCGCGGACTGCTGATCGGCGCCGTCGGCGCGCTGCTCGCCGTCGGCGCATCGCATCTCATCACCCGTGCTCTGGCGCAGACGCCAGCACCACCGAAACCCGCGCAGACGGCACCGGCCAGCGCGCCCGATCCGTGGGCACACTGGCCCGAGAATGGCCCCACGCCGGAACAGGTGATGTACGCGCAGCCACGCCTGATGCGCCAGGCCATCGCACGACTGAAACCGCAGGATCCGCACAAAATCGACCTGTACCTGATCGCCTTCGCCGGCGACGGCAGCGAGAACGTGTTCCGCAACGAAGCCGAATACGCGGCCCGGCTGTTCGCCCGGCGCTTCGACGCGGACGGCCACACGCTGGTGCTGGAGAACAACCCGGCCACGCTGCAACACGCGCCGCTGGCGACCTGGAGCAACCTGGAACAGGCCCTGGCCGCCGTGCACCGGGTCATGGATCCGAAACAGGACATTCTGGTTCTGTACCTGACCAGCCACGGCAGCGCCGATCACTATCTGCTGGTCGACATGGACCCGATGCCGCTGGATCAGATCGGCGCGAAGGACCTGGCCGGCATCCTCGCCGAGCACCCCTTCCGCTGGAAGGTGGTGGTCGTCAACGCCTGCTACTCCGGCGGCTTCGTGCCGCCGCTGAAGGGACCGGGCACGCTGGTCATGACCGCCGCGCGCAAAGACCGCAGCTCGTTCGGCTGCGGCAGCGAATCGGACATCACCTATTTCGGCGACGCCTTCCTGGCGCACGCACTGAACCGCACCGACAACCTGATCGCCGCCTTCGGCATGGCGCGCAAGCGCATCGCCAGCTGGGAAAAGCGCGACGGACTGACGCCATCGGACCCGCAGATCGAGGCCGACGCCGGCATCCGCGCACGACTCGCGGCGTGGCGCTCGCAGATTCGCGTTGGAAAACCGCTCGCATTCGCTCCGGCGGGAAGCGCCCGCGCCACGTGCGACCATCACGACGCTTGCCGCAATGCGGAACCCGGCCTACGGTAGACAGTCCTGCCCAGGCGCGGAGCACGCCATGTCCGACGAACACCAAGAGACGTCCCTCGAACTGTCGCGCAAGCTGGTGGTCCTGGCCGCCGAACGCACGCTGTCCGCATGGATCCGCACGGCGCTATCCCTGATGGCGCTGGGTTTCGTCATCGACCGCTTCGGCCTGATCCTGCATCGCCTCCCGACCTCGGGCGCGCATTCGCCGCTGTATCCACGCATGCTGTCGACCTGGGGTGGCTCGATCCTGGTCGGCATGGGCGTGCTGATGACGCTGGCGGCAGGCATCCGTTACCTGCATTTCGCTCGCGGTTATCGAAACCAGCGCAGCACCACGCTGGGTCCCAGCCTGCACATGGGCGCGCTGTTCGCGCTGTTGCTGGCCGCGTTCGGCACTGCGCTGATCGTGCTGCTGACTGCCGTTCTGCCCTGAGACCACCATGAAACTCTATGTCAGTCTGACCTCTCCCTTCGCACGCAAGGTCCGCATCGGCCTGGCCGAGAAAGGACTTGCCCAGCGGATCGAACAGATCGTGGTCGACCCGTGGAACGATGACGGCACGCTCACCGCCACCAACCCGCTGTCACAGGTACCTGCGCTGCAACTGGACGACGGCCTGGCGCTGACCGACAGCGACACCATCCTCGGCTGGCTCGACCGCGCCTTCCCGCAGCCGCCACTGTGGCCGCACGCCCCACAGGCGCGCACCCACGCCGAAGCCATCGCCGCCTTGGCGCAGACCCTGCTCGAATACACCGTGTTCCTGGTCCTTGAAGGCCGCCGTCCGCCGGCGACGCGCAGCGCGCCCATGATCGAGCGCCGCACGCAATCCCTGATCCGAGGCATCGAAGCGCTGGATCACCGATTCCATGCCAGCACCGTCCACTTCCACTTGGACAGCATCGGTGTGGCCTGTGCGCTCGGCTATCTGGATTTTCGCCAGCCCGAGCTGGACTGGCGCAGGCACGCGCCGAAACTCGCTACGTGGATGGAATGGGCTGCACAGCGACCGTCGGTCCGCGGCACGGCGCCACCTCCAGCGTGACACGACAGCGACGCGCACGATCAGCCGCGTCGCCACTCCATGACCAGGCGCTGCACCAGATCCGCGGCGGGCATCGCCCGCGCACGAGCGGCACCCTGACCGGCCCAGCGCACGACAAAATCATCGATGCCCCGGGCACGCGCGGCCGCGTTGAGTCGCTTGATGCCATCGTACGTGACCGGATAATCGGGGACCGTCGCATGGCCCGGCGCCTCGCCGTGCCGCACCAGCCGATTGACGAAACCACGCGCGGGCCGGCCGGACAGGACCGAAGTCATGCGCGTCTCGCGCCCTTGTGCATCCAGCAGCGCAGAGCGATACGCCGCGTCGGCGGCCGACTCCGGACACGCGACGAATGCCGTGCCCAACTGCACGCCCGAAGCGCCTCCCTCCAGCATCGCCCGGATATCGTGACCGTCCATGAGACCACCGGCGGCGATCACCGGAATCTTCAGTTCACGGACCAGAACGTCCACCAGTTCGGCCGTGGACTGTTCCATGTCCTGTGCCTGCGGATCGAATACGCCGCGGTGACCACCTGCCTCGAAGCCCTGCGCCACCACGGCGTCGATGCCGGCCTGTTCGACCCGATGCGCTTCGTCGAGACAGGTCGCCGTCGCCAGTGTGCGGACGCCAGCCCGGCGCAGAGACGCCAGGAAGGCGTCATCGGGCAATCCGAAATGGAAGCTGACCACGGCGGGTCGCTGTTCCAGCAGCAGGGCCTGCACATCCTGTGCCTGCAGGAACGTCGTGTAGATTTCCTCCAGCGCGGCCGGCGGTTCGGCATCGGCCTCGGCGAACAGCGGCGCGAGATACGCCAGCCATGCCCGTTCAATCTCGGGATCGCGCCGCGCCGGAGCATGGCAGAACACATTGATGTTGAACGGTCGACTCGTGAGCGCGCGCACTGCCTCGATCTGCGCCTGCGCCTTCACACACGAACTGGCGCCGATGCCCAATGAACCCAGTGCCCCGGCATCGCTCACGGCTGCGGCCAGTTGCGGCGTCGTCACGCCCGCCATCGGCGCCTGGATGATGGGGTATTCGATCCCCAGCAGGCGCGTCACGCGCTCGTAGGCATGCATCGTCATTCCTTCTTCGACAAACGATTGCGTCGTGCGCGTCGGCCCGGGCGTCGCGTCACGAACGTGCCGGATGCCTTCGTCCCCACATCCACGGCGCATCATTCCAGCGCGCACGTCGAACGGCTCTCAGAACACGAACGGCACCAACGCATAGGTGCGCCGACGATAATCGCGATAGTCGTCGCCAAACGTCTCGATCATCCAGCGCTCTTCCAGACGCAGTTTGTACACGAAGCCCGCGAGCACGATGACGACCGCTACGACGCCGCGCCACTGATCCATCGCCAGCGCCGATCCCAGAAATGCGAACAGAAGACCCGTGTAGATCGGATGCCGCACGAAACGGTACGGACCGCTGCGCACCAGTTCGTGACCAACCTTGACCTGCACCGACGCGCTCCAGTTGCGCCCGATGTACAGGCGCGCCCAGACCGCGAAAGCCAGACCGGCCCAGGTCAGCGCCAGTCCCACCGTATAGAACAGGTGCCGATACGGCACGACTGCACCTTCGAGCACATGGCCGACGAGGTGATGCGCGCTCAACAGCACCGCAGCAATCATCAACGGCAACATGTGCAGCGACCAGGAACCCGAGCTCTCGTGGCGGCGGGTGCGCTTGGACCAGGCCCACAGCAGCAGCCAGATCAACAACCAGGCAATCCAGGACAAAATGAAGGGATTCATGACGA
Source organism: Oleiagrimonas sp. MCCC 1A03011 (assembly GCF_003267965.1). Taxonomy (NCBI): domain Bacteria; kingdom Pseudomonadati; phylum Pseudomonadota; class Gammaproteobacteria; order Lysobacterales; family Rhodanobacteraceae; genus Oleiagrimonas; species Oleiagrimonas sp. MCCC 1A03011. Next base: position 41,637 of record NZ_MSPY01000007.1, on the reverse strand, counting down.
GCCTCCTGCAATGAATGCAGGAAGTGTCACACCCGCCGCCGCACGCCCCCAGTGACGCCTGTCATCCATCGCGCATGCGCGAGGCTAGTCCGCGTGTCGTTCGCGCAATCGATCGATGACATCGGCCAGCCCCAGATTGCGTGCCCGCAACAGCACCAGCAGGTGATACACCAGATCCGCGGCCTCGCCGACCAGGGCATCATCATCTTCGGCCACGGCGGCCAGTGCGGTCTCGACGCCTTCCTCGCCGACCTTCTGCGCAATGCGACGCGTCCCGGCGTCGAACAGTCGCGTGGTGTAGCTGTCCGCGGGCAGCTCCGCATGACGACGACGCACCAGATGGTCGAGCCGACCCAGAAAAGCCAATTCGGGATCACTGGCGTCGCCGAAGCAGCTCTCGGTTCCCTGATGGCAGGTCGGTCCATGCGGAGTCGCGCGCACCAGCAACGTGTCGTGGTCGCAATCGGCGTCGACGGCCTTCAGTTCGAGCACATTCCCCGAACTCTCGCCCTTGGTCCACAAACGCTGCTTGCTGCGGCTGTAGAACGTCACGCGACCGGTCTTCAGCGTGGCCTCGAGCGCCTCGCGATTCATGTAGCCGAGCATCAGCACACGGCCGTCACGCCAATGCTGCACGATGGCCGGAAGCAGGCCATCGCCTTTGTTCCAGTCCAGCTGATCGGGGTCGAACGGAATGGGGGCGGCTGCATTCATCGGCATGTACCGGGCTGTCGCGTTGCTTGGAGTGTAATCGGGTTGCGCACTGTCGCCATCCTGCCATCGCTCAATGCGCCAGGAAATGGAAGGATCGGGCGGCGTGACCCGGCCTCTGCAGACCGAGTCATCCTCGTCTCCCGGATTCGCGCACCGGCACGCCCTGCTCGGCCAGCTGACGCTTGAGGTCGGGAATGGCGATGTCGCCGGCGTGGAAGACGCTGGCCGCCAGGGCCGCATCGACGCCTGCCTCGCGGAAGACCTCGACGAAGTGCCGCACTGCCCCCGCGCCGCCCGACGCCACCAGCGGCACCGAGCAGATCTCGCGCACACGCGCCAGCTGCTCGATGTCGTAGCCGTCACGCACGCCATCGCTGCCCATGCAGTTCAGGACAATCTCGCCGGCGCCGCGCTGCTGCGCCTCACGTACCCAGTCCAGCGTGTCGCGCGATAATGCGCGCGTGCGATCGGGATCGCCGCTGTACTGGCGCACGCGCCAGCGACCGTCCTCGTCGCGCAGACTGTCGATGCCGACCACCACGCACTGCACGCCGAAGGCCACGGACAGCTCGTCGATCAGCTCCGGCCGTTCCAGCGCAGGGGAATTCACCGACACTTTGTCGGCGCCGGCGTAGAGCACCTCGCGTGCATCGCCCACACTGCGAATGCCTCCGGCGACGCAGAACGGAATGTCCAGTACGCGCGCCACGCGCTCGACCCAGTCACGGTCCACACGGCGCCCCTCGGGACTGGCGGTGATGTCGTAGAACACCAGTTCGTCGGCGCCCGCATCGCGATAGCGCAGCGCGAGTTCGACGATGCCGCCCATCACCACGTGATCGCGAAAACGCACGCCCTTGACCACCTGGCCATCACGCACGTCGAGACAGGGAATGATGCGACGGGTCAGCACAACAGCGCCTCGCCCAACGTGAAACGGCCTTCGAGCAGCGCGCGACCGAGCACGATGCCGGCCGCGCCCGCTTCGCGCGCCGCGCGCACGTCGTCGATGGCGCGCGCACCGCCGGACACCTGTGTCTGCAGGGTCGGCGCGATGTGGCGAAGATGCTTGAACAGCGAAAGGTTGGGACCGGACATCGTGCCATCGCGATCGATGTCCGTGCACAGCAGATGCCGCGCCCCGGCCGCTGCAAAATGCGGAGCCAGCTCGTCCAGTGTCGCGTCCTCGTCCTTCTCCCAGCCGGCGCTGGGCAGACGCCAGGAGCCGTCGCGCCAGCGCGTATCCAGGGCCAGCGTCAAGCGCTCGCTGCCGAAGCGCTCCAGCCAGCCGATCACGCGTTGCGGATCGCGCACTGCCACACTTCCGACCACCACGCGCGTGACGCCGGCGTCGAACAGGCGCCGCACGTCGTCCTCGCCGCGCACGCCGCCACCGGCCTGCACCTTCAGGCCCGCATGCGCCAGTGCGGTCAGCGTCGAAAGGTTCGTGGGCTGTCCGTTGCGCGCGCCGTCCAGGTCGACTACGTGCAGCCACTCGGCACCCTCCCCGGCGTATTCATGCGCCAGTTGCAGCGGCTCGATGGCGTACTCCGTCTGCCGCGCGTAATCGCCCTGGTACAGGCGCACCACACGGTCCTCACGAAGATCGATGGCGGGATAGACTGTGAAGTTCATAGCGAAAGAAAATTCTCCAGCAGGCGTGCGCCGACGTCCGCCGAGCGCTCGGGGTGGAATTGCATGCCACAGAAATTGTTCTTGCGGACCACCGCCGCGAACGGCGCACCATGATCGCTCGACGCCAGTACGTGCGGCCCCATGGCCGCTGCATAGCTATGCACGAAGTAGGCGAAATCGCCTTCCTCGACGCCGCGCAGCAACACATCATCGCGTTCGAGATGCAGTCGATTCCAGCCCATGTGCGGGACGCGCAGATCGGCATCGCGCGGAAAGTGCCGCACCTCGCCCGGCACCACCCCCAGACAGGCCGCGTCACCTTCCTCGGAATGCTCGAACAGCAGCTGCATACCCAGACAGACACCGAGCACGGGCTGCTCGAGTTCGCGGACGACCCGATCCAGGCCGTTCATGCGCAGCCGTGCCATGCCCGGCGGCGCCGCGCCGACACCCGGCAAGATCACATGACTGGCAGCTCGGATGCGCATGGGATCGCCGCTCATTGCCGCATCCACCCCAAGGCGCTGCAGGGCATACTGCACCGAACCGATATTGGTGCCGCCAGCATCGATCAGGACCACGTCGGCCATCACAGCGCTCCCTTGGTGCTGGGCAATGCATCGCCCTCGCGACGCACCGCCTGACGCAGGGTGCGCGCCACGGCCTTGAAGCAGCCTTCGACCATGTGGTGCGCGTTCTCGCCGCGCACGTTCAAATGCAGGTTCGCGCCGAGGGTCTCGCAAAATGAGCGGAAGAAGTGCGGGACCATCTCGGTCGACAATTCACCGACCTTCTCGCGCGGGAAGCAGCCATCGAATTCGAACCATGGCCGACCGGACAGGTCCAGCGCGGCGCTGGCCAGCGTCTCGTCCATCGGCAGCGTGAAGCCGTAGCGGCCGATGCCCCGCTTGTCGCCCAGCGCTTCGCGTAGTGCCTGCCCCAGCGCCAGTGCGCTGTCTTCGACGGTGTGGTGCTCGTCGACGTGCAGGTCACCTTCACAGGTCAGTGTCAGCGCGAAACCGCCATGCTTGCCGATCTGCTCGAGCATGTGGTCGAAATAGCCGATGCCGGTGGCAATCTTCGGCTCGGCGGTCTCATCCAGATCGACGCGCACGCGAATACGAGTCTCGCGCGTGTTGCGCGCCACCTCCGCCATGCGCGGCGCATCGCACAACGCATGCGCGACCGCCATCCAGTCCATGCCCTCGGGACCGACGCGCAACCCCTGCACGCCCAGATTGGTGGCGAACTGCAGGTCGGTCTCGCGGTCGCCGACCATCGCCGAAGCACGCCGGCCCCAGCTGTCGTCAGCCAGGTAGTGGCGCACCATGCCGGTACCCGGCTTGCGCGTGTCCAGACCGTCCTGCGGGAAGCTGCGATCGACCAGCACTTCGCGGAAGCGGATGCCCTGCGAAGCGAGCAACCGCATTAGCAGATCGTGCGGCCCGTCGAAATCGGCCTGGGGAAAGCTCGCTGTGCCGAGTCCGTCCTGATTGGTGACCATGACCAGCTCGTAGCCCGCCGACACGCAACGGCGCAACGCCGGAATCACGTCGGGCAGCAGCGCCAGCTTCTCGAAGCGGTCGATCTGTTCGTCGGCCGGCTCCTCGATCAGACAGCCATCGCGATCGACGAAGAGGATCTTGCGGCTCATGCGGCCTCCGCGCAGCGGTTGAGGGCATCCAGCAGGCGGGCGTTCTCCTCCGGCGTGCCGATGGAGAAACGCAGACAGCCGGCCAGACCCGGATAGCGACCAACGTCGCGGACCACGATCCCCTGCGCCAACAGTGCGCGGTACACGCCCTGCGCGTCGTCCAGGGACACGGTGAGGAAATTGGCGCGCGAAGGATGTACCGCGCGCACGCCGGGTACCTTCAGCAGGATCGTCGCCATGCGCTCGCGCTCGGCAATGGTGGTCGCGATGCGTTCGCGCATCTGTATCCGCCCGGCCTCGTCCAGTGCCGCCATCGCCGCCTGCACACACGGCGTGGGCAACGGATACGGCGGCATGATCCGGCGCAGCAACGCGATCACCTCTGCGTCGGCCAGCAGCGCGCCGATGCGCGCGCCAGCCAGCGCCCAGGCTTTCGACAGCGTGCGCAGCACACCCAGATTGGCATGCTGTGCGAGCAGCGCCGAAGTGCTCTCGGCCTCGGCGAATTCGATGTAGGCCTCGTCGACGATGACCAGCGCGCGACCGTCCAGCGCCGACGCCAGCCGCGCGATATCCACCTGCGGTACCAGGCCGCCGGTCGGATTGTTCGGCGAACACACGAACAGCAACTTCACCGCCGGCGAGAGTCCGGCGAGCACGGCATCGACGTCGAGTCCGAAGTTCGCATCGAGCGGCAGGGTTTCCACCGCCGCGCCCTGCACGCCGGCGCACACCGCGTACATGCCGAACGTCGGCGGACTGACCGCGATGGCGTCCACGCCGGGCCGGCAGAACGCGCGCACCAGCAGGTCGATGGCCTCGTCGCTGCCGCGGCCGACCAGCAGCTGATCCGGACGCACACCGTACAGCTCCGCCAGGCGCTCGCGCAGCGCTGCGGGCTGCGGATCGGGATAACGGTTCAGGCCCTGCCCGTCGTCGCCCGCCGGTGGCCACGGCGATTCGTTGGCGTTGAGCATGATGGACGCGCCCTGCGCCTCCATCCGCGCCGAGGAATACGGGGTCAGCGCGCGCACTTCCGGTCGTGCCAAATCGAGCACGCTCATGCCATCGCCTCCAGTTCGGCCAGCCGCAAGCGCACGGCCTGCGCGTGGGCCTCCAGGCCTTCGGCCTCGGCCAGCGTCACCGCGCACGCGCCGATGCCGCGCAAGCCGTCGCCGGACAACTCCTGCACCGTGATCTGCTTCTGGAAACTGGCTACCGACACGCCGCTCCAGGCGCGCGCATGTCCGTAGGTCGGCAGCACGTGATTGGTGCCGCTGCAGTAGTCGCCGACCGACTCCGGCGACCACGCGCCGAGGAAGATCGAACCGGCGCTGTCGATCTGTGTGAGCAGCGCACGCGGGTCGGACACATTGAGAATGAGATGTTCCGGCGCGTAGGCGTTACTGACCTCGGCTGCCTGCGCCAGAGACTCGACGCGAATGACACGACTGGCGGACAGCGCCTTGCGCGCGGTGTCCGCACGCGGCAACTGCGCCACCTGGCGTTCGACCTCGGCCACCACGGCGTCGGCCTGTTCGCGAGCGTCGGTCAGCAACAGGACCTGCGAATCCGGCCCGTGTTCGGCCTGCGACAGCAGGTCCGCCGCGACGAAGCGCGGATCGGCCTTGGCGTCAGCAATCACCAGCACTTCGGACGGCCCCGCCGGCATGTCGATAGCCGGCCCGCCGGGCGCGGCGCTGACCTGCTGCTTGGCTTCGGTCACCCAGCCGTTGCCGGGGCCGAACAGCTTGTCGCAGCGCGGCACGCTCTCGGTGCCCAGCGCCATCGCCGCGACCGCCTGCGCGCCGCCGAGACGGAACACGCGTTCGATGCCGCACAGCCGCGCCGCGTACAGCACGGTCGGGTCGACGCTGCCGTCGGCACGCGGCGGCGTGCACAGCACGACCTCGCGGCAACCGGCCAGCTGCGCCGGCACGCCCAGCATCAACGCTGTCGAAGGCAGCGGTGCCGTGCCGGCCGGCACGTACAGGCCGACCCGCGTCACCGGTCGCAGCACCCGCTCGCAGAGCACACCGGGCGCCGTCTCGACACGCACCGGCTGCGGTGCGGCGGCGCGGTGAAAGGTCTCGATGCGCGTACGCGCGTCGGCGATGGCCTGTTTCAGCGTCGCATCGAGCAACGCTTCCGCGGCATCGAATGCTTCGCCCGGCACGGCCAAGGCATCCAACTCGCAGCCGTCCAGCTGCGCGGTCAGCCGTTTCAGCGCTGCATCGCCCTCCTGTCCGACCTGCGCGATGATCCGCGCCACGGCCTGCGCGCGCTCGACGTTCTGCGTCTGCGCCGGGCGTTCCAGCAGCGCGTTGCGGGTCGCTGCGTCGAGTGCATTCCAGTCGACGATGTTCATGCCAGCATCATCTCCACCGGCAGCACCAGCATGCCCTGCGCGCCGGCGCGCTTCATGGCTTCCAGATCCTGCCAGCTGACGTTGCCGCTGCACACACACTGCAGGGCGATGTCGTCCGGGCGGCCCTCGATCGGGGTCACCGTCGGCAACGGCCGGCCCGGCAGCAAATCCACGATGGCGGACAATGCGGCGCGCGGCGCCTTCAGCATCAGCAGGCGCGACTCGCGCACGTTGAGCACACCATCCAGACGGCGCAGCAGCAGTTCGATCAGATCGCCGCGCTCGTCGCGCGGCATCTCCGCGGCACCGGCCAGCACGGCCTCGCTCTGCATGATGACCGCGGTCTCGCGCAGCTGATTGGCCGCCAGTGTCGCGCCGCTGGAAACCAGATCGCAGATCAGGTCAGCGGTGCCCAGCCGCGGCGCGATCTCGACCGAACCGGACAGCGTGACGATCTGCGCATCGACTTCGTTGCGGCGTAGCCAGTCGGCGAGCTGGTTCGGATAGGTGGTGGCGATGCGCTTTCCGGCCAGCTGCTGCGGACCCGTCCACGCCTCGTCCTGCGGCAGCGCGATGGACAGGCGGCAACCACCGAAGCCCAGTGCACGCAGTTCGCGGTACGACCGCTCCCCCGGCGTCGCCAGTGCGGCTTCGTCGAGCACATTGCGGCCGACCACGCCGAGATCGCACACACCGTCGGCGATCAGGCCGGGAATGTCGTCGTCACGGACCAGAAGTAGGTCCACGGCCATGTTCTCGCCGAAGCAGAACAGCTTGTCGCGACTGCTGCGGAACTTCAGCCCGCAGCGGCTCAGCAGGTCACGGGACGGATCGCCGAGGCGACCGGATTTCTGCACGGCGATGCGCAGTCGATCTCGCGGCATCATGCGCGAACTCCTTGGGAAGACGAGGCGCGCTTGGTGCTGCGCGCCGAGGCGGCGGCGAGGTAGCCGCCATTGCCCTGATTGATGAAACGCGCAACGCGGCCAATGGTGGTGATGCTCACCGCCGTGCGTTCGTGGATGTCGCGGTAGGTGCGCCCTTCCAGCACCAGCGGCACCACACTCCAGCGATCGGTCAGCGCCTCCAGCTCGGCCGGCGTGCACAGATCGCGCAGGAAGGCGCGCATCTCTTCCACCGTCTCCAGCGACAGCAGCGCCTTGCACAGGCCGGTCTCGACCTTCTTGCGCGACAGCTTCGGTTCCAGGTTGCGACGTTTCATAATGTATTAACGCGTTATCACATTGTGTGATGCGCATTCTAGAGACGACCGATAAGCAACGCAAGCACTCGTCTGAACGGTATCGCAAGGTCCGTTCATCCACAGCGGATGTGGACAGCGGTGTACAGGGCTGTGGACAAGTGCCCCGATGCGCTTTGCGAACAAGCACATGCACCTCGTTGCTCAATTCGTGACCAACGGCATCCGTGCCACGCGCGTTTCATGGTGAACACTTCGCGGGTCAAAAAGGCACTGCCCGCGCCATTCATCCACAGTCGATGTGGACAGGGCTGTATAAGGCTGTGGACAACTGCACCGATGCGCTTTTCGAACAGGCACATACACCTCGCTGATCAATCCGTGACCAGCAACAGGCATGACATCCGCTCCCTACCATGACCCTCGAAATGCGCCCGGACGATGGCGCATGACGCGTTCATCCACAGCCGGTGTGGACAGCGATGTACAGGGCTGTGGACAAGTGGTCCGATGCGCTTTGCGAACAAGCACATGCACCTCGCTGATCAATCCATGACCAGTCATGCCATCGCGGTGCTCGGCTACACTCGGAGCATTCCGACTGACTGCCCACGCATGCACCGTCATCGCCTGACCGCCTTCCTTGCACGCAGCTTTGGCCTGCTCGCCACCGAGTTTCGCGCGCTGCATTGGCGCGGTCCGCGCGCCCTGCTCGCGGCGCAGACGGTCGCCTCGGTCCTGCTCGCCGTCACGCTGGCGGACGGACTCCGCCTGACCGATCGCTGGTGGGTCGCGATCAGCGCCTACGTGGTGATGCGCGCCGACTGGACGACCTCCTGGCGGCGCGGCGTGCAGCGCATGGTCGGCACCGTCGGCGGTGCGGCCGCCTGCCTGCTGCTTGTCCATGCCTCCCGCGGATCGGTGTCCGGCACGGCGCTCCTGCTCACCCTGATCACCGGCGCCGGTGTCTACATGGCGCTGGGAAGCACGCGCAGCTACGGCTGGCTGCTGGCCACGATTACGGCGTGCCTGATCCTGGCCGAGGCGACTTCGACACAGACGTTATGGGACGTGGCCCTGCTGCGCGTGGCCGATGTCGCCGTCGGCACGACGGCCTGCATCCTGATCGCCGGACTGGTGCACCTGCTTCGTCCGTACTGGAACCTGCCCCGACTGGATGCAGCGCAGGAGGAGTCTCCGCCTCTCGACCCACGCACGCGAAAAGCGCGGCAGCGGCGCATATGGCAGGCGCTTCCGGCGGCGCTCAGCATCGGTATGCTGACCGCGGTGCATGCGCTGTATCCGATGCCGGCCTTCCCGCAGATGCTGGTGACCATCGTGGTGCTGCCGATGATCCCGCTACGCACGCTGCTGCAGCGTGACTTCGGCGAGGCCGCCGTCGGTCTGCGCATGGCCAACCGACTGCTGGGCTGCCTGCTCGCCGCCGTGCTCGCCTTCGCACTGCTGCCCTGGGCGGGCGGTCATCCGGCGCTGTTCCTGCCCGCACTGGCGGTCGGTGTCTGGCTGGCTTCGCACATTCACAGCGGGCACGAAGACACCCGCTACGTCGGCCTGCAATTCGGCATCGCCTTTCTGATGGTATTCGTGCAGGACCACGCCTGGACCGGCGAATTGCGCCCCGCGCTCATGCGTCTGGCCGGCATTCTCGGCGGCGTGCTGATGCTCGCCGCGCTGCGGCTCGCGCTGGCACGGCTGCGCAGACTGTGGCTGACGCATCGCTGATACGTTTTCCACAGTGCTTGTGCGCAGCCCTGGGAAAAGCCTGTGGACAACCCGCATTTTCCCTTTGCGATCAGGGCGCCGCAGCACCCTGTGCAAAGTTTGACCAGACGGCGTCAGTCCAGCAGTTCACCCGACGCGACCAGGGCGCACACGCGTTGCACGTCGCCGTCCATGGGACGGTCGCTGCGCAGGAAATCGATCTTGCGGCGCAGGCGTTCCAGCACGCGACGCACCGCCACACCGGCATGGAATTCGCCGGCTTCGGCCAGCGCCTTCATCAGACCACGCACTTCCTCGACGAACTGCGCGTGCTGCGGATGATCCTCGCGCGGCGCGCCGGCGATCTTGGCCGCAAGCAGTTCCCAGTCGCCCTGCCCAGCCAACTCACGCGCGGCGTTGAGCATGTCCTGGCGGTACTCCAGCGCCTGTGCGGCGGTGTACAGCTCCAGCGCCAGGGCATGACCAAGGTCCTCGGTCATCTCCAGCACGTGCCGCGCCTCGTTGGCACCCATCGACACATGGTCCTCGGCGTTGGCGCTGGTCGGCACCGAATACACCGACGCCGGATGCGCGCGCGTGGCGAGGTCGTTGACCAGCGCGGCGGCGGTGTACTGCACGATCATGAAGCCGGAATCGGTGGCGTCTTCGTTGCCAGTCAGGAACGCCGGTAGACCGTCGTTGTTGGCTGGGTCGACCAGCTTGTTCAGACGCCGCTCGGAGATCGACGCCAGCACCGGAATCGCCGCCTTCACGTAGCTCATGGCCAGCGCCAGCGGCATGCCGTGGAAGTGGCCGGCGGAGATCACCTGATCCTCGATGTAGCGCGGGTTCTCGGCATCCGGGAACACCAGCGGATTGTCGGTGACGGCGTTGAGTTCGATGTCGATCACGCGGCAGGCCTGATCCACGGCATCACGCACCGCGCCATGCACCTGCGGAATGCAGCGCAGGCAGTAGGCGTCCTGCGGCTGATGCTTCTTGCCGCCCTTGAACGGCAGGAAGCGGTTGTAGAAGGCCTCGCGTCCGTGACGCTGGTTGGCCGGCACCCAATCCCAGTACAGGTCGAAACGATGCGCCTGCGCCTCGTGCGTGTTCCAAGCGTCCACCGTCCAGGCCCGGAACTTCGGCACCAGGTGATAGGGAATGTCGACCAGCGTCGACTCGGCCAGCAGCGCGCGCATGCGCTGCGCGGTCTCTACCTGCCCCGGATGCGGACGCAGCGCGTGGACTTCCTCGCGCAGCGCACCGCTACGGCCGGCGAAGGCATCCAGCGACATCGCTGCAGCCACGTCGGCGGTTTCCAGCAACTGCTGCATCTTCTCCAGCGCCAGCACGGCGGTGGCCAGCATCTGCGTGGTGCCGTTGTTCAGCGCCAGGCCTTCCTTGAAGGACAGGCGAATCGGTTCCAGCCCAACCTTCGCCAGCGCCTCGGCGCCGGGCATGCGCTCGCCGTCGACGAAGGCCTCGCCGCCGCCCAGCAGCACGATGGCCAGATGCGACAGCGGCGCCAGGTCGCCGGACGCGCCGACGGAGCCTTTCTGCGGGATCACCGGAATCACGCCGCGATTGAGCAGCGCCGCCAGCGCCTGCAGCGTCTGTACGCGGATGCCCGAGTGACCGCGCATCAATGTGTTGATGCGGATCACCAGCATCGCCCGTACCACCTCGACCGCGAACGGCGCGCCCACGCACACGGCGTGGGTGACGATGAGGTTGTGCTGCAACTCCTCCATCAACGTGCCCTCGGGCGCGTCGGGATGGCCGCCGGGCAGCTCGTCGCGGGCGCGGTGCGCGCCCAGCAGACGGTCGGCGTTGCTACCGAAGCCGGTGGTGACGCCGTAGATCGGCTCGCCGCAATCGACCTTCTCGGCGAGGAAGTCGGCGGTGCGCTGCACGCGCTGCAGCTGGGTCTCGTCGAGGGTGACGCCCGCGCCTGCCGCGACCTGCGCGACCTGCGCGCGAGTCAAGCTGACGCCGTCGAGATGAATCGTGTTCGCGCTACTCATGAATGCACTCCGTGGCCCGCGCTCAGTCGCGCGCGACCGGCATGACCGCGGCCTGTTCCAGCTCCACGCGCAACGCCTTGATGAGCTCCTCGCGCTTGACCTCGAACTGGTCGTTGCGGCGCATGTCCTTGACCGTGACGGTGCCCTTGGCCAGCTCGTCGTCGCCCAGCACCAGCACGAAGCGGATGCCGGCGCGATCGGCGTACTTGAACTGCTTGCCGAGCTTGCCGCCCTCCATCACCGTCTCGGTAGCGATACCGCCGGCGCGCAGTTCGCCGGCCAGCGCCAGATACTCGGGCAGATGCGCCTCGTCCATCTGCGTGACCAGCGCCTGCACCGTACTGTCGGCGGTGGCGATCAGGCCGGCTTCGCGCAACTGCCAGAACAGACGCGTGGCGCCAATGGAGATGCCCACGCCCGGCAGATGCGACTTGGTGTACTGACCGGCCAGATTGTCGTAACGCCCGCCCGAGCAGATCGAACCGATCTCAGGGTGCTCGTCCAGCGTGGTCTCGTAGACCATGCCGGTGTAATAGTCGAGACCGCGCGCGATCGACAGGTTCAGCGCAAAGCGGTTCTCCGGCACACCGAGATCGCGCACCATGGTCAGCACCTGCGTCAGCTCGTCGCGGCCCTGCTCGAAGGTCTCGCTGCCCGAACCCAACGCGTCCAGCTTGGTCACCGCATCGGCCAGCGAGGTCGAGCGCACCTGCACGAATTCAAGAATCTTCGCGACCACGTCCTCGGCCAGACCGAAGCCTTCGCCGGTCAGGGTCGCGCGCACGGCCTCGGCGCCGCGCTTGTCCAGCTTGTCGACCTCGCGCAGCACCAGCATCTGCTGCTCGCCGTCGGCGATGCCCAGCCCCTCGAAGAAACCGCGCATCAGCTTGCGGTGATTGAGCTGGATGGTGAACGGGCCGATAGCCAGTTCGCGGAACACACTGTGGATGACCGCCGGAATCTCGGCGTCGTAGCGGATCGACAGGTGATCCTTGCCGATCACGTCGATGTCGCACTGGTAGAACTCGCGGAAGCGGCCGCGCTGGGCGCGTTCGCCGCGATACACGCGCTGGATCTGGTAGCGGCGGAACGGGAAGCTCAACTCGCGCTCGTGTTCGGCGACGTAGCGCGCCAGCGGCACAGTGAGATCGAAGCGCAGCGCCAGTTCGGGCTGACCGTCTTTCTCCAGCGCGCCGGTCGACTGCACGAAGTAGACCTGCCGCTCGGTCTCGCCACCGGACTTGGTCAGCAGCACCTTGCTGAACTCCATCACCGGCGTCTCGATGGGCAGGAAGCCGAAGAGTCGATAGTTGCGGGCGATGACGTCCAGCATGCGCTGGAAGGCGATCTGTTCGCGCGGCAGCAATTCGAGCACGCCGGGCATGGTTCGGGCCTGGGTCTGCGCCATGGAATCCTCTTTTCTCGAGCAACGGAGACGGTTGGGCAAACCAGCGCGCAGGCGTGCGGACACACCCGGTTTGCCAGCCGTCTAGCCTAGCAGATTCCCATGGCCGATTCGGCATGCGAGGCGCGCCGGGGACGGTCCTCGCCCGCCCCGCCCGGGGAGGTCCATCACCTACCAGGGGACGGTTCGGCCCCGATAGTCCAGATACTGCAATCCCGGGGTGCCCCGCATGGAAAGCAGCACGTTCACCAGGCTCGGAATGCTTTCCTCGATCTCCAGCCGCGCCTCGGGTCCACCCAGGGCGGTGCGGACCCATCCGGGCGCCATCAGCGCCATCGCTCGGGACGAGCCGGCATGGCGAGCGGCAAAACTCCGCATGAACATGTTCAGCGCCGCTTTGCTGCCGCGGTACAGCTCGCGCTGACCGTTCTCGTTGTTGGCGATGCTGCCCTGTCCCGACGACATGATGCCGATGATCCCGTCGGGCGAAACCAGGGACTCCAGGGTTTCGACCACACGCATCGGACTGAGCGCATTCGTCAGCATGATGTGCATGAACTCCTCGGCCGACACCTCGCCGATGGTCTGCGTCGGGTCCCGGTTGGTGGTGCCCGCGTTGACGAACAGGATGTCGAAGACTCGCCTGCGCAGACGCCGGTTCAGGGATGCGAGCTGGTCCGGCTCGCAGATGTCGAGAACCTCGATCTCGACCCGACCCGCGTGCGCATCGGCCAGATCGTGCAGCGGTGTGCGAGTGTGGCCGCCACGAACCGTGCCGACCACACGCCAGCCCTTGTGCAGAAATTCGGCAGCCATCGCATGGCCGAGTCCACGCGATGCGCCGATGATGAGGATCGTGCGATCCGAAGATGCTTGCGACATGACGTCTTCCATTGCGTGAACAGAACGGCACGAAGCGTGGCATCCCGGAATGCAATGCACCAGACGCACAGAATACAAACAATGATTGCATCAAACGCCATACATCATCATGAAACGCGTATGCTCAGCGCATGGACAATGTGGACCTGAATCTGATCATCGCGCTCGATGCGCTGCTGACCGAGAACAGCGTCACCGCCGCCGCCCGTCGGCTGGGGCTGAGTCCGTCGGCAATGAGCCGGACGCTGAAGCGACTCCGTTCGACCACCGGCGATCCGTTGCTGGTGCGCGCCGGCCGCGGCCTGACGCCCACGCCGTACGCAGCATCGCTTCGCGCTCGGGTCCATGACCTGGCGCAGAACGCGCAAGCGGTGCTCCGTCCGCGAAGCGACGCCTTCGACATCACGCGCCTGGAAAGAACGTTCACCATCCGCGCGAATGAAGCCTTCATCGCGTTCTTCTCTGTCCCGTTGCTGACTATCGTGACCGCGACTGCCCCCGGCGTGCGGCTGCATTTCGCGCCCAAACCGAACAAGGATCCCGCCCCTCTGCGGCTTGGACCGGTGGACCTGGAAATCGGCGTGGTCGAGACATCGGCCTCGGACATGCACGCCCGCCCCCTCTTCCGCGACCGGATGGTCGGCGTGGCCCGCATGGGTCATCCGCTTCTGACCGAGGTCGACATCACGCCGCAACGCTATGCCGCGTGCGAGCACGTCGTGGCCACTCCCAAGGGCGATGTCACCAGCCCCGTCGACGATGCCCTGGACGCACTCGGACTGAGACGAAAGATTCGCGTGATCGTGCCCGGGTTTCCGGATGCCGTGCGTATCGCGCGTCATTCGGACCTGATTGCGCTGGTGCCGCGCTCCTGCCTGGGCAATGCATGCGCGGGCGAAGGGTCCGCCGCCGCGGGGCTCGAGGAATTCGAGCTGCCGGTGCAGATTCCCCAGCTGACGATCAGCGCCATCTGGCACCCACGCATGCACAACGACCCCGCGCACCGCTGGCTACGCGACTGCGTCGCGTCGCTGTGTGCCGAAGCCTACCCGACGGCCCGTCACCGCCCCGTTTCGGCTCCACCACCCGAGCGCTAGCCTCCGGCCGCGCTCCTGGCTGAAGAGAACGACAAATCACGACGGGTGTTGCCAGCCGCGTTGCAGGTCGTTATCATGCGCGGCTCCCGTCGGGGTGTAGCTCAGCCTGGTAGAGCGCTACGTTCGGGACGTAGAAGTCGCAGGTTCAAATCCTGTCTCCCCGACCAAAGAAATTCACGAAAAAGCCCGGCTTCGCGCCGGGCTTTTTCGTATCCGGATTCCGCACGCCGCGCTTACATCGTCTGCGTGGCGCGGTCGGCGCTGAGCATGCCGCCGAGAATGGATTCGATCTTGGTGCGCGCGGTCTCGCCGTCGGCGCTGTCGTTGAACTGAATACCGATGCCGGCGGTACGGTTGCCCTGTGCACCGACCGGGGTGATCCACACCACCTTTCCGGCCACCGACAGACGCTCGTTGATCTCGGCCAGACTCAGCAGCAGCACCACCTCGTCGCCGAGGTCGTAGCGCTGCGCCGTGGGCACGAACAGGCCGCCGCCCTTCAGAAAGGGCATGTAAGCGTTGTACAACGCCCCGCGGTCCTTGATCTTCAGCGACAGGATGCCCTGCCGCGCTGCGCCTGCCACACTCATCGGTTCTCTCCTGTTGCGCGACAAGCTTCTGTCATCGCCGCGCCGGGGTCAACTGCGGGCATGCCGGCAGTTGAAGCCGATCACGTCGCATCGCACGACATCCGCACATGCCGGATGACGCGACGATCAGGCCAGCGAAGCCCAGCCCCAACGATCGAAAATCCACAGACCGCGTCGCGCCGTATCCAGACGCGCGAAAACCGGCCCTCCCGATCGCGCCGCGGGCGGCAGTGTCAGCATCGTTCCGCGTGATGTGCGCATCAGGGGTGCATCGCGCAGACTCCAGCGCTGCACACCGTCGCACCATGCCAGCGTCAGCCGGCAATCGGACAGACCACCCCGCGGCACGCGCCACGGAAGCAGCGCGACATCGGGCGCATCACCCGGCGGCTTGCTGCAGACGAAGGTTTCCGGCGCATTGACGCAGGCCAGCATGCGTCCACGACTCAAGGCCGTCTGGCTGCGATGCTCGAGAATCGCCGCCCGTTTGACGGCGCGTTCCTCCGCATCCAGATCGAGCCGCACGTCGGGCTTGCCAGGCACGGATCCGTGGAACACATATTCGAGGGCCAGTGGCTGCAGGCCCGCTCGATACAATGCCAGCCGCAGGAGCACGTGCGCCGTGCCGTGATCGGGATGGCGGTCGGCGATCGAGGGCAGCACCAGCACATCGGGCCGCAGTGCGTGCAACGCCTCAGTCAACGGTTCGATCCACCGCTCTGGCGCCGTCGCCAACCCTTCGCTGAAGCCAAGATCCGGCCAATGCCAGCGCTCCACCACGGAAGCCGGCAGACCGAGTCGGGCCAGCCCCGCGCGCGACTCCTCGCAGCGCCGTGCGCCCCAACGGGAACGGCATGCCGCATCGATGCGCACGCGACGCTCCAGCCAGCGTTGCGGCCAGGGATTGTTCTCGCCATCGCTGAGTTGCCAGATACGGATGCGCCCGCCGTGCCGCGCCGCGCGCTGTAACAGGCCGCCAGCCGCCAGCACTTCGTCATCGGGATGCGGCGCGACCAGCAGCCACTGCGTACCGGGTCGCAGACAGGCCTCAAGAGCCGGGCATGGGGCGGACATCGACGCGGCCCGGCTGAATCAGCGCCAGGCGCCGAGCAGCTCCAGCAGAATCAGGTCCTTGCGCAACGGGCCGCGTAGTGCATCGCGAGCGCGATTGGCCTGCGCATACCACTCGGCCAGCTCCAGCGTGGACAATTGCGAGCCCAGCGGCGCACGCCGCCCCGTCGCACGCTCCCGCAACTCGTCGACGGCTGCCTGCGCCGCGAACCACAGGCGTTGTTCGAGGGCATCGTCCAGCCAGCGCGAGGCCAGCGCGCCAGGCTCGCCGCGCCCTTCGGCCAGCGCGCGCAGATCGGCCCGCACCTGCTGACGCTGCGACAAGGCGTCTTGCTCGGCCCAGCGGCGAGCGAGTCCCGGATTGCCGCCAGCCGCCTCCAGCGCCACCTGCGGATCGGCCACGCCTTCCCGCTGCAACCAGGCCTGCGCCGCGTCGGCTTCCGGCAAGCGGAATTCCGTCTGCTGGCAGCGACTGCGGATCGTGGCCGGCAGTCGCCAGGGTTCATCGGCCACCAGAATCAAAATGCTCGACGCACTGGGTTCTTCCAGCGTCTTCAGCAAGGCATTGGCGGCGGCCGCATTCATGGCGTCAGCCGGGTCGATGCAGGCGACCTGCCAACCGCCGAACTGGCTGGACTTGCTCAGGCGTTCGGAAAGCGCACGGATCTGGCGCACCACGATGTCCTTGCGCGGTGTGCCGTCCGGGCGCTCTTCGAGCCTCACCGCGATGCGGTCCGGATGCGTGCCGGCGTCCAGCAGCAGGCAGGCGCGGCATGTCCCGCAGGCATCGCCGTCGACGGGCTGCGTGCACAGCAGTCCGCGCTGCAGACGCTCGCTGAAGGCACGCTTGCCCAGCCCGGACGGGCCGCTCAGCAGCAGGGCATGTGGCAACGCGTCTCGCTGCCGCCGCTGCAGCAGCCGCTGCCAGGGTTCGTCGTGCCATGGCGGCGCTTCGGTCATTCCGCGCCTCCGGTCAGCAACGGTTCGAGTGCCTCGGTGGCGGCAGCGAGGACCTCCTGCGCCGACCGGGTCGCATCGAGAATGCGGAACCGCTCCGGCTGCTCGGCGGCGCGCTGCAGATAGGCCGCGCGGATGCGTTCGAAGAAACCGTCGCCCTCGCGCTCGATGCGGTCGCTTTCCTCGCCGCGACCGGCAGCGCGCGCGCGCCCCGTGTCGACCGGCAGATCCAGCAACAGCGTCAGGTCGGGCCGCAGATCGGCGGCGGCCCAGCGCTCCAGATCGGCGATGCGTTCGCGCGGCTGCCCGCGTCCGCCGCCCTGATAGGCGAAGCTGGCGTCGGTGAAGCGGTCGCAGACCACCCATTGCCCGGCCTCCAGCGCAGGCCGGATGGATTCGCGCACCAATTGCGCGCGCGCCGCGAACATCAACAGCAATTCGGATTCCGCGCACATGCCGCGCAGCGCCGGATCCAGCACCAACGCGCGCACGCCCTCGCCTAGCGCAGTGCCGCCGGGCTCGCGCGTGAATAGCGGCTCGATGCCGCGCTCGGCGAGATAGGCGCGCAGCCCCTGCAACAGCGTGCTCTTGCCGGCACCCTCGCCGCCTTCCAGGGTGATGAAGCGTCCGCTCATCGCTTGCCTCCCGAGCACCGCTTCAACTGGTAGCAGCGCACGGCGCGGTCGTGCTGCGCCAGCGTGTCGGAAAACACGTGCGAACCGTCGCCCTTGGCCACGAAATACAGGGACTTGCCTGCAGCCGGATGCAGCGCGGCCTCGATGGCCGGCTTGCCCGGCAGCGCGATCGGCGTTGGCGGCAAGCCCGGATGCACATAGGTGTTGTACGGCGTGTCGGTTTCCAGATCCCGCTTGCGAATGTTGCCGTGGTAGGCGGCGCCCATGCCGTAGATCACGGTCGGGTCGGTCTGCAGCAGCATGCCGCGACGCAGACGGCGCACGAACACGCCGGCGATGCGCGGACGTTCGTCGGCGCGACCGGTCTCCTTCTCCACGATGGAGGCCAGGATCAGTGCCTGATACGGCGTCTTCAGCGGCAGATCGTCGGCACGATTCGCCCACGCCTTCTTCAACAGCACATTCATCGCCCGGTAGGAGCGCTTGAGAATGTCCAGATCGCTGTCGCCGCGCACGAAAGCGTAGGTCTCCGGCAGGAAGCGGCCTTCCGCTTTCTCGTCGCCCGCGCCCACGCGCTGCATGATCTGCGCGTCGGTCATCGCGGCCGTTTCGTGCTTGAGCACCGGCGCTTTGTCCAGCGCCTCGCGCAACTCCTTGAAGCTCCAGCCGTCGACGATGGTGAAACGATGCTGCACCACGCGCGCATGCGCCATGTCGTCCAGCAGCTGGCGCGGCGTCATGCCGGGGCGCAGTGCGTACTCGCCGGCATGCAGATCGCGCGTGACATGCATGCGCTCGGCCTGCAGCCGCCAGAACCAGTGCGGCGCCGCGCTGAGCTTGCGCGCCTGCAGTTCGTCGACGATGCGATTGAAGCCCGCGCCATGCGGAATGACGACGCTGGGCGCATCCGGGTGGATCGCCATCGGCGCGTCGGCGAAGCGGTTCAGCTCCTGCCAGAGCACGCCCGCCGCGGCGATCGTGGCCACCGCCAGCACAATCAAAAAGACCCACAATTTCGCACCGCCGCGCATATGCCGCCTCATGCGCCCAGCTCCAGCAACTGCGCGAAATGCGCCTGCATCGCGCGCGTGTCGGCGCCCACCTGCAGGCGTCGCCCGGCCAGATCACCAACGGCCAGAATGCCGCGCACGCTGGAACTGAGGAAAACTTCTTCGGCTTGCATCAACGCTCCCATCTCGATCGTTCCCACCCGGCACTGCGGCCATTGCGCCAGCACTTCCGCGCGCGCCACGCCGGCCACGCCGCAGTTCTCGACGGACGGGGTGACCCAGACGCCGTCGATGCGCGCGAACAGGTTTGCCGCGGTCGCGCAGACCACCGCTCCATCCATGCTGCGCATCAGTCCCTCGACGATGTCCGGGTCGCGCCATTCCGCGCGCGCCAGCACCTGCTCCAGCCGGTTCAGGTGTTTCAGTCCGGCCAGCGCAGGCTGCACCGCCAGACGCGTATCGCAGAAGCGTACCCGGATTCCGGCGGCGCTCCAATCCGGATCCAGCACCGGCGCGGGCGAAGCCGTGACCACGCGCATGCACTGCGGCGATGCGGGCGGTCCGTAGCCACGCGCACCGCGTCCCCGCGTCCAGGTGATGCGCACCACGCTGGGACCCTCGTCACGGGTCAGCGCAGAAACTTCTTCGCGCAGCGTATCCGTATCCGGCGCAGGCATGCCCAAACGCTCGCAACCTCGGCTCAAGCGGTGCATGTGACCGGCCCAGAGCGGCGCGCGACCGTCGATCACGCGCAAGGTCTCGAAGAGACCGTCGCCGTATAGCAGACCGCGATCGTCGGCGGCGACCTGCGGCGATGCACGACCATTGACCAGGCAGCGCGTACTCATGCCTCGACGCCCAATGCACGCAACAGCCCGCGCGCCTTGTGCCGCGTTTCTTCCAGTTCGGCCTCGGCCTGCGAGTCGACAACGATACCGGCGCCGGCGCGCAGTTCGATATGCCCCTCGAACAGGCTGAGCGTGCGGATCAGAATGTTCAGATCCATGTCGCCATTGCGATCCAGGTATCCCATCGCGCCGGTGTAGGCGCCACGACCGACGCCTTCCAGCTCGGCGATGATCTCCATGCAGCGCACCTTCGGACAGCCGGTGATGGTGCCGCCCGGAAACGTGGCTGCGATCACATGCCCCGGCGTCACCTCCGCACGCAGCCGGCCGCGCACGTTGGACACGATGTGATGCACGTGCGCATAGCTTTCCACTGTCATCAATTCGTCGACCTCGACGCTACCCGGTGCGCAGACGCGACCGAGGTCGTTGCGCTCCAGGTCGATCAGCATGATGTGCTCGGCACGCTCCTTGGGATGCCCGACCAGTTCGTCGATGCGCGCGCGCTCGTCGTCGCCGGCAAAGCGCGGCCGCGTGCCGGCGATGGGGCGCGTCTGGACCGCTTCGCCACGCACCTCGACCAGACGTTCCGGCGAGGAACTGACAACCGCCCAGCCGGGGTCCTGCCACAAACCGGCGAACGGCGCGGGATTGGCCTCCCGCAGGGCGGCGTAGACCTGTGCCGGTGCGGCGGGAACCTCCGGACACGCCCGCCAGCAGCGGGAGAGATTGACCTGGAAGACATCGCCGCTGCGCAGATACTCGTGCACGCGCGCCACGCCGTCGAGGAACACGGACGGCGCATCCTCATCGACCTTTGCCCGCAGCGCCAGCGGTGGAAGCGGCGACGATGCCCGCATGTCCGACTGCATGGCCTCGATCAGCTCCGCGTGCCCGGCCTCGGCCACCAGCAAGGTCCGGTCGGCGGCATGATCGACCAGCACGGCGGCCGGCGTACGCAGGGCAAGCGCCACCGGCTGCGATCCCGGCGCGGACGGAAGCGTCAAACGCGACTCGACCTCCGCGATCAGCTCATAGGCCAGCAACAGCGCCCAGCCGCCATGGAACGGAAGCCCGTCCTCGTCGCGCGGCGTGCGCTCGGCCGACCACGCGGCGTCCAGCGCATCCAGAAATCGCCCCTCGAAGCGCTCGTCGTCGATCTGCGTGCACCCATCAGCATCCAGCTGGATACGCGACTGCGGAAATGCCAGCAGCAGATCCCAGCGCGCCTGCGCGGGCCCTGACGCAACGCTTTCCAGCAGGCACGGATACCGTGCGGGGAACGCCGCAGCCAGGGACAACAGGTCACAGGCACCGGGCAATTCGCGCACATGCATGGCGGACGAACGAACTTGATCGGCGTGAAGCGTTGCGGGCATGGGATTCGACGAAGAACACAGGTGGCAAGCGTAACCCGCCACGGCTTCGGAGCGGCGAAAATCGCGCGGAAATCGCTCGCCCGGGTTAAAAAAAACCGCTCGTCCGTGTAGGCACGGGCGAGCGGTCATGATGCGCATGGAGCCCTCCGAAGACGGCTGCCATCGCGTACTCAGGCGCGCTTGAACACCAGCGAACCGTTGGTACCGCCGAATCCGAAGGAATTCGATACCACCACGTCGACCTTGGCCTCGCGCGCGGTGTGCGGCACGAAGTCCAGGTCGCAGCCCTCTCCCGGATTGTCCAGGTTGATGGTCGGCGGAATGATCTTGTCGCGCAACGCCAGCACCGAGAAGATCGCCTCGACGCCACCGGCCGCACCCAGCAGATGACCGGTCATCGACTTGGTCGAACTCATCATCAGCTTGTGGGCGTGATCGCCGAACACGGTCTTGGCCGCCATGACCTCGGCCACGTCGCCCTGCGGCGTGGAGGTGCCATGGGCATTGATGTACTCGACCTGCTCCGGATTCAGACCGGCATCGTCGATGGCGTGCTTCATGCAGCGCGCCGCGCCTTCGCCGCCCTCGCTCGGTGCGGTCATGTGGTAGGCGTCGCCGCTCATGCCGAAACCGACCAGCTCGCAGTAGATGTTCGCGCCGCGGGCCTTGGCCGATTCGTACTCTTCCAGCATCAGCACACCGGCGCCGTCAGCCAGGACGAAGCCGTCACGCTCGGCATCCCACGGACGGCTCGCCTTCTGCGGCGCGTCGTTGCGCGTGGACATCGCGCGCGCCGAGCAGAAGCCGCCGACTGCGGTACCGGTGGTGGCGAATTCCGCGCCACCGGCGAGCATGGCGTCGGCTTCGCCGTACTGGATCATGCGCATGGCCAGACCGATGTTGTGCGTGGCCGTGGTGCAGGCGGTGACGCAGGCGATATTCGGCCCCTTCAAGCCGAGCATGATCGACAGCTGGCCCGAAACCATGTTGATGATCGAGCTGGGCACGAAGAACGGCGAGATCTTGCGCACGCCGCGCTCGTGATAATCGATGGCGGTTTTCTCGATCGTGTGCAGGCCACCGATGCCGGCACCCACGGCCGCACCGACGCGGTCGGAGTTGGCGTCCGTGACCTCGTAGCCGGCGTCCTTCAACGCCTGGATGCCCGCCGCCACGCCGTAGTGGATGAACGGGTCCATCTTCTTGATGTCCTTGGGCGCGATGTACTGCGCCGGATCGAAGTCGCGGACCTCGCCCGAGATGCGGGTGGGAAACGTGCTGGCGTCGAAATGGGTGATCTCGCCAATGCCACTGTTGCCGGCGGTGATGTTGGCCCAGGAGGTGGCCACGTCGTTGCCGACGGGACTGACCATGCCCAGACCGGTGACTACCACGCGTCGCTTGCTCATGCTTGTTTTCCGTCGATAGCAGATCGGCTAAACCATACGCCGAAGA
This sequence comes from Oleiagrimonas sp. MCCC 1A03011, assembly GCF_003267965.1. Taxonomy (NCBI): domain Bacteria; kingdom Pseudomonadati; phylum Pseudomonadota; class Gammaproteobacteria; order Lysobacterales; family Rhodanobacteraceae; genus Oleiagrimonas; species Oleiagrimonas sp. MCCC 1A03011. Next base: position 18,987 of record NZ_MSPY01000007.1, on the reverse strand, counting down.
ACGTTACCGGATGCGCAAACACAAACTGCGCCGTGTGGCGCAGTTTGTGTCTGTGTTTCGGCTCGATGTCGGGCCGTGCGCAGTGTTGCGCAGCCAGCCCGAACTCGGCTGCATCAGGACTTGACGTGCGCCTGGATGTAGTCGACTGCCTGCTGCACCGTGGTGATCTTTTCGGCTTCCTCGTCGGGAATTTCCGTCTCGAACTCTTCCTCGAGCGCCATGACCAGCTCGACGGTGTCCAGGGAATCGGCACCCAGGTCGTCGACGAACGATGCGTTCGTGGTGACCTCGTCTTCCTTCACGCCAAGCTGTTCAACAACGATCTTCTTGACGCGCTCTTCAATGGTGCTCATGTGTACTTGCCTCCCGAGGGAATGAATCCGGCGCATTGTAGTGGCAAAGATCACTGCTCGCCAGCGTGACCGGACTTTAACGAAACCCGCCATACGGCGGTGATGGACGAAAGAGGGTATTGTCGCGCAAAACGACGCCGCTGGCGACTGCCTTGCCATGCGGCGGCGTACGATGCGGTATCAGCGCAATCCGGTCTCGTTGCGGGCGATGACCATGCGCTGGATCTCGCTGGTGCCTTCGTAGATCTCGGTGATCTTGGCGTCGCGGAAGTAGCGCTCCAGCGGCATCTCCTTGGAGTAGCCCATGCCGCCGTGGATCTGGATCGCCTGGTGGGTGATCCACATCGCCGCTTCCGAGGCCATCAGCTTGGCCATCGAGGCCTCGTTGCCGAAGCGACCGCCGGTCTTGGAGACCTGCTGCTTGGTCCACGCCGCACGCAACGTCATCAGCGTGGCCGCGTCCAGTTTGCACTTCATGTCGGCAATCTTCGACTGCGTCATCTGGAAGCTGCCGATGGGCTGGCCGAACGCCTTGCGCTCGCGCGACCATTCCAGCGTCGCCTCGTAGGCAGCGCGGGCGACGCCCAGCGCCTGCGAAGCGATGCCGATACGGCCGGCGTCGAGCACGCCCATGGCGATCTTGAAGCCCTGCCCTTCCTCGCCGAGCAGGTTCTCGACTGGGCACTTGTAGTCGACGAACTCGATCTCGCAGGTGGCCGACGCGCGGATACCCAGCTTCGGCTCGGTCTTGCCGCGATGGAAGCCCTCGACTTCGGTGTCGATGATGAAGGCGCTGACGCCCTTGGCGCCAATGCCCGGCTTGGTGATGGCGAACAGCACGATGTACTTGGCCACCGGGCCGGAGGTGATCCAGCTCTTCTTGCCGTTGATGACGAAGTGCTTGCCGTCCTCGCTCTTTACCGCGCGAGTGTGCATGTTCGAAGCGTCCGAACCGGACTGCGGCTCGGTCAGCGCATAGGCGCCGATGGCCTCGCCGGTGGCGATGGCCTTGACGTACTTCTGCTTCTGCTCCTCGGTGCCGTGCGTGAGGATGCCGTTGCAGAACAGCGAATTGTTCACCGACATGATGGTCGAATGCGCGGCATCGGCCGCGGCGATCTCGATCATCGCCAGCACGTAGGAGATCGGGTCCATGCCCGCGCCGCCGTACTCGCTGGGCACCTCGATGCCCATCAGGCCCATCTGGCCCATCTCGCGAATGTTGTCGAGCGGGAACTCGCCCGAGGCGTCGAACTCGGCCGCGACCGGCGCGATGCGCTTCTGCGCGAATTCGCGTGCGATGGACTGAATCGAGAGCTGATCGTCGTTGAAGCTGAAATCCATGAATCCTCCTGCGTCGCCCGAAAGCGGCGTGGTGTGGCAAGAAAACGGTGACGCGCAAGTCCGGCGAAGGACTGCGCCGTAGCAGGACATTATACCGTGTCCGCCGCCTTGCTTGCCCGCGCAGCTGTCTTCCGGGTTGACGCCCCGGCGAGGGCCGCATACGCTTGCATTATCTTTGCATCGCGATAAAAGGATGTAACACCATGGATCTGTCCTCGGCCTCGAGCCTTCTGCGCCTGCTGGCCGATCCGACGCGCGTACGCCTGCTGGCCCTGCTCGAGCGCGAGGAGCTGACCGTCGCCGAACTGGCTGCCGTGCTGCAACTGGCGCAGCCACGCGTCTCCACGCACCTGGCCAAGCTGAAAGAAGCCGGCCTGGTGCGCGATCGTCGCGCTGGGGTGTCGGCCTATTATCGCGCAAGTACCGAGTTCGATGCGGGCGAACAGGGACTGCTGGGCGCGCTGCGAGAAGGCGTCGACGACGCGTTGCTCGATACCGACGCCCGCAACCTGCCCGTGGTGCTGGCGCAGCGCGCCCGCGAACAAGGCTGGGCCGACACGGTGGCAGGCGACATGGAACGCCACTACTCGCCCGGTCGCACCTGGGAAACCCTGGCTCGTGCCCTGCTGCAACTGCTGGAAACCGGCGACGTGCTCGATATCGCCTCCGGTGATGGGGTGACCGCCGAACTGCTGGCGCCGCACGCACGCTCGATCACCTGCATCGACGCCAGCGAACGCGTCACGGCGGCCGCGCGCAAGCGTCTGAAGCCCTTCGCCAACGTCGAGGTGCGCCACGGCGACATGCACAACCTGGGCATGACCGAACAGTTCGACCTGGTCCTGATGCTGCACGCACTGACCTACGCCGAGCGACCGGCTGTCGCCGTGGCTGAGGCCGCCAAGGCGCTGCGTCCCGGCGGTCGCCTGCTCGCGGTCACACTGGCCCGCCACGGCCACCAGGCCACGGTCGATCCGTTCGGACACCGCAACTCGGGCTTCAAGCGCGAGGAGCTGTCAAAGCTGGCCGCCCGTGCCGGCCTCGACGTCGCACAGTGCGAGCGCATTTCGCGCGAACGCAAACCGCCCTATTTCGAGGTCCTGTGCCTGCTGGCGCGAAAGCCGGGATAACCAAGCACACGACACTCGCCGAACCGTTGATTACCCCCATACAGAGCTGGCTCCACGCCTCCCCGACGCCCTACCGATCATGACCGACCACGCACTCCCCTGGCTCCACCCTGACCGCGCCGAAAAGCTCGAAACGGCACTCGACACACGCATCCTGCTGCTCGATGGCGCCATGGGCACGATGCTGCAGGGTCACACGCTGGATGAATCCGGCTATCGCGGAGCACGTTTCGCGCACGGCTGCGACGGTCACCACGACCATGCGCACGACGAGAGCTGCACACGCGAACTGAAGGGCAACAACGACCTGCTCAGCCTGTCGCAACCGGACATCATCCGTGACATCCATGCCGCCTACCTGGACGCCGGCGCGGACCTGGTCGAGACCAACACCTTCAACGCCACGCGCATCAGCCAGTCCGACTACCGCATGGAAGCGCTGGTGCACGAATTGAACGCCGAGGGTGCCCGACTGGCGCGCGCCGCCTGCGCGGCCGCCGAGCGCAAAGATCCGTCGCGGCCGCGCTTCGCCGTCGGCGTGCTCGGGCCGACCAGCCGCACGGCGTCGATCTCGCCCGACGTCAACGACCCGGGTTTCCGCAATGTCAGCTTCGAGGAGCTGGTGGACAACTACACCGAGGCCGTAGACGGCCTGATCGAGGGCGGTGCCGACCTCATCATGGTCGAGACCGTATTCGACACGCTCAACGCCAAGGCCGCGCTGTTCGCCATCGATGCGGAATTCCGCCGCCGCGGCGGTCGCCTGCCGCTGATGATCTCCGGCACCATCACCGACAAGTCCGGCCGCACGCTGTCGGGTCAGACACCGGAGGCCTTCTACATCGCCCTGGCCCACGCGCGACCGCTGTCGATCGGCTTCAACTGCGCACTTGGCGCGGACGAACTGCGCCCGCATGTGCAGTCGCTCGCCTCGCTGGCCGACTGCCGCATCAGCGCACACCCCAACGCGGGCCTGCCCAACGCTTTCGGCGAGTACGACGAAACACCGGAGCAGATGGCGCGCACACTGGGCGGCTTCGCCGCGGACGGACTGCTGGACATTGTCGGCGGCTGCTGCGGCACATCGCCGGAACACATCGCGGCCATCGCCGCTGCCGTGCGCGGACACGCGCCGCGCAGCCGCGCGCGGGAGGCAGCATGAGCCGCCGCCTCACCCGACTGTCGGGCCTGGAGCCACTGGTCCTCACGCCCGACCTGAACTTCGTCAACGTCGGCGAGCGCACCAACGTCACCGGCTCGGCGCGCTTCCGCAACCTCATCAAGGAAGAGCGCTTCGAGGAAGCCGTCGAGGTCGCGCGCCAGCAGGTCGAGAACGGCGCGCAGATCATCGACGTCAACATGGACGAGGGCCTGATCGACTCGGAAGCCGCGATGGTGCGCTTCCTCAATCTGATCGCCTCCGAACCGGACATCGCCCGCGTGCCCGTGATGATCGACTCCTCCAAGTGGAGCGTGATCGAGGCCGGCCTGCGCTGCCTGCAGGGCAAGGGCGTGGTCAACTCGATCTCGCTGAAGGAAGGCGAGGAAGCCTTCCTCGAACATGCACGCACGATCCAGCGCTATGGCGCAGCCGCGGTGGTCATGGCCTTCGACGAGGACGGTCAGGCCGACACGCTGGAGCGCAAAGTGGCGATCTGCTCGCGCGCCCATGCACTGCTGACGCAACAGGTCGGCTTCCCGCCCGAGGACATCATCTTCGATCCCAATATCTTCGCCATCGCCACCGGCATCGAGGAGCACGACAATTACGCCGTCGACTTCATCGAGGCCGCGCGCGAGCTGAAGAAGCGCTTCCCGGAAAGCCATGTCTCCGGCGGCCTGTCCAACGTGTCGTTCTCGTTCCGCGGCAACAACACCGTGCGCGAGGCGATCCACTCGGTGTTCCTGTACCACGCCATCGCCGCCGGCATGGACATGGGCATCGTCAATGCCGGTTCGCTGGCGATCTACGACGACCTTGATTCCGAGCTGCGCGAAGCCGTCGAGGACGTGGTGCTGAACCGCCGCAAGGACGCCACCGAGCGATTGCTGGCTCTCGCCGAACGCTTCAAGGACAACAAGGGCGAGACCAAGGTCGAAAACAAGGCCTGGCGCGAGAAGCCCGTCGCCGAACGCCTGTCGCATGCACTCGTGCATGGCATCGACCAGTACGTCGTCGAAGACACCGAGGAAGCACGCCAGCAGTCCGCCCGCCCGCTGGACGTGATCGAAGGCCCGCTGATGAGCGGCATGAACGTGGTCGGCGACCTGTTCGGCGCCGGCAAGATGTTCCTGCCGCAGGTCGTGAAGTCCGCGCGCGTGATGAAAAAGGCCGTGGCACACCTGATTCCCTACATCGAGGAAGAAAAGGCGCGCACCGGCGACGCCGGCAAGTCCAACGGCAAGATCGTGCTGGCCACGGTCAAGGGCGACGTGCACGACATCGGCAAGAACATCGTCGGCGTGGTCCTGCGCTGCAACAACTTCGAGGTGATCGACCTCGGTGTGATGGTGCCGGCGCAGAAGATCCTGGAGACCGCACGCGCCGAGAACGCCGATCTCATCGGCCTCTCCGGTCTCATCACGCCGTCGCTGGAAGAGATGAGCCAAGTCGCCCGCGAGATGCAGCGTCAGGACTTCCGCACCCCGCTGCTGATCGGCGGCGCGACGACCTCGCGCGCGCACACCGCGCTGCGCATCGAACCGCACTACGAAGCCGGCACTGTGTGGGTGAAGGACGCTTCACGCGCGGTCGGCGTGGCGCAGTCGCTGGTCAGCCAGGAGGCCGTCGCGGATTTCCTGGACAAGATCCGCAGCGAGTACGCTGACGTTCGCGAACGCCACCGCAGCCGTGGCGCGGGCAAAAAACTGGTCACGCTGCAGCAGGCGCGCGACAACGCCTGGACGCGCGACTGGACCGCATACGATCCGCCCGCGCCGAAACAGCCCGGCGTGCACGTGTTCGACGACTACGACCTGACCGAGCTGCGTCCGTACATCGACTGGACGCCGTTCTTCCAGGCCTGGGAATTGGCCGGACGCTTCCCCGCCATCCTCGACGACGAGATCGTCGGCGCGCAGGCGCGTGAGCTCTACGACGACGCCCAGGCCATGCTGGACCGCCTGATCGCCGAGAAATGGCTGCGCGCTCGTGCGGTGATCGGCTTCTGGCCCGCACAGCGCATCGGCGACGATGTCGAGGTCGACACCGGCGCAGACATCCCGACCACCCTGCACTTCCTGCGCCAGCAGGCTGATAAACCGGTCGAGCGCCCGAATCTGTGCCTCGCCGACTTCGTCGCGCCCGCCGACGCCGGCAAGCAGGACTGGATCGGCGCCTTCGCGGTCACGGCCGGCCTCGGCATCGAGGAACACGTCGCCCGCTTCGAGGCCGCCCACGACGACTATTCATCGATCCTGCTCAAGGCCCTCGCTGACCGTCTGGCCGAGGCCTTCGCCGAACGCATGCATCAACGCGTGCGCACCGAGTTCTGGGGTCACGCTGCGAACGAGCAACTCGACAACGAAGCACTGATCGCCGAGAACTACCACGGCATTCGTCCCGCCCCCGGCTATCCTGCCTGCCCGGATCACACCGAGAAGACCACGTTGTTCGAGCTGCTGGACGTCACCGCCCGTACCGGCATCGAACTGACCGAGGGCTTTGCCATGTATCCGGCCGCCGCCGTCTCCGGCTGGTACTTCGCACACCCGGACAGCCAGTACTTCGTAGTCGGTAATCTCACCCGCGAACAGGTTGCCGACTACGCGCGACGCAAGGGCTGGAGCCAGACCGAGGCCGAGCGCTGGCTGGTCGCGAATCTCGCCTACGAGCCGGACTGAGCCTCGCCGGCTTCCCGGGCCGCCTTGCGCGAACGCAGATCGCGCGAGTGCACGACCAGATTGTAGACCGACACCACGACCGGGAAGCTATTGGAAAGAATGCCGACCGAATCGTTCTTTCCGAAGACAAAATACGACAGAAGCAATGCGCTGCCGCACACCGACAGCCACCAGAACGCCAACGGCATCACCACACGCTTGTACTTGCGTGTGTAGTAAAGCTGTACAAACCAGCGACTGGTGAACATGGCCGTCCCCAGAAAGCCGACGGCCTTCCAAGGCGTGAGCTCGAAGCCCTGCAACGCCTCGAGAATGTGCTGAAGGTGATGATGGAGTTGGTCCATGGCTGTCGGCGCTCGGCTGTACGGGAAAACGAATCGCGCAAGTGTACCAATGCGCGGGACACAAGGTTTCGGTAGGGTTTCGGTCGTGCCGCGACCGATCCGGCCCGATTGCGAACAACCCATTGACCTTCGGCGTCCGTCTGCGTAGACTTGCGCGCTCTCTATCGGGCGGTTAGCTCAGCGGTAGAGCACTGCCTTCACACGGCAGGTGTCACAAGTTCGATCCTTGTACCGCCCACCATCTTCAGCAACGAAAAGGCCACCCGTCGCGGGTGGCCTTTTCGTTTGCGGACAAACCCGGGGTTACTGCAGCTCCCCGGCACCCGGCGCGCGCTCGACCTTGAACACGCGCTGATGCGGCGCGGGACCGCGCAGCATCGTGTTCTTCAGCTTGGCCGCCTTCTGGCAGGCATTTCCGCCATCGACGAACACGCCGCCCTGGTTGCATTTCCAGTCGTAGAAGTTGGCCATCGCGCCGGCCAGCTGCAGGCTGTAGTCGGTGCTCTGCGCGCCCTTGTCGAACGGCACACCCGCTTCCTCGTTCTGGAACCAGCGCATCCACGCCTTGGAGCCGACCGGCGGAATCTTGCTCTTTTCCTGGAAGGTCGGATTCATCGGCGACAGCTGCGGATACTCGGCCGTCATGTGGCAGCTCATGCACGAGCTCAGCGGGTTGTCGACGGGACCGTCCACGCGGCCGTTCCAGCCCAGATGGGTCGGCGGCAGCTCCTTACCCGGATTGATCGCCGCTTCCTTGAGGTTCGGATTGATGCGGGTTTCGGTCGGCGTCGGATTGTCGTACTCGCTGCCGGTCAGTTCGGGATCGTTGCCCCACATCACGCCCAGCGGCACCAGGTTCTCCCAACTCGGCTTGTCACCGACTGCGCCGTTGTACTGGAAGGTGCCGAATAGCCAGCCGGTGCCAGGCACACGCGAATCACGCACCGCGAAATCCATCTGGATCAGCGCCAGCTTCTTCACCGAACGATCGGCGGAATCGAAGGTGTTGGTGACATAGGCCTGCCACAGCAACGGGTTCTTCAGGAACGGGACGTTCTGGTAGTTGATGTCGGCGAACAGCGCCTTGCAGACCACGGTGCCGTCATGGAAGCTGTTCGGTTCGGACGTGTACGAGGCATCCGGCTTCTGCGGATTCTTCCAGACCTCGCCAATGGTGTACGCGCCGATGTCGTTGTAGATGCCGACGGCATAGGTCTGGCCGGAATCGGTCTGCGTCGAAGCCAGCTGTTTGGGCTGGATCGGCGCTTCCTTGGTCAGGCCGTGAATGCCTTCGCGTCCCAGCGCGCCGTAGTGCTGCCAGGGCATGTGGTACCAGTGGCGCACGGGATTCTTCTGCACATCCCAGTTGGTCTCGGCGTTACCAGCCAGGCAGTACTTCTTCACCGCTGCCAGATACGGCTTCCAGCTGTCGTAGTTGTTGGTCAGTTTGGACGGCAACAGCTTGAAGAACGCCGGCGTGCCGCTCGGCAGTGTCTGCGGATAGTTCTGACTCAGTTGAAACAGCGGCCCGCTGTACTCGCTGGACGGCGGCTGATACCCGAAGTCCGGAAACGTGCCCGCGCTGGCCACGCCGGCGACCAGCAATGCGACCAGTCCGATACGGGCTATTTTTCTGCGTTGTGCAGTGTGCATGTCTTACCTCCCATGTAAGAAATTCCAGAAACGACCGCCCCAGGTCGGGAAACGCACATGCCTGACGCAGCACAGCGGACGGAAGTCATGCACGACTCCAGCGATGTCCGATGCGAAGCGAACGGATACGCGACTCCGAAGCCGCGGACCACGACGTGATGCGATTCCGTTCCCGACTTCCCCTCCCTGGGCATGGCCCGGCGGCGTTCCGCCTTCCTTGCGAAGGCGGAACGCGCGCGTCTTTGTCGCACGGACACCTTCTACGCGCAAGTTGCCTCGCGCGCAGAAAGTACCTGCTCCGCCTCAGGGAACCGAGACAGACGCCGCGGTTGCTGGCGAGGCGGATGAACTCGCGGCAGGTATCGCGGCCGAGGAAGCCGGTGCGGGCAGCGGCGCGACCGGCGTGGCGTCGCTGGCGCGCCACTTCATCTGGCCATTGTGGAACGTGTCATAGGCCACCTGATAGGACGCGATCGCCTCGTCGACTTCCTGCGTATCGACCGACTTGACCGGCGTGACATCGCCATTGGCGAAGTTCGGCGTCACCTGCTCGACTTCCCGGCGCGGCGAGAGGATTGTCAGCATGTCTCCCTTCAGATACCCCAGCCGCTGGTACGTCGACGGGAACGCACGCTCGCGCTCGCCTGGCGCCAGCTTGAACACGTCGTAGCCGAAGAAACGGCTTCGGTAGCTGAAATGCAGCAGACCGAGCAGCGTCGGCGGGATGTCCATCTGCGCCATCATCCGATTCACTACCTGCGGCTTGAACTGCGCGGGCGCGTAGATGATCAGCGGGATGTGGTAGTGATTGACCGGAATCTCGGCGCTGCCGGCGCTGTGCGCGCAGTGGTCGGCCGTGATCACGAACACCGTATTGTCGAAGTACGGCTTCTTGCGCATGCGCTGGATGAAGTCGTTGATCGCCCAGTCGGTATAGCGGATGGCGCCGAAGCGGGTCTTCTGCTTGCCCTTCACGCGTCCGGTCGGGAACGTGTACGGCCGGTGGTTCGAGGTGGTCATGATGTGCAGGAAGAACGGCTTGCCCTTCGCATGGATCTTGTCCATCTGCAGCATCGCCAGCGAGAACAGATCCTCGTCGGACACGCCCCACACATTCTCGCTGTGGATCTTCATGCTCGAAGGAATGTCGCGGCGATCCACGGCCCGGTAGCCGTTTGCGGCGAAGAACGGATTCATGTTGTCGAACTCGCCGTAACCGCCGTAGACGAATTCCGACTCATACCCGTGTTGATTGAATATGTCGGCCAGCGAGAACAGGCCCTGGTTGTGCTTCTGCTTGATCAGTGAATCGCCGGGCGTCGGCGGCACCGACAGCGACAATGCCTCCAGGCCGCGTACGGTACGTGTGCCGTTGGCATACATGCGGGTGAAGAAGATGCTCTGGTCCGCCAGCTTGTCCAGATGCGGCGTCAGATGCTTGGTGCTGCCGAAATGCGCCAGGTACTGGCCGGACAGACTCTCGACACTGATCAGCACCACGTTCAGATGCTTTTCGGGGCCGGGATTGCGGATGGCTCGGGTCAGATTGTGCGGATCATTGCTGACGTAGGTCGCATCCGGCGTCTTCAGCATCTTGCGCACAGTGGCGTAAGCCTGATCGTCCGGCAGTGTCTTGTAGAACTGATCGAAATTGAGCTGATCGGCGCGGAACGCCGCGAAGAATTGATAGATGCCGTTGCCGCCCAGGTCGTTGACGTAGCGATTGGCGGTCTGGTTGCGCATGTTCGCATTGACGAAGTACGCCGTGGCGACCGTCGCGACCAGCCAGCCCAGCACGATCCCGGTGCGTCCGGCGAACGTGCTGCCGTCATCCTGCGCGCGAACGCTGCGGCGGCTGAGAAACATCACCGTCAGCGCGATCAGGCCGATGATCGTCAGCCACAGACCGACCGGATACGACTCCTCGATGTTGCCGACCACCTCTCGCGTGTAGACCAGGTAGTCCACCGCGATGAAATTGAAGCGCGCGCTGAACTCGTTCCAGAACGTCCACTCCGAGGCCGCGATGAACAGCAGCCCGAACATCAGCAGCGTGCAGAATCCGTACAGCACCACACGTCCCGTGCGCGACGTGTACGTGAACGCCGTCAACGGAAGCATGAACAGCAGCGGGATCAGCACCGGCCACGTCACCTTCAGCGTGGCGTGATAGGCCACATGCAGCGCCAGCAGCACCGCGCCGCAGATCGCACACAGCACCACGGCGACAGCCAACCATCGCAACCAGCCGGGCAAGCGTCCCGGCTTCGTCGGCACCAGCCACAAGAACAACACCATGGGCCAGGCAAAATAAACGAACGCGATCAGATCGTAACCGAGCCCGACGCCGAAGATGTACAGCCAATACAGCGGATTGGCCGGTACGCCGGAGCCGGTCTTGATGAGCAACACAAGCCGGGTCAGGAACGAGATGACAAGAAAACAGACGCCCAGCCAGACCAGGGGACGGAAACGCTGGCGCAACGGATTCGGGGACGTAAAAGATCGGCTCATGAGGGTCCTGCTTCGGGAAAACATATCCGACCATCATACGCCGCGCGGCTGTGTATTGGCTTGATGCCCCCCCATGGCGCTGGGCAAGTGGATTCATTCGTACAGAAAGAGCATCGCCCCGTTCCGGGGGCGATGCTTCAGGACTGCTCTGATTGCAGAAACCCAGCGTCTCGGGCTACCAACACTCGTCTACGGTGCCCGTACCATTACTGCCGCGTTTGCCCTTCTGGTCCAAAGACAGCGTTCCGCACTTCGTGTCGCGCGAAAGCTGCGTTCCTTTTGGCGTCGCCTGCACGGTGTAATGGGTCGCTGTCGACGCAGTCGTCAGGCCGTAGTTGTAATCGTTGCCTGTCTGCGAAGGTGCTGCACAATCCAGAACTAACGCTGGTGGCGCTGCCGAACTGCTCGGCGTCGGATACGCCAGCTTTGTAGTGTAGGCGCGTTCCATGTAATTGGAATACTCCGACAGACACCCTTCCGCAGCCACTCGCTTCGTCTTGGTGATGTGCTTGATATAGGAAGGGAAAGCGATCGAAGCCAGAATGGCGATCACGGCCACCACGATCATCAACTCGATCAGAGTGAAACCTCGATGCCAACGACGTCGTTGAACAGTGCTGTCGCAACGACCCGCTGAGCGGCCAAACATGTATGTCGATCGGATCATGTCGATTCCTTTACTGAGTGGTCATCTCACGCCAGGACACTCGCGCGGGTTTCCCCGTCGGTCCTGCATGCAGGCGCTCATCGATCGGCGTACCAGGCTTGTCGATGCTGTTGTACATGTGGCTGCCGACAAAGTTCGGATTATTCGTGACCGAAGAATAACCGATGCTGCTGACCGGAGTTTTCCCATTGATCTTGTCATTGTCATCGATCTTGCCATCACCGTTGACATCGAAGAAACTCGACTCCGGATTGGTTCCGGTGAACGGATTCACCGTATTGATCCAACCGGTACCCGAGGGATTACAGGGATCCGTACCGTTCGGAATACGTGAGGTGCCGATCAGGAGGTTGCCCTCGAACTGATTGGTCGTCACCATGCGTTCGCCTTCCTGCAATCCCGTCGACGAACCCGTTACCGGCGTGAGCAGATCCATATACCAACCGGACTTCCCGCCCATGTCGGAGGTGGCAGGCGTGAGCGTGACCGCTCGCGTGGCCGGTGTTGGCGGATTGGTTGTGTCGTCTTCACTAGTCTGGATGGTGATCTTCCGCTGTACGAGTGAGGATCGGCCATTGGACAGATTGCTGACCAGCGAGGCATCCGCCGACTGCACGATGATGCCGTACCACGTTTGCGTCGACAGATCCGTGAGATCGGAAGTAGTCAGATACTTGCCGGTACCGAAGAACAGCCAGACGTTGTTGGTTGCTGGATCCTTGCCTGCAAGCATGCCGGCCGTGATCGGTTGCCGGTTTCCGCTGCTGTCTTTGGCGGTGAACAGCAATGTGCCGGGCGGTACCTTGTTGCCGTTGTAGGCCAGATTGAAGGACCACACCTGCCCGCGGAGATCACCCGCGTAGGCTGTGGTGCTGATTCCGTTTGACGGATCGTCGAGCCAGACCAGTGGCGCAGCCAATCCGTTGTCGGTACTCGCATCGGCGACGGGGTATACCGTCAGCGCACCCGTCTTGATGTCGAACTGCAACAGTGCAGCCGTACCTTTGGAACTGTTGTACCCGTTGCCCATGATCACCGACCATGAACCGTTGCCTGTTTGCGCGATGACCGGCTTGCCCGTCATCTGGCCGATGTAGTCGCTGTTACCATCCGCGTTACCGTCGTTCGCCGAACGCTCCCAAAGCGGTTTGATGGCAGAGGGATCCGTGACATCGAGCGCATATACCGCCCTTGCCGTTCCGCGCCCCGTCGTGCCGACCACAACCGTGTGCCACGTACTGTCGAAATAGACATCTGCTGCAGTGAGCTCTCCATCATTGAAATACTGATGCGGCAATGCCGGCTTACCGTAGTCGGGATTCGACAACTGCTTGATTCCCGCCTTGATGACCGCACTGGGAAGATAAGCATAGACTTCCTTTCCGCTATTGGTTTCTCCGGACGTAGCATTGAACGCATGCAACATGCCGTCATTGGCAGCCACATAGACTATGGGTGTACGACTAACCTTATCGCTGGCGTAGGTCCCGAAAGTCGAGGAACCCGTGAACGTGGAATTGTAGAACTCATTCGCATTCGGGCTACCGACGAAGACCGGCTGCGAATCCACGATATCTCCCAACGGGGTGCTGCGGGTGCGATAGATTCCCGATTGGGTGCTTTCCTCCATCGAAGCATCGCCACGCAGATAATTGATGATCTGCTGCTGCTCGGTCGTCGAACTGCCCAATGCCGTCCGCTCGGCAGAAGACAGCGTGGAGGGATCGCTGAACGCAACGAATTTCTGCGCACTTGCGTTATAGGTATAGATGCTTCGAGTCGACCAGGACGGCAACTTGTCGGAAGCCTTCCAGCCCGGCGACGTAGATACCGCACCTGTAATGGGATCAAGATCGAAGGCCTTCAGATCGCCGTCCCATTTCTCGGTCTCATAGACGGCCTGATATGTCACGGTACCTGCTTTCAGCTCCGTGGAGTTCGCGGCCAGACTTGCTGCGGAACCACTGCGAGCACCGGCGCTGGCCAGCGCTCCCTCCACAGCGCTGGCGAATGCCTCGGGAGTCTGCGCGGAATAGAAACCGCCATGGCCATTGATACCGGCGTGTTCGAGGTCCGCGATGTTATTGATCGAATTCGAAGATGCCTTAGGCCAGCTAAACCCCGAAATAGCAAGGCTGGCGTCATCCGGCCTGTCCGCCCAGGACTTGATCTGGTCGTATGTGGTGCCCGCCGGCGAAATTCCCGTCGGCCTGAATCCGAGACCAAGGGTAAAGGTCACCATGTGCTGCCAGAAGGCCTTGTCCTGATCGCTCTGCGGAACCTCGTTCTTGACCGAAGTGCGCAGATCCGTCTTCCAGTATTTCATGGCCACATCGGCCAGTGTATTGCTCTGATCATCGGAGAACGGAGGCTGTGCCTTGTACCCGTACGAAGTAGCGCTGTTCGGGATCGGGTAGGACGTGCCATCGGTACCATCAACGTTGGCCAGACCGGGGCTGCCGCCATTCCAGAAGCCATCTGTGGTCAGGATGGTATAAGACTGACGGCAGGTCAGTTCAGTGGTGTCGGTACTCGACGTCTGCCAGGGACCCGCCGACTCGTAGTATTTGCCCACGGCATCCAGCGACAGACGCAACGGCGTGGAATTACTCGGATTGATACCGGCCAACCAGTGCCAGAACGCATATCTCTGGGTTCCCACCGAACCATCGCCGAAGGGCTTCACCTGGGCAATCTTCTTGTTGTTGTACGTCGAAGTATCGGCTGGAAGATTGTAGTTGTTGCGACCGTTGATTGATCCAAAACCGATACGGAAAGCCGGATCGATTCCGTCGAATGCGTTCATCAGGCCGCTCTTGGCCATAAGTATGCGTGTGTGATAGTAGGAAAACCAGTTGGCCACGTTCTGCTGTGCGGCGGCACTGTAATCACAGTCATATCCCTTGGCCTTGGCTACCAGACAATCCTGCTGAGACTTGCCCACGAAATGTCGGACATACCCGCCCGAACCGTCAGGCGTAGTGTATGTGAACAGGTATGCCGAGGCGTACTGTGTAGAAGTGCATTTGTCTTGAGTGCTGTCGTAAGTGCCACCCTGAGGACAGGTCTTGGTATCAGGCGCGTAATACGTGTACGTGTTTATGGCGATACGGCACTGGTAACGACGATGCCTGCCGTGTCCAGTCCTAACCAACTGGCCGCCGCTGGGGCAGTAGGGAGTCCCATAGTAATAGTAGGGATCGTAATAGCTGTAACTGGTACCGCTGACGTGTGCGCATTGCCCCTGATGAGCGGAATCCGTGGCGAAATTGTCGCCTGAATGACAGCCGAGCGTCGGATCGTAACTCGTCGGAACCGTAGCCGTCAGATGCTCGTAGTATCGAAAAGACCCGTAGTACTGCGTGACGTCGATCTCATCGCTTGCCGACCGGTCCCGGAAACCATCGTAGTAGGCATTGCCCAGACCTGGCGAATCTGGATAAAAACTGCCATCTGCCGTCGGCGGCGGCGAATACACGACATTGGGATTGTAATAGGTACCGTTGACGCCCGAATACCTGACACCATCCGCCGACGTGTCAGCAAGGTAATTCCAGTCCGGCATGTAGTCCCAAGCCATTGACCCGGAATCATCGAGCATCAGCACGACATTAGGAGCCAGCGGCTTTTGAATGGTCAGTGGCTCCTGCTCGACCGGCACGGCAGCTTGTGCGGTAACAAATGGAACTCCGAGCATCCACACCACAAAACCTGCAGCGAACAACCTGCGCAGGAAGCGTGTGACCTTATACGTAGCGGAAGGAAATGTGTTCATGACGGTCTCGCTCTTGATGATTGCGGCCAAACCGGCCTCACCACACTGACTCGCTCAGCCTCGCTTGACGACAGCCTGCAAAGTGACAATGGCACGATTCTCTGTGCTGCTTGCATCTTCCGGATCACCGCTCCTTGCGGTTATGCGGTAGTAAGTGGCTGTCGTGGAAGTACCCTGGACGCCTGCGTTGTGCGAATTCGCGGTCTGGCCAAAACCCGTACTCGAATTCGGATCGGCCCACTGACCCATGCTTTCGATCACGAACTGCGGCTTCCCGCTGGCCGCTGCACCTGGCGTGTACTGCCCTGCCGCAGAACCGGGCGAAACGTCGTGGATCGAGCCACTGGGCAAATTTGGATCCGAGAACGGATTGCCCGGACATATCACGCCGCTGCTCTGGCAATCGCGCGCGATGAAGTTCGGATTGGTCTCAAGCAGGTCGGACGCAGCGCGCAAGGCGGCCTCCGCGCTTTGGAATGCGACCTGACGATCAAACATGTTCGACGCCAGCTTCTGCTGCACGATCGTTCCACGGACAGCCGCAAACCCGACGATAGTGATCACGACCAGCAACAATAGTGCGACGACCAGTGCGACACCTCGCTGATTCTGTCGTGCCGATACCCGCCTGCCTCCAGATTTCCCGAAGACTGGGACAGTTCTTGCGAGATGCATCGAACGAGAAAGGAGAACGGAATTGGATTTCATCTCATTGCACCCGATTGCGGATCGTGGTGGTCGACCAGAAGTTACGCGACAGCGCTTTGGTATCGGTGCCGGCACGCTTGTCCGTGCTCTCGAGAGTGAGGTGGACGCGCACGGCATCGACTGCTCCCCAGTTACTGACGTATTTGGCATCCTTGAAGCTGGCGCTTCCCGACTCGTGGTAGGAAATCTGCATGCCGGTGACGTTGCGCACCATCTCCTGTGAAGTTGGGGTAGGTACGCCTGACTTGTTCACCAAACTCACACGATACAGAGAACGTCCATTCACGGGATTGTTGCCGATGTACCAGTCCACGGCAGTCAGCTTCGCTACCTGCGAATTCCTGTCGAACTTGTAGCCATTGCCGGTAGTCGTGCACACCGTGGGATAGCCGAGTCCATTCGAGCAATTCCCCGGCGAGGTCTTGTTTCCCGTTGTGTGGTTCAACGTCACATTGGTGCCGTGGGCAACCGAAACTTGCACGATCGTGGCATGATCGAAATCACAAACGATGATGATGTCGCCGGTCTGAAGGTCGGTCGTCACTTCACTGAGCTTGAAGTTCGCGGAGAAGCCGCTGGGCGTGTTGCTCACGCTGAGACCAGAACCCTCGACACCCTTCAGCTGTATGGAGTCCGTGCCCGCAACGCGCTCATTCTGGCCTGTACCAATAGCAACCGCCGGGTCGGGAGCGGCGCCATCGTACCCTTGCACCGCGTTGCTGAACGCCGCGAACCAATCCTTAGTCGGGTTGTAACTCGGTCCATTCGGGCCATTGTTAAGCACGTTGGAAACACGACCGTTGTTACTGCAGCCATTCAGACCGGCCTGCCGGATATCGCGCGCCATCAGTTCGAAGGCCACGCGCGAATTGGTCTGCACATCACTCAATGCCTGATTGGTCTGGTAGGTACGAGAACTCGCCAAGAACACACTGCCAGCACCGGCAATGACCACGAGACCGAGCACCATTGCAATCATCAATTCGACAAGACTGAAACCCTTGACGCGGGAGGTAGCGACATAACGACACCCGCTGCTGATCCGACCCGTTGCGATTGGCATGCTCATAAGATCGCCCTGGTGATGACTTGTTGTTTGTCCGTACCGCCAACGCCGGCACGACTGTCGTCAAACTGGATAGTGATCTTGCAGTCGCCGAGCTTGCTGCAAGTCACTGTTCCAGAAGTGTTGGCATCTGCTCCGAGATCATGCCCCAGCTGCGTACACCAGGTGTTGAGCTGCCAGGAAGCCAGCGTAGTACCGGCGCTCGGGCAGTTATTGGCAACTACGGTTCCGTTGTAGCTTCCAGCCTGAGCATTGGCGATATCCGCACGCATGGCATCGAGGATCGTGTAGCTGTCTACGGTTGCCAGGCTCCGCGACATCGCGCTGTTGTTCGTAGAAAGAGACATCGCCAGCAGCGCACCGACACCGAGAAAACCGATGGAAAGAACCAGCACGGCAATCATGACCTCGATCAAGCCGACACCGCCCTGAAACCGATGCTGCGGGATACGCTGTGCGCGCCGCACGGAAGAAAGACGTGAGCAAATCATCAGGGGCAGGCTCCCGGACTGGTTGTAACGGTGATGACGGTGCCGGTTGGAATCATCTGGACGAGGCGGTGGTTATCCGAACTCAACTGATCCGTGCAGATGTCCGCGATGGTCACGGTACTGGTGGGCGATGATCCATCGACCAGACTGCCGATCCCCTGACCGTTATAACGTACGGCTTTGATGTCGCCATTGAGCTTGATGGGCGTCGTGATCTTGGCAAGCGAGGTGTGCGCCTCGAAAGTCTTGTCTGCCGTGCTGCTGGCATTGGGGTTTTGCAGCAACACCACCGCGCCGCCACCGCTCGTGCCACACGCAGTGGCCAGATCACCGGTCCCATTGTCGGCCGCCACATCGCTGCAGAACTGCGCATAATCATTGCGCTTGACCGCCTCCATGCGCGCGGTATTGAGCGAGTCGACTACTTCGCTAGCCGCAGCGTTCAAGCGATTCTTCAGCGTGATTCTTCTGAAACTGGGTATGGCGATCGAAAGCAGTACGGCCGCTACGGCAACAGTGATCATCAGTTCAACGAGCGTGAATCCCCGCAGGGCGCTCCGTTTGCACGCGGCGGCACGCTCGCGCGGCATGCCTGCAATCATCGCAGTCATGGCGAGGCGGCGGGCGCAACGCGGCTTCTTCGAAAGGATCATGGATC
Organism: Oleiagrimonas sp. MCCC 1A03011; assembly: GCF_003267965.1. Taxonomy (NCBI): domain Bacteria; kingdom Pseudomonadati; phylum Pseudomonadota; class Gammaproteobacteria; order Lysobacterales; family Rhodanobacteraceae; genus Oleiagrimonas; species Oleiagrimonas sp. MCCC 1A03011. The sequence continues at coordinate 441 of NZ_MSPY01000007.1, read as the reverse complement.
CGAACCCCTGGTGTGTATACCCCGCGTACAGCATAGGCGAGGACGCATGGATTGCCAGCGGATATCGGACGAATGGCTGTTTTTTCCCGACCAGCGGTGCATGCAACGGCCAAAGCTGTGGCACGCATCACATCAGGAAAGCCCCTGAGCCAAAGGAGTCCGGGGCAGAAACAAAAACGGACGCCCCAAGGAGCGTCCGTCTGCTGCAAAGATGGTGCCGTTGAGAGGAGTCGAACCTCCGACCTACTGATTACGAAATACCTTGTAAAACAGTATGTTATTGATATTTAAGCACAACTGAGACAATCTGAGTTACCACGGATACTCTTTATATTCAGAAGCTTATCTTAGTTGAGTACAGTTGCGTAAGCTTCCCCTCTAGCGAGACACCGCAAAAGTAGAACTTTCTGGCATGGTTCACCCACCAGGAGGTTCCATGAA
>NZ_MSPY01000006.1:0-204669 GCF_003267965.1 Oleiagrimonas sp. MCCC 1A03011 | reverse complement strand
AGGACGTTTCGTCCGAGGGAGCCGCACATTCTACATCGCTTTCCGTTTCCGTCAACACCCTTTTTCAAGGAAATTTTCGGTCGCGGTGATCGCCCTTCCGAGCGGCCGCTGCGATGTGCGGGCGGCGAATGATACGCCCTCAGGCAGAAGCTGGGAAGGGGGTATGTGAAACTTTTTTGCGAAGCGGGCGCGCTACACTCGGAAACCGCCCTGAAATCAAACGCTGAAGAGCCCCGACATGATTCGACGCTATCTGCTTCTCTTGGTACTGACGCTTCTCGCCGGGGCCTGCGCCGCGGCACCGCCTCCGTCGGCAACGCATGTATTGACGCTGCACGACCATACGTTCCACGTCGAACTGGCGACCAACAATGCACAGCGCGACCTCGGCCTGATGCATCGTACGCACATGGCGGCCGATCACGGCATGCTCTTCGTGTTTCCGTACAACGCAGTGCAGACCTTCTGGATGAAGAACACGCTCATCCCGCTGGACATGCTGTTCTTCGACAAGGACCGCAAGCTGGTCTCCATGCAACTGAACGTGCCGCCCTGCAAAGCGAACCCGTGCGCGCTGTATCCCAGCGGCAAGCCGGCGATGTATGTGCTCGAACTTGCCGCCGGGACGGCCGCTCAGCTGGACATCCAGACTGGCGACGCGTTTTCGCTGGAAGGTCCGATCGGACCGGTGCGCTGATCGCGCTCCTCATCGACATGACGGCACGGCAGACCCACCTGATAGGGAACCAGCGGCCCGGGCATCATCTCGGGATGATCGAGCCAGGCGTCGTCGAAAGGAATGAACTGTTTCATGGCTGCCTCCGTGAAGCGTGCGTCGGAACTGCAGTGCCATGAAACCGCGGCGCACGGCCGCCGGAGTGACCGATTCGGGCAATGATCTGACCGAATCGGCGCACGGGATGACGGATCAGTCGATCTCGATCATCTCGAAGTCTTCCTTGGTCACGCCACAATCGGGGCAAGTCCAGGTATCGGGAATGTCTTCCCAGCGCGTGCCCGGCTCGATGCCCTCTTCGGGCAGACCTTCGGCCTCGTCATAGATGAAACCGCACACTACACACATCCACTTGCGGGCAGCCACTGCCTCGGAACCGGTGACACTCATCGAAGGAACCACACCCGTGATAGGAAAAAAGAAAGATCTATTGTCGCAGCTTCGCGCGCCCGAGGTACAGCCAACCTCCGCGAGGCATGCCGCATGAATGCTGCGCGCCTGCCCTCCGGCGGTCTGTACGCCATCGCAAACGGCCCGTGCGAAGGTCTCGTCGATCGCGCGATCGAGGCCATGCATGGCGGCGCATGCATGCTGCAGTACCGCGATCTCCATTCGGACAGCACACATCGTCTGGACATCGCCCGTGCGCTGGTGGCCGCGACGCAGCCATTCAACGTCCCGGTCATCATCGATCACGACCTCGATCTGATGCGCGCCAGCGGCGCGGCCGGAGTGCACCTCGGATCGATGGACGACGATCCGGTCGCCGTGCGCGCATCACTCGGTCCCGACGCCATCATCGGCGTGTCGTGCTATGGCGATCTCGAGCGCGCTCGAGCGATGGCAGCCAAGGATGTCGACTATCTGTCGTTCGGCGCCTTCCATCCATCCCCGAGCAAGCCGCACGCGCGGCAAGTGTCGCCCGAACTGCTGCGCGAAGCGGCCTCACTGGGGCCGGCCGTGGTGGCAATCGGCGGCATCACCCCGGACAATGGCGCTGCACTGCTCGCCGCGGGCGCGGACTTCCTGGCGTCGATCTCCGGCGTGTTCGGATCCACCGACCCGCGCGCTGCAGCCCGGCGTTTCCATACCCTGTTCGACGCAACACGAGCCGTTTCTTCATGACCAGCAACCACGAACTGTTCCAGCGCGCGCAACCGCTCATGCCCGGCGGCGTGAACTCGCCCGTCCGTGCCTTCAACTCCGTCGGCGGCGAGCCGTTCTTCACGCAGCGCGCCGAAGGGGCCTATCTGTGGGATGTCGAAGGCAAGCGCTATATCGACTACGTCGGTTCCTGGGGACCGATGATCGCCGGGCACAACCACCCGAATGTACGCGAGGCTGTAGAACGGGCCGTGCGCGACGGTCTTTCGTTCGGCACGCCGTGCGCGGCGGAAGTGACCATGGCCGAGACCATCCGCGCGATGGTGCCATCGATGGAGATGCTGCGCATGGTCAATTCGGGCACCGAGGCGACCATGTCGGCGATCCGCCTGGCGCGCGGCGCGACCGGACGCGGCAAGATCGTGAAATTCGAGGGCTGCTACCACGGCCACGGCGACAGCTTCCTGGTCAAGGCCGGTTCCGGCGCGCTGACCTTCGGCGTGCCGACCTCGCCAGGCGTGCCCAAGGCCAGCGCCGATCTGACCCTGACCCTGCCCTACAACGATCTCGACGCCGCGAAAGCGCTGTTCGCCGAACACGGCGCCGAGATCGCCGGACTCATCATCGAGCCGGTCGCCGGCAACATGAACTGCGTGCCGCCCGAAACCGGCTACCTCGAAGGTCTGCGCGAACTGTGCACGCAGCACGGCGCGGTGCTGATCTTCGACGAGGTGATGACCGGCTTCCGCGTCGCCGCAGGCGGTGCTCAGGCGCGCTACGGCGTGACACCGGATCTGAGCACTTTCGGCAAGGTCATCGGCGGCGGCATGCCGGTCGGTGCCTACGGTGGCAAGCGCGAACTGATGCAGCAGATCGCGCCGACCGGACCGATCTACCAGGCCGGCACGCTGAGCGGCAATCCGGTGGCGATGGCCGCCGGTTTGGCGATGCTGGAGCTAGTCCGCGAACCAGACTTCCATCGCGCACTGGAAGACAGGGGCGCCATGCTCGTGAACGGCATGCAGCAACTGGCCGACAAGCACGGTATCTCCTTCAGCACGCACCTCGTGGGCGGCATGTTCGGCCTGTTCTTCGGCCCCGGCCCAGTGACACGATTCGAACAGGTCACCGCCTGCGATATCGAGGCGTTCAAGCGCTTCTTCCACGGCATGCTCGAGCGTGGCGTGTATCTGGCGCCCAGTGCATTCGAGGCCGGCTTCATGTCCTCGGCGCACAGCCACGCCGACATCGAGCAGACGCTCGCCGCCGCCGATGAAGCCATGGCGGAACTGGCCGCCGGAGCCTGAACCTTGACCACCCAGCCCTCGCGCCATCGTTTCGAACCGCACGCTCCGGCGGGCGGCGCGGCCTGGCGCGAGCGCTGGTTCCAGGTGATCTTCGGACACCAGGACCGCCCCGGCCGCCTGTTCGACGTGATCCTGATCGCGGCCATCGTGGCCAGCATCCTGATCACGATGCTGGACTCGGTGCAGAGCCTGCACGCGCGCTACGGCACCGCTTTCTACCTGGCCGAGTGGACCTTCACCCTGGCTTTCACCGCCGAATACCTAGTGCGGCTGTGGGTGGTCCGGCGGCCGTGGCGCTACGCGCGCAGCTTCTTCGGCGTGGTCGACTTGCTGTCAGTGCTGCCGACCTACATCAGCCTCGCATTGGCCGGCAGCCAGTACCTGCTGGTGATCCGCGCGCTGCGCATCCTGCGCATCTTCCGCGTGCTGAAGCTGACCCGCTACGTCGGCGAGGCCGATCTGCTGTGGACGGCGCTGATTCGCAGCCGGCGCAAGGTGCTGGTGTTCGTCAGCACGTTCCTGACCCTGGTGCTGATCTTCGGCGCGCTGATGTACCTCATCGAGGGGCCGCGCCACGGCTTCACCTCGATTCCGCAGTCGATGTACTGGGCGGTCATCACCATGACCACGGTCGGCTTCGGCGACATCACGCCGTCAACGCCGCTGGGACAGCTCCTAACCTCGTTCATCATCCTGATCGGCTACAGCATCATCGTGGTGCCGACCGGCATCTTCACCGCCGAACTGGCGTCCGGCCTGCGCACGGCACAAACGTTGCGGCGCTGCGGGGAATGCGGCCTGAGCGGGCACGAGACCGATGCGCGCTACTGCCGGGGTTGCGGTGCCATGCTTGAGGACAACGACGACGACGCACCACCCGCCTGACCCGCACGGATGCGGCATCCGTGCCAGCAACGGGCATCCGCTCGCACGTCAGACGCCGGAAGCTGCCAGAAAATCGTCCAGCGCGGCGGACAGACGCTCCAGCCCTTCGGCCACGTCCGCGTCGCCGATGTTGAGCGCCGGCACCAGCCGCACCACATCGGGACCGGCCTGCAGGATCAGCAGACCATGCCGCGCGGCATGGTCGAGGATCTCCCCCGCACGCCCTGCGAAATCCTGCTTCAGCACAGCACCCAGCATCAGACCACGTCCGCGCACTTCGCGGAACAGGCGCTGCCCGCCCCTTTGCATCAGCGCCTCGCGCAGCACGACAGACTGCCGCTCGACGTTGGCACGCAAAGTATCCGAGTCCAATTCGCGCAGCGCTGCGCACGCCACGGCCGCCGCCAGCGGGTTTCCGCCAAACGTGGTTCCGTGGGCGCCAACGCCCATGACCTCGGCGACCTTCGCACCGGCCAGCATCGCGCCGATCGGCACGCCGCAGCCCAACGCCTTGGCCAGCGTGACGATGTCCGGCGTCACATCGTCCTGCGTGTGTGCGAACAGTGTGCCGGTACGGCTCATGCCGCACTGGATCTCGTCCAGCACCAGCAGCGCGTCGTGCGCGTCGCAGAGTTCGCGCAGACGCTTCAGAAATCCGGGCGCGGCGGGTACCACGCCGCCCTCGCCCTGCACCGGCTCGACCAGAATTGCGGCCACGTCGCCCGCCTGCATCGCCGCTTCCACCGCTGCCGCATCGTTGAACGGGAGATAGCGGAATCCGCTCGGCAGCGGCTCGTAGCCGGCCTGGTATTTCGGCTGTGCCGTGGCGGTGACCGTGGCCAGGGTACGGCCGTGGAAAGAACCCTCGAACGTGAGGATCACGCGCCGTTCCGGCGCGCGCCCCTGCGCCGTGGCCCACTTGCGCACCAGCTTGATCGCCGCCTCGTTGGCCTCGGCGCCGGAATTGCACAGGAACACGCGCTCGGCGAAGTCCGTCGCTTCGACCAACGCCTCGGCCAGCCGCAGCGGCGGCTCGGTGTAGAACACGTTGCTGACGTGCCAGAGCTTCTGCGCCTGCTCGGTCAGCGCTGCGAGCAGCGCCGGATGCCGATGGCCCAGCGCGTTGACCGCGATGCCGCCGCCGAAATCGATGTAATCGCGTCCCTCGACGTCCCACACGCGCGATCCCTCGCCGCGGTCGAGCACCAGCTCGCGCGGACGGTAGACGGGCAGGTAGTAGCGCTGCCCGAGGGCGGTCAGAGCGGCGGTGGGCGCGTGTCCTTCGGGGGCATCGTGCATGGGGACGTTCCGTAGCGTGCAGCGCGTACTGTGGCGCCGCGAAGAGCCATTATGCAGTGCGCCGCAGTTCAGCGGCGCATCGGTCACCAGCTTCCGGTGTTCTCCATCGACGCCCACGGCTCGGCCGGCGCCAGCGGCTCGCCCTTCTGCAGCAGTTCGACGGAGATCAGATCCGGCGAGCGCACGAAAGCCATGTGGCCATCACGCGGCGGGCGATTGATGGTCACACCCATGTCTCGCAGGTGCGCGCATAGCGCGTAGATGTCATCCACGGCAAAGGCCAGGTGGCCGAAGTTGCGCGCCGAGCCGTAATCCTCGTCCGAATCCCAGTTGTGGGTCAGCTCGACCTCGACATCGGACTGGCCCGGTGCCGTCAGATACACCAGCGTGAACTTGCCCTGCGGGTAGTCCTTGCGTCGCGATTCGACCAACCCCAATCCTTCGCAGAAGAATCGCAGCGAAGCGTCCAGGTCGCGCACGCGCACCATGCTGTGCAGGAATTTCATCGGGTACATCCTCTCAGGAAAGATCGTTTTCAACATTCGTGGTGAGTCGCCACAGCGGGCAAGCGGTACGCGCACCCGTCACCCGTACTAGGCCATCTGCAACCACAGATCGGCCGCACGGCAGATTCGCATGGCCAACCGGCCGACCGACACCTCTGCGTCAACTGTTGCATCAGCGTAACACCCCTTGCATTCCCCGCCGCGACGGCCTTTGACGCCGTTCCGGCAGGACGCGCGACCTTCACGCCTGTTGCACGGATGCAACACATTCACCGGCAGGACAACACGCGATTTCCATCAAAAGTATGTCGCTTCAACACTTTGCGTCGGATGGCACCGAACTTGCGACTCCATGCCCGACAAAAAGCACGGAGCGCAACATGGACATTCAATCGCATCGCCCTGCCTCGCATCGCCCGGCACGCGCCGCATGTGCGTCGCTGGCGATGTGCATGCTGGTCGCCCTCGCCGCACCCAGCCAGGCCGGAGACGCCCACAAGGCGGTGAAGGCCAAACACGGCGAAATGGTCCTGTTGCGCGACGTACCGGCCCGCCACGCCACGCATAGCCAGCCGCCGGGCGTTGCGCTGATCGTCAACCCGAAGCCCAATCGCGAACTGGAGAGCGCGCTCGGCACCGGTGGCGAACTCGGCGATGCGGAAATCGCCTCGCTCAGTGCCAGCCCCGCCGCGGCCGGACATGTCACCGGGGCTCGGGTGACGCAATTGCTCCGCACCACCACGCGCAACGGCACCGGCTCTTCGCAGGTGTCGCACAACAACGCACCGCCCGGCACCAACCCGATGAGCACCGTCGGCAGCGCCACGCGTGGTATCGACTCGCAAGTGCAGCGCGCGCTCAGCGCCCTGCCTCTGCCCACGCAACCGGGCAACCGCTGAGGACGATCCGCATGCGCTGTCTCCGTATCGCCTTTCTGCTAATCGTCCCGCTGACCTGGCTCGCGGCCACGCCCGCACAGGCCGAGGACGACAACTACCAGCAGATGCTGCACTACCTCACGCAGACCCGCATGGACGGCCAGGCGCTGTCCGAAGCGAAAGGCGTGGTCGGCGTGAACATGGCCGCGGGCGACCTCAACCAGCAGGCCAACGTCCACGCCATCGCCATCGGCGACCGCGCGGCGATCCAGGTGCGCACCGGTCAATCGCGGACGGCGAACGTCGCCACCGCACCCGACATCGCCAGCGCCAGCATCGGCGGCCGCGCCATGCAGGGCGCACAAGGCATTTTTTCCATCAATCAGGCCAGCGGCACCGGCAACGCGGAACTGAACGTGGTGACCGCAGCGCTGGCCAGACAGGGCATACGCGAAGCCGGCGACGCATGGATCGCCGCCGCCTCCGCGTCCGCAGGGGGAACCGCTTCCCCCGCTCCGTCGGCGGCTGCCGGCAAGGAGCGTTCCGTCGCCGTCGAATCGACTGCCATGCAGGAGGTTCGAGGCGTCGTGCAACTCAATCAGGTCGCGGGTTCGTCCAATGCAACAGCCAACCAGTTGCATCTGTCGATCTCGCAACCCGTGCAGTAGCTAACCAGCTGATCACTAGGACAGAGAGAGGGAAACACGATGAACAAGACCATGAAACGAACCGTTCTGGCCATCGCCGTCGCCACGTTGTTCGGCGGCAGCGCGTATGCGCAGAGCGCGGACCCGCATCAGGGCAACAACGACCGTGTCAGCTTCGAGAAGGACGTGTCGCTGAACTCCGACGTGACCCTGCGCGGGCGCGTGCAGGTGGACGGCACGATCAACGTCGACTCGGCCGCCGTCTCCATCGTCAACAACCGTCAGACCAACGGCGCCAACTACGTCGAGAATCAGATGGTCACCAATGACTCGGACGTCGACGGCAACGCCGGCCGCGAGACCTCCGGCAACATCGGCGCGAACGTCGCTTCCGGCGACAACAACCAGCAGGACAACGCCGCCGCGCTGTCCGCGGCCGACGCCAGCTTCACCTTCGGCATGGCCGACTCGGAAGTCTTCGTCGATCAGCAGGGTTCCTTCAACCAGACCCTGAACATGGCCACCACCAACCAGGCCGTGATCGGCAACAGCGCGTTCCGCGACGCGTCCGGCAACATCGGCGTGAACGTGACCTCGGGCAACAACAACCAGCAGAAGAATGCGATGGCCGCCTCCGTGGCGACCAGCAGCTTCGCGCAGGCCACGGTGTCCTCCGACCAGGCGTCCGGTCACAACGAGACCATCAACGCGCTGTACGAGGATGTCTACATGACCTCGGTACAGGTCTCGCTGAGCGGCAGCGGCAGCGGCAGCTACAGCGGTGGCGGCCAGGGCAGCGCCGACCTCGGTCTGAGCGGTGCGGTCGACCAGATCGGCGACGTCTATCCGGATACCTGGACGGGCGACGCGCATCCGGCGGGTTCGCAGACCGGCCACATCGATCTCGATACCGCGACGCAAGGCGGTTCGGACCTGAACGGCGACGGCGGTGCGCTGGCCTTCGGCTTCACGGACGACTCGTCCGCTTCGGGCGGCCTGGGCTTCGAGGAGTCGGGTGACGTCGCGCTGGACAACATCAACCTGTCCGGCACGGTGAACTACCTGCAGATCTCGTACCTGCCGACCACCAACACCGCATCGCTGGGCGGCAACGCCTTCCGCGGCGCGTCCGGCAACATCGGCATCAATGTCTCGGCCGGCACCGGCAACCAGCAGGCCAACAGCCTGGCAATGGCCGTTGCGCAGCCGAGCACCGGTAATGGTGGCGGCGGCGGTGGTGAATAACACCGCATGATCCTCGCACCTTTGGGTGCGATCGCTCCCCGGCCGCTCCTCCCGCGGCCGGGGAGCACTTTCGGACACCGAGATCGAGACACGAGGCCTTGCACCATGCGCTTGTTCACCGCCTGCCTGGCACTTGTATGTGCGCTGACCGCGACCGTTCCGGCACGCAGCGGCGACGTACAGTTCTCCGGTGTGCTGCCCAACGGCGCGCTGTACGCGCGCAACGTGGAGAGCATGCAGGAAGCGCGCTATCGCTACATCGTGCGGCAACGCACCGATTACAGCTGCGGCGCGGCAGCCCTGGCGACGATTCTGCGCTACGGCTACGGCATGAACGTGGACGAGCACCTGGTCATCCAGGGCCTGATGGGTGTCTCCGATCCCGAGGAGGTCGCCAAGCGCGGCTTCTCGCTGCTCGACATCAAGCACTACGTTCAGAACCTCGGGCTGCGCGGACGCGGCTACCGCGTCACCGTCGAGCGCCTGCGCACCCTGCGTGTGCCCACGATCGTGCTGATGAACGTCAACGGCTTCAGCCACTTCGTCGTGCTCAAGCAAGTGCACGAGAACACCGTGGAAGTCGCCGACCCGATGCTCGGCAACCGTTCGTTGCCACTCAAGGATTTCCTCCGCGACTGGCCGTCGCGCGCGCTGTTCGTGGTCATAGGCAGCGGCTTCGATCGCCAGACCGTATTGCTCAAACCCATGCAGAAACCCAGCGCACGCGCCCTGTTCGCGCGACGCGGCCCCATTTCCGACGCCGAACTGCTGGATTTCGGCTTCACCAACGCCGACCTGTTCTGACGGCCGGCGTGCAGGAGCACATCATGAAGACTTCGCTATCACTGGTCACCGTCGCCCTCGGCTTCGCCGGCGTCTCGGCCCAGGTGCAGGCCATGGAGCATGCCCCGGCCGCCAACGGAATGAGCGAGATCGGCGACGAAGAACTGGCCCAGATGCGCGGACGCTGGACACCGGGCGGCGACAGCAGCAGCACGGTGGCCTACTTCGGCGTCACCATGAACAGCAGCTGGACCTCGACCAGCGGCCAGCAGCTGCAGAGCGCGATGACCGTCGGCATGAGCTTCGACGACCAGAACACGCCCACCGTGACCTTCCAGCCCACGGTCACCATCGTCAGCACGAATCCCATTCCCACTACGGCCAACGGCACGACCACCACCCGGTCGGTCGACAGCTCGGGCCTGAACAACGTGTCCGGCCTGGTGCAGGGCGTGCAGGTCGCGGGCGACGCCAATAGCGCCGACAACGTGACCTCGGTGACGGTGCGCAACGAGCGCGACGTCGGCACGCCCAGCGTCGCCCAGCAACCGGGCACGACCTTCACCGGCCAGCCACAGCAGAGCACGGTGCGCGACGGCAACGCCACGGCCACCGCCCGCATTGACGGCAGCGGCGCCCGCGTGGCGCTCAGCATTGCCGGTCAGGGCCAGGTGCAGCAGTGGATCCGCAGCGGCAGCCTGGGCCAGGTCATCGCACTCGGCGCCGACGGCCAGCGCGTGCACAACAGCATGCAGATCGACCTGGTGCAGCGTTCGCTGGCCAGCAACGTCAGCCTCAGCCGCGATTTCGCGCAGTCGATCAATCAGGTACGCGGTATCGGCCTGACCTATTGAACAGGGGACACAACACATGATTGGCAATCGCAACAAGGCACGGCTTGGGCGGACCCTGTTGGCCGCCTCCATCGCGCTGGCGCTACCGGCAGGTGCATGGGCTCAGACTGCGGCGCCGACGAACACCATGTCGGCCCCGGAGAAGGAACAGGCGGAGGTGCGCACCCTGATGGCGCAGCTGCAGGCGCTGAAGGCCGGGTACGCCGACCAGGTGCGCCGCCTGCGCGACCTCGACGCCCAGGTGCAGGCGCTGGAAGCGCGCCTCGCGGGACGCACCACCAATCAGCCATTGCCCGCGCGCCCGGCTCCCGGCCAGCCTCCGCAGCAAGTCGCGCGGACCGGCGACGCCTCCGGAACGCAGCCGATCCGCAACGCCCAGGGCAGCACCGGCGAAGACGCCAAGCCCTCGCGCAGCGTCGAGGACGTGCTGCAGCAGGAGCACGCGGTGTTCGATCGCAAGCTCACCCTCGAGAACGGTCTGACCTACGCACGCTACGACCGCAAGCAGCTCACGCTGAACGGGTTTCTCGCCCTCGACGCGATCTTCCTCGGCAACATCGCGGTCGAGAATGTCGAATCCGATACGCTGACCTACAACTTCGCCGCACGCTACGGTCTCAGCCCGCGCTGGACACTGAATCTCGACGTGCCGTACCTGGCCCGCCGCACCACCTACCAGAAGGGCGGCGCCGGCGGCTCGGCGGCCGCCACGGCCGAGCAGAAGGTGTTCGGCAGCCACATCGGCGATGCCTCACTGAGCGTCAACTACCGCATGCTTCCGGAAACCGCGAGCCGACCCGACACCGTGCTCACCTTCGGCGTCACCGCGCCGACCGGACGCCACCCGTACGGCATCGACTGGCGCGTCCTGGAGCGCGACAACGACCAGTTCGTACGCTTCGCAGTGCCCAGCGAACAGCCCACCGGCAACGGCATGTGGACCGCAAATCTCGGCGTGTCGATGGTGAAGACGCTGGACCCGGCGATCCTGTTCGGCAACATCGGCATCGCCCACAGTCTGTCGCGCGACTTCAACGATCTCGACAACAATCCCGACACGCTCAACCCGGGCCGCGTGCAGCTTGGCAATGTCTACACCCTCGGCGGCGGCGTGGCGTTCGCCTTCAACGAGCGCACCAGCCTGAGCCTGTCCTTCAACGACCGCATCAATGCCAAGGCGCGCGTGCGGCCGCGCGGCGGCGACTGGAATTCGGTGATCGGCAGCGACGGTCACGCCGCGACCTTCAACATGGGCGTGACGTACGCGCTGAACCAGCACACCACGCTGGTCAGCCTGCTGGGCATCGGCCTGACGCCGGACGCACCGGACGTCACGCTGAGCGTGAAGATTCCCTACACGTTCTGAAGCGTCATCACGCTGGCATCGACGCGATCCACGCCGTTCAGTGCGTGGTCGTGTCCAGCGTGACGCGGTATTTCTTGCACAGACGGTAGACCGTCACCCGCGATACCTGCAGACGGCGCGCGCACTCGCTGACGTTGAAGCGGCTGGCGCGCAGACAGGCGACGATGGCTTCGCGCTCGGCGTGCGCGCGGGCGCGATCCAACGTGGACGCGTGCACGGAGATCGGCGCCGCGGCCGGACGTGCGGCCAGATCCAGGTCCGCCGCGCTGATCAGCGGCGCTTCGGCCACCACCGCGGCGCGACGCACGCGGTTCATCAGCTCGCGCACATTGCCCGGCCACGGGAACGCGCACATCGCAGCCTCGGCTTCCGGGCCGAAATCGCGCACATGCGTGCCCGCTGCATGCTTGCGGCGGAAGGCATCCAGGAAATGCCTCGCCAGACGCAGAATGTCCGTGCCGCGATCGCGCAGCGGCGGCACCGGCAGGCGCAGCACGTTGAGCCGGTAGTACAGGTCCTCGCGGAACCGCCCCTCGGCCACGGCCTTTTCCAGATCCACGTGCGTGGCGGCGATCACACGCACATCCAGATGGATCGACGTGCAGCTGCCGACCCGCTCGATCGTGCCTTCCTGAAGAACGCGCAACAAGTTGGTCTGGGCGTCCAGCGGCAGGTCGCCGATCTCGTCGAGGAAGACCACGCCGCCGTCGGCAGCCTCGATACGGCCGATCTTGCGGGCACCCGCGCCGGTGAAGGCGCCGCGTTCGTGACCGAACAGTTCCGACTGCACCAGGTTCGCCGGCAAAGCGCCGCAGTTGATCGCCACGAACGGCCCCTCGCAACGCGTCGAGCGCCGATGCAGTGCGCGCGCGGCCACTTCCTTGCCGGTGCCGGTCTCGCCAGTGATGAGTACGGGCACGTCAACCGGTGCAAATTTCGCGATCCGGGCGGCCAGCTTGTGCATGGGCGGGCTACAGCCGAGCATGCCCTCGAAGGCGTCGTCCGCATGCTCTTCACGATGCCCCTCGCTCAGACGCGCCATGCCCCAGGCATGACCCAGCGCATCGACCAGGCGATTCGAGGCCCCCGGCATGGTGACGTAGTCGAAACATCCCGCACGCACCAATGCCGTCACACTCGCATGCATCAACGCCTGCGTGCAGACCAGGGCCACCCAGCGCTTTTCGGGGTGGGCCGCGAGCAAGGCTTCCAGACGAGCAAGGTGCTGACCGTCATGACCGCGCAGATCGATCACACCGACAGTCGCCGCACTCCGTGCGAGCGTGCCCTCGATATCCGCCTGCGGATCCAGCTCGAGCAAGTCCCACCCGGCTTGATCCAGTTCGTCTCGGTGCGCCGCATCGGCCTGGCCGAGCCAGACCGTCTTGCGCCTGCATTGCGCCGGTTCGAGCATGAACGATGCCTCCGCTTCGTGACCCCATACGCCGCGTTGTCCCACCTGCGACGTGACGTCTGATCAGCATCGCGCAGCGCCAACGGAACATCCATTCCACAGCCGGGCTATGACTTTCAGTCATTCGTCCAGAAAAAGGTCCGGCAGCAGGGTTTGTCCCGGTTCGACGGCATAGCTCGAGAAATCGGTCACGCCCGCTTCGCGCAGGACCTCCTCGTCGATCGAGAACCGGCCATTGCACTCCTCTGCGGGGCGACAGAGCAAAGCATGCGCGGCATCGGCGACGATCTCCGGACGGCGGCAATGACGGGGCTGCACCGCATCGCCCAGCATGGCCAGCGCCGCGGTCGCGATCACGGTACGCGGCCACAGTGCGTGTACGCCGATGCCCTGCGGTCCGAGCTCCGCGGCCAGGCCGAGCGTGACGAAGCTCATGCCCATCTTGGCCAGGGTGTAACCGGTGTGCGGCCCCCACCACTTCGGGTCCAGCGTGGGCGGCGGCGCGAGACTCAGGATGTGCGGATTGGCGGCCTTGCGCAGATAGGGCAGCGCTGCCTGCGCACAGACAAAGGTGCCGCGCGCGTTGACCTGCTGCATCAGATCGAAGCGCTTCATCGGCGTCTTCTCGATGCCGGCCAGCCAGATCGCGCTGGCGTTGTTGACCAGAATGTCGAGACCGCCGAAATGGTCCGCCGCCCGCGCCATGGCATCGGCAACCGCCTTTTCGTCGCGGATGTCCAGCTTGATCGGCAAGGCCTTGCCGCCGGCGGCCTCGATCGCCTCGGCCGCGGTATGGATGGTGCCGGGCAGCTTGGGATTGGGCACGCCGCTCTTGGCCGCGACGACCACGTTGGCGCCGTCGCGCGCAGCGCGCACGGCGATCGCGAGCCCAATCCCGCGCGAAGCACCGGTGATGAACAGGGTCTTGCCGGAAAGTCCGCTCATGCGCGTTCCATCGTTGTGAAAATCGTGAGTGTACGCGCCTGACCGTCGGTCGCTACTCACGCTGGAATCGCGGCAGCGCGTCGCGCAGCTCGGCCAGACGCTCGACCGGATCGCGCAGTTCCAGCAGCATCTGCCGCTCGGCTGGATCCAGCGGTAGCAGCTCGGCCAGACGATAACCGACCCAGGACGCCTGGTCGTAGCAGGTCTGCGGCGCATCGCGCCAATGCGGCGCCGCCTGCTCGACAAGGCGGTGCAGGATATCGGCCAGCAGCACGAATTCGGCCGGTATCGACGTTTCCGGCTCCGGCTCCCAGCAACGCACATCGCCGCGCAACTGGCCGTTGTCGCGCATGTGCACGCGTTCGACGCGGAAACGATCCTGTCCCTTCGCATGAATACCCAGGATGCCGCCAGCGTCGGTGAAGAAATCGGTGATGCGCGCGAGCGTGCCCACGGCGGCCGGCACCGCCGGCTCCCCCGCTTCCTGGCCCTCCAGAATCAGGCACACACCGAAGGGCGCGTCACGCTGCGTGCATTCGCGCACCAGGTCCAGATAGCGCGGCTCGAACACCCGAAGACGCAGCTGTCCGGACGGAAACAGCACCGCGGACAACGGAAACAGCGGCAGATCGGAGATGGACGAAACGGACGAAGCCATATCCCAAGTCTATCGGCCCCGGCGCGAAGCGCCAGGGAGATCCTAGGAGACGCCGCCGCCGACGTGCGAGTGCACACGAAGGGCGGAGGCAAAGCGGCGCGGCGCATCCTCGAATCCGCCGTTGGACATGAACACCACATGGTCGCCGCGGCGCACGGCGAACTTCAGCGCTTCCAGCAATGCATCGACGCTGGGCGCGACATGCCCGCGCCCCTGCAGGGCCGACGTCACCTTCGCCGCATCCCACGGCAGACCGGCGCGCTGCAGGAACACGACCTGATCGGCATCGGCCAGCGACGGCGCCAGCGCATCCGCGTGCGCGCCCTGGCGCATGGAATTCGAACGCGGCTCCAGCGCGACCACGATGCGCGCGTCGCCGACCTTCGCGCGCAGACCGGCCAGCGTGGTGGCGATGGCCGTCGGATGATGCGCGAAATCGTCGTACACATGCACGCCATCGACTTCGGCAATGGTCTCCATGCGGCGCTTGACGTTGGCGAAGTCCGCGAACGCCGGCAGCAGCGCGACCGGGTCGCAGCCCTGCGCCGTGGCGGCGGCCAGTGCGGCCAGCGCGTTCATCACGTTGTGACGGCCCAGCAGCGGCCAGTCGATCTCACCCAGCACTTCGTCGCCGCGTCGGACTTCGAAATGGCTGCCGTCGTCGGCCAGCAGCCGCGCGCGCCAGTGGCCGGCGTCGATGCCGAAGGTCTCCACCGGCGTCCAGCAGCCCATTTCCAGCACTTCGGCCAGGCGCGCATCTTCGGCATTGACGATCAGTCGGCCGTTGCCCGGCACGATGCGCACCAGATGATGGAACTGGCGCTGGATCGCGGCCACGTCGGGGAAGATGTCGGCGTGGTCGTATTCGAGATTGTTCAGCACGGCGATATGCGGGCGGTAATGCACGAACTTCGAACGCTTGTCGAAGAACGCGGTGTCGTATTCGTCGGCTTCGATCACGAACGGCGCCTCGGCGGCGCGCGACGGTTCGGGACCGCCCAGCCGTGCCGACACCTCGAAATTGCCCGGCACGCCGCCGATCAGGAAGCCCGGCTGCAGACCGTCCCACTCCAGCAGGTGCGCCAACAGGCTCGACGTGGTGGTCTTGCCGTGGGTGCCGGCAACGATCAGCGTGTCGCGCGCGGCCAGCACGTTCTCGCCCAGCCACTGCGGGCCGGAAATGTACGGCAGCCGCTCGTCGAGCATGTACTCGACCACGGGCAGCCCGCGTTTCATGGCGTTGCCGACAATGGTCAGGTCCGGCGCCGGCTGCAGATGCTCGGCGCGGTAGCCCTGACGCAGGGTGATGCCCAGCGCCTCGAGCTGGTCGCTCATCGGCGGGTAGACGTTGGCGTCGGACCCCTCGACGGCATGCCCCAGCTCGCGAGCGAGCGCGGCGGCGCCGCCCATGAAGGTGCCGCAGATACCGAGAATGTGCAGACGCATCAGCCGTTGGCGGCGACGCGATCGCCCGGCAGCACGGCCAGGATGCGCTGGAACACCGCGTCCAGCTCGCCCACGCCGTCGACGACCTTGAGCATACCGTGACGCTGGTACCAGTCGGCCACCGGGGCAGTCTGCTCTGCGTAGACGGCCAGACGCTTGCGCACGACCTCGGGATTGTCGTCGGCGCGGCCTTCGGCCTTGAAGCGGATCTCGCAGCGCCCGACGATCTCCTCGGACGGCACTTCCAGCTTCACCACGGCGTCCAGCGGCTGGTTCAGGCGCTGCAGCAGGCCATCCAGCGCCTCGACCTGGGCCAGGTTGCGCGGGTAGCCGTCGAGGATGAAACCGTTGCGCGCGTCGGTCTGCGACAGGCGCTCTTCCAGCATGCCGAGCATGATGTCGTCGGACACCAGCTGGCCGGCGTCCATCACCGCCTTGGCCTTGCGGCCCAGCGGCGTGCCGGCGGCCACCGCCGCACGCAGCAGGTCGCCCGTGGAAATGTGCGGAACGTCCAGTTCCTTCTTCAACCGCGAAGCCTGGGTCCCCTTGCCCGAGCCGGGTGCACCGAGTAGCACGAGTCGCATGATCGCTCCAATGAAGTGCCTCGCACGTCCTCTCCCGACGACGCGCTGGACTCTGGAAAAAATGGAGTTCAAGGTAGCCTTTGCGCCCAGGACAGTCAAACCCGCGGCCGGCGCACCGCACCCCGTCTCACAGCAGGAATCGGATCGACATGGCCAAGGGAAAACTGCTCTACGCCCAGTCCGGCGGCGTCACCGCCGTCATCAACGCCACGGCCGCCGCCGTCATCGAGACCGCGCGCAGTCACGGCGTGAAGGTCTACGCCGCGCGCAACGGCATTCTCGGCGCGCTGCGCGAGGACCTGATCGACACCTCGCGCGAGAGCAAATCGGCCATCGCCGCCCTCCACCACACCCCCGGCGGCGCCTTCGGTTCATGCCGTTACAAGCTGAAACCGCCGGCCACGGACGACTCCGAATACGTGCGTCTGATGGAGGTCATGAAGGCGCACGACATCCGCTGGTTCCTCTACAACGGCGGCAACGACTCGGCCGACACCGCGCTCAAGCTCTCGCGCCTGGGCCGCGAATACGGCCACGAAATCCACTGCATCGGCGTGCCCAAGACCGTCGACAACGATCTCGTCGTCACCGACTGCTGCCCCGGCTTCGGCTCGGTGGCGCGCTACACGGCGCTGTCGGTGCGCGAGGCCAGCCTCGACGTGGCGTCCATGAGCGAGACCTCGACCAAGGTGTTCATCCTCGAGGTGATGGGCCGCAACGCCGGCTGGATCGCCGCCTCCGCGGGCCTCGCCGGCGAAGGCGGCGACACGCCGCCGCACGTGATCCTGTTCCCGGAACGCAGCTTCGAGCCCAAGGCCTTCCTGGCCAAAGTGAAGGCCACCGTCGAGCGCGTCGGCTACTGCACCGTGGTCGCCTCCGAGGGCATCCGCGACGCGGACGGCACGCTGCTGTCGGACACCGGCGGTCGGGACGCCTTCGGTCACGCCCAGCTCGGCGGCGTCGCGCCGCTGCTGGCGCAGATGGTCAACGAGAAACTGGGCATGAAGGTGCACTGGGCAGTGCCGGATTATCTGCAGCGCTCGGCGCGACACGCCGCCTCGGCCACCGACCTGATGCAGGCGCAGGCCGTCGGCAAGGCCGCCGTCGAGTACGCGCTGGATGGCATGAATGCCGTGATGCCGGTGATCCTGCGCGGCCGTGACAGCCCGTACCGCTGGAAGATCGCGGCGGCGCCGCTGGCGCGCATCGCCAACCGCGAGAAGAAGATGCCCAAGAGCTTCCTCAGCCGCGACGGCTTCGCCATCACCGCCGCCGCGCGACGCTATCTCGCCCCGTTGATCCGTGGCGAGGCACCCGTCCCCTGCGGCAAGGACGGCCTACCGCTGCACGCCGTGCTGAAGCGTGTCGCTGTCGCGAAGAAGCTCGCGCCCTGGGACGGTGGTGTATGAGCGGTCCGCTCAGGAAGCGGTGCCAAGCAACAAGCCTTCCTTCTTGAGGACGGACGTCAAGCCCTTGCGGTCGAAGCCTCGCACTTCGTGACTCGGGGTGAAGATCACCGGCACGCCGCGTTCGTGCAGTTGTTCGAAAGCCTTCATCGCCTTCTTCGACTGATCGATCACGCGATCCTCGTAGGCGATGCCGTGCGCCTTGAAATAAGCACGCGCATCGCGGCAGTGCGGACACGTCGACAGTGAATACATCACCACTCGCGGTCCGTTCGCCGGAAGCTGCTGGCTGAAATTCCCCGCGACCACGGTCGGCTTGACCGGATGCATCCAGCGCGACACCACCGGCCCTCCGTACCAGCCGACACCGAGTCCCAAAATCAGAAATGCCACGACAATGGCGATGCTCTTGATGTTCACGTTACAAACTCCATCGCGGCGCATCCGCGCTACGCGCGGGTGCCGGATACGCGGCGCGGAAGAACCCGCGCCGCGCACTTCCTTGTCCATGTCAGCTCAGTGACATTGCACCTGGCAGTACAGATACTGCTGCTCTGAGCACAGCCCGCCCGGACAGGTGGCCTGCATGCAATCGGACACACACTGATCGAATCCCGGCGGCGGCGTCGGACCACTGGCGATGGCCGCCGACGCCAGCCCGAGCCCGAACACAAATGCACTTGCACAAACCCATTGCAACTTGATCTTCATGGTTTCCTCCTTGATTCACGCACGATCCCTTTCGGGACCTTTCATGCATGCCGTCGGCATGCGTATGTCCGCGACGCCTATTCTCGCCTTCTCAACGCGCCGCGGATCTGCCCCGTTAATTGCAGGCTTCGGTGGTGCAGTACTCGGACTGCTCGATGGAACACCCATTGGGACCATAGGAGCAGGCAGACAGACACGCCTGGACGCATTGCTCATAACCGGGTGGCAGCGAAGCAGCGCTCACGGAAGCCACTGACGCCATGCCCATACCGAATGCTAGTGCGCAAAAGCAGGCCAGTTTCATTTTCGCGTTCATTGATCACTCCTTAATCAATCTCGAAAAGTCGCCCTTGCAGGCTTTTCCTTTATGCCACTCCATCGCGCATTTGAAAATCACGCGCCGCCGACGCCTTATATTGCATCGCACAAAGGGTTCGCGACGAACTGCCCCCTATACTCGCGAGACCGTCATGTGACGGCAACGTTCTGGGGAGGTCTAGATGTTGCACGACTACGGTTTATGGATCGCACTGGCATGCGCCATCGTCGCGATCCTGTACGGCGCCTTCTCTGTGCGCTGGGTCCTGGCCCAATCGGCCGGCAACGAACGCATGCAGGAGATCGCGGGGGCGATCCAGGAAGGCGCACGTGCCTATCTCAATCGACAATACGGCACCATTGCCATCGCTGGCGTGGTGCTTTTTTTATTGATCGGATTCTTTCTCAACTGGCCCACGGCCATCGGCTTCGCCATCGGTGCCGTGCTCTCCGGCGCGACTGGGTACATCGGCATGAATGTGTCGGTGCGGGCCAATGTCCGCACCGCCGAAGCAGCGCGTGAAGGCATCAGTCCGGCCATGAACGTCGCCTTCCGCGGCGGCGCGATCACCGGCATGCTGGTGGTCGGTCTGGCGCTGCTGGGCGTGGCCGGCTACTTCTTCCTGCTGCCGCACTTCGGCTACACCGGCGAACACGCGCTGCACGCGCTGGTCGGCCTGGCCTTCGGCAGTTCGCTGATCTCGATCTTCGCACGCCTGGGGGGCGGCATCTTCACCAAGGGCGCCGACGTCGGCGCGGATCTGGTGGGCAAGGTCGAGGCCGGCATTCCGGAAGACGATCCGCGCAATCCGGCGGTGATCGCCGACAACGTGGGCGACAACGTCGGCGACTGCGCCGGCATGGCCGCCGACCTGTTCGAGACCTACGCGGTGACCGTGATCGCCACCATGCTGCTCGGCGGCCTGGCCTTCGCCCACGACACCAATGCCGTGCTGTATCCGCTGGTGCTGGGCGCGGCGTCGATCATCGCCTCGATCATCGGCACCTTCTTCGTGCGGGTGAAACAGGGCGGCTCGATCATGGGGGCGCTGTACAAGGGCGTGATCATCTCGGCCGTGCTCTCGGCCATCGCCTTCTGGTTCATCACGCACAACCTGTTCCCGAACGGTCTGACGTCCACGGACGGTGGCGCGACGATCTCGTCGATGAACATCTTCTACTGCTCCGTCATCGGCCTGGTGCTGACCGGCCTGATCGTGTGGATCACCGAGTACTACACCGGCACCGAGTACAAGCCGGTGCGCCACATCGCGCAGGCGTCGACGACCGGCCACGGCACCAACATCATCGCCGGCCTCGGCGTGTCGATGAAGGCGACGGCGTGGCCGGTGATCGCGGTGTGTCTGGCGATCTGGGGTGCGTTCCACTTCGGCGGCCTGTACGGCATCGCCATCGCCGCGACGGCCATGCTGTCGATGGCCGGCATGGTGGTGGCGCTGGACGCCTACGGCCCGATCACCGACAACGCCGGCGGCATCGCCGAGATGGCCGAACTGCCGGCCGAGGTGCGCGGCGTCACCGATCCGCTGGACGCGGTCGGCAACACCACCAAGGCGGTGACCAAGGGCTACGCCATCGGTTCGGCGGCGCTGGCCTCGCTGGTGCTGTTCGCCGACTACACGCACAACCTGAGCGCCAACAATCCTGGCCAGGTGTTCACCTTCGACCTGTCCGATCACATGGTCATCATCGGCCTGCTGATCGGCGGTCTGATTCCGTACCTGTTCGGCGCCCTGGCGATGGAAGCCGTGGGTCGCGCGGCGGGTGCGGTGGTCGAGGAAGTGCGTCGCCAGTTCCGCGAGATCAAGGGCATCATGGACGGCAGCGGCAAGCCCGAGTACGACAAGGCCGTCGACATGCTGACCAAGTCGGCGATCAAGGAAATGATCGTGCCGTCGCTGCTGCCCGTCGTGGTGCCGGTGCTGGTCGGTCTGCTGCTGGGACCGAAGGCGCTGGGCGGCGTGCTGATCGGCACCATCGTCACCGGCCTGTTCGTGGCCATCTCGATGACCACCGGCGGCGGTGCCTGGGACAACGCCAAGAAGTACATCGAGGACGGCAACTGCGGCGGCAAGGGCTCGGAGGCGCACAAGGCCGCGGTCACCGGCGACACGGTCGGCGATCCATACAAGGACACAGCCGGCCCGGCCATCAACCCGCTGATCAAGATCATCAACATCGTCGCCCTGCTGCTGGTGCCGCTGCTTTCCTGAAACCAGCCACTCTGGTCACGGCAACACATGAACCCTCCGCCTCGCGCGGAGGGTTTTTTTGCATTTACACCCCTCCGACCGGCCCGCGCAATGCGGCTCCCGCCTCCTGCGAGGGACAAGGCGATTCCATGCCACAATGCGACGGCCATTCGCCGGATATTGCGGCGACGCTGTGCGGCCCTGGGGAGAACGGACATGATCGCGACACTGGTCCTGCTTGTGCCGGTTGCCTATGCCATCTGGATCTTCAATCGTCTGGTACGCGACCGCAATCAGGTACATGTGGCGTGGAGCGATGTCGATGTGCAGCTGCAACGCCGGCACGACCTGGTGCCGCGACTGGTCGAAGCCGTGCGCGGCTACGCCCACCACGAGCAGCAACTGCTGCAGCGCGTGACCCGCGAGCGCAGCGATGCGCGCGCGGCGCGGGACACCGACGCGCGCGCCACGGTCGAAACCGCGCTGGGCCACGACCTCGGTCGATTGATCCTGGTCTCCGAGGCCTATCCCGAACTCAAGGCCAGCGCGAACTTCGCTCAATTGTCGACCGAACTGGTCGAGGTGGAGGACGCCATCGCGCACGCACGCCGCTTCTACAACGGCTCGGTGCGCCAGTACAACACGGACCTGGAACGCTTCCCGGAACGACTGGTGGCGCGCGCCACCGGCTTCGTGCCCGCGGCCTTCTTCTCCGCCGAGACCGAAGCGCGCGCACCGGTGTCCGTGAACGGGGGAACCGAACGTGAGACCTAATCTTTCCTGGCTGCTGTGGCTGGCCTGCCTGATGGCCTGGGCCGCTCCCGCGCACGCCGACGAGCGCATCCTGGACTACCACGCCGAGATCCATGTCGCCGTCGACGGCAGCATGACCGTAACCGAGCGCATCCGGGTGCGCGCCGAAGGCCATCGCATCCGCCGTGGTATCTACCGCGACTATCCCACCGAGTACCGCGACCGGCAGCACAACCGCTATCGGGTTGGCTTCCAGGTGCTGGCGGTCATGCGCGACGGGCACGCCGAACCCTGGCACACCAAGAAACAAAGCAATGGCGTGCGCGTGTACATCGGCGACCGCCACCGTACGTTGGCCAGCGGGGTGCACACCTACACCCTGCGCTATCGCACGACGCGACAACTCGGCTTCTTCGACACCCACGACGAGCTGTACTGGAACGTCACCGGAACGGACTGGGCCTTTCCCATCGACCACGCCAGCGCCACGGTGCATCTGCCCGCCGAGGTCGATGCGGCGCGACTGAAGGCATACGGCTACACCGGCGCGCAGGGCGCGACCGGAAAGGCGCTCGATGCCCGCATCCTCGCCGACGGCGCCGAATTCAGTACCACACAGCCCCTGGCGCCGCATCACGGCCTGACCATCGTGCTCGAATTTCCCAAGGGCCTGGTACGCGCACCGGACGCCAAGCAGAAGCTGATCTGGTTGCTGCATGACAACCGCAACCTGCTGCTAACACTGCTCGGCCTGCTGGTTCTGTGGCTGTACTACGGCTGGGCCTGGAACCGCGTCGGCCGCGACCCAGCCTCCGGCCCGCTGGTGGCGCGCTACGAGCCGCCGGACGGCGACTCGGCCGCGGCGCTGCGCTACGTGCGCGACATGGGCTACGACAACACCTGCTTCACCGCTGGCATTCTCGGTCTGGCGGCCAGAGGCTGTCTGGACATCGAGCAGCACGGCAAGACCTACACTCTGACCCGCACCGCCGACGCGCCCGTGCAGAGCCTGCGCGGCGACAGCAAGGCTCTGTTCCAGGCGCTGTTCTCCGGCGGCGACACGCTGAAGCTCAAGCAGTCCGAGCGCACACGCGTGGTCAAGGCGCGCAAGGCGCATGAAGGTGCACTGTCGCGTGCCTACGAGAAGAAATACTTCTTCACGAACCGCAACAAGCTCTGGCCGGGCGTGCTGATTTCCCTGCTAACCCTGCTGGCCATGGTGTACGGCGGCGGCGTGCCGGCTGCCTTCATGCTGCTGTGGCTGTCGATCTGGAGCTTCGGGGTCTATGCCCTGGCCGCCGCGGCCCTGCGCAAGGCCCGCAGCGGTCATGCCGCCAGCAGCATCGGCAGCTGGCTGTTCCTGCTTCCCTTCGCCGCCGGCGAAGTGGCCGGCCTGGCTCTGTTCGGCTCCCTGGTCGGCTACGCCGTCCTGCCGCTGTTCGCGGTGCTGATCGGCACCAACATCGCCTTCTACCACTGGATGAAGGCGCCGACCCAGGACGGCGCCCGACTGCTCGATGGCATCGAAGGCTTCCGCTGGTATCTGGGCGTGGCCGAGAAGCAGGAGCTGGATTCGCGCTACAAACCCGAATCGCATCCGGAACTGTTTGCCCGGTATCTGCCCTACGCCGTGGCGCTGGACGTCGGCAACGCCTGGGGCGAACGCTTCGCCGATGCACTCGATGCAGAACAGATGCGGCAGGCGCAGCCGACCTGGTACCACGGCAGCAACATCGGCCTGTTCACCGCCGGCAACTTGGCGGCCTTCGGCAGCCGTCTCGGTTCGGGCGTGAACAGCGCCATCGCCTCGGCCTCGGTCGCACCGGGTTCAAGTTCCGGTTCCAGCGGTTTTTCCGGTGGTGGCGGCGGCGGCGGTGGTGGCGGCGGCTGGTGACCGCATCGGGACCGGCCCGGGCGGATATCCGGCACATCGATTCCATGCACGGACGTCCCGAGCGTCCGGCAGCGATACGGCAACATCAAGACAATCTGCGAGGTCATCCCATGAAAGCGTTCGGTCTATTCCTGGTTCTGTGCGTCGCAACGAGCGGCGCAAGCATCGCCTTCGCAGCGCCGCCCACACCGGGCGATGGCACTGCCGACCCCTACCTGTGGCTGGAAAAGACCCATGGCGAACGCGCCATGCAATGGGTCCACGAACAGAACGCGCGCACCGAGAAGCGATTCGCCGACAACGCGCAATTCGAGCGCACGCGCAAAGCCATTCTCGGCGTGCTCGATTCGGACGCGCGGATTCCCTACGTTCATCGTCGGGGCAAGTACCTGTACAACTTCTGGAAGGACAAGCAGCACCCGCGCGGCCTCTGGCGACGCACCACACTGGCCGAGTACCGCAAAGACGCGCCGACATGGCAGACGCTTCTGGACATCGACGCACTGGGCAAGGCCGAAGGCCGCAAATGGGTGTTCAAGGGCGCGCAATGCATGAAGCCGGCCTACCGGCGGTGCCTGGTCGAACTGTCGCCGGACGGCGGCGATGCCGTCGAAGTGCGCGAGTTCGACGTCGCCACTCGCTCCTTCGTGAAGAACGGTTTCCATCTGCCGGTGGCCAAGACGGAC
Organism: Oleiagrimonas sp. MCCC 1A03011; assembly: GCF_003267965.1. NCBI lineage: Bacteria > Pseudomonadati > Pseudomonadota > Gammaproteobacteria > Lysobacterales > Rhodanobacteraceae > Oleiagrimonas > Oleiagrimonas sp. MCCC 1A03011. The sequence goes on along the minus strand of NZ_MSPY01000006.1, from coordinate 180,031 downwards.
GTCGACTGGATCGACCGTGACCACATCTACGTCGGCACCGACTTCGGTCCCGGCTCGATGACGAAGTCCAGCTACCCGCGCATCGTCAAGGAGTGGACCCGCGGCACACCGCTGAAGGACGCCCGGACGATCTACGCCGGCAAGAAGTCGGACCTGGCGATTTCCGCTTCGCACGACCGCACGCCGGGCTATGAGCGCGATTTCGTCTACGTGGTGAAGGACTTCTTCCACAGCGAGCTGTACCAGCGCAAGGACGGCAAGCTGATCCGGGTCGACGTGCCGCTCGACGCGCAAGCCGGCGCGCACCGTCAGTGGCTGCTGGTGCAGACCAAATCACCCTGGACCACCGGTGGGAAAACCTGGCCCTCCGGCGCGCTGCTGGCAATCAAGTACGACGCCTTCATGGCCGGCAAGCGCGACTTCACCGCGCTGTTCACGCCCGATGCGCACACGGCACTGTCGTCCTACAGCTGGACCCGGCATCACCTGATTCTGGACACGCTCAAGGACGTGCAGAGCCGACTGGAGGTGCTCACTCCGCACCCCGACGGCAGTTGGTCACGCAAGCCGCTCGCCGGCGCGCCCGCCTTGAGCACGGTGCGCGTGGTCGACACCGACCCGGACCATGACGATGCGTACTGGATCGACGTCACCGGCTTTCTCACGCCCTCCACCCTGGAACGCGGCGTCATCGGCGCCAAGCGTGCCGAGAAGATCAAGCAGGCGCCGTCGTTCTTCGATGCCTCGGCCTTCACAGTGAGCCAGCACTTCGCGACCTCCAAGGACGGCACGCGCGTGCCGTATTTCGAGATCGCACCGAAAGGCATCAAGCCGGACGGTTCCAACCGCACCCTGCTCTACGGTTATGGCGGCTTCGAGGTCTCGCTCCTGCCGCGCTACAGCGGCAGCATCGGGCGCGCCTGGCTGGAACGCGGCGGCGTCTACGTAATCGCCAACATCCGCGGCGGCGGCGAATACGGCCCGCGCTGGCACAAGGCCGCGCTGAAGGCCAACCGTCCCAAGGCGTACCAGGACTTCGCGGCCGTTGCGAAAGACCTGATCCGCCGCGGCGTCACTTCGCCCTCGCATCTGGGCGCCGAGGGCGGCAGCAACGGCGGCCTGCTGATGGGCAACATGCTGGTGAGCTACCCGCAGCTGTTCGGCGCCATCGCCTGTGAAGTCCCGCTGCTGGACATGAAGCGCTACATCCACCTGGACGCCGGCGCATCATGGATTGGCGAGTACGGCAATCCAGACGACCCGAAACAGTGGTCCTACATCAAGACCTTCTCGCCCTATCAGCTGGTGAAGAAAGGTGTGCACTACCCGCCGGTGCTGTTCTACACCACCACCAGCGACGACCGCGTGGGTCCGGCCCAGGCGCGCAAGATGGCGGCAAAGATGGAAGGCATGGGCTACCGAAACGTGTGGTTCTACGAGAACACCGAAGGCGGTCACGGCGCCGGCGCGGACAACAAGCAATCCGCACACATGCATGCGCTGGCCTGGAACTTCCTCTGGAATCAGTTGCAGTAGATCCTAAACCGACTGGACACACGAACGGCATCGCATCGTGGTGCCGTTCGTTATTACAATCGGCGGCCATGGGCAAACAGACTTCGAACACCAATTCCCTGCGCGAGTGGATTCTGACCACGGCGCGCGATGGCCACGACATCGACATGATCCTGCTGATGATGGAGCGGGCGGGATACGAATCGCGTCAGGCGCGGAAAATCGTGGCCAAGACCCTGAACCGCCCGGCCGCGGCCCTGGACGTGGAGGTGAAACCGCCCACCGGCAAGCTTCCCCGCCATCCCGAACCGCCCGTGCAGATCGTCGGCGGTCAACGCACGGAAGTCTCCGTATGCATCGACAAGCCGCCGATCCGCGTCATGGAACACCTGCTGCAGGACGATGAGTGTGAGCAGTTGATCGAACTGGCGCGCCCGCGCCTGGATCGGTCGCTCACGGTGCGCCAGGACGGCGGCAACCAGGTCGACGAAGCCCGTACAAGCCGCGGTATGTTCTTCAATCCCGGGGAATCGCCGCTGATCGAGCGTATCGATGCACGCATGGCCGAACTGGCCGGCCTGCCCACGAGCCATGGCGAGGGCCTGCAGGTGCTGCACTACCTGCCGGGCCAGCAGTACGAGCCGCACTTCGACTGGTTCGACTCCAGCAAGGACGGCTTCAAGCTGGTCACGCTCAAGGGCGGTCAGCGCGTGGCCACCATCATCATGTATCTCAACACACCCGCCGGCGGTGGCGGCACGCACTTTCCGAATGCAGGTGTCACGGTCACCGCGCGTCGCGGTTCTGCGCTGTATTTCGCCTATCAGCACGGCGATCAGGCATCGCTGCACGCCGGCCTTCCGGTCACCGAAGGCGAGAAGTGGATCGCCACCAAATGGCTGCGTGAACGACCGTTCACCTGACCGTCTGCAACACGCACCCAGAACCGCTCGTAAATCAGCGGTTTTTGCGACGCAACACGCTTTGTCCTATGCTGCGCGCCCCCGTATGCATGTATGAAAGGAACCTCCTCCCATGAGTCTGGATCTGGTGACCGCCAGCGACGAAAAGTCTGGCGCGTACAACGTCATCATCGAAATTCCCAAGGACGCCGAGCCAGTCAAGTACGAAGTCGACAAGGCCAGCGGCGCCATTTTCGTCGACCGCGTGCTGACCACGCCGATGCGCTACCCGTGCAACTACGGCTACATCCCGCAGACCCTGGGCGGTGACGGCGATCCGCTCGACGCGCTGGTGATCCTGCCGCTGCCGCTGGTGGCCGGCTCGGTGATTCCCTGCCATCCGGTCGGCATGCTGCAGATGACCGACGAGGCCGGCAGCGACGAAAAGCTGGTGATGGTGCCAACCGCGAAGATCTTCAGCGGCTACGCGCACATCGACAACATCGACAAGGTGTCCGGCCACTGGCTGGAGCGCATCGGCCACTTCTTCGAGCACTACAAGGACCTGGAGAAGGGCAAGTGGGTCAAGCTCGACGGCTGGGGCGACGTGGAAGCGGCGCGCAAGGAGCTGGCCGCAAGCATCGATCGCTACAAGGGCACCAACGCGTCCTGATCGCGCTACGCGTCATCGCGGGGACCGCTCAGAAACGGTCCTCGCGCTCTTCCCGGCGCAGGCCGTCGTCCCGCTTCAACCACGGCAGCGTGTGCTGCACGTAGATGTGGTATTGCGGCGCCACGGCTTCCGGATAGTCCAGGCTTCCGATGGCCACGCACGCATACCCGTCTTCTTCGATCGTGCACAGCGTGGCGAAATTGACCCAGGCCACGACCGGCGCGCCCGCACTGCGACGACACGCATCGCAGTGACAATAGTGCGGATTGACCGGCTCGCTCCGCGCCACGTACGCGACCGCGCCACACAGGCAGTGACCGCGATAGACGTGCATCGGTAGACCGGGCTCCGCCGCGGGCATCACATGCTTCAGCGCGGAGCGTAGGCGCGCAGGAACATATCCACGGCGGCCTCGGCGTTTTCTTCCATTTCCTTGCGGAACTGCGGGCAGTTGTCGTCGACGCAGCCGAGCAGACGGCGGAAATGCAGATCGCCCTTCAGCAGGCACAGGAACTGTCCCGCTGCGCGATCGACATCCTCGATCACGAGTTCGCCGCTGGCCACATACTCTTCCAGCATCGCCTGCATCAACTGACGCGAGCGCATCGGCCCTTCTTCCCACAGCATCTGCCCCAGACGCGGCTCGCCGCTGGCGCAATCGCTGGTGATGGCACGCCACACGCCGATGGTTTCCGGACTGCTCATCAACTTGGCGTGGTGACGGGCGATGCGCAGCAGCGCCTCGCGCAGCGAGTCACCCTCGTGCCTGCAGTACAGCTGCTCGGGCACCATGCTGCGGCAGCGCGCACGCACCGCCTCGCGAAACAGCGTGGCCTTGTCGCCGAAGTGGCTGTAGACGGTGAGCTTCGAGACACCGGCCCGCGAGGCCACCGCATCCATGCTGGTATGTTCGAAACCCTGATCGGTGAAGAGGTCCTGGGCCGCATCGAGAATCGCAGCGCGCTTCTCCATATCCTTCGGCCGACCCGGACGCTGGCATTTGGCGATCGTATTCATCAGGGAAGTTTCGTTACACAAACAGTTGATTTTATTATACGGTTCGGTTCAATTATTTCCAGATGCGGTTGCAGTGTCCGCCTGCGGACACTGCCGACCGTCCGCGGACACGGTGACTTCCGGCACTTCGGCTACTCTCGACCAGCCCGCACGATGCAAGGCGATCATGCGGTTTAGGGCCGCATGGATGGCTCGCGCTACCCTGCGACTCTATAATTCCACGCTCGTTCCCAGCACATAAGCTAGATGACCATGAATCTCGAACTGGCCCGCCAGAACATGATCGAAAACCAGGTCCGCCCCTGGGAAGTGCTCGACGCCCGCGTTCTGGAGGTGCTGAGCCGCGTGCGACGCGAGGATTTCGTGCCCGACGCCTACCGCAATCTCGCCTTCGCCGACCTCGCGCTGCCGCTGGGTCACGGCGAACAGATGATGAAGCCGGTGCAGGAAGGCCGCATGCTGCAGGCGCTGGATCTGACCGGGTCCGAGGACGTGCTGGAAATCGGCACCGGCTCGGGTTTCATCACGGCTTGCCTGGCGACGCTGTCGCGCCGCGTGGCCAGTGTCGAGATACACGCCGATTTCACCGAGCGTGCCCGTGATCGCCTGCGCGCCGCCGCGATCGAGAATGTCGAACTGGTGACTGCCGAAGCGGTCAACGAATACCACCCCGGAGGCGTTTTCGATGTCATCGCGGTGACCGGCGCGGTGGCGCACGTGCCCGAACGTTTCAGCCGCTGGCTCAAGCAGGGCGGCCGCATGTTCGTGGTTCGCGGATGCGCGCCGATCATGGAGGCCGTGCTGCTGCATCACGAAGGCGACGGTCGCTACCGCGAAGAAAGCCTGTTCGAAACCGACCTTCCCTATCTGAAGAACGCACAACCGGAGTCGCGGTTCACGTTGTAACGTGCCGCGTTGTCATGAGGACGATGCCCCGATGAGACCTATCATGCGCTTCAAACCCGTTTTGCTGGCCCTGGCCATCACCGCCGCCATGCCCGGCATGGCCCATGCCGAGGATCTGATGCAGGCCTATCAGCAGGCGCGTCAGAACGATCCGCAACTGGCCCTGGCCGAAGCCAACACGCGCAGCGTCCACGAGGGCATCAACCAGGCACGCGCTGCACTGTTTCCGCAGATCGACGCCAGCCTCGGTCTGACCCAGGACAATCGCGGTCGTTCGTCCGGCACCTACATCGACCAGAGCACCGGTCAGCTGTACATGACGCCGGCCACGGGCTACCTGCGCACCCGCAACCTGTCGCTGACGCTGAGCCAGAGCGTGTTCGACCTCAGCCGCTACGAGGACCTGAAGTCCGCGCACGCGCAGGCCGACAGCCAGAACTCCCAGTACACGGCCGAGGAGCAGAACCTGCTCGTCCGCGTGGCCACGGCGTACTTCAACGTGCTGACCGCGAAGGACCAAGTCGCCTTCAGCAAGGCGCAGGAAAAATCGCTGGCCCGTGAGCTGGACCAGGCCCAGCAGCGCTTCAAGGTCGGGCTCTCCGCGATCACCGACGTGCAGGACGCCAAGGCGCAGCACGATTCGGCCACCGCACAGTTGATCAGCGCGCAGAATGCCCTCGACGATGCCCGCGAGGCCCTGACGCAGATCACCGGCGAGCCCGCCAGGAACCTCAAGGTGCTGCGCGACGAGGTGCCCTTGCAACCGCCGGTGCCCAACGATGTATCCGACTGGGTGCGCACCGCGCTGCAGAACAATCCGAGCATCATGGCGCAGCGGTACAACGTCGACGCAGCCGATTATCAGATCAGCTCGGCCCGCGCCGGCCATCTGCCGACCATCAGCGCCAACGTGTCCTACGGCAAGAGCTCGACCTGGAGCGAGAACGGCACGCTGAACACCTCGACGCCCAGCGACACCACCTTCGGGCTCACCCTGCGCGTACCGATCTTCTCCGGCGGGCTGGTGCAATCGCAGGTTCGTCAGGCCATCGCCCAGCGCGACGCCTCGAAGGATGGACTGGAGTCGCAACGCCGCCAGACCATCCGCAATACCCGCAACTATTTCCGCTCGGTGATCGCCGGCATCAGCGAAGTGGAAGCCACGCGTCAGGCCGTGCAATCGTCGCAGAGCGCACTGGAGGCCACCGAAGCTGGCTTCAAGGTCGGCACCCGCACCATCGTCGATGTTTTGATCGGCCAGCAGAACCTGACCAACGCCCAGCAAAGCTACTCGCGCGCACGTCACCAGTTCGTGCTCAACCAGCTACTTCTGAAACAGGCTGCGGGCACGATTACCGTCAAGGATCTGCAAGCGGTCAACGCTTTGCTCGAATCACCGGACGGAGCCTGAAGCGCTCCACGGAGCACACAAAAAAGCCAGCGTTCAACGCTGGCTTTTTTGTGTCGGAGCAAACCGCAGAAATCATTCCAGAAGCGGTTCGATGCGCTCCATGATCCGCGCGACCGCACCACTCTCGCGCTCGAACACCTGTCGCGCCGAACGCCCCATGCGATCCCGCACCTCTGGGTGCTCGAAGAGCTCACGCACACTTGCGCCCAGGCTCTGGGCGGTGACCCGGCGCGCCGCATCCACGCGCAGCAGACCGCGGGTGATGCCCTCGAAATTGAAGGTGTGCGGGCCGACCAGCACCGGCTTCGACAGCGACGCCGGTTCCAGCAGGTTATGGCCGCCGATCGGCTCCAGGCTTCCGCCCACGAACGCCACGTCCGCTGCAGCGTAGAACCTCATCAACTCGCCCATGGCATCGACCAGGAAACACTGTGTGGTCGACTGCGGCAATTCATCCTCGCTGCGCGTGGCCATGCGGAAGCCGAGACTGCGGATGCTGTGCTCGACTGCGCGGAAGCGCTCGGGGTGGCGGGGTACCAGCAGCAGGAGCGCATCCGGAAAACGCCGCAGCACCTCCAGGTGCGCCTCCAGCGCCAGGGTTTCCTCGCCTTCGTGCGTGCTGGCAGCGATCCAGACCGGGCGCTCGGCGCCCCATGCCTCACGCATGGCGCACGCCTCGTCCCGGATTTTCGGCGGAAGCGGCATGTCGAACTTCAGGTTGCCCGCCACGCTTATGCTGCTGCGCCGCGTGCCCAGCAGGCGGTAGCGCGCCGCATCCGTCAGCGACTGCGCTGCCACGTGATACACGCAATGCAGCGCCTGCCTGGCCAGCGGCTGCAGCGGCATGTATCCACGCAGCGAGCGCCGCGACAGGCGCGCATTGACGATAAGCAGAGGAATCTGGCGCTTGCAGCACGCGCTGTAAAGATTCGGCCAGATCTCGGTCTCGACGATCACCGCAATGCGCGGCCGGACGCGGTGCAGAAAGCGGCTGACCGAGAACGGCAAGTCGTACGGCAGATACACATGGAACACCGAGTCGCCGAACAGTTGCCGCACGCGCTCCGAACCGGTCGGCGTGACCGTGGTCACCACCATCGGCCAATCCGGATAACGCGCCATCAGCGCCTTGATGAGCGGCTCGGCCGCATTCACCTCGCCGAGGGACACCGCATGGACCCACAGACTGCGGTCGCGGAAACCGGGCGACTCGAAGATGCCGAATCGCTCGCGCCAGCGCTGATGGTAATCGCCGTAGCGCATGCCGCGCGCCCACAGGCGCAGCATCAACAGCGGCGTGGCGATGAACATGGCGAGGGTGTACAGCAGGCGCAAGCGCGCGACTCCGGTCCGGTTCGACGGACCAGTATAGCCATTGCGCGCATCGCCATCCCCGCAAGCAGGCGCGCATTGACTACAATCGGTCCTCCATGCCCGGTGCCACGCGTCCATCTTTCCGTTCCGCCCTGCTCCGCCCGACCCAATGGCCGGCGTGGATCGGGCTCGGCTGCACCTGGCTGCTGGCGCGCCTGCCATACCGCTGGCTGCTGGGCATGGGGCGCCTGCTCGGTGCGCTGATCAACCGCATACCGAACGCCCGTCGCCCGATCGCCGAGCGCAACATCGCGCTGTGCTTTCCCGAGCGCGATGCCGCCGCACATAAGGCACTGGTCGATGCGCACATGCGTGACCTGGGCATGATGTTGGCCGAGTTCGCGGTCGGCTGGATGGGCAGCGACGCCGCTGTGTCGCGCATTCCCGTGACCATTGAGGGCCTTGAGCACCTCGAAGCCGCCAAGGCGCAATCGCGCGGCGTGCTGCTGGTCGGCGGCCATTTCTCGCACCTGGAGTTGTGCGCGCGTCTGGTTTCGGACCAGATCCGCATCGCCGGCATGTACCGGCGCATGGATTCGGACGTGTTCGAATGGGCCGTGCTGCGCGCGCGGCTGGATTACGCCGAGGCCATGTTCGACAAGGACGATCTACGCGGCACCGTGCGCTATCTGCGCAACGGCGGCACGCTGTGGTACGCGCCGGACCAGGACATGCGCAGCAAGGACAGCGTGTTCGTGCCGTTCTTCGGCGTGCCGGCGGCCACCATCACTGCCACCCACCATCTGGCGCGCCTGTCCGGCGCCAGCGTGATGCCGTTCTTCCACCGCCGCCTCGACCACGGCCGGGGATACGCCATCCGCATCGGCGCTCCGCTGGAAGCGTTCCCGAGCAGGGACGTCGTCGCCGATACCGCGCGCGTCAACGCCGCCATCGAGCAGATGGTGCGCGAGGCGCCCGAGCAGTATCTGTGGGTACACAAGCGCTTCAAGACGCGCCCGCCCGGCGAACCGCCTGTCTACTCGCGCCGCTGACCGTCGTCGTGCGCACGCGCGTTCCGCCGCGCCTCGTACAGCTTCGCGTATTTCAGGAACACATAGAACGCGCCGGTCACGCTGGCGACGAAGCCGGCCCAGCCGCTGAGGAAGTAGCGTTTGAACAGGTACTGCCGCAGAAAGAACACCGGCGGATACAGCACCATGCGCACGCCTGTGAAGCGCTGCCGCCGGCGCAACTTGTGCGCGACCATGCCGCTGGAATAGCGGTTGATCTTGTCCACACGCGTCGCAATGTCGGCATCGCCGTCGTTGACGAAATCCGCCTCGCGCAGCGTGCGCACCGGGCCATCGACTTCGACGGCGGCGTGCACCTCGACATCGTTCATGCCGCCGCGGCGGCGATCGAACAGTCGCAGATGCCCATTGCGATGACTGTGGCGGTGCTGCACGCCCCAGAACATGCGTTCGCGGCGCGGCAGGCGGTAACCGGCGACATCCGGTGCAACCAGCGCCCGCTCGATCACCTCGCGCGTGCCCGGCGACAGGATTTCGTCGGCATCCAGATTCAGCACCCAGTCGTGCCGCGCCATGTCGATGGCGCGCTGCTTCTGCGGGCCGTAGTCGTCGAACGGATGCGTCTCCACCCGCGCTCCGTGCTGGCGGGCGATGGCCACCGTGTCGTCGTCCGAACCGGAATCGAGTACCACCAGGTCCTCGACCCAGTCGACCTCACGCAAACAACGATCCAGTGTGTCGGCGTTATTGTAAGTGATAACCACCACCGACAGCGGTTCACGACCGGCCATGCACGACTCCCGGCGATTCCTCGACCACGAACAGCGCCGCGCACCACAGCGCCAGCAGCCACCAGAACAGCAATCCCCACCAGGCCGAGTAGAACGCCAGGTGCGTGTTCAGCGGAAACAGCGTCACGCCCAGCGCCAGCGTCGCTGGAAACGCGCGTCGCCGCGCCGCCGACCCGACACGACGCCAGGCGCGGACGGCCACCGCGGCGGCCGCCAGCCAGATCAGCAACCCGAGCGTGCCCGTCTCACTGGCAACCTCCAGCAGCAGTTGATGCGCATGACAGGCGCCCTCATGCGCGCCGCAGGCCTCGTCGCTGACCACGAAATGATCGTTCTTCGGCGCGTACTGCGGATAGGCATAGCGGAAGCCGCGCACGCCGACGCCGTTGATCGGATGCCCCGCATACATGCGCGCGGCCACGCCCCAGATATCCAGGCGTCCGCTCAATGCCGCATTCACGCCCGACTCGCTGTCGCTGAACACCTGCATGCTGCGCGTGACACGCGCCTCGAAGCGCGGCGAAAACTGCCAGGCCACACCGACCGCCAGCGCCAGTGCAACCAACCCGCCCGCGCAGAACAATGCAAAACGCTTCAGTGTGCGTGCCTCGAACGCGGCATAGGCCAGCACCACCAATGCGAACGTCAGCCACGCCGCGCGCGAACCGGACAGCAGAATCGGCCCCAGTAGCAGAAGCAGCGCGGCAACCATCCCGCGCAAGCCCCAGCGCTCGCGCGCTGCCCACACCACGAAGGGCGACAGGCTGGCCAGCACCGGCCCCAGCTTGAGATTGTCGGCGCCGAAGATGCCCGATATCCGATGTGGCGCAGCCTGCCCGCCCAGACTCCAGCCGGTGAACATCTGCACCCAGGCGTCCAGCGCCCAGCACGCCACGACGATGGCGCTGGCGACGTACATCGCCCGCAGGCGCGGCCAGCGACGGATGGCGAAACAGGCGTAGATGCCCAGCGGGGCATAGCGAAGAATGCCGGCCACCGTCAGCCAGCTGCGTCCCGGCGCCACGCTGTCGAGTGCCGACAGCAGCGCAGCCAGCAGGTACGCCGCGAACAGCATCAGCAGCAGTCGCGCGCCGGCATGATTGGACAACGCATGCGGCTCGCGCGCGAACAGCATCACGCAGCCGAACAGGCACAGCAGCGTGCCCAACTCGCTGGCGCGGCCGAGCGGCAATAGCGCCAGCACCAGCCAGAATGGCAACAGTGACGAACGCAGTGCGGCTTTCAGGGACGAGGCTTCGGACATGCACGGCCATCCGCGAGACAAAGGCCGATTGTAGGCCAGCCGGAAGCCCGACAGCCATGCGTCACGGCGAAACGGCGCTCAATCCGTGTCTGTATGTGTGAGCAGTTCGTCGTACAGGCGCAGCACATCCATCTGCATGTCCTGCAGACGATAACGATCCAGCGGCGCAATCGACGGCGCCAGACGCAGCAACTCGGCGGCGCGCTCGACCAGCCGCTCCTTGTCGCCCAGCGGCACGCGGCCGGCGGGATACAGCTCGGCGAGCAATTCGCCGACACCGCCGTGGGCATAGCCCAGCACGGGACGGCACAGCGAGAGCGCTTCGATCACGGTGCGACCGAACGATTCGGGCTTGTTGGACAGCTGCAGGATGAGCGATGACACCGCAAAGATGTCGCGCACATCATCGCGCGGCGGCGTCATCACCACCTTGTCGTCCATGCCGCGCGCTGAAATGCGTTGCCGCAACTCGGCGACGTAGGCTTCGCGCCCAGGCTCGATCACGCCCAGCAGCAGCAGTCGTGCCTCGATGCCGCGACTGTGCAGCCCGGCCAGCAGTTCGATGGCGTCGTCGTGTCCCTTGAGACGCGTGCCGCGACCCGGCAGCGTCAGCAGCGGAAACGCATCCAACTGCGGATATTCGCTGAAGAAGCGCTCGCGCCATTCGTCCTCGGGCCGATAGCCATACGGAAAGGCCGCACTGTCGACGCCGCGCGGAATCACGTCCAGGCGCGAACGGTCGAAATCCGGATAGTGCTTGATGACGTAATCGCGCACGCTCTGCGACACCGCGATCACGCGGTCGCCACGCAGCATGATGCGGCTGTAGAACCCCGGCGAGTTGAGCCCGTGCACGGTAGTGACGAAGTGTGGTCGCGGTTTCATGCCGCGAAGGGCCAGGTAGCCCAGCCACGCTGGCATGCGCGAGCGCGCGTGCACGATGTCGGGCTTGATCTCGCGCAGCAGACGGCGCAGCGCGCGCACCTTGCCAAACACGCCCAGCGACTTGCGGCCGATATCCAGGGTGATGTGCCGGCTGCCGCCTTCCTCCAGCTTGTGCACCAGCCGTCCGCCCGCCGAGATCACCACCGAACGATGCCCGGCGGCAACCAGCGCGTTGGCGATTTCCAGGGTCGACCGTTCCGCCCCGCCCGAATGCATGGCAGGCATCAATTGAACCACGGTCATCGGCGACGACGACCGGGCAACGGTAGGTACCCGGTTTGGCATGTTGAAGGGACTCTGCGGCCCGGTGTTGTACATGGCGTCACTGCCTATGTCCCAAGCATCCCTGGAATGTCAAGCAAAGAACATGCCGAATCAGGAGTCAAATATGTGATCCGGAACGCAGATTTCAGTCCGTCAGCACATATTGCGCGGCGCAATAGGGACATACGGCAGTTCCGCCCTCGTCCTCGATGGGCAGATACACCCGCGGGTGCGAGTTCCACAGGTACATGCCCGGCATCGGACACGACAGCGGAAGGTCGCTGTGCGTCACTTTGTAACGATGTTCGGCATTGGCCGGCACCAGTTTTTCCGCGGCCGGATCTTGGCGCTGCATGGGTCAGGCTCCAGGGTCGAAAGTCAGACCGACATGGTACCGCAGCCGGGGTCGCGTCGGCACGATCCGGCCAGGAGCCTGGGCGATAGAAACACATGCGCCTAGTGCCTACGGCCGAATCGGCATCCGTGCACGATGTCCTAGAATGCTACGGAGCGCGACAGGGGTGGAACGCGCCTCGCATGCGCCGTCACGGCCATCGACACATCATCAGGGAGAACGCCATGGATTTCGACAGACTACTGACCCGGATCAAGGGCATTTTGCTGCAGCCGAACCGGGAATGGCCCGTCATCGCAGGCGAAGCCGAATCCGTCGCCTCGCTGTACAAGCGCTACATCCTGATTCTGGCCGCCGTGCCGGTGGTCTTCGCGTTCATCAAGTCCAGCCTGATTGGCTATTACGCATTCGGCATGCACGTGCGCGATTCCTTCGGCCACGGGATTTGGCGACTGATGCTGGGCTATGTCCTCAGCCTTGTGCTCGTGTACGTGGTCGCCGCCGTGGTCAATGCGCTGGCGCCGACCTTCGAAGGCCGCAAGGACCCTATCCAGGCGCTGAAACTCACGGCCTATGCCTGGACCGCATCGTGGGTCGCCGGCATGGCCGTGGTCATTCCCTGGATCGGCTGGCTCGTCATGTTCGCCGGCGGCCTGTACGCCATCTACCTGTTCTACCTGGGTCTGCCGCACACCATGCAGTGCCCGGCCGAGAAGCGTCTCGGCTACACCGCACTGAGCGTCTTGATCGCGATCCTCCTCGGCTGGGTGCTCGCCGCGATCCTCGGCGCCGTGACCGGAGCCGGCATCCTGATGCATCGCCTTCACCACCACGCGGACCGCGCCGCGCAGGCGGATGTCGCCAGCGCGATGGCGCAGCTCGAAGACCGGAACAAGCGAGCGGACGACGCGGACAACAGCGACAAGACGGCCGCCGAGCACATCCAATCGATGGCCCCCGACCGCATGCGCGCCCTGCTGCCCGGCGGTCTGGACGACCTGACGCGCAACAACGCCCGCGCCAGCCGCCAGGACGTGATGAACATGCAGATCAGCCAGGCCCGCGCCACCTACCTCGGCGAGAACGGCCAGCGCGTCGATCTGACCATCACCGACACCGGCGGCGCGCGCTCACTGCTCGCGCTCAGCGGCATGATCACGCAAGACATGGAAACCGTCACCGACGACGGCTTCGAGAAAGTCCGCCACGACGGCGACCGCATCGTGCACGAACGCTGGAACGACAAGACCCGAAGCGGCGAATACGCCGTACTGGTCGGCGGCCGCTATGCGGTGCGCGCACAGGGCCATGCAAAGGATTTCGAGGTACTCAAGGATGCCGTCGACGCGGTGAACCTGGATGCGCTGGAAAAGCTGCGCGACGCGGGCGTCGGCGGGAAGTGAAACGATAGCGCCCGCCGCCGGCTCACGACGGCGGGCGCCGTGGCAATCACTCGCCCTTCATCATCTTCTGCATCTTGGCGTAGGCTTCCGCGCCCAGCGCCTCGACAGTGATATGCACCTTCACCTCGTCGCTGACCATCGGCGCGTAGGCACCCACGCCGAAGTCGCTGCGCTTGAGCGTGGTGGTGGCGTCGAAGCCGGCCGCCGGCGCCTTCAGCATCGGCTGGATGCCGACCTTGTTGACGGTCACATGCAGCGTCACCGGCTTGGTCACGCCGTGCACACTGAGGTTACCGTCGACCGTCAGCTTGTCCTTGCCCGCGGGCGTCACCTTGGTGCTGACGAAGTGCGCGGTCGGGAATTTCGCGACGTTGAAAAAATCGGCGCCCTTCAGGTGCTCGTCCAGCTTGGTGACGTGCGTGTCCAGCCCGGACAGCGGAATATCGACCTTCACCGACGACTTCGCCGGATCGGCGGCGTCATACACCAGCGTGCCGGTGATGTGGGTGAAGTTGGCGTCCGGGTTGGAGAACCCGAAGTGATTCCAGACCACACGGATCTGGGTGTGGTTGGGATCGAGTTTGTAGGTGACCGGCTTGGCCATGACCGGCGCGGCGGATAGCAGACCGATCAGCAGGGTGGCGAAGAAAGTACGCATAGCATCAGACTCCATGAAGGTGAGGACGGGTCGAGGCCGCGCAGTCGATCCGCAACAGCCATGATTCGACATCGGCGTTTCCCAGTGTAGGGGTCCCGTGCGACCCTTCCACCCCCGCCACCGAGAACAGACTGTGCTCGAAAACGACACAAAACCCGTTTCCGGCACCGCACAACGTTGCTGGGTGCTCACCGATGGCGCGGCCGGCAACGAGCGGCAGGCACTGGCCCTGGCGCAGGCGCTGGAACTGCCGGCGCGCAATCTCGTGCTGCCGCTGCGGCCACCCTGGTCATGGCTGGCGCCACGCAGGCTGCCCGGCGGCCGTCTCGCTGTGGACGCCGGACACCGGCACCACCTGGCGCCGCCCTGGCCGGACCTGGCCATCGGCTGCGGACGCGCCGCGGCCTTGCTGACCCGCCTGCTGCCCGACCTCTCCGGCGGCACCACCCGCTGCGTGCAGATTCTCGATCCGCGCATCGACCCGAAGCACTGGGATGCCGTGATCGCACCGCAGCACGATGGGCTGACCGGCCCCAACGTGCTCAACCCGCTGGGTTCGCTGAATCCCATCGACGATGCCTGGCTGGCGAGTGGCCGCGAAGCCTTCGCCCACCTCGGCGAGCTGCCCGGCCCGCGTCTTGGCGTCCTGCTGGGCGGACCGCGGCGCGGCGCACCGCTCGACGAGGCCTGGACCAACCGCCTGGTCGCCCATCTCCGCGCGCGCCGGCAGCGAGACGGCGGCAGCGTGCTGCTGCTGGCCTCGCGTCGCACGCCGGACGCGCTGTTCGAACGCGTGCGCGACGCACTGGAGGGCGTTCCGGGTCTGCAGTGGCGCAACGTCGCGGACGGCCCCAACCCCTACCCCGGCGTGCTCGGCTGGGCCGACCGCCTGATCGTGACGCCCGACTCCGTCAACATGCTCTCCGAGGCCGCCGCCACCGGCGCGCCCGTGCACACCCTGGTTCCGGAGACGCTGCCGCCGAAGCTGGCGCGCTTCCATGCCGCGTTGCGCCAGCGCGGCTTGCTGCACGATCTCGAAGACGAGGCCCCGACCACGACAGCCCCGCTCCGCGAAACCGCCGCCATCGCCGCCGAACTGCGCCGAAGACTCGGGCTCTGAGCATCAAAAGTACGCGCATGCCACGCCGCGGCGTGGCATCCTAGCGGTCCCATGCGTGGCCTGATTCCCGAAAGCTTCATCGACGACCTGCTTACCCGCATCGACATCGTCGAAGTGGTGGAGCGGCGCGTGCCGTTGAAGAAGGCCGGCCGCGAATGGACCGCCTGCTGCCCATTCCACGACGAACGCACGCCGTCCTTCTACGTCAGCCCGCAGAAGCAGTTCTATCATTGCTTCGGTTGCGGCGCGCACGGCAGCGCGATCAAGTTCCTGATGGAGTACGAGCGCCTGGAGTTCCCCGACGCGGTCGAGGAACTGGCGCAGTCGGTGGGACTGGAAGTGCCGCGCGAGGGCGGCGACAACCGTCCGCGCGAGGACCGCAGCGGCTGGTACGAACTGCTCGACCAGGCCGCGACCTTCTACGAGAAGGCCCTGCGTGAAAATGCACCGGCCCGGGCCTATTGCGATCAGCGCGGTCTCGACGCCGACACCATCGCCCGCTTCCGCATCGGCTGGGCGCCGGGCGGCAGCAGCCTGCTGAACCGACTCGGCACCACGCCCGAGCGCAAGCAGTGGCTGGAGCAGGCCGGCATGATCTCGACCGGCGATCGCGGCAAGTACGACCGCTTCCGCGCGCGCCTGATGTTCCCGATCATGGACCGCCGCGGCCGCGTCATCGCCTTCGGCGGGCGCATTCTCGACGGCGACGGCCCGAAATACCTCAACTCGCCCGAGACACCGCTGTTCCACAAGGGCCGCGAGCTGTTCGGCCTGTGGCAATGCAAGCAGGCCAACGCCTCGCTGACGCGGTTGCTGGTGGTCGAGGGCTACATGGACGCCATCGCCCTGCATCAAGCCGGCCTGCCCATCGCCGTGGCCACGCTGGGCACCGCGACCACGCCCGAGCACACCGAGCGCCTGTTCCGCAGCGCGCCCGACGTGGTGTTCTGCTTCGACGGCGACCGCGCCGGCCGCGCCGCCGCCTGGAAGGCGCTGGAAGCCGCGCTGCCACGCCTGCGCGATGGACGCCAGGCGTTCTTCCTGTTCCTGCCCGAAGGCGAGGACCCGGATTCGCTGATCCGCGCCGAGGGCAAGGACGGCTTCGAGCGCCGTCTAGCCGACGCCACCCCGCTGTCGGAATACTTCTTCGATCACCTCGGCGAGGACATCGACCTGCGCTCCATCGACGGGCGGGCTCGCCTGGCCGAACGCGCCCGCCCCCTGATCGCGCGTCTGCCCGACGGCGCGTTCCGCGATCTGATGGGGCAGGAACTGACCGCACGCACCGGCGCGCAGACACGCTTCGAACCCGACGCGCCACCGCGCGCCGAGCGCCCGATGCAGTCGCGCAGCGTGCGCCGGACCCTGGTGCGCAGCGCCATCGCCCTGCTGCTGGCGCGCCCAAGCCTGGCCGAGGAACTGGAACCCCCGTACGGCTTTTCGCGCCTGGACAGACCAGGCGTACCACTGCTGATCGAACTGATCGAACTGATCCGCACCCGCCCCGGCATCCGCACCGGCGTGCTGCTCGAGCACTTCGCCGAGCGCGAGGAGGCCGCGGCCCTGCAGAAACTGGCCATGGCAGATGTCGTCGGCGACGCCGACATGCAGCGCAATGAATTCCTCGACGCGCTGACGCAGATGGAGCGGCAGGCTGACCTGCAACGCATCGAATTCCTGCAGGCGGCCTTTGCCCAGGGCCGCATCGACGCGGACGGCAAGAGCGAATTGCGCGCCCTGCTCGCTGCCAAGTCGAAGAAGGCCTCCTGACCGTGACGCGCGACCGCAGTCTTCGCTCTGTGATCGCACCGCGATCCATGGGAAGATCGTCGTTTCACGCACCGGACGGCCCCTGACGTCACGAATGGACCTGCTCACCCGCCTCATCACCTTCTTTGCCGAGAACGGCTATCTGGCCGTGTTCATGGCCTTGCTGGTATGCGGCATGGGCGCGCCGATCCCCGAGGACGTGACCCTGGTCGCCGGCGGCGTCATCGCCGGCCTGGGCTACGCCAACGTACACGTGATGTTCGCCGTGACCATGCTCGGTGTGCTGGTGGGCGACGCAGGCATGTTCCTGGCCGGTCACCACTACGGTGTGCGCCTGCTGCACAAGCGTCCGCTGAAATGGGTGCTCACGCCCAAGCGCTACAACGCGGTACAGAAGCAGTTCGAACGCTACGGCAATCGGCTGCTGTTCACGGCCCGCTTCCTGCCCGGCATGCGCACAGCGGTGTTCGTCAGCGCCGGCCTTACCCATCGCGTCTCGTTCACCCGCTTCCTGCTGCTGGACGGACTGGCCGCACTCATCAGCGTGCCGGTGTGGGTCTACCTGGGCTATTTCGGCGCCAACAACCACGAATGGCTGCTGACCTGGATACACCGTGGCCAGACCGGCCTGTGGATCGTGCTCGGCGCGCTGGTCGTCGGCATCGCCATCTACGTCTGGCGACGACGCAAACGGCGTCATGCCGCTCCCGGAAACGTCGAGGACGAATCGGCCTGAGTTCCACCCGCGCATCGGGTACCTGCGGGTAGACTTCAGACATCGCCATCGCCTTCGCTTCGCACCGCCATCCGTGTGGATCGCGGACCGCCCGGGAACACGCATGTCCCGCCCCCTGCTCCGCCGCCTCCGCCCGGACAACTTCTCCCTCGCGCTGATCGCCACCATCGTGCTGGCGTCGCTGCTGCCTTGTCGCGGCGGATTCGCACACTTCATGGATGTGCTCACGGACGCGGCCATCGCGGCACTGTTCTTTCTGCATGGTGCCAAGCTGTCGCGGCAATCCGTACTGGCCGGCGCTACGCACTGGAAACTGCATCTGACGGTGTTCGCCTGTACCTTCGTGCTGTTTCCGGTACTGGGACTGCTGACCCGGCCGCTCGGCGAATGGCTGCTGACACCGGGGCTGTACGCCGGCGTGCTGTTTCTGTGCACCCTGCCCTCGACGGTGCAGTCGTCGATCGCCTTCACATCGATGGCGGGCGGCAACGTGCCGGCTGCCGTGGTCAGCGCCTCGACGTCGAGTCTGATCGGCGTGTTTCTGACTCCACTGCTGGTCGGACTTCTGCTGGCACAGCATGGTGGCGTGTCGGGGAAGGCCGTGGTCGACATTCTTCTGCTGCTGATGCTGCCGTTCGTGCTCGGCCACCTCTCGCGACCCTGGACCGGCGTGTTCATGGACCGTCACGCGCGCATGCTCAAGCTCAGCGACCACGGCACCATCCTGCTGGTGGTCTACACCTCCTTCAGCGCGGCCGTGGTCGGCGGTTTGTGGCACGAAACACCGACCAGCGCACTGATCGCGACGTTCGCCATCGACGCGGGCCTGCTCACGGCGGTCATGCTCATCAACGTCTTCGCCAGCGGCCGCCTGGGCTTTTCCCGCGAGGATCGCATCGCGATCTTCTTCTGCGGCTCGAAGAAAAGCCTGGCCAGCGGCATGCCGATGGCGCGCGTGCTGTTCGCCGGCCAGGCCGCGAGTTTCGGCGCGCTGGTGCTGCCGCTGATGATGTTCCACGTCACGCAGCTGATGGTCTGCGCAGTCATCGCGCAACGGCTGGCGGCACGCGCCCGCGTTCGCTAACTCATCGGAATGCGATGCCGCAGATTGTCGCCATCGTACGGCCCCGGCGCGGCAATCAGCTCGGCCGCCGCATCGGTCTGACCCCAGACGTTCCACAGCAGCACGCCGCACACGCGGCCGCCGTCCATGTAGTAGGTCACGCCGCGTTTGTAGGGCTCGGCCCAGTGCTCGACCACTTCCAGGTGCCGCGCGTCGAGATCGCCCACGGCCTCGTAGCCGAGATCGAACAGGTCGGAATAGAAAAACGGCTGCGTGGTGTAGGCGCGATCCTCGCCGGCCATGCCACACCCGGCGTGGTGGCCCATGCTGATGGCGGCATTCTCGTGTTCGACGCGGCGACGATGACCCAGCGCCAACGATGGGAAATTCGCCACATCACCGGCGGCCCAGATGGCCGGATCCGCCGTGCGCAGGCGCGCGTCGACGATGATGCCGTTCTCGACCTTCAAACCGGACTGCTCGGCTAACTCGGTCTCCGGCTCCACGCCCAGCCCCGCCGCCACGGCATCGACTTTCAGCTCGCTGCCGTCCGACAGCTTCAGGGTGACGCCCTCATCGTCGGCCCGACCATCCTCGACGGTCCGTCCGGGACGCAGGTCCACGCCGCGCTCGCGGTAGTACTCGTTGAGAAAATCGCCCAGGCCGTCGGAAAAGCGTCCGGCGCCGATCGCGTCGCCCGGAAAGATCATGCTGACCTTGCAGCCGGCATCGGTCAGCGAGGCCGCCAGTTCGGCGCCGATGAAGCCACCGCCTACCACGGCGACGTGCGCGCCCTCCACCGCAAAACGACGCAGACGCAGATAGTCGTCCTGGATGCGGAAATTCACCACTCGCTCGCCGGAAAACGGCAACGTGCGGGCACGCGCGCCGGTCGCCAGCAGCAGCTTCTCGTAGCGGTAGGTGTCGCCCTGGTCGTCGCGCACGACCCGTTCGGCGCGGTCCAGTGCGACCGCGCGACGGCCCAGATGCATATCCAGCGTGTGCCGGCGCGTGTCCAGATCGACAGATGCCACGTCCTGGTCGCCCTTCCACAGCGCTTTGCTCAGCGGCGGGCGCTCGTACGGCGGCTCGCGTTCGGCGCCGATCAGGCCGATGCGCCCCTCGGCGTCACGCTCGCGGATCGCGCCGACCGCGGCGTCCGCGGTCATGCCGCCGCCGATGATGAGGTACTCGTAGCGGTGTTCCATGTCGCCTCCACTGCTCGAAAAGAGATTGATTCATCTATGCTTTATGGTGGCATGTACGTATATCGCGGGGATGAACCCGACGTGGCTGGCCGATCCGGGCTCACCCTTGGCTCAGCATCTGCGACACGGCGTCGTACACTGACGGGCAACGCCCCGGAGTCCTCATGCCCGCTCAAGAAACCCTGCTGATCGTCATCGCCGCCGCACTCGGCCTCGCCGTACTGCTTCTGCTCGTGATCCTGTGGCGCCAGCGCGCTCCGCAGGCGCTGCTGAACCGCCTGGACGCTCTCAAGGGCGACGGCGAGCGGCTGGAACGCGTGCTGCGCGAGGAACAGCGCGGCGGACGCGGCGAGCTGGCACAGGCCTTCGAGCAGTTTCGCGGCCATGTGCAGCAGCAGCTAAACAGCGCGGGCGCGCAGCAGCGCGAGCGCATCGACGGCTTCGGCACCCGCCTGCAGCAGCTGACCGAGCGCACCGACCGCGGCCTGGAAACCCTGCGCAACGGACTCATCGAGGACGCCCGCAAGGCACGCGAGGAAGCCCAGACCGGCCAGCAGCGCTTCGGCGAACTGCTGCAGCAGCGCCTGAACGCGCTGACCGAACAGAACGAGAAACGCATGGGCGAGATGCGCGGCACACTGGAAGCACAGATCAAGGCGCTGCAGCAGGACAATGCGCAGCAACTGGACAAGATGCGTCAGACCGTCGACGAGAAACTCCAGTCGACCCTGGAAACGCGCCTGGGCCAGTCGTTCAAGCTCGTATCCGAGCGTCTCGAAGCGGTTCAGCGCGGTCTCGGTGAGATGCAGAGCCTGGCCGCCGGTGTCGGCGACCTCAAGCGCGTGCTGACCAACGTGAAGACGCGCGGCACGTTCGGCGAAGTGCAACTGGGCATGCTGCTGGAACAGGTCCTGGTGGCCGAACAGTACGCGGCCAACGTCGCCACCGTGCCGGCCTCCAACGAACGCGTGGAATTCGCCATCCGCATGCCCGGCCAGGAAGCCGACAAGCCGGTGTGGCTGCCGATCGACGCCAAGTTCCCGCGCGAGGACTACGAACGCCTGCTTGACGCGCAGGAAAATGCCGACGCCGACGCCGCCAACGCGGCTGCGCTGGCGCTGGAACGTCGCGTGCGCGATGAAGCCAAGACCATCCGCGAGAAATACATCGCGCCGCCGCACACCACCGACTTCGCGATCCTGTTCCTGCCCACCGAGGGACTCTACGCGGAAGTGATCCGCCGCCCCGGCCTGTTCGAGCAGCTGCAGCGCGAACACCGCGTCACCGTGGCCGGACCGACCACGCTCAACGCCCTGCTCAACAGCCTGCAGATGGGCTTCCGCACGCTGGCCATCGAGCAGCGATCCAGCGAGGTCTGGGAACTGCTGGGCGCAGTGAAGAACGAATTCGGCAAGTTCGGCGGCATCCTCGATTCGGCCATCAAGCAAGTCGACACCGTGCGCAATACGCTCAAGCGCGCCACCGGCAAGACCACCACCATCACCCGCAAGTTGCGCGGCGTGGAATCGCTCTCGGGCGAGGACACTCAGCGCCTGCTCGGCGCGTCGCTGGACGCCCCCGAGCCCGATACGGACGACGGCTGAGCCGTCCGAATGCCGGGCACTCCAGCCGGTTCACGGTACACTGTGCGTCTGACCGCAAAGGATTCACCATGAGCGACCCGACCCATTCCGACGTCACCCGCGAACAGGCCGAGGACGCCGTCCGCGTGCTGCTGCGCTGGGCTGGCGAAGACCCTTCGCGCGAAGGCCTGCTGGATACGCCCAAGCGCGTGGTGAAGGCCTATCGCGACTGGTTCTCCGGCTACGAGGAAGATCCCGGCGAGTACCTGCGCCGTACCTTCGAGGAAGTCGAGGGCTACGACGAACTGGTGGTGCTGCGCGGCATCGAATTCGAGAGTCACTGCGAACACCACATGGCGCCGATCATCGGCCGCGCCCACGTTGGCTACCTGCCGGACAAGAAGGTCGTCGGCATCAGCAAACTGGCGCGCGTGGTGGACGGCTTCGCGCGGCGCTTCCAGGTGCAGGAAAAGCTCACCGCGCAGATCGCCCACTGCATTCTGGAGACGCTGCAGCCGCGCGGTGTCGGCGTGGTCATCGACGCCAGCCACGAGTGCATGACCACGCGCGGCGTGCACAAGCGCGGCGTGTCCATGGTGACCAGCCAGATGCTCGGCACCTTCCGCGAGGACGCGCGCACCCGCGCCGAGTTCCTGCGCTTCATCGACATCGACGGGCACTGATGCACGGCCTGCGCCTGCTGTTGGCGGCGTCCCTGCTGACGCCCGCGCTGGCGCTGGCCAGGCATCCCACCACACTCGGCGCCTACGTGCGCATCATGGACCGCAACGGCGATGGCCGCGTCAGCCTGGCCGAATACCAGGCGCACATGAGCCAGGGCTTCCGCAGCATGGACCGCAATCACGACGACGTGATCGAGGTCGCCGAGCAGCCGCCCGGCCCGCGCCGCCACGGCGCGATCACGCTGGCGCAGTACCGCCATAATCTCGCCGCGACCTTCCAGCGCCAGGACGCCAACCACGACGGCTTTCTCGACGCGCGCGAACTGGCCGCACCACCACGATGAACACCGATGTCATCGTCATCGGCGGCGGCGCCGCGGGACTCATGTGCGCCCTCGTCGCCGGTCAGCGCGGCCGCCGTGTCACCGTGCTCGACCACGCCAATCGCGTCGGCAAGAAGATCCTCATGTCCGGCGGCGGACGCTGCAACTTCACCAATCTTGGCGTGACGCCGGACAACTACCTGTCCGCCAACCCGCACTTCGCCAAGTCCGCACTGGCGCGCTACACGCCGCACGACTTCATCGCCCTGGTCGAGAAGCACGGCATCGCCTACCACGAGAAGGAACGCGGACAGCTGTTCTGCGACATCTCCTCGAAGCTGATCGTGCGCATGCTGCTGGACGAATGCGCGCAGGCCGGCGTGGACATCCGCACCCGCTGCACCATCGAGAAGGTGCAACGCACCGGCGAAGGTTTCGCGCTGCGCACCACGCACGGTCCGATGACCTGTACATCCTTGGTGGTCGCCAGCGGCGGACTGTCGATCCCGAGCATGGGCGCCAGCGGCTTCGGCTACGACCTGGCGAGACAGTTCGGGCACACCGTGCTGCCGACACGAGCCGGTCTGGTGCCGCTGACGCTGAGCGGCAAGCACCTGGATCGCTATCGGGACCTGTCCGGCGTCGCCGTGCCGGAAGTCGAAGCGCGCAGCGAGCGAAAAGCCTTCCGCGCCGGTCTCCTGTTCACGCACCGGGGCGTGAGCGGACCGGCCATCCTGCAGGTGTCCTCGTACTGGCACCCCGGCGAGACCGTGCACCTCGATTTTCTTCCCGGCGAAGATGCTGAAGCCTGGCTCGCCGCCGAGCGCCATGCGCGCCCGGACCGCGAACTCAAGACCACACTGTCCGAACGCCTGCCCAAACGCCTTGCACAACGACTGTGCGAACTCGACTTCGGCAGCCGTCCGCTGCGCCAGTACCCGGCCGCGGACCTGCAGCGCATCGGCCAGCGCCTGCAGGACTGGCCCATCGTGGCCAGCGGCAGTGAGGGCTACCGCACCGCGGAAGTCACGCTCGGCGGCGTCGATACCGACGGTCTCTCGTCGAAAACGATGGCATCGCGCAGTACGCCCGGCCTGTATTTCATCGGCGAGGTCGTGGACGTCACCGGCTGGCTGGGCGGCTACAACTTCCAGTGGGCCTGGGCGTCGGGTCACGCCGCGGGCTTGGCCGTCTAGCGCGAGCTCGACCCGCTAGAGCCATCACTCGATCTTCCGATACACCTTCGGATGCGCAAACGCGTTGTATTCGTGCTTGGACAGCGAACCGTTGCCGTCACGATCGTACTGCCGGAAGTGGCGCCGGAGCCGGTGCATGTCATGCGGCACCTCCGAACGCATCAGACGGCCATCGTGGTTGCGGTCCAGCTGACTGAAGGACGGCGGCGTGGCGTGCTCGGACCGCGACGTTCCCGCACTGTCCAGAACCGGTGCGCTACGCACTGCCGTCGTCGAAAACGCCAACACACCGAGTGCTGCCGCGACGATGATGCTGATTCGTTCCATTGCCATGGCGTCTCCTTTTTCGTGTAGCAGAATCCTTCAAACGATTCAGCATGAGGATAACGACCGAAAAGGCGACTGACCAATGACGATCACAGGTCGGGCAGATGCATAGCCTCGCCCGCATGCTCATCGGGATCCGAACCGCCGGTATGGTGATGCCACATTTCGTGCGCATCGATGCGCACCCGCGCGACACCCTCCAGCGCGTCGACCGCGGCTCGACGCTCGGCCAGCGCCGCATCGAGCGCCGTGCGACGAGCCGCCAGCAATTCGGCCAGACCGCTCTCACCCAATGCATAGGCGCGCTCCGCCTTGGCCGCACTGTCGTCAGCCGCCTTCAGCGCCTGCTCGCGGCTGCGCCAGACGGCACGCGCCGAGCGTGCGCGCGCCACCACTTCGCGCGCATCGCGGGAGACATCGCGCTGCACCATGGCCGAATCAGCCTGTGCGCTGAGCGCATCGGCATCGGCGGCGGCCGCCTTCGCACCCCGCTGCCGCACGCCGATGGGCATGCTGAAGACCAGGCCCACCGCACGCTCGCGCCCACCGAGATCATTCAGCACGCGCACACCCACAGTCGGGTCCGCCAGGCGGTCAGCGCGAGCGCGGCGCGCTTCGGATTCGCGCATGCGCACCACGGCTTCCGCGGCGCCGATCTCATGACTGCGCTGCACGATGAGCTGACTCCAATGCAGATTCGTGCCGCTCAGCTCGGGAGGCATGGCATCCAGTCGGACGCGCGGCGGAAGCGGCAGCCCCGGAAAGGCGCTCTGCAGCATCCGTCGCGCCGAAGCCTCGTCAGCATCGGCTTGAAGCGCCGCGGCACGTGCCTGCGCCAGCGCGGCATCGGCGGCAACGCGGTCGCGCAACGCGGCATCGCCCAGTTCGACACGGCGGGCGATGGCCTTGCGATCGCGCTCCCACACATCAACCTGCAGGTGCTGCTGCCGCGCCGTCACGCTGGCGCGCTGCCACATAGCCCACAGCGCCAGCAACCGACGCGCACCGGCATGATGAGCATCGGCCAGATTCAACTGCGCCGCCTCCACGCCGTACTGACCGATCTCGCGGTCCAGCCGCGCCTTGCCCGGCCAGCGCACGGCACGACTGATTTCGGCTTCCCACTCGTTGAACGTGGGGCCTCCCTCGACACGGCGACGCTGCGGGATCGCGCTGAGCTGGAATTCGTGCGGCCCCACCCTGCGCAGGCGCGCATCGGCTTCCGCACGCGCCAGAGCCGCCGCGGCTAACTGCACTTCGGGCGTCCGTTCGATCGCGCGTAGCGCCAGGGAAGCCGGTGGCAGCGACGAAGGCTTCGCTGCGGACTCCTTATGCTGCGCCCAGGACGACACCGGAATCAGCGCGATCACGAACATCATTGAACACAAAAAGCTGCGCTTCATGCCAGTTTCCCCATCGCATCCACGGGTTCCACCCACCAGATGATGTCCGGATGCGGCATGCTCCGGCTCAACTGCGTGAGCGTGCGTTCCACGTCCTCTTCCGGCAGCACCAGCCAGACCATGCTGCGATCGATGCGCCCGCGCACCTGCTCCTGCGCACGCGCGCCCTCGAAACTCTCCCCGTGCCCGGAGACCGCCAGCGTGGTGAAACCCGGCAGTGCCGGTTGCATCTCCAGCAGCGTCTCCAGTACGGGATCCTCGAGATCCCGCGGCGACAGGATGGTCAAACGTTTCAGTTTCACGTTCATGCGTTCTTCTCCACCCGACGCGCCTCACCGAAGCGGCGGAACAGGGTCGGCAGCAGCAGAAGGGTCAATGCCGTGCAGGTCACCAGGCCGCCGATCACCACGATGGCCAGCGGCTTCTGCACTTCCGAGCCGGGACCGCTGGCGAACAGCAGCGGCACCAGACCGAGCGCGGCGATGGAAGCGGTCATCATCACCGGCCGCAGACGACGCAGCGCACCCTCGCGGACCACCTCGTTCATGGCCATGCCGGTGGCGCGGAGCTGATTGAAATAGGAGACCAGGACCAGACCGTTCAATACCGCAATGCCCAGCAGCGCGATGAATCCGACCGAGGCCGGCACCGAGAGGTACTGCCCCGAAAGCCACAATGCGACGATGCCGCCGACCAGCGCGAACGGCACATTGCAGAGGATCAGCACGGCCTGGCGAATCGAGCCGAACGTGGAGAACAGCACCAGGAAGATCAACGCCAGCGAGACCGGGATCACCAGCGTCAAGCGCGCAGCGGCCCGCTGCTGGTTCTCGAACTGGCCACCCCAGGTCACGCTGTAGCCGGTCGGCAAATGAATATCGCGCTCGACCGCAGCCCGCACTTCGTCGACGAAACCGACCAGATCGCGCCCGGCTACATTGGCCTGCACCAGGGCGAAACGCGATCCGTTCTCGCGCCGGATCTGCACCGGACCCGTGGTCGCCTTGAGTGCGGCGATGCGATCCAGCGGCACCTGTCCGCCATCGGGGGTCGCCAAGTTCATGCGCTCGAACAGGGTCGGCGTGTCGGCCATGCGGGCGTCGCCGCGGACCAGAACCGGGACGCGACGCTGCTGTTCCAGCACGGTCCCGGCACGCATGCCCTCCAGCTGACCGCGCAATTCGTCCTGGACCGCCGACACATCCAGCCCATGACGACCGGCCGCCTGACGGTCAATGCGCACGCCCAGGTAGCGCACGCCCTCCTGCGTCTGCGCGATCACGTCCTGACCGCCCGGCGTCTTCTGCAACATCGCGGCAATGCGGTTGGCAATCTGGTTGAGCGTGGACAGATCCGGACCGAACACCTTCACCGCGATGTCGCCGCGGCTGCCCGTCAGCATCTCCGAAACGCGCATCTGGATCGGCTGGGTGAAACCGTACTCGATGCCGGGAAAATCCTTCATCACCGCGCGCAACTGATCTTCCAGCCAGACCTTGTCGGGCACGCGCCAGCTCGCCTTCGGCTTGAGCTCGAGGAACATGTCGGTCTCATTGAGGCTCATCGGGTCCAGACCCAGCTCGTCCGAACCCAGTCGGGCGACCACGTGCGCGACTTCCGGAATACGCGCCTTGATCGCGCGCTCGATGGCCATGTCCTGATCGCGCGATGCCTGCAGGCTGATCGACGGCTGCTTGGTCAGCTGCATCAGCACGTCGCCTTCGTCCATGGTCGGCATGAAGGTCTTGCCGGTACCGACATAGGCCAGCACACCGAGTACCAGCGCAACGCCGGCGATCGCCCCCATCCAGCGCGTGTGCTTCAGCGACCAGTCGAGCAGCGGCCGATAGCCGCGTTCGATCTGACGCATCAGCCACGGCTCCTTGTGCGGCCGCTCGCGCAGCAGCATCGAGCACAGAACCGGCACCACAGTCATCGACAGCAGCAGCGAAGCGGCCAACGCGAAAATGATGGTCATCGCCACCGGACCGAACAGCTTTCCTTCCAGTCCCTGCAGCGTCAGCAGCGGCATGAACACTAGGCAGATGATGGCAATGCCCGAAACCACCGGGCTCGCCACCTCGCCCACCGCGCGATAGATGCGATGCGGTTTTGGCAACTCGCTGGCACTGCGTCCGGGCACCAGGTGGCTGACGGTGTTCTCCACCACCACCACCGCGGCATCAACCAGCAGGCCGATCGCGATGGCCAGGCCACCCAGGCTCATCAGGTTCGCGCTGAGACCGAACACATGCATCATCAGGAACGCGATCAGCACCGCCAGCGGCAGGGTCAGCGACACCACTACCGCAGCGCGGACGTCACCGAGGAACAGCAGAAGCAGGATCACCACCAGCACGGTGGCCTCGATCAGCGCGCTGCGCACGGTGTCCACGGCGCGCTCGATCAATGCGCCGCGATCGTAGAACACTTCGATGCGCGCACCCTTCGGCAGGCTCGACTGCAACTGGTCCAGGCGCGCACGCACGGCGTCGACCACCTTCGAGGCATCGGCGCCGCGCAGTCCGACCACCAGTCCTTCCACCGCCTCACCGAGGCCATCGCGAGTGACTGCACCGTATCGGGTCAGACTCCCGTAACTGACGCGGGCCAGATCATCCACGCGCAGCGTCATGCCGTCCCGGGTCGCCACGACCACGCGCCGCAGATCGTCCAGGGTAGAAACCGCGCCCTCGGCACGCACGATCAGCGCATCGTCACCATCGCGCAGGCGACCGGAACCGTCATTGCGATTGTTGCGTTCGATCGCATCGACCACATCGCGAAAATGCAGGCCGGCGGCGGACAGACGCGCGCGGTCCGGCGTCACCAGGAAAGTACGCACCTTGCCGCCCAGCGCGTTCAGATCGGCCACGCCCGGAATCGTCCGCAGCGCCGGACGGATGGTCCAATCCAGCAGCGTGCGGCGCTCGGCCAGACTCAGGCCTCCGCCTTCGATCGTGAACATGAACATGTCCGACAACGGCGTGGCGATCGGTGCCAGACCGCCGCTGACATCGCCGGGAAGCTCTCCGGCCGCGGCCGCGAAACGCTCGGAAACCTGCTGCCGCGCCCAGTAGATGTCGGTGCCTTCGTCGAAATCGAGCGTGACATCGGCGATCGCGTACTTCGACGTCGAACGCAGCATCTGCGCATGCGGAATGCCCAGAAGCTCCATTTCCAGCGGCACCACCACGCGCGTCTCGACTTCCTCCGGCGTCATGCCCGGCGCCTTCAGAATCAGCTTGACCTGCGTGGGGGCGATGTTCGGATAGGCATCGATGGGCAGCTTCAAATAGGCCCACACGCCCGCACCGACGATCGCCAGTGCGCCCAGGAGCACCAGCAGTCGCTGCGACAGAGAGAATCCGATCAGGCGCTGCAGCATGTCACTCTCCCGCCACCAGCATGGCCTTCAGGGCGCCCGCACCCGCGATCACCACGCGGCTGTCCGCAGCCAATGCGCCGGTGACCACGCTGCGGCCCGCTCCAGTCTGTGCCTGCACCGCCACCGGCACGGCCTCGAAACCCGTACCCCTGTCGACGAACACGATCTTGCGGCCGTCGAAGTCGGCCACGGCGTCGGACGCCAGTGTCCAGGCGTGCGCCGGCGGCGGCAGCTGGATCGTGGCGCTGGTCTGCTGGCCGGGCAGCAGCATTTCGCCCTTCACGCTGGCGCGCACCAGCACCGTCTGGCTGGCGCGATCGATCGCCGCGCCGATTTCGCTCAGCGTGCCGGACGCCCCGTCGGCGGTACGCACCGGCAATCCCGGTCGCAGACGCGAGGCGTACCGGGCCGGCACCTGCATTTCCAGCATGCCGCGGCCGGGCTCGGCGACCATGAACGCCTTGTCCAGCGCCGCAACCGGCTCGCCCAGGCGCAGACTGCGCTCGATGACACGCCCCGCCAAGGGCGAACGCAATTCATAGGTGCCCGGCGCCGCTCCGGCCGCTTTCGGCGCCATGGCCCGGGCCGCCTTCAATTCCTGCAGACGCGCCGCGGCCGCATCGCGACGCGCATCCGCGGCCTGCGCACGGCTCGAAGGGATGATGCCCTCGGCCAGCAGCTGACGATCGCGCTCGGCCTGCGCACGAGCCACACGATAGTCGCCCTGCGCCGAGGCCAGATCAGCGCCCAGTCGCATCGCCTCGCGGCTCTGAATGCGCGCCAGCGGCTGACCGCGCTCGACCTGCGCGCCCTCGCGCGCCAGCACTGCGACCGTGATGCCGGCATAGGGCGCCGTGACCACGGCACTCTCGTGCAGCGGCGCGCGTACCGTCGCCGGCAGGCCGTCCACCGGCACGTGTCCCGCCGCTTTCACCGCGGCCGTACGAATGCCCATGGCCTGACGCTGCGAAGCGGAGACCTTCAACAGCGTCCCGGCCATCACGGGACTCGCGAAAACAGCCAGCAGCAGGCCGGCCAGCAAACCTCGACGCATGACGAACCTCGATATATCCATCCGTATGATCGAGGATCCGGAGATCGGCTTTGAACAAGCTTAAGATGCCGCCAAAGCCCTCAATCGGGCACGTCCAGACGATTCAGACCGCCCAGTTCGGCCCACAGCCAGCCACCGTCCAGACGGAAATCCAGACGCAGCCCGAGCACCTCGGCCAGACTCTGCGCCAGCGCCAAACCCAGCCCTCCATGACGACTGGCCTCACGCGCGGGCGACTTGCGCCAGAAGCGTTCGCCGAAACGCTGCAGATCGCCCGGCTCCAGGTCCGGCGCCGGATTGCCGATGCGCACATCGACGTGCGTCCCCGCACATCTCAGTCGCACCAGCACCTCACTGCCTTCCGGGGTGTAATCGGCGGCGTTCAACAACAGATTGTCGATCACGCGCTCGAGCAGCGCCGGGTCGGTCTGCGTCCAGCATTCAGGCGGCGCATCCAGATGCATGCGCACACGCCGCCGTTGCGCCGAGCCGGCGGCCAGTTGCAGGGAACGTTGCACCGACGCCGACAGATCGACCGGCTCGAGCTGGGCTTCCTGCATGCCCGACTCATAGCGAGACAGGGACAGCAGACCGTCGATGCACCGGCTCATGCGCTCGGTGGAGTCCAGCGCTCCTTCCAACGCCGGCGACGCCTGCGCATCGCGGCGCGCCAACTCCACCGCGGTACGGATTTCGGCCAGCGGCGTGCGCAGTTCATGCGCCACGTCGCGCGCGAAACGGCGCTCCCGCTGCAGCGCGCGACGCAGACCGCCGAATGCATCGTTCAGCGCATGCGCCAACGGACGCAGTTCGCGCGGCAGCGTGTCCGCCTGCAGGTCCGCCGACTCGGCCCCGTCCCGTGCAGCACCGCCGAACGCGAGCAAAGGGCGCAGGCCGCCGCGAACGGCCAGGAAAGCCAGCACCACGGCCATCAACGATGTCAGCATCACGCCGCTCACCAGCGCGACGTGCACCTGCCGCTCGAGCGCATCGACCTGCTCGCGCTCCTCGGCCACGGCGAGAATGGCGTCGCCGCTGCGCCCCTGCAGCGTCACACGCACAGCGATCGCACGGCCGTGATGCCCATCGGGAAGCACCAGATCGTAGTAATACGGCGCGTTGGCCGGCACCGCATCCGGCGGCGTCAGCTTGGCGTCGCGATTGCTCCCCGACGTCAGCAGCGTGTGTCCCGACGCATCCCACAGTTGCAGGAAGTCGGTATGCCCGCCGCCGGCGTACTCCGGACTCATCGCCTGCAGCTCCGCCAGCGCTTCCTGGGTCGGGCGCGACTCCAGCAGCACCGTGATCGCATGCGCGCGGGCTTTCAGGCCTTCATCGAGCCGTCCGTAGATCTGCCGATCCAGTCCGCGATCGAGCAGCAGAAAAAGCCCGAGCATGACGATGCCCAGACCGGCGAAAAGAAACAGCAGCAGGCGTAGGCGGATCGAAAGCGGGTGCCGTTCACTCGACCACATAACCGTACCCTCGGCGAGTCTGGACCAGGTCGGTCACCCCGGCCTTGGACAGTTTCCCGCGCAGCGTGCTGACCAGCACCTCAATGACCTTGTCCGAGGATTCACTGCGCGCATCGTACAGATGCTCGAACAGCGCCGTCCGCGTCATGACCCGCCCGCGCTCGGTACTCAGAGTCTCCAGCAAGGCGTATTCCTTCGGCGTCAGCGCCAGCACCTCGCCGTCCACGCGCACCTGCCGCGCGCGCGGATCGATCTCCACCGCGCCCAGGCGCAGCACGGGATCCGACTGCACGCTGCGCCGCGCCAGCGCCTGCAGGCGGGCGGTCAGTTCCTCGTAGGAGAACGGCTTGACCATGTAGTCGTCAGCGCCCAGATGCAACGCCTCGATGCGATCCTCGACCTGATCGCGTGCCGACAGCACCAGAACCCGCGGTCGCGGCTCACGGCCGTTCAGCCAGCGCAGCACCGCCCAGCCGTCCACACGCGGCATCATCAGGTCCAGGACCACGGCGTCGTAGGCATAACTGGCCAGAAACTGCTGCGCCTGGGCGCCGTCGGCGGCGAGATCCACGGCATGTCCGTCCCGCGCCAGCGATTCGCGCAGGTCGCGTCCCAGGTTCGGCGAATCCTCGACCACCAGCAGACGCATGCCGTGCCTCCCTCGTTCAGTCCATCCTAGCCGGCCATCGTGCCCAGATGCACCATCGGGTCGACCAGCCAGTGATCGAGCAGCAGGAAGGCGAACAGCGCCATCAGGTAGGTGATCGAGTAGCGGAACACCTTCATCGGATAGAACTCGTCCGGCGGATTCATCAGGCGCACGGCGTAATACAGGAAGCCGCCGCCCAGCACCATCGCGCCGCCCAGGTACAGCACGCCGCTCATGCCGGTCAGCACAGGCAGCAGCGTCGCCACCACCAGCAGGATGGTATAGAACAGCACATGCCAGCGCGTGTAGTGCACGCCGTGCGTGACCGGCAGCATCGGCACCTGCGCACGCGAGTAGTCTTCGCGGCGGAAGATCGCCAGTGCCCAGAAATGCGGCGGCGTCCACACGAAGATGATCAGCACCAGCAGCAGTGCATAGGCCCAGTCGCGCTCGCCGGTCATGCCAGTGATCGCCGACCAGCCCAGCAGCGGCGGTGCGGCGCCGGCGATGCCGCCGATGACAATGTTCTGCGGCGTGGCGCGCTTCAGGAACGCGGTGTAGATCACCGCGTAGCCGATCAGCGAGGCGAAGGTCAGCGCCGCCGTCATCCAGTTGACCAGGAACACCAGGATCAGCATCGACACCACGCCCAGCGCAAACGCGAAGGCGAACACCTGACGCCCCCGCAGCTGGCCAGTCGCCAGCGGACGGTGCGCGGTGCGGCTCATGAGCTTGTCGATGCGCTCGTCGATGAGATGGTTGAAGGCCGCCGCCGACGCCGAGGCCATCCAGATGCCCAGCGAGCCGAACACCAACGGCTTGAGCGGGGGCAGCCCGGGCACGGCCAGGAACATGCCGATCACGGCGCAGAACACCAGCAACGCGACGACGCGTGGCTTGGTCAGCTCCCAGTATTCGGCGAATGGCATCTTCACGGCGGCTCCGGTCGGCTTGCGGCGCGCGCAGCGGTCAGCGACCGTCACGCGCGAACCGCACAGTCTACACGGCTTCGAGCCGCTTCTGGGTCCGCGCCAGGGTCGCCAACAGGCTGAACAGCAGCAGCGCAGCCATGCCGTTGTGCGCGGTCGCCACCGGCAGCGGCAGACCGAAATGCACATTGCTGATGCCCAGCAGCACCTGCGCGATCAGGGTCGCGCCGATGGCGATGCCGAACCCGCGCAGGCCGGCGCGGGCGACCTTGTGCGACAACCAGCCCAGGTACACAAACACCACCAGCGCGCCGATGCGGTGCGCCATCTGGATCGCGGTGCGCGCCGGCCCGTCGAGGATGCCGCCCTCGTAGTTCACCCCGATGCCGCGCCACAGGACAAAGCCCTGGTGGAAATCGGTCGCCGGCCACCACTGCCCCAGGCAATGCGGAAAGGCGCTGTCGCCCACGCCGCAGGCCAGTGCCGCGTAGTTGGTGCTGGTCCAGCCGCCAAGGAAAATCTGCGCCGCCAGCAGCACGATGCCGACCGCCACGAACCGGCGCAGCCGCGCATGCTCCTCGCCCACGGCGCCGATCGGCGTCAGTCGAAGGGCGATGTAGCCCAGCAGGGCGAACGTCGCCATGCCGCCGAGCAGATGGCCGGTGACCACGATCGGCTTGAGCAGCAGCGTCACCGTCCACATGCCGAGCATGGCCTGGAAGATCACCAGCGCCAGCGCGACCACGGCGATGCGCCATGGCGGCGCACGGGTCAGCTTCGCCGCCACGAACAGCGGCGCGGCGATGGCGACCGCCGCAAGCACCGACGACACCACATGCTCGCCACCGATGTACATGCCCGTGCCCAGCGCCGCCGCGACAGCGCTGCCGATCACCGCCCAACGCGCCCACCGGCGACGCCAGACGGCCACCAGCGCCAGCGTCAGCACCAGCACGCCGAGCGTGCCGGCGATCATGCGATGGAACTGCTCGCGCCAGGGCTTGCCCGGCTCCACCGGTCGCTGCGGGAAGGCCGCATCGGCCTGCGCGACTTCATGCGCGTGGTGCGGCCAGGCGATCTGGCCATAGCAGGTCGGCCAGTCCGGGCACGACAGGCCGGCGTTGGACAGGCGCACGAAGGCGCCGAACATGACCACGCCGAACGCGAAGATAGCGGCGAACCAGGCCAGCCGCGCCGGCCACGAAAGACGGGAAATGGCACGCAGCATCAGCGGATCACCTTCTGCAGATCTTTCTTCAGACCATTCGGATCGAAGCCGGCCCGGTACAGCGTCAATGCCGTGCCGTTGGACTCGACCAGAATCGCGGCCACGCTGTCCGGACCACGCGGGCGGAACGAGGCCAGCTTGTCGCCGACGTCGCTACCGATCTGCCAGTCCCGCATCACCGCCGCCGCCTTCGGACCGTGCGGCGGCTCGCCCACGTAGAGCAGGCGCAGCCGGTCGGCGTTCTTGTTCAGGGTGATGCGCGCATTGCTCATCAGGTGCAACAGGCGCATGCAGTTGTCCATGCAGTCGCTGCCGGGCAGCGCCAGCAATGTCATGCGCGGCTCGCTGTCCTTCCACGGATAGTTCTTGCCGTCGGCGAGACGGATGTCGATCTTGGCGAAGCTGCGCTGCGGCTTAATCGCCGCACCATGGCTGCTCGTACCCGGCTGCCAGCCGACCAGCGTCAGCACCATCGCGACCAGCAGCGGTGCGGCGAACACCGACGCCACCAGCAGCAGCTTGATGCGACTCATCTTGCGCGCGTCGGCGCGGGGTTCATTCATCGTCGTCTCCGGTTTCGTCCTTCTTTCGATGAAGGATCACGAAGATCGCCAGCGCCGCGACGGCGAAGGCGAACCACTGGAAGGCATAGCCGTAATGCCGCGCCGGCGGCATGAAGCCCGGCGTCCACTCGCGCACGTAGGCCGCCGCCGGGTCGGGATCGAGCAGCAGCGCACGCGGATACAGTTTGGCGTCGAGATCCGTGGCAATCTGATTCAGGTCGATGTAGGTCGTCAGCTTCGGCCACGTCTGCTGTTTCTTCAACGCGTCGCCACCCAGCTTCAGACCCGCCGCCGGCGGCGGCACATAGATGCCACGCAACGTCGTTTCGCCCGGCTTGATCGGCGGCAGCTGCGGCAGCTTCAGGTCTGGACCTTCGCGGGGCAGAAAACCCAGGTCGACCAGCACCAGGCGCGCATAGCCGTCGGGGCGGAACGGCGCATAGACCTGCACGCCCGGGCGATGCCCGTGATTCTGGTCGTCCAGCATGTAGCTGCGCCCAGGCACGAAATGCCCTCGTACCTGCAGATGCGGGTAGCGTTCGGGCAACGCCCCGCGCTGCACGGTGGAAAAATCCTGGATCGGTGCGGACGCCGCTGTGGCGAAGCGTCGCAGCAACACTTCCTTCTCGGCGGCGCGATGCAGCTGCCAAATGCCCAGTCGCACGAAAAACATCACACCGACCAGCGTCAGCAGCACGGCGAACCATGAAGGGCGGCGCAGACCCATCATGCAGCGGCCTGCAATCGCGGCGTTATACTGCAGAACTGGAGTCGCACTGGAATCATCCTGTGGAAACCGCAACCAAAGTGGTCATCATGATCGTGGTGGCCATCGTCATCTTCAATCTGGGCCAGGCGCTGTTCTTCATGATGAAAGGGTCCGGTGACAGCGACCGGGTCGTGAAAGCGCTCACCCGCCGCATCGCCCTGTCGCTGCTGGCGATCGTGCTGGTCATCATCAGCATCTGGGCCGGCTGGATCCATCCGCACGGCGTCGGCGGATAAGCCCGACATTCTACCGCCCCGCACGCCCGAACGCTCGCGGGGCGCGACAGTTGGTCGCGTAACCGCGACCGCCTGGCTTTCGCACCTACGAAAAACCCGCCATTCGGCGGGTTTTTCGTAGGTGCGGAAGCGTTCCGCTACATGATGTAGACGAACAGGAACAGGCACAGCCAGACCACATCGACAAAATGCCAGTACCACGCCACGGCCTCGAAGCCGAAGTGGTTCTCCTTGCTGAAGTGGCCCTTGGCGCAGCGGAACCAGATCACGATCAGCATGATCGTGCCCAGGGTCACGTGCAGGCCATGGAAGCCGGTCAGCATGAAGAAGGTCGAGC
This sequence comes from Oleiagrimonas sp. MCCC 1A03011, assembly GCF_003267965.1. NCBI lineage: Bacteria > Pseudomonadati > Pseudomonadota > Gammaproteobacteria > Lysobacterales > Rhodanobacteraceae > Oleiagrimonas > Oleiagrimonas sp. MCCC 1A03011. The sequence continues at coordinate 143,542 of NZ_MSPY01000006.1, read as the reverse complement.
CGTACACGCCACTGTGCAGCGTCAGGTTCAGATGCTCGTAGGCCTCCATGTACTCATGCGCCTGGAAGTACAGGAAGGTCGCGCCCAGCAGCACAGTCAGCGCCTGAAACACCAGCAGCTGCTTGCGACGACCGGCGCGCAGCGCGTGGTGAGCAATGGTGATGGTCACGCTGGAGGTCAGCAGGATCAGCGTGTTCAGCAGCGGCAGGCCCCACGGCGACACCGTGCTGAACGGACCGCCGACATCGCCCGGGCCGTTGGTCGGCCATGCCGGCGCGTACTGATCCCACAGGTAGTGATGGGTGAAGAGGCCGTGTCCTTCGCCGCCCAGCCACGGCACCGAGAACACGCGGGTGTAGAACAGCGCGCCAAAGAACGCCGCGAAGAACATCACCTCCGAGAAGATGAACCACATCATGCCCATGCGGAAGGAAACGTCGACCTGGCTGTTGTAGTTGCCCTTGATCGACTCGCGGATCACCGAGCTGAACCAGCCGAACAGCGTGAAGATCACAACGGCCAGACCGATGAAGAACATCGGGCGGCCAAGCGCACCCTGGTCGTTCAGCCAGTGCGCGGCGCCGAACATGGTGGTGAACAAGCCGACGGAGCCGACGATAGGCCACACGCTGTGATGCGGTACGTAGTAGGCGCCTTGCTGAGCCATGGTTTCAATTCCCGTGATGAACTTGGGCGGGGCAAGCCCCAATGCACTCGATCCGTTTCAGACGATGAACTGCAGCAGGAACAATCCGAGGATCACGACGATCACCGCGACCAGAATCCCCACCGTGCGGCGCACCGCAGCGCGCCGCTCGGCCGGATCGAACTGTGCCTGCTGCGGACGATTCATGCCGCTCAATGCGTCACGTCGCCGTGGGCCAGCTGGCTGTCATCGATCACCGGCGGCACCGCGAAGGTGTGATGCGGCGCCGGCGACGGCACGGTCCACTCCAGACCCTTGGAGCCTTCCCACACGCGGTCGGTCGCCTTCTTCTTGGCGAAGAACACACAGTGGATGATGACGCCGACGAAGATCAGCTGGGTGGCGCCGAACACGAAACCGCCGATCGAGCTGATCATGTTGAAATCGGCGAACGCCACGTTGTAGTCCGGGATGCGACGCGGCATGCCGGCCAGACCCAGGAAGTGCTGCGGGAAGAACAGCACGTTGACCGAGACCACGCTCAGCCAGAAGTGGATCTTGCCCCAGCGCTCGGAATACATGTTGCCCGACCACTTCGGCAGCCAGTAGTACACCGCCGCCATGATCGAGAACGCCGCACCGGTCACCAGCACGTAGTGGAAATGCGCCACCACGAAATAGGTGTCCTGGTACTGGAAGTCGGCCGGCACCAGCGCCAGCATGATGCCGCTGAAGCCGCCGATGGTGAACAGGATCACGAAGGCGACCGCGAACAGCATCGGGGTCTCGAAGGTCAGCGAGCCCTTCCACATCGTGGTGACCCAGTTGAACACCTTCACACCCGTCGGCACCGCGATCAGCATGGTCGCGTACATGAAGAACAGCTCGGCGCCCAACGGCAGGCCGACCGCGAACATGTGGTGCGCCCACACAATGAACGACAGGAACGCGATCGACGCAGTGGCGTACACCATCGCCTTGTAGCCGAACAGCGGCTTGCGGCTGAAGGTCGGGATAATCTCCGAGATGATGCCGAACGCCGGCAGAATCATGATGTAGACCTCGGGGTGCCCGAAGAACCAGAACACGTGCTGGAACAGCACCGGGTCACCGCCGCCTGCGGCATTGAAGAAGCTGGTGCCGAAGTACTTGTCGGTCAGCAGCATGGTCACCGCGCCGGCCAGCACCGGCATCACCGCGATCAGCAGGAACGCCGTGATCAGCCAGGTCCAGACGAAGATCGGCATCTTCAGCAAATCCATGCCCGGCGCACGCATGTTGAGGATGGTCGCGATGATGTTGATCGCGCCCATGATCGAGCTGATGCCCGACACGTGCACGAAGAAGATCAGGAACGCGATGGAATCGCCGCCCTGGATCGACAGCGGCGGATACATCGTCCAGCCACCGGCGGGCGCGCCGCCCGGCAGGAAGAACGAGGACAGCAGGATGGTGAAGGCGAACGGCAGCAGCCAGAACGACATGTTGTTCATGCGCGGCAGCGCCATGTCGGGGGCGCCCACCATCAACGGGATCATCCAGTTACCCAGACCGACGAAGGCCGGCATGATCGCGCCGAAGATCATCACCAGCGCGTGCATGGTGGTCAGTTCGTTGAAGAAGTACGGCTGGACCAGCTGCAGACCGGGCTCGAACAGCTCGGCGCGGATCAGCATCGCCATCGAACCGCCGATGAAGAACATCAGCAGGGCGAATATCAGGTACAGGGTACCGATGTCCTTGTGGTTGGTGGACATGAACCAGCGACGGAAGAACCCGGAGGGCGCCTCGTGATGGTCGTCGTGGTGGTCCTGGGAGGCTGCGTGCGCCATGACCTTCTACCTCTGCCTAAAGTTTGTCCGGTTAACCCTGGCTGTCGTCGCCGGGCGTGCTGTCGGCCTGCGCGGTGCGCGAAGCCTTGTCGAGCTGCGCGGCGCTCTCCTGAGCGGCCAGCCACTTCTCGAACTGCGCCTTCGGCACAGCCTTGACCACGATCGGCATGAAGCCGTGGTCCTGACCGCACAGTTCGGCGCACTGGCCCCGGTAGATGCCGGGCTTGCTGATCTTGGTCCAGGCGGCGTTGACGATGCCCGGGATGGCGTCCATCTTCCAGCCCAGATCCGGCACCCACCACGAATGGATGACGTCGCCGCCAGTGATCAGGAAGCGGATCTTCACGCCGGCGGGCACCACCAGCGGATGATCGACATTGAGCAGATAGTCGTTGGTGCCGTTGGCGTCGACGACCGCCTTCGGGTCGAGGCCGGAGTCGAGCTGACGCGTGGCGTCGCTCTTCTTGTCCAGACGCGACATGAAACCGACCTTCTTCACGGTCTTGCCGTCGTAGTCGACGTAGTCGTAGCGCCACTTCCACTGATAGCCGGTGACCTTGACGGTCATCTGGGCGTCAGCGGTGTCGGTGGTATTGACCAGCACCTTGGTTGCCGGCCAGGCCAGGCCGATCAGGATCAGCACCGGGACGATGGTCCAGACCAGCTCCAGCTTGGTGCTGTGCGACCACTTCTCGGCCACCGCACCCTTGGACTTGCGGAAGCGGAACATGGCGATGATCATCGCGCCGAACACGATCACGCCGATCACGACGCAGACCAGGAACGAAGCCATGTTCAGGTCCCACACCTCATGCGAGGTCTGGGTCACGCCCTTGGTCAGGTTCAGCTGCCACGGATGGGGATTGGCCCACGCCGAGCCACTGAGCAGCGCACTTGCCGCCACCGCCCACGTGGTCGCTCGTCCTCGAATGCCGCCAAATTTCATGTCTTGCACCCTGAAATTGAATTTCCGCCAGGCGAGACCGTGATCGTCTGCCGACCGGTTCGCGACGCAGCGCCGCTTCCCCCGTCCGGACCCGCACCGCTGCATGCTACCCCCGCTGCGCCACGGTCACCGAATCGCCGATTGTTCAGTTGGTGCGCCGCGGCGCGGTCTGTTGCGCCAGCAGCACACGCAATCTGTGCATCGCATCGACCCGTTCCTCTTCCCCCAGGAACGCACCGACTTCCACCTCGCCTCCGTGCGAAGTGAGAACAAGCCGTTGCCTGTTGCCGGACTCCCGCATGCGTACACGCACCCAGTAGGACTGGAACGTCGCGCGGCGATGCCCGGGCAGGCTCTCCACTTCCAGCGAACGTTCATCGATGGTGATGCGTTCGCTGCGACCACCGGCACGCCAGGCCAGCGTCAGGGCGTACACCACGGCGGCTGATTCGACCAGCGCGAACAGCGGGGCGTAGACATTGCCCGCACGCGCGCAGAGTGTCGCGACTGCAACCGTGACCCCCACCAGCACCGCGCTCCAGCGACGCAAACCACGCCGACTAAGCGAGCGATTCGGCCGCAGCCACATCGTGACGCGCGCCGCTTCCCCAGTGGTTGACTCGAGGACAATCATGCGTTCATGGCCTGTCCTGATTCGTCCAAGCATAGTGTGCCCCCTGCACAGGGGCAAGACTGTTTGCCGCACGCGGCATATTGTCGCAGGTCATGCGGCGGCATTCAGCAGGGAACCGCTATCAGGCTGCGCCGCAAAGCGATCGGAACGGGGCCAAAAAAAGAGGTTGGATAGCCCCCTCCGCGGGGCATACAATCGCGCAATTCGCCCTCCGCCCTTATTAAGGTACGCGCACGCACGTGAACGCTCAGATCCTCAGCCCCGAACTCGTCGACGTCGATCAACCGGCGCGTCAGCGCATCACCGAAGCCTGGCTGCGCGACGAGTCCGAAACCGTCCAGGCCCTGCTGGCCGAAGCCGAACTGCCCGAAGCCGAGCGCAAGCAGATCATCGAACGCGCCACCAATCTGGTACTCCGCGTGCGCGAGCGGGCGGATGATCAGGACGCGATCGAAGCGTTCATGCGCCAGTACGACCTGTCCAGCGAGGAAGGTGTGCTGCTGATGTGCGTGGCCGAGGCATTGCTGCGCATTCCCGATACCGACACCATCGACATGCTGATCCGCGACAAGCTCGGCGATGCGGACTGGCAGAAGCACCTCGGCGGTAGCCACTCGGTGCTGGTCAATGCGTCTACCTGGGGCCTGATGCTGACCGGTCGCATGGTGCAGATGGCCGAAGACACGCGCACCGATGTGCGCGGCGCCATGCGCCGCCTGGCCGGCCGCGCCGGCGAACCCATGATCCGCGCCGCCGTACATCAGGCCATGCGCATCATGGGCAAGCAGTTCGTGATGGGCCGCCGCATCGACGAGGCCGTCGAGCGCGCGGACAAGAAGGCGAACCGCCCCTACCGCTACTCCTTCGACATGCTCGGCGAAGCGGCCCTGACGCAGCCGGATGCCGAGCGCTACCAGCAGGCCTACCGCAACGCCATCGTCGCACTGGGCAAGGATCCGGACGCCGGCAACCTGATCGAGGCGCCGTCGATCTCGGTCAAGCTGTCCGCCCTGCACCCGCGTTATGAGCACGGCAAGCGCGAGCGCGTGCTCGTGGAACTGACCGGGAAAGTGCTGGAACTGGCGCAGATGGCCAAGGAACAGGGCATCGCCCTGACCATCGACGCCGAGGAAGCCGACCGCCTGGAACTGTCGCTGGATGTCGCCGCCGAGGTCTTCGCGCATCCCTCGCTGGAAGGCTGGGACGGTCTGGGCATGGCCGTGCAGGCCTACCAGAAGCGTGCGCCCGCCGTCATCGACTGGCTGGCCGACATGGCGCGCCGGCACAAGCGCCGCTGGTTCGTGCGCCTGGTCAAGGGCGCCTACTGGGACACCGAGATCAAGCGCGCGCAGGAACTGGGCTTCACCGGCTATCCGGTCTACACGCGCAAACCGAACACCGACGTCGCCTACCTGGCCTGCGCCAAGCGCCTGCTGGATGTCGGCGCGGACCTGATCTATCCGCAGTTCGCCACGCACAACGCCCACACCATCGCCTACGTGCACCACATCGCCGAAGGCCGCCCGTACGAATTCCAGCGCCTGCACGGCATGGGCGAGGACCTGTACGCGGAAGTGATCGGCAAGAACAAGCTGAACGTGCCGTGTCGTGTCTACGCGCCGGTCGGCAGCCACGAGGACCTGCTGCCGTACCTGGTGCGCCGCCTGCTCGAGAACGGCGCCAACACCTCGTTCGTCAACCGCATCTTCGACGAGGACGTCAGCATCGACGAGCTGGTGGCCGACCCGTGCGAAACCGTGCGCGGCTTCAAGACCTTCAACCATCCGCGCATTCCGATGCCGGTCGATATCTACGGTGAACAGCGGAAGAACTCCATGGGCGTGAATTTCTCCAACGAAGACGACATCCGGCAGCTGGCCGAGGACATCAACGCGCACAAGGGACCGTGGAAGGCCGCGCCGCTCGTTCCGGGCGCGAAGATCGGCAAGGAAACGGTGAAGGTCACCGACCCGGCCGACCACCGTCGCGTGGTCGGCGAATGGATCGGCGGCGACGAGAGCGTCGTCGACACCGCCATCACCAACGCTGTCGCCGCGCAGCCGGACTGGGACCGCGTGCCCGCCGAAAAGCGCGCGCAGATCGCCGAGCGCGCCGCCGAGATGATCGAGGCCAACCGCGGCGAATTCGTCGCCATGTGTGTGCGCGAAGCCGGCAAGACCCTACCCGACGCCATCGCCGAAGTACGCGAGGCGGCGGACTTCTGCCGCTACTACGCCGGCATGGCGCGCAAGCTGTTCGGCCAGCCCGAAGACATGCCCAGCCCGACCGGCGAAACCAATCGCCTGTTCCTCAACGGCCGCGGCGTGTTCGTGTGCATCAGCCCGTGGAACTTCCCGCTGGCGATCTTCATGGGCGAAGTGATGGCCGCGGTGCTGGCCGGCAATACCGTCGTCGCCAAGCCCGCCGAGCAGACCTCGCTGATCGGCTACGCCGCCGTGAAGCTGCTGCACGAGGCTGGCATTCCGCAGCACGTGCTGCAGTTCATTCCGGGCGACGGCGCCAGCGTTGGCGCGGCCCTGACCCGTGATCCGCGCATTGCCGGCGTGGCCTTCACCGGCTCGACCGAGACCGCCTGGGTCATCAACAAGACGCTCGCCGCGCGCAAGGGTCCGATCGCCACGCTGATCGCCGAGACCGGCGGCCAGAACGCCATGATCGCCGATTCCTCGTCCCTGCCCGAGCAGCTGGTCAAGGACGTCATGGCCTCGGCTTTCGGATCGGCCGGTCAGCGCTGCTCGGCCGCGCGCATCCTGTTCATCCAGGACGACGTCGCCGATCGCGTGATCGAAATGCTCGGCGGCGCGATCGACGAGCTGAAGGTCGGCGATCCGGGGCTGCTGTCCACCGACGTCGGCCCGGTCATCGACCACGACGCGTTGGAAGGGCTGCAGAAGCACGTCGACCGCATGAACCGCGAAGCGAAGCTGATCCGCAAAGCGACCGTCGACGCCGAGGTGGCCGAGCACGGCACTTTCCTGGCACCGCACGCCTTCGAGATCCCCTCACTGGACATGCTCGAGCGCGAGGAATTCGGTCCGATCCTGCACGTGGTGCGCTGGAAGGCCGGCGAGCTGGACAAAGTGCTGGACCAGATCAACGCCACCGGCTACGGCCTGACCCTGGGCATCCACAGCCGCATCGACGACACCATCGCCTACGTGCAGAAGCACGCCCGCGTGGGCAACTGCTACGCCAACCGCAACCAGGTCGGCGCGGTGGTCGGCGTGCAGCCGTTCGGCGGCGAAGGCCTGTCCGGCACGGGCTTCAAGGCCGGCGGTCCGCACTACATGCTGCGCTTCGCGACCGAGCGCGTGCTGACCGTCAACACCACGGCGGCCGGCGGCAACGCCAGCCTGATGATGCTCGGCGACTGAAGCACGCCGCGGACACCGAGGCACAGCTCAAAGAAAAGCCCCCGCATCGCTGCGGGGGCTTTTTTGTTGCTCGTTGCCGACCGGCCCGCGCAAGGCGGGCCGTCGCGACCGATCAGAAGTGATAGGCCGCCGAGAACGCCAGCAGGTTGCCCTTGTCGCTGAAGTTGCCGACCAGACGGTCGCCCGTCGGGCTGAGGTTGTTGACGTGCGCATCGCTGACGAAGATGTGCGCGTAACCGACGTTCAGGTCCAGCTTCTGCGTAGGCTTGTAGCCCAGACCGACGCTGATCCAGCGACGGGTGCCGTCCGGCACGCGCGGATCACGATGCGCCTGCGAAGTCGGCGAGCCGTCCACGGCCACGCCGCCGCGCAGCGTCAGCTTGTCGTTGACGTAGTACTCGCCGCCGACCGAGACAAACAGGGTGTTCTCCCAGTCGAAGGTTTCCACCGAAGCCGGCTGCGCCGGGTTCGCGTAGTTCACCCGAAGCTCCTTGAAGGTGCTCCACTTGGTCCAGGTCACGTCCGCACCGACACCGTACTTCTCGCCCTGATGCCAGTAGCTCAGGTTGGCGAAAGCAGGCGTGGTGAACGGCGCGGTGCCCGTGGTGTTGCTGAACGGCACGCCGCCGGCACCCGCCAGCAGCGGCGCCACCGTCGGGCTGCTGAGCAGCGCGGTAACGTTGCTGGGCATGGTGAAGCGTGCGTTGCCTTTCAGCGTGTGCGAGATCTTGGAATGGTAGTCCAGCGCCAGACGGTCACTGTCGGTCAGCTTCCAGAACGCGCCCAGCTGCCAGCCGTAGCCCCAGTCGTCGCCCTTGATGCGCGCCTCGCCATCACTGCCCGGCGGCACCACAGCATTGATGGTCGACAGGTAGGTCGGCGCCGCGGCGGCCGGCAGCACGCCACCGGCGACGGCCTGCTGGATCAGTCCCGCGGCCACGCCGTTGTAGTTCACCGCCGAGGTCAGTTCCGCCTTGGTGTGCTGGGCGATGACGCTGGCACCGATGCTGAAGTTGTCAGTCAGGTCGTAGGACGCCGACAGCGTGGCGTCGAGCGACTGGAAATCCGACTTCAGCGCGTGATAGCGACCCACCCAGCCCGGGTTGTAGTTGGTCTTGAAGCCGAACGGCGCGGTGACAGCGAAGCCGATGTGCGTGCGGTCGTTGACCTGCGTGGACAGGAAGAACGCCGGCACCGGGATCGTGGTACCGCCGTCGCCGCCGTTGCCGCCACCCAGCGGACGACCGAAGGCATCGGTGCCCGTGCCGCTGAACTTGGTGCTGAAATTGATGGCCGTGACATCGGCCTGGAACACCGTGCCGGTCAGCATGGTCATCGCGGCCGGATTGTTGACGACGACCGAAGCGTCATCCCCCGCCGTGGCCGAACCCGCGAACGAGCGACCGAGCGCCTTGGCGCTGTTTTCCTTGAGCTGAAACGCGCTGGCGTGGGCCGCCTGCGGCATCCCCAGCGCCGCGGCTACGGCCACCGCCAGCACGGCGAATGCCGTGGGACGGGCAGCTTTGACAAACGAGTTTCTGATGGACATGTATACCTACTCCTGACGTTCGGACGCCTTCGAATCTGCGACCCTGAAACGGGCCCCTCCTCCATTCATACAGACGTTTGAAGCCTGTCGCGGCACTTTGACGAGAGCGCAGCGCGAATGCAAGTGCCTGCTTGCATGCCCGGCACTGACGACCGCGCCCCGAATGCGTATGCTGTGCAGCCCGCACCGTCTACGATCCATCATGCACTGCCACGTCTACGCCAGCCGCCGCAAAACCGAAACCTATCTCTGGCTGCGCGACCCGGAGCAACTCGAACACCTGCCCGAAGCGCTGCAGACGCTGCTGGGCGAACTGCGTTTCGTGCTCGAGGTCGAACTGGACGCTGCGCGCAAGCTGCCGCATCAGGATACCGAGCAGGTACTGTGCAATCTCCGCGAGCAGGGCTGGCATCTGCAGCTGCCTCCGGGCGAAAACGCCTGAACGCCCGCTGACGTCCGCCACCCGATCTGTCCTGCCTCGTGCGCCCGAAGGTTTCGGGCGCACCGCACATGCGCGTAGTATCGTGACGCGCAAGCCCAATCCTCGCCCCGACCCGGATCGCACCGCCCGACATGTCGCCGACCAAACCGCGCCGCCGCACACCGCTGCAGACCATCCTGGTCTGGTTCCTGCCTGCTCTGGCCATGATCGCCGCCGCCGTCGTCGTCGCTTCGCCGACCGCCCTGATTCCGCTGCTTCTCGCCAACACGCTGATGCTGGGCGCCATGTGCCACGCCATCGGCTTCGATCCGGAACCCACCTTCACCCGCACGGTGCTGCGCCGCGGCGTGGCGCATCTGATCCTGTTCACGGCCTATACCGCGCTGGTGCTTGTGCTGATCGCATGGCCGCTGGTCATGCTGACGCAGACGCCCTCGCTGGCCAGCAGCATCGTGCTGTCGATCGCACTGGCCCTCGGTGCGGCCCTGCTGTGGCGGGCCTGGCCCGCCTTCGGTCTGGCGTTCCTGTGGGACGACGCGTTTCCGGGCAGCGCCGGCAAAGGTTCGCTGATCCGCGCGGCGCTGTCGCGCAGTCTGCAATTCGCCCGCCACCTGTCCGGCGAGGAACGTTTCTTCAGCCACTTTCTTCCCGTTTCGCTGTGCACGCTGATCGCCGCCTTCGGCGCGCTGGCGCTCAGTGTGCTGGTCGGCGTGGTACCCGATGAGCTGCGCACCGCCGGCGTGCTGTTGTACGGGCTGATCCTGCTGCCATTGTGCTGCCTGGTCATTACCAATCGCACGCTGCGCGCACTGCTCTACGAAGGACAACAGCGAGGCGGAGGTTCATCGACGACCGCCGAGCCGGACCCGGACCGGGAACGAAGCCGCGAACTCGATGAGGCGCCCGCCGCGAGTTCGCCGGAAACCGAAACGGGCGCGGCAAGCGACGATGACCTGCTGGAGGCCGTGCGTGCCGGCCGCGTCGATGCAGCGCTGACGCTGCTGGAAGCCGGCGCCGATGCCGACGCCATGGCGCATCCATCGGACCGCGATCAGCGCTCGGCGCTGATTCTCGCCGCCCTGCTTCCGGAAACTCGGCTGCTGCGCGCAATGATCGCGCACGGCGCGGACGTCAACCGCGTCCAGGCCGGCCTGACGCCCTTGCTCGCCGCCACGCGCGACAGCTATCACGGCCGCGCCGAGGCGGTGATGACGCTGCTCGCGAACGGTGCCGACCCGTGCCAGGCCGATGCCGACGGCAACACCCCGCTGCACGGCGCGGCGCTGAGTGCCGAACCGACGGTGGCGGCCATGCTGATCGACGCCGAAGCCGACCCCAACGTACTCAACCGCCAGGGCCTCACGCCGCTCGCCGCTGCCTGCCGCGCCGCCAACTGGCCGCTGGCGCAGTTCCTGCTCGAACACGGCGCCAAGCCGGCGCTGGACAGCGGCGAACCCGCGCTGGTCGCCGCTGCCGGCATCGCCGAGGACGATCCGGAAGGCGTGCGCCTGCTGCTCAAGCACAAGGCCTCCGTGCACGCCGCCAACACGATTGGCCGCACCGCACTGATGGCCGCGGCACTGGAAGGTCACGCCGACATCGCCCGCGCGCTGGTTGGCGCCGGCGCCAAGACCGATGTCGTCGACCATCACCAGACCAGCGCACTGATGGAAGCCTCGCGCTCGGGTGCACTGGGCGTCGTGAACGTGCTCGCCGCCGCCGAGGCGAGCGTCGACCTGCGCGACAAGCACGGTCGCGACGCATTGATGCTGGCCTGCCAGTCACCGCGCACGCAAGCTGGCATTGTGCGCGCGCTGCTCGATCTCGGCGCCGACCCGCGCGCCGTGGGCAACGACGAACGCAGCGCGCTGGACCACGCCGCCGCCACCGGCCGCTGGGACCTGGTCGCGCTGATGGACCCGCAGACGCCGCTGCCGGCCAATCTCGACATCGGCGCAGAACCGGAAGCCGGCGCGGACACGCCCGAACACCTCGCCGACGCCCTGCGCTTCGGCCACTGGGCCATCGCCTCGACCTTTTCTCGACGCGCCCGCGAGTGGCCGCAACGCGATCTGGCGAACATGTATCGGCAACTGGCCGGGGATGCACCGGCCACCGCGCGCCGCTGGCTGCTGGAACATGGCCTGTCGCCACACGCCACGCTCGAGGACGGTCAACCGCTGCTGGATGCCTTGCTCGATGCGCTTCCAGACAGCGCCGATGCCGTTCACGACCTGATGGACGCCGGGGCCAGCTGTGCCGGCGCCGGGCGCATCGCACGCAGTCTGGACAACCTCGACAACGACGCCTGCAGCGAACGCCTCGTGCTGCGCATGCTCGACGCCGGCGGTGACCCGTTCGGCGCGCACCGCGACGGCATCACCCCCCTGCACCACGCGGCCGCCAACGGCCAGCGGACCCTGCTGCAGGTCTTGCTGAACCTGGGCAGCAACCCCAATGCGCAGGATGCCGCCGGACGCACACCGCTGCACGCCGCGCTGGAGCACGCCGATCCACTACCGCAGATTCGCGCCCTGATCCGCGCCGGCGCCGACCCGGAAGCCCCGGCGGCCAACAGCGAAACGCCGCTGGGCAGCGTGCTCGATCAGGCCGACCCGGAACTCACTCGCTGGCTGCGCTGGGACGAGCGCTGGCCGTTGCCGCGCCGGGCACTGCGCCCGCACGACCTTCCCGCCGCCGCGGCGACCGGCGACAACGAAGCCGTCTGCAAGCTGCTCGACCTCGATTTCGCCGTGGACAGCCGCGACAGCCAGGGTGCGAACGCCCTGCTGCGTGCCGCCGGCATGGGGCATACCGAAACCGCGCGACTGTTGATCGAGCACGGCGCCGACCTCACCCTCAGCGCCCGCTCCGGCGTGACCGCGCTGGCCGCCGCCGCCAATGCCGGGCGCAGCGACATGGTGGCGCTGCTGATCGAGAGCGGCACGCCGATCGACCAGCCGCTACCCGGCCAGGCCACCGCACTGATGCTGGCGGTGGCACGTGGACACGTCGATATCGCCGAGCAGATGCTCGAAGCCGGCGCCAACGTCCATGTGCGCGACATGTACGGACGCAGCGTGCTGCACCCCGCCGCGCAGCTGTGTTTCGCCGGCCGCGACAGCCTGCGTGCACGGCGTCTGCTCGATGTGCTGCTGAAACGCGGCGCCGATGCCAACCATGCCGACCAGGACGGTCGCACTCCCTTGCTGCTGCTGCTCGGCTCGCATGCCAAGCCCGGTGCGGACTGCGACAGCACCCACATCGGCGCGCTGCTGCCCGCGCTGCTGGACGCCGGCGCCGATCCCCGCCACGCCGACCGCCGGGGCGTCACGCCGCTGCATGCCTGCGCCATGCATATGCTGACCGCGCCGGCGCGGGTTCTGCTATCGCGCGGCGCGGCGCGCGACGCCGTCGACGAACTCGGTCGCACGCCGGCCGAGCTGGCCCGGGCGCTCGGCTACATCGATGTCGCCGTGGAACTGGAAGCGCGCGGACATGCCGTGCCCGGCGTGCACCAGACGCTGCGCCAGCCCGCGGCCGACTGACACCACCGATCCGCATCCAGCGCGGTGCACGATGGTTTTCTCGACGGCTTCGCCGCCTGCCTGGAAGCCTGGCTCGATGCCGGCCTGACCTCAGCGATCCTGCGCAACGGCGGCATGGCCTCACCCGCACATGCCATCGGTGCGCTACACCAGACCGTGTCGAAGCAACAGCTTGCCACGCTGACAACCTGAAGACACCGAGCGAAGGTCGTCTTCAGATACGCTCGCCCTCTTCCTCGCTACCCGCATCGCGCTGCCCGCTGTCGGCCTCGAAGATGCGCTCCAGATCGGCCAGCGCCTCGCGCGAGGACTGTACCAGCGCGGTCTCGTCGTCGTAGACGAGATACTGGGTCTTCAGCAGCGCCTCGTCGTGCTCGCGGAAGCGCTCGACCTGCTGCGCCGCGTCGGCCTCCGACGCACCCAGCGCCGACAGCACCTGTCTGGTCATTTTCAGGCTGGAATCGAAGGTCTCGCGCACCGGCTCGTCGATGCTCAGATCCATCAGGCGGAAGACATGCTGACGGTTGCGCGCCCGTGCCACGATCTTGAGGTGCGGAAACTGCCGCTTGACTACGCGCGCCGTGCGCAGATTGGCCTGCGGATCGTCCGTGGCCAGTACGAAGACCTCGGCCTTGTCGGCCTGTGCCGCGCGCAGCAGTTCCGGACGCGCCGGGTCGCCGAAGAAGATCGACGTGCCGCCGAAGCGGCGCGAGAAATCCACCTGCTCGACCGAGGCCTCCAGCGCCACGAACGGAATGTGCTGGGCGCGCAGCACGCGCGCCACGATCTGACCGACGCGGCCGAACCCGGCGATGATGACCCGCGGCGCATCGGTGTCGATGTGATCGTATTCGCGCGTCTGCGGCGTGTCGCGCTCGCGCAGCAGACGCGCCAGCGCCGTCACCAGCAACGGCATCAGCGCCATCGACAGACTAACCGCCAGCACCAGAAGATCGCGCTGGCGCGGCTCCAGCAGATGCTGACCCAACGCCAGGTTCAGTACCACAAAGGCGAATTCGCCGCCGCTGGCCAGCAATACCGCCATGCGCAATGCATCGGCGCCACTCAAACTCCCGGACAGGCGCCCCACCGGCCAAAGCAGGACCCCCTTGACCAGCAGCAGTCCGAGCACCAGTCCGGCCACGACCCACGGTGCCTGACGCAACAGCGACAGATCCAGCGACATGCCGACGCTGATGAAGAACAGGCCGAGCAGCAGCCCCTTGAACGGTTCGATGTGCGATTCCAGCTCGTGCCGATATTCGGAATCGGCCAGCAGCACGCCGGCAAGGAACGCGCCCAGCGTCGCCGACGCACCCGCCAGCTCCATGACCCAGGCCGTGCCCATCACCACCAGCAGCGCGGTCGCCGTGGACACCTCCTGCATGCGCGTACGCGCGACGATGCGGAACAACGGCCGCAGCAGATACCGGCCGCCGACCATCACCACCACGATCGTGGCGACCACGCGCAGCGCGCCCATCCACATCGGATCGCCCGTTTGCGCGGTGCCGTACCCCAGCAACGGCACCACCGCAATCAGCGGAATCGCCGCCAGATCCTGGAACAGCAGCACCGCGAAAGCCTGCCGGCCGTACGCGGAACCGGCCTCCTTGCGCTCGGCGAGAATCTGCAGACCGAATGCCGTCGACGACAACGCCAACGCCGCCCCCACCACCACGGCCGCACGCAACGACAAACCGAAACCGTAATAGGCGACGGCCAGCAATGCCGCACCGCACACCAGCACCTGCAGCAGACCGGTGCCGAACACCGCGTGGCGCATCACCTTCAGGCGCGACGGCGAAAGCTCCAGACCGATCACGAACAGCATCAGCACGACGCCCAGTTCCGACACCTGCGCGACGCGGCCGGTATCGCCGACCAGTCCCAGCGCATGCGGCCCGATGGCGATGCCTGCCAGCAGAAAACCCAGCACAGCGGCCAGCCGGAACCGTTTCGCCAGCGGCACCGCCAGCACGGTCGCCAGCAGAAACACCACGGCCATCTGCAGCATGTGTTCGGTATGCACTCGCTTCCCTTGAACGAACCCGCCACGCGCATCGCGTGCGTCCAGAGTACGTCAGGCGGCGAGCGCTGTCCCTCCCGGAACGACATCGGACTGCCATTTCACGAACAGCGCCCGTCATCGCCCCCTGACCGGAATGGGAGACGCAGGCCGAGGATCAGGAATCGATGCATCCCGCATCGGCGGCACCATGTTTCGAATGCACGGCGCGCGAAGACGGGCCGACGCCTTCCGGCGCACTTTGTCACCATCGATGTCGACGGGCCGACGCGCTGAACAAGCGTCGTTCAGTGCCGAAAATCCAACGAGGTGGTCATGTGGTCAGTCCGCCTCGCGCAGCCAGCGCGCGGCGTCGAGCGCGAAATAGGTGAGGATGGCGTCGGCGCCGGCGCGCTTCATCGCCACCAGCGACTCCAGCACACAGGCGCGTTCGTCCAGCCAGCCGTTGGCGAAGGCGGCGCGCAGCATCGCGTACTCGCCGCTGACCTGGTAGACGAAGGTCGGCGCGCCGAACGCGTCCTTCACGTGGCGCACGATGTCCAGATACGGCATGCCCGGCTTCACCATCACCGCGTCGGCGCCCTCGGCCAGATCCAGCTCGACCTCGCGCAAGGCCTCGTCGCTGTTGGCCACGTCCATCTGGTAGGTGTGCTTGCCGCCACCGCCCAGACTGGCCGCCGAGCCCACCGCATCGCGGAACGGGCCGTAGAAGCTGGAGGCGTACTTGGCCGCATACGCCAGGATGCGCGTGTGGATGTGCCCGGCGGCTTCCAGCGCGTCGCGGATGGTGCCGATGCGGCCATCCATCATGTCCGACGGCGCGACGAAGTCGGCGCCGGCCTCGGCCTGCGCCAGCGCCTGCTTGACCAGCACCTCGACGGTCGGCTCGTTCATCACGTAGCCGGCGGCGTCGATCAGACCGTCCTGACCGTGCGTGGTGTACGGGTCCAGCGCCACGTCGCAGATCAGACCCAGTTCGGGCAAGGACTGCTTCATGGCGCGAATGGCGCGCTGCATCAGGCCATCGGGGTTGTACGCCTCGGCGGCGTCCTCGCTCTTGGTCGACGCGTCCGGGACCGGGAACGGGGCCAACGCCGGAATGCCCAGACTCAGCGCCTGTTCGCCCACGCGCAGCAATTCGTCGATGGACACGCGCTCCACACCCGGCATCGACGGCACCGGCTCGCGCACGCCCTGCCCCTCGCGCACGAACACCGGAAGGATCAGATCGGCGGGCGTGAGGACGGTCTCGCGCATCAACGCACGGGAAAAAGCGTCACGGCGCATGCGACGCATGCGAACAGCGGGGAAGGTCATGGGCGGAATCCGGTCCAGAGAACAGGTAACGACCGTTCATTGTACGCCGCCCCTCGGCATGTCCCCAGCGGCAAGCCGCCGCGGGCTTCACCAAACGGCCCCATCCCGCCTCGGGAATGCCTCGAATCGACCGAGCACGGCCGCATTCGTCGTGCACCGTTCGAGGCGTGAATCACAGAAAAGCACTTGTTGTTAAAAGAAAATTAATCTACTGTAGATCAAGACGATGCACCCTGATTTGCAGTCCTATCCCAAGAACTGGTTTCAAGTCACGGATTTTACTGACATGTTCTCCTCAGTCGCTCTGACCTTCCTGATCGCCTTCAGCGCACTCACGCTGGGCATGTCCGTCAAGCGCATCCCCGAGGGCCAGGTCTACACGCTGCGCCGCATGGGCCACAGCGCGCCGCGACTGCTGCAACCCGGCACGCACTGGATTTGGCCTGTTCTGGAACACGTCACCCACCGCATCAGTCTGGTCGGCCGCTCGCTGGAGCTGGATGGCGAAGGCCAGGACGCCCTGCACGGCACGGTCTACTGGCAGGTGCTGGAGCCGGAACGCGCCGATGCCGTGATCGAGCGCGCCGAAGCCTTCATCCGCGAACAGGCGCAGCTGGCCGCGCCGCAACTGGCGGTGCTCGACAGTGACGCCGCACGCAATGCCGCGCTGAAGGATCGCCTCAACGCCACCCTGACCCAGCACGGTCTGTTCGTGACGCGCGCACGTCTGCGCGAGCGCGCCTGAGACTGGCATCCGCCCGCCGTCGCGGGGATACTTGTCGGTTCCACTCCACGGAATCACGCATGTCCCGCGCCACGCTGCAAACCCGACTCGACCAGGGCCTCGCCGCCCTCGGCCAGACCCTGGCCGAGGATGTCCGCGCGCGACTGGTCGACTATGTGGAGCTGCTGGCGCGCTGGAACGCGGCCTACAACCTCACCGCCGTGCGCGACCCGCAGGACATGGTGACGCGCCACCTGCTCGACTCGCTGGCCATCGCACCCTTCGTGACCGGCACCACCCTGGCCGACGTCGGCAGCGGCGCCGGCCTGCCCGGCCTGGTACTGGCCATCATCGCACCCGAACGCGCGGTCACCCTGATCGACACCAACGGCAAGAAGTCCCGCTTCCAGCGCGAAGCGGTGCGCAGCCTGCGTCTGGACAACGTCGAGGTGATCCATGCCCGCGTCGAGCAGGTCGAGGGCACGTTCGACTGCGTCACCGCGCGCGCCTTCGCCAGCCTCGGCGACATGCTGACCTGGGGCGGCCACCTGCTCGCCGCGAACGGCCGCTGGCTGGCCATGAAGGGACGCCGCCCAGACGACGAACTGACGGCGCTACCGGACGGATTCCGGCTCGAACGCGAACACGAAGTGACCGTGCCCGGCCTGGACGCCGAACGCCGCCTTCTGGTGCTGGCGCGGTCGGACGCGCCGTGATGGTACGCTTCCACTCCCTGTCCGTGCCGAACGCCGCCCTGCGCGCGGCGACGGACGCGACGGTCGACGCAGCGAGGGGACCATGACGCGCATCATCGCGATCGCCAA
Organism: Oleiagrimonas sp. MCCC 1A03011; assembly: GCF_003267965.1. NCBI lineage: Bacteria > Pseudomonadati > Pseudomonadota > Gammaproteobacteria > Lysobacterales > Rhodanobacteraceae > Oleiagrimonas > Oleiagrimonas sp. MCCC 1A03011. The sequence goes on along the minus strand of NZ_MSPY01000006.1, from coordinate 125,656 downwards.
TCAGAAGGGTGGTGTCGGCAAGACCACCACCGCCGTGAACCTGGCTTCGGCGCTGGCCGAGGCCCGGCGCAAGGTGCTGCTGGTCGACCTCGATCCGCAGGGCAACGCCACCATGGCCTCGGGCGTCGACAAGGACGACGTCAAGCCGAACGGCTGCGAGGTGCTGCTCGAGGAAGCGCCGATCGAGGACGCCATCCTCACCACCGAGGCCGGCTTCGATCTGCTGCCCGGCAACGGCGACCTGACCGCCGCCGAACTGAAGCTGATGGACGCGCTTGCGCGCGAATCGCGCCTGTCCGAGCAGCTGGGCAAGCTCGGCGACCGCTACCACACCATCCTCATCGACTGCCCGCCGTCGCTGCATCTGCTCACGCTCAACGCACTGACCGCGGCCGACGGCCTGCTGATTCCGGTGCAATGCGAGTACTTCGCGCTGGAAGGCCTGTCGAGCCTGCTCGACACCGTCCGCGCGGTGCAGCAGCGACTCAACCCGAAGCTGGAGATCGAAGGCCTGCTGCGCACCATGTTCGACGTACGCAACAACCTCGGCAACGAAGTCTCGGCCCAGCTGACCAAGCACTTCGGCGACAAGGTGCTGCGCTCGATCATCCCGCGCAACGTGCGCCTGGCCGAAGCCCCCAGCCACGGCCAGCCGATCAACCTCTACGACCGCGGCTCGCGCGGCGCGATCGCCTACCTCGGGCTGGCCGGCGAAATGATCCGCCGCGAGCGCACTGCGGCAGCCGCCACGACGGCAACGAACTAGGAGCACATTCATGGCGGCCAAGAAACGTGGACTCGGACGCGGACTCGACGCCCTGCTGGGCGGCGAAGACGCCGCGGCGACGGGCAAGGACGGCAGCAAGACCGAAGGCGAGCTGCGCACGCTGCCGATCCAGCACATCGGTCCGGGCAAGTACCAGCCGCGCCAGCACTGGAACGAGGAAGCGCTGACCGAACTGGCCGACTCGATCCGCGCCCAGGGCCTGATCCAGCCTGTGGTGGTCCGTTCCATGGGCCGCAACAAGTACGAACTGATCGCCGGCGAGCGCCGCTGGCGCGCCGCGCAGAAGGCCGGCCTGTCCGAGCTGCCGGCGCTGGTGCGCGACGTGCCCGAGCAGTCCGTGCTGGCGATGGCGCTGATCGAGAATATCCAGCGCCAGGAACTGACTCCGCTGGAAGAGGCCCAGGCGCTGGAGCGCCTGATCGACGAATTCAGCCTGACCCATCAGCAGGCCGCGGAGGCCGTAGGCCGCTCGCGCGCCTCGGTGTCCAACCTGCTGCGCCTGCTCGACCTTCCCGACGCCATCCGCGAGCTGCTCGACGAGGGCAAGCTGGAAATGGGCCACGCCCGCGCCCTGCTGACGCTGGACGCCGACATCGCTACGCCGCTGGCGCGCCAGGCCTCGCGCATGGGCTGGTCGGTGCGCGAGCTGGAGGAAGCCGTGCGCCGCGCGCAGAACGGCAGCGGCAAGTCGGGCAAGTCCGCCAAGGGCGCGCCGCGCGATCCCGACGTCGAACGGCTGGAAAATGAGCTGGCCGAGAAATTCGCTACTCGTGTGCAGCTGGCCCACGGTCGCGGCGGCAAGGGCAAGCTGGTCATCCACTATCACAGCCTGGACGAACTGGACGGCATCCTCGGCAAGATGCGCTGAATGCAGCTGCGACGATCTGTCCAAGGCAGGGGTGAAAGATGAAGCCGTCTGACCCGGTCCTACAAGATGTGAACGCCCGACAGCATCAGTTCGAAGCCCTGACCCGCGCCCATGCCGCGGATCTGTTCCGTTTCGCCTGGTGGCTGTGCGGGCAGGAAGCCCTGGCCCACGACCTGGTGCAGGAAACCATGCTTCGCGCCTGGAAGAACATCGACAGCCTGCGTGACGCCGACGCCGCCAAACCCTGGCTGCTGACCATCCTGCGTCGCGAGCACGCGCGTCTGTACGAGCGCAAGCGCCTGGATCTGGTCGAACTGGAGGACAACGTCGCCGAAAACGCGGCATGGGCCGACCCCGAACGGCAAGGACGCACTGCCGAAATACGCCGAGCCATGTGGAAACTGCCGAAAAAATACCGCGAGCCGCTGCTGCTGCAGACCCTGGGCGGCTTCAGCTGCGAGGAAATCGCCAACGAGCTGGGCGAGAAGCCCGGCGCGGTGATGACGCAGCTGTTCCGCGCCCGCCAGCAGCTGAAGGCACTGCTCGATGACGACCGGGAGGCCGCGCATGGACTGTCTTGAGTTTCGCCGCATCCTGACCGCGACGCCGCACAGCGACGACCCGGCCTTCATCGCGCATCGCCGCGAGTGCGCCTCCTGCGCCGCAGCCTGGGAACGGGCGCAGGCGTTCGAGAACGAACTGATGCAGGCCCTGAATGTGCCGGCCCCCGAGGGGCTGACCGATCGCATCCTGCTGGCGCAAACGACCGGCCGTCGCCAGCGCATCTCGCGCGGCCGCCGCATCGCCCTGTCGCTGGCAGCCTCGGTGCTGGTGGCGCTCGGCGTCGGCGGCGTGGTCTGGCAGCAGGTCGATGCGCACTCGCTGCCGGCGCTCGCCGTGGCGCACATGCCGCCGGAAATCGAATCGCTGAACCTGACCGAGCCGCTCACTACGCAGGCCGTCGCCGCCGGATTCGCCGGCCGAGACCTGGCCCTGCGCGGCCCGGTGCCGACCGGCACCACCTACGTGCACGACTGCGAAGTCGGCCGGTACAAGGCCGTGCATCTGGTCACGCGCCGCGACGGCGAGCCGGTGGTGGTGCTGTACATGCCGGACAAGCGCGTGGCGAAGACCCGCGACTTCGACCGCCACGGCTGGGTCGGTCGCGAGATGCCGATGGGCACCGGCTCGCTGGTGCTGCTGACCAACCGCGGCACGCGCGCCCCGTTCGACGCCGTCGCCGCCGACTGGCGCAAGGCCATCCAGGGACCGGGTGCGGACGCCGGGCGTGCACCACTGGCGCCCTGAACGACGCTAACGTTGCGCTGACACTCCCTCTGCTATGACTGCGCCCTCACATACGTGGAGGGCGCGATCATGCACGGCAATCCGGTGGGATGGTTCGAGATCTACGTCCACGACATGGCTCGGGCACGGGCCTTCTACGCCAGCGTCTTCGGCGTCGAATTCGAACGCCTGAACGACCCCAACGACAGTGGCATCGAGATGCAGGCGTTCCCCTCCGACATGGAACGCTACGGCGCCGGCGGCGCGCTGGTGAAGATGGCCGGCGTCGCCGCCGGCGGCAACGGCACAGTGGTGTACTTCGCTTGCGAGGACTGCGCGGTCGAGGAATCCCGCGTAGCCGGGGCCGGCGGCACGGTGCAGCGCACGAAGATGTCGATCGGTCCCTACGGTTTCATCTCGCTGATCGTCGACACCGAAGGTAACCTTTTCGGGCTGCACTCGATGGCCTGATCGCTCCTGCGCCTCAAGCACGCGGACAGAGCAGAAAAAAGCCGGCGCGGAAAATCGCGCCGGCCTCGGACTCTCCGTGCGTCGAGCGAGTCAGGCGTGGGCCGTAGCGCGCGACTTCAGCACCCGACTCAGCAACGCATCCAGCGACCAGCGACCCGCTCCCCACGCCACCAGCGCCAGCAGCATCAGGCCCCAGGCCTTGTGATCGGCGAAATCGCTGCCGATCAGGCCATGCCAGAAGCCGTTCGGCCACAGCGCCGGGTACGAGATCACGGCAATGAGGTTGTACACGAACAGAAACGCCGCCATCAGTCGCGTGCCCAGTCCCAGCGCCAGGAACCACGGCACGATCAGCTCGACCCAGGTGCCGAGGAACGCCGCGACCGAGGCCGACAGCAGCGGTACCTGGTATTCCTCCGAGAACAGGTAGTGGGTGCCGGTGGGATCGTCGATCTTGACCACGCCGGCGCGCCAGAAGGCAACGGCGACGAACAGGCGGAACAGCAGCAGGACCAGCGGTGAAAGTCCTTCGAGCAGTCCGGTGGTGCGCGCCCACAAGGGCAGGATGCGTGCATTCATGACAGAGCCTCCGGGGCGGTCGTGTCGGCCGCGTGAACGGTGGATGCGGCGAGCAGGGCGTGCTCGAATACGGGCTGCAACAATGCGGGCAACCGCGCGGGATCGGCGTCCGCGCCGAGCGCTTCGGCCAGCAAACGTCCCTCGCGCAGGGCCTGCAGGAAACGAGCAGCGTCGGGCGTGACCGGCTGCATGATGATCTGCGTCGCGTGGCGCCACAGCAGCACGCTCTGCGGCGCGCCGCGCGGATCGGGTGCATCGCCCTGCGGGTCGCGCGCCCAGGTCCACAGGTCCAGCGCCGGCACGGCGGCCTGCAGCACACGCACGTGCGGCTGCAGCGGAAGATGCAGTCGCTCGGCGGGCACCTCGTCGAGCGCGCGCAACAGCGCCTCGATATCCGCGACAGGATGCTCGGCGGCCAGTAGCGCCTCCTGGCGCAGCCATTCCAGCTGCGCGACGTCGACCAGCCATGCATACCCGGCCAGTTCCGGCTGCGCGCCGAGGAACACCGCGAAGTCGCGACCGAAATGCTGCAGGTTGCCGCCGTCGCTTCCGCGACGCGCGGTGTAACGCGTGGCCAGACCGTCGAAGCTTTCTTCGCCAATCAAGGCGCGCACCGCCGGGAATACGGCTTCGAGCGCCTCGACATGGATGGCGTAGCCGGCGTTGCGGTAGATGCGCAGCCGCGCCTGCGGATCGATGCCGCGCGCGGCGATCCACGGCGTCAGCATCGGTGCATCGCCCTCGATCAGACTTGCGGCGAAGGCGCGTTGCAGCTCATGCAGGGACGGCGGCGCGTGCATGCAAATGCTCCGTGGCGATGCGGGCCTCGTCCTCGAGCACCGCGAAATCGGGGAGGTCCTGATCCCATTCGATCAGGGTCGGTTTCGGACCAAAGCGCCGCACAGCGGTGACGTACAGGTCCCACACCGCATCGTCGACACGGCGGTTGTGCGAATCGATCAGCAGCTCACCGCCCAGCCCCTGCTTACGGGTGAAGCCGGCCAGGTGCATCTCGCCGACCCGCTCACCGGGGACGCCATCGAGGAAATCGAGCGGATCGAAGCCGTGGTTCACGCTGTTGACGTAGACGTTGTTGACGTCCAGCAGCAGGCCGCAGCCGCTGCGCCGGGAAAGCTCGGCGAGGAATTCCCATTCGCGCAGCGTCGAATGGGTGAAATGGATGTAGCTGGAGACGTTCTCGACCAGGATCGTCCGGCCCAGCATCTCCTGCACCTGCTGCACGCGCTGCGTCATCAGCGCCAGCGCCTCCTCGGTGTACGGCAGCGGCAGCAGGTCGTTGTAGTGCCGTCCGTCGACCGCACCCCAGCACACGTGTTCGGACACCAGCCCCGGCTCGACATGCGCGACCAGCGCGCGCAACTGCGCCAGGTGATCGGCATCCAGCGCATCGGCCGCGCCCAGCGACAGCCCCACGCCGTGCAGGCTCAGCGGGTAGTCCGTGCGCAACGCATCGAGCAACTCGCGATTCGGCCCGCCGGCGGCGAAGAAGTTCTCGCTGTGCAGCTCGAAGAACGGCACCGCCGGCCGCTGCGCCATGACGTGATCGTGATGCGGGGCGCGCAGCCCGATCCCGACAGCCGTCGGGACCGGGCGCACGCACGAGGTGTGCGACAGCGGCATGGATCAGCTCTTCTTCATCATGCCGTCGTGTTCCATCATCGCGCCGCCCGGCTTCGTGGAACCGCCGTCCAGCTTCTCGCACAGCCCGGCCGGCACCGCGACGAAGGCGTGCGGATCGCGTGCCTTGGAATCCTGACCGGCGCAGGAATGACCCGGCGACTGGCAGTCGTTCTTGTTGGCCGCGTTGACGCCGTAGCACTTGACCAGCTTGTCGTGGCCCATCTTGTCGCCCGCATGTGCGCTCGCGGCGGTGCCGATGGCGCCGGCGGCCAGCAGGGTCATCAGGGTCGATTTCAGAATGGTGTTGGCTTGCATGGGTCGTCTCCCTTGGCATTTTTGTCGGACGCCGGCACAGCGCCGGCATGCAAGGGGACCCGGACTCGGACGGATTCCTTACACGCATCGGCCGAATGGCCTGCGCCGAAGCCGTGCTTGCGCGATAATGCACAGCCGAACCCTTCGCGGAACAAGCCCATGCCCGATCTGTCCGTGGTCGTGCCCGTCTACAACGAGCGCGACAACATCCCCCCGCTGCTGGCCGAAATCGCCACCGCCCTGCGCGGAAAGGTCGATTACGAGGTGGTCTACGTCGACGACCGCAGCAGCGACGACAGCCGGGACGTGCTCCAGGCGCAGAAGGCCGAACACCCGGAACTGCGCGTGCTGCACCACCTGAACCAGAGCGGCCAGAGCACCGCCGTGCGCAACGGTGTGAAGGCCGCGCGCGGCACGTGGATCGCCACGCTGGACGGAGACGGTCAGAACGATCCGGCCGACATTCCCAAGTTGATCGCCGAACGCGATGCGTCCGACCCGAACGTGAAGCTGTTCGCCGGCTGGCGCGTGAACCGCAAGGACACGGCCAGCAAGCGCCTGGGCTCGCGCTTCGCCAACGCCCTGCGCAGCCGTCTGCTGCGCGACGAGACCCCGGACACCGGCTGCGGCATCAAGCTATTCGAGCGCGCCGCGTTCCTCGACCTGCCCTACTTCGACCACATGCACCGCTACCTGCCCGCACTGATGCAGCGTGCCGGCTGGAAGGTGAAGTCGGTACCGGTCAACCACCGCGCGCGCAACGCCGGCAGCTCCAAGTACACGAATCTGGGCCGCGCCATCGTCGGCATCTCCGACCTGCGCGGCGTGGCCTGGCTGATCAAGCGCTCCAAGCGCACCGGGATCGAGGAACACTGAGTCCCCGCGCGGTCGCGAGACCGTGCGTCAGGTCGATGCGGATTCGTCCGGGTCGGCCTCGGCGTCGTCCACGGATGCGTGGCTGCCGTGCAGATGATGCGGCGTCCAGTTCTGCAGAATGCGGCCGGCGCGCATGCGCCCCAGCTCGATCAGTTCGCGTGCGCGATGAAATTCGTAGGCTGTGGACACATTGGCCGGCATCTCGATCAGCAGATCCGGCTGGTAGGCCGCCAGACGCAGCTGCGCCAGATTGGCCTGCATCAGATCCAGCGACAGGCTGAGCAGTTCCAGCGCGCCCTGTTCGCGCGGTTTCTCCTCGCCTTTCGGCATCATCTTGCCGACGAAATCGGCGATGCGCTTGCGGTAGCTGTCGGCGTCCTCGTGTTCCTGTTCGTGCGCATCGATGTCGGCCGTCGACGGCAGCGCTTCGATCGGGCCGTTGACCCCGACCGCGACCATGTAGTCCCAGGACGCACTCAGCAACGGCGTCACCGGCAGCGGGTTGAGCAGGCCACCATCGACCAGTCGCCGACCGTCGATGCGATGCGGGCGGAAAATGGACGGAATCGCGATCGACGCGCGGATGGCATCGAACAGCGGGCCTTCGGTCAGCCACATCTCGCGACGACGGTCGATGTCGGTGGCCACGGCCGTGTAGGCCATCGGCAGATCGCCGATGTCGATCTCGCCGATCAGTTCGCGCAGCGTCTCGATGATGCGCTCGCCCTTGATGAGCCCGCCGCCGGACAGTGTCCAGTCGACCAGTCGCAACACGTCGATGCGCGCCAGCGAGCAGACCCAGTCGCGGTAGACGTCCAGCTTGCCGGCTGCATAGATGCCGCCGATCAGCGCACCCATCGAACTGCCCGCAATGGCCACGATCTCGAAACCGCGACGATCCAGTTCCTCGATGACGCCGATGTAGGTCAGCCCCTTGGCGCCACCGGCGCCCAGCGCCAGTGCGATACGCGTGGGCCGGCCATCCTTGACGGCGGCGAGCGAGGTCGATGCGGTGCCCATAGGAATGCTCTCCGTGTTCAGCGCGGAGGCGACTGGTACACGCCCTGCGCCAGCTGCAGCAGGATTTTCATCTCCTCGCGCAGCGGGGCCGGCGCCACGACCTCGGCGTCGGGGCCGTACTTGAGCATGTCCATCAGCAGTTCGCGCGAATTCGAATACGGCAGTTTCAGCTCGTAGCGCCCGTCCGGCAGCCACTGGCCCTGCTGCTGCGAATGCCAGTGTTCGTCGGCGACCCAGCGCGCCGCATGCGAGGAGAAACGCAGCGTGGCCCAGGCCTTGGGTGTGCCAGCGAAGATGCCGTAGCTCGACGCCAGCGTGTCGTTGAGTTCGGATTCCGCGACTTCATGCGCCGGCTCGTCGAGCGCGTGCGCATCGACGATGCGGTCGACGGCGAAGCTGCGCAGCGCCTCGCGATCGTGGTCCCAGGCGTCCAGGTACCAGTTGTCGCGGTAGTGCGTCAGGCGCTGCGGCGAGACCAGGCGGCGGCTGTCGGCGTCGGTGGTCCGCGCGCGGTAGCGGAAACGCAGCTGGCAGCGCTCCAGCACCGCGCCGGCAACGACGCGGAACGCATGCTGATCCAGTTTGCGCGCACCGTAATTGATGACGCGGATGCGCTCGACGGGCAGTTTCTTGCCACCGGCGTGATCGGCCAGAAGCCGCTCGATGCGCGAGGTGATCGGTGCCAGCGCGCCCGACAGCACGCCCGGATCGGAGCGCTGCACCAGCGCCTGCAGCGCCATCAGCGCCGACAGTTCGTCGGAGGTCAGCCACAGGCCGGGCAGTTCGAAGCGGTCGCCCTCGCCCGCCTCGTAGCGGAACGCGGCGTGCTCGCCTCCTGCGCTCTCGACCGGCGCGCCGAGCGCGTCACGCAGAAAGGCAATGTCTCGGTACAGCGTCGCGCGCGAACAGGAGAGCTCGTCCATCAGCCGCGACAGGGTGACCGGATAGCGGGCCGACTTGAGCAGGCGATGCAGCGTGAGAATGCGTTCGTATCGATCCATGGTCGCGTTCCCATCAGTGGACGTGGGGCGTGGGTACACCGGGCCTTCCATGCTCCCACAACCGGCTTCGCGCCGGAAGCACCCGCGCTGCGCATGGCGGACTGTGCGAAAATGCGCCTCCCTATCCGCCCATGCCCGACGCACGGACCGCATGCCGGTGCCGAACGCCGCGCGGTCCGCTAGCATGGTTGCGGCACGACCTCCCTTCGGATCGCCGAGAACGTCGCTTTGAACATCCGTATCGCCATCATGTCTGGCGGTCGTCCCACGACCCCGCCCCGGGAGCCACGTCCGTGAGCTGGCAGGCCTGGGCCACTGTCGCCATCATCGTGGTGACCATGGCGCTGTTCGCCAGCGAGCGCGTGCGCATCGACGTGGTCGCGCTGATAGCGCTGGCGGCGCTGGCCGTGCTCGGCATCGTCACGCCGGCGGAAGCGCTGTCCGGCTTCAGCAACGAGGCGACCGTGACCGTGGCAGCGATGTTCGCGCTCAGCCTCGGCATCGAGCGCTCCGGCGTACTCGAACCGCTGGCGCGTCTGCTCACGCGCATCCGAAAACCCTGGCTGCTGACGCTGGCGATCATGCTGGTGATCGCGCCGCTGGGTGCCTTCATCAAGAACATCGCGCTGGTCGCCACCTTCCTGCCGCTGGCGCTGCGTGTGTGCTCGCAGACGCGCACTTCACCGTCACGCGTGCTGATGCCGATGGCCTACGCCGCGCAGATGGGCGGCGTATGCACACTGATCGGCACCTCGTCGAACCTGCTCGCCGACAGCCTGGCGCGCGACGGCGGCCTGCCCGGCTTCAACGTCTTCGAATTCACCGGCCTGGGCGCGCTGCTGGCCGTGGCTGGCATCACCTACATCATGCTGATCGGCCGCTGGATGCTGCCGCGCGAGAGCAATCTGCCGGAACAGGAAAACGAGGAAATCGGCAAATACGTCACCGAACTTCGCGTGACCGAGAAGTCCTCCCTGCTCGACCAGACCATCGCCGAAGCCGTGCTGGGCGAGAACCACGGCGTGTATCCGCTGGAGCTGCTGCGTGGCGAACGACGCATGTGGTCGCCGCGCTCGCAGAAGTTGCAGGTCGACGACGTGCTGCTGGTGCGCGGCAGCTGGGACAAGATCGAGACCTTCCGCAACCGCGCCCACCTGGAGAATGCACCCGAGGCGCGCTATGCGCGGGGTGCCAGCGAGACGCCGCGCGTGGTGGCCGAGGTGATGGTCGCGCCGGCCAGTCCGATCGAAGGCCACCGCCTCGGCGAAACCGCGCTGAACTGGCGCTACGACGCGACGGTGCTGGCCATCCATCGCCGTGGTCACATCCTGCGCGACAAGCTCAGCAACGTGTCGCTGGCGGTCGGCGACGTGCTGATGGTGCTTGTGGACGAAGCCGCCATGCCGCGCCTGCGCGCCGACGAGAATCTCATCGTGCTGAGCCAGCGTGAGAGCGTGCGCCCGATTCCGCGCAAGGCCGTGATCGCCGTGGCCATTCTCGCTGCCGTGGTGCTGGTGTCCGGGCTGAAGCTGCTACCGATCCCGATCGCCGCGGTGTGCGGTGCGGCGGCGATGGCGCTGACCGGCTGCTTCGGCACCAAGGACGTCTACGAAGGCATGGACTGGAAGATCATCGTCCTACTCGGCGCGATCCTTCCGCTGGGCACGGCGATCGAGAAGACCGGCCTGTCGCATACCGTGGTCGAGGGCGCGATGAGCCTGGTCGGCTACCACAGTCCATTGGGCGCGCTGCTGATGGTCTACTTGCTGACCGCGCTGCTGACCGAGTTGATGGGCCACAACCCGGCCGTGGTGCTGATGGTCGGCATCGCCATTTCGGTGGCGCACGCCATCGGCGTCAGCGCACAGCCCTTCGTGGTCGCCGTCGCCTTCGCCGCCGCGACCTCGTTCGCGACGCCTGTGGGCTACCCGACCAACACCATGGTGTACTACGCCGGCGGCTACCGCTTCACCGACTTCATGAAGATGGGCATTCCGCTAATCGGGCTGTTTTGCGCCCTGTCGATGTGGCTGATTCCGCTGTTCTGGCCGTTCCATCCCTGAACTGAACGGTCGCCCCGGTCATCACTGGAAGGCAGCGACGGCCATGACGTACCCTGCCTGCTGATCTGCGCGGCCCCGGCGGCCGCGGCCCTCATAAAATCCCCCCAACCCCGGAACGGACGACATGAATCACGTTTCACGCCTACTGATCGCCCTGTCCCTGGCACTGCCGCTGACCGCGATGGCGCAGGACAACCCCGCCAGCAGCAATTCCAGCGACGCCACCAACAGCGGCGGCTGGTCCGGCAGCGGCGAACTCGGCTACGCCGCAGCACGCGGCAATTCACGCACCGAGAACCTCAACGCCAAGCTGAGCCTGAAGAAGGAAACCGAGCTCTGGAAGGACAGCTTCTACCTGACCGGCCTGCGCTCGAAAGGCAACGTCACCGTGACCGATGCCAACGGCAACAGCGTGGCGCAGTACACCACCACCGCCAACCGCTACGAGGGCGGCGCCTCGGTCGGCTACAAGTTCAGCCCGCGCAGCTACGTGGTGACCGCGGGCCGCTACGAGCACGACGAGTTCGGCTCCAACCTGTGGCAGGGCGTGGTCTCGGTCGGCTACGGCTACATCGCGCTGAAGAATGCGCGCACGGAGTTGTCGTTCGAAGCCGGCCCCGGTTACAAGCGCTACCGCCCCGCCGACAAGACCGTCACCGTCAACGGCCAGAGCATGAAGGTGGCGTCGCCGGTCAAAGACGAAGGCGTGCTGCGCGGTCTGATCAACTGGAAGTACCAGCTGACGGCCAACACCAAGCTCGAGAACACGCTGCTGGTCGAAGCGGGCTCCAGCAACCGCTACTACCAGAACGACGCCGGCCTGTCGGTCAGCATGACCGAGAAGCTGGCAATCAAACTGGGCTACCAGTTGCGCTACAACAGCAACGTCGAGCCTGGCGTGAAGCACAAGGATCAGCTGTACACCACCAACGTGGTCTACAACTTCTGATCGCCTGAGATCACGCGAAAAAACTTCGCCGGAGCGCGCCGCACGCGCTCCGGCGCATGTCCTGGAAGTCGATCAGCGCGGTTCGAGAAACGCCCCGGCGCCCTGATCGAGCAGCATCTGCGCCACGTTCCTGCCCAGCGCGGCAGCACCGTCCAGCTCGGCCTCGGCACGTGCGCGGACCACCTGGCCGCTGGCGACGTCACCGACCAGTCCCATCAGGGTCAGGCCGCGCTCGCCCACCACGCACCAGGCGCCGACGGGCACCGTGCAACTGCCGCCGAGCGCGGCATTCATGGCGCGCTCGGCGCCCACCGCAAGGCGGGTTTCGGCATCGTCCAGCGGCTTCAGCAGCTCGGCGATGCGACGGTCGCCTTCGCGAAGCTCGACGGCGATCGCCGCCTGCCCCGGTGCAGGCAGCCAGTCCGGCGCATGCAGCCGCGAACGGACACGCTCGCCCAATCCCAATCGATCCAGCCCGGCGCAGGCCAGGATGATCGCGTCGTAGTCGCCGGCATCGAGCTTGGCCAGCCGCGTGTTGACGTTGCCGCGCAGATCGCGAATGTCGAGATCCGACCGCAGGGCGCGCAGCTGCGCAGCGCGGCGCAACGACGAGGTTCCCACACGCGCGCCCTCCGGCAAATCGCCGGGGCGTTCGAAATGTGCGCTGACAAAGGCATCCGCCGCATCGGCGCGCGGCAAGATCGCACCAATGGCGAAGCCCGGCTCCAGCGTAGCCGGCATGTCCTTGAGCGAATGCACGGCAATATCCGCACGCCGCTCCAGCATCGCCACTTCCAGCTCCTTCAGGAACAGGCCCTTGCCGCCAATGCGCGCCAGCGGCTGGTCCAGCACCTGATCGCCGCGCGTGCTCATCGGTACCAGCTCCACATTCAGGCGCGGATGCGCCTTGCGCAGCAGGGCGGCGACGTATTCGGCCTGCCACAGGGCAAGCGCGCTCTTGCGAGTGGCGATTCGGAGCGTGTGGGCTGTCATCGGGAATCCGGTTGGGGCGATCGCGGTCACGCGATGCAAACCCGCATTCTACGATCCGCGTTCGCATGGCTCCACCGCCATGCGACGCGCTCAGGTATCGCCACGCACATGGCGGCGCACCGCGGGCAGGCTGCGGCGGCTGACTTCCGGCGTCTGCTCGGTGCCGGCCAGCCGCACCACGCTGCGACCGTCATCGAGCGTGCGGATACCCAGCAGGCGCGCGCTGGCGACCAGGCAGTTTCGATGCACGCGCAGCAGGTGCTCGGGCCAGGCCTGCTCCAGTTGGCGCAGCGAGTCCTCGATCAGCGCCTCACCATGGTCGTGATGCACGGTGACGTACTTCTCGTCGGCGACCAGGAAGATCACCTCGGCCAGCGGAATGCGGCGTTCCTCGTCGCGCGAGCGCGCAGTCAGCGCCGGCGCCGCGCCGGGCGCCGCGTCGATGCGAAGACGCGCCCGTTGCAGCGCCTCGCGCAGCCGTTCCAGGCGCACCGGCTTGAGCAGGTAGTCGACCACACCGAGTTCGAAGGCGCGCGGTGCGAACTGTTCGTAGGCGGTGCAAAACACCACCTGTGGCGGACGCGGCAACCGCGCCAGCCGCTGCGCCAGCGCCGTACCGTCCATGCCGGGCATGTTGATGTCCAGCAGCAGCAGATCCGGCTGCGCCTGCATGCAGATCGCCAGAGCCGCTTCGCCGTCGCTGACGCTGGCGATCACGGCGGCGTCCTCGCACTCGCCCAGCAGCGCCTCCAGGCGCGCGCGCGCCAGCGGTTCGTCGTCGACGATGATGATCTTCATGCCGGACTCCGGGGCAGGATCACGCGCACCGTGTAGCGTCCGTCCGCGTCCTCGACCATCAGCCGCCCGCGCTCGCCGTAATGGTAGGCGATGCGCTGGCGCACGCTGTGCAGGCCGTGACCGTGACCGTCCTCGTCCAGCGTGGTGACCGGCTCGCGCGGCACGGAGTTGTCGATGGCCATGCGGACCTCGTGTGCGTCGGCGCTGACCGCGATACGCACCGTGCCACCCTCGCGGCTGGGCTGGATGCCGTGACGTACCGCATTTTCCACCAGTGGCTGCAACAGCAGGCGCGGCAGCGTGAAGTCGGTCGGCGGATCGACGATGTCGCGCTGTACGCGCAGACGGTCGCCGAGGCGGCGCTGTTCGATGTCGAGGTAGCGGTCGACCAGGTCCAGCTCCTCGCCCAACGTGCCCTCGCTGTCGCTGGCCAGCGCCGCGCGGAACAGGTCGGCGAGGTCTTCCACGGTGCGCTCGGCCGCGGCGGGATCGACCCGCACCAGCGCCGCGACCGTGTTCATGCTGTTGAACAGGAAATGCGGCCGGATGCGCGCCTGCAAGGCCTGCACCTGCGCGCGCGATACCGCCGCCAGCCGCGCGCGCCACTGCATCAGCACGTAGAAATAGCGCAGCAGGGCCGCGGCGATCAGCGCCACCAGCGTGCCGTTTATCAGGGTGAAACGCGAGGTCGTCTGATGCGTCAGGCCAAGCTGCAACGCATGATCGATCCAGCCGATCGACGCGCTCAGCAACACCGTCATCGCCACCATCCACGACCAGACGGCGAAATACGGCAGCGTTGACGGAAGCCGCTCGAACCAGGGCCGGAGCATGCACACCGAAGCCGCCAGCACGACCGACAGCCACACCGCGAACAGCATGCCGACGCTGAAGGCGCGCCAGCCAGGCCGTGCGCCCGGCGCCAGCTGCATCACCGTGATCGTGATGCCCGCCACCAGCACCAGGGCGAACAGGCCCTGCATGCTGCACAGATCCGGCAGCGGCACACGCGTGTCGTCGCGGTCTCGATGGTCGCGGTTCATGGCTTCATCGTCTGCATGCCGCCCCGGTCGGCGCAGGAGATGGGAGCACTCTACCCGTTTGCGCCGGCGTCCGCCGCCTGCGTCGCGCACAGCCGCTCACCGAGCCAGCCGCGCAGATCGGCGATCTCCTCGACACTGACCTGGTGCGCCATCGGATAGCTGTGCCAGTCCACGCCATAGCCGAGCTGCGCCAACGCATCGCGGGACTGCTCGCCCAACGCCTGCGGCACCACCGGATCCTGACTGCCGTGCCCCCAGAAGATCGGCGTGTCGGCGTTGGCCGCACTGCGTTCGTCGGCCAGCGACTCCGCCAGCGGCAGATAGGTCGACAGCGCGACGATCCCCGCCAGTCGCTGCGCATGGCGCAGGCCGGCGTTCAGGGCAATCGCGCCGCCCTGCGAGAAACCCGCCAGCACGATGTGCTCGACCGGCACACCGCGTTCGATCTCGCGCGCGATCAACGCCTCGACCGCCTGCATCGACGCGTGGATGCCCTCCGCATCCTGCTTGTCGGCGATGTCCATGCCCTTGATGTCGTACCAGGCACGCATCGCCATGCCGCCGTTGACGGTCACCGGCCGCACCGGCGCATGCGGGAAGACGAACCGCAACGCGGGCCACTCCGGCGCCGTCAGCACCGGAATGATCGGCATGAAGTCGTTGCCGTCCGCGCCCAGGCCATGCAGCCAGATCACGCTGTGGGTCGGGTTCGGAGCGGTCTCTTTTTCTACGGTTTCAAGCAGCGTCATGACTTCTTTCTTGGCATCACAAAAGCCAAGCGTAGCGTCTTCGGCAGAACTTTTTCAGTGCGTGCGCCGCACCTTGACTGCATGGGCATGATCGGGCCGAAGCGGTTGCCCCGGCCCTTTGTTTGCCATGCGGCGTTCCGACCACGACATGCAATCACGCCGTGGCCGGAGCGTTCCCGGTCAGTGCACGTCCAGCCCCAGCTCGCCGGCGAAGAAGCTCAGCGCCAGCGCGGTGTTGCCCACGCGCTGCGCGAACGGCGCGCCGATGCCGTGACCGGCGTTCATGCGCGTCAGCAACAGGATCGGCTGTCCCGAGTCGCTGGCGTTCTGCAGCGCGGCGGTGAACTTGCGCGACTGCCACGGCGCCACGCGCGGGTCGTTCGCGCCGGTGGTCATCAACACGGCCGGGTAGGCCGTCTTCGGCTTCACGTTCTGCAGCGGTGAATACTTCAGCGTCGCGCGGAACTGCGCCGCATTGGAGACCGAACCGTACTCGCTGACGTTGTACTTGCCGTTAGCGAAGTTGGTCTCGTGGCGGATCATGTCGTAGATGCCGACCATCGACACCACCGCGCGATACGCCTTCGGATGCTGCACGATCTGCGCGCCCATCAGCAGGCCGCCGTTGCTGCCGCCCATGATTCCCAGATGCGCGGTATCGGTCCACTTGGCCTTCTTCAACGCCTGCCCGGCGGCGTAGAAGTCGTCGAACACGTTCTGCTTGTGCAGCTTCTGGCCCTGCGCATGCCAGGACTCGCCGAACTCGTTGCCGCCGCGGATGTTGGCGTAGGCCAGCACGCCGCCATGCTCCAGCCAAGCCATGTACGGACCGATGAAGCGCGGCGCGATGGGAATGTCGAAGCCGCCGTAGCTGTACAGGATGGTCGGCCGCTTGCCGTTCGGCGTCACGCCCGGCATCGACAGCACGGTCACCGGAATGTGCGTGCCGTCCCGGGACACGCCCTCGACACGCTGCACGCGGATCTTGGCGTAGGCATCGGTCGCCGGCTTCACTTCGAACACGGTCTTCAGCGCACCCGTCTTGGTGTCGTAATCGACCCATCGCGACGGCAAGCTCCAGCCACCGTAGCTGATCAGCGCGTGATCGCGCCCGTGCTCGGCCGCGATGCCGCCGATGCCGATGCCGCTCTTGGGCAACGGCACGCGGCGCACGAACTTGGCATGGTCGTCGTACTGATCGATCCACCAGTCCGGACCCCAGCTGCGCACCACCGCAAAGCCGTCTCCCATCGGCGTCACGCGCTGCACCGCGCCCTTGCCCGGCTTCAACAGCACGTGCAGTTCGCCGGACGGCTCGCGCACCAGCAGGCGTCCGCGCGACGCGTCAGCGTATTCCAGCAGCACCAGGCGCTGGCCGACCCAGGCCGCGCCGCGCACGTTGGAGCGGCGCCCCAGCAGCTTGCTCCAGTGTCCGTCGCGGCGCAGGTACACTTCCGCCGCGCCGCCGTCACCGATGTTGGCCAGCATCGCCAGCCGCTTCGCGCCGGGCGAACTCAACAGGCGGTATTCGGCCACCGCCGAATAGCCCTTGCCGAAGACGACCTTGTCCGTGTCGGCCTGGCTACCCAACGCGTGATGCACCAGTTCGGCATTGAACTGCTTCACCTTCTTGCCGGTCGGCGGCACCGGGAAGCGCACATAGACGAAACCGTGCTCGTCCGCGTCCCAGGCCAGCGCCTGCGGCGTGGTGCCGCCGCCGGCGTACGGCAGCGTGTCGTCGAGCCGCTTTCCGGTCTTCACGTCGAGTACGTGGATGGTGGTCAGTTCGCTGCCGCCCTTGGCGGTGCCGTAAGCCAGATAGCGCCCGCTGGGCGAGGGCCAGTAGGCGGTGATCGCCTCGCCGCCACCGTCCTTGTTCAGGTCCACCAGCGCACGCGCCTTGCCGTTCGGCCAGGCCTGCGCCATCAGCACCGGCTGCGGCTGCGGCGGCGTCTCCTGCATGTAGAAAAGCGTGCCGCCGGCCATCTCCGGCGCCGAACGCGTGGTCGAGGTGATCGCCAGTTCGCGCACGCGCTTGCTCAACGCCGCGTTGCCCGGCATGGCGTCGATGACATGCTCGGTGTAGCCGTTCTGCGCCTTGATCCATCGCTGCACCGCCGGATCGCCCGGGTTCTCCAACCAGCGGTACGGGTCCTGCACGACGACGCCGTGCAGCGTGCTGCTGGCGGCATGGCGCGCGGTGTGCGGCGGCGGCACGTCCGGCGGCGGGGCCTTGGTATCGAGCAAGGTCATCTCGGTGGACGAGCGGGTATGCACGGCGCTGTCCTGGGCATGGGCGACGCCCGCCCCCATAGCCAACGCCGCAAGGACGGCAAGCGGAAAGACTCGCATGGTGATGACACCTCCAACGGACTGCACAGGCTCCGAAGCGTAGCGCCATGCGCGCTCCTGCTCGACCCCTGACTTTCGGCACATGGCGCGCGCAACGGCGAATCGAGGCGGTATCCTCGGGGTTTGTTCGCACTGGGGAAACACGCATGCGTCGCATTGCCTTCTTCGCCGCGCTGGCGCTGACCTGCGCGCCCGCGCTGGCCGCACGGCTCACGGTCGACCAGATCATGGCCAATCCGGACTGGATCGGTCCGGCCGTCGAATCGCCGCACTGGAGCGCCGACAGCCAGTTCATCTACTACCGGCTCAAGCGCAAGGGCAGCGACATCCGCGACCTCTATCGCGTCGACCCGGTCAGCGGCCAGAGCGTGAAACTCGATGGCGCGCAGCAGGCCCAGGCTGACGGCGCACCGATCCTCAACCGCCAGCACACGCGCGCTGCCTTCCTGCGCCACGGCGACGTCTTCGTGCGCGATCTGTCCACGCACAAGCTGACCCAGGTCACGCGCACCGCGCAGCCGGAAAGCGGCGTGCAGTGGAGCGCCGACGGCGACACCGTGCAGTACCGCGCCGGCAACAACTGGAGCACCTACGACCTGCGCACCGGCACCACGACCAGCGTCGCCGTACTGAAAACCGCCGACAACCCGCAGGATGCCAAGCCCGACCAGATGGAGCGCCTGCAGCTGAGCCTGTTCTCGACGCTGCGCCACATGAAGGCCGAGAAGGACGCCGAGCGCCAGCGCGACGCGCAACTCGACCGCACCGACGCCACCCGCGCCGCGCAGCCGTTCTGGCTCGGCAAGGGCGTCCAGATCGCCGACACCGAGCTGTCGCCGGACGGCCGCTGGATGATCGTCGTCACCCAGCCCAAGGACTACGACGCCGGCAAGTCGCCGGTGGTCAACCACTACGTCACCGATTCGGGCTACATCCACCCGGAGAAAGCACGCACCTATGTCGGCCGCAACGACCCCGCGCCGCAATCGCTGGTGCTGCTCGACCTGAACGCGCACAAGCAGTACGCGCTGTCCCTGAACGCCCTGCCCGGCATCCACGACGACCCGCTGGCCGCGCTGCGCGCCAAGCGCCAGGCCGAACTGCGCAAGCAGGGCCATGATGCCGAGGCCAAGGCGCTCGACGCGCCCAAGACCCGCGGCGTGCGCATCGCCGACTACGGCCCGGCCACACTGGCCTGGAGCGACGACGGCCGCGCCGCCGCCGTGATGTTCCGTGCTATCGACAACAAGGACCGCTGGATCGCCAGCGTCGACTTCGCCGCGCACAAGCTGGTGCCGCAGCACCGCCTGCACGACAAGGCCTGGATCAACTGGAACTACAATGGCTTCGGCTTCGTCCCGCACAGCCACACGCTGTGGTACGAAAGCGAGCAGAGCGGCTATGCGCAGCTGTACGTGAAGGCCCTGAACGGCCGCGCCAAACAGCTGACCTCGGGCCATTTCGAAGTGCGCACGCCGCAACCCTCGCCGGACGGCAAGTGGTTCTACGTGCTCGCCAACAAGCAGGCGCCGTACGCCTACGACGTCTACCGCGTGCGCAGCAGCGGCGGCGATCTCGAACGCGTGACCGCCTACGAAGGCATGTACGACGTCGAAACCCCGGTGCCGTTCCGCCTGTCGCCCGACGGCAAGCGCCTGGCCGTGCTGCATTCGTCGGCCTACGTGCCCGACCAGCTCGCCGTCATCAACGTCGATGGCACCGGCGGCCGCGAGCTGACCGACACCCGCACGGCGAAGTACAAGGCCATGCGCTGGATCCAGCCGCAGATCGTGCAGGTGGCGTCCAGCCACGGCGACTTCAAGATCTACGCCAAGCTGTACAAGGCCGCCGACTACGACGCCTCCAAGCCGCACCCGGCCGTGCTGTTCGTGCACGGCGCCGGCTACCTTCAGGACGTCACCAAGGGCTGGTCGTACTACTTCCGCGAGCAGATGTTCCACAACCTGCTGGCGCAGGAAGGCTACGTCGTGCTGGACATGGACTACCGCGGCTCGGAAGGCTACGGCCGCGACTGGCGCACGGCGATCTACCGTCACATGGGCCATCCGGAGCTGGAAGACCTGCTCGACGGCAAGGCCTGGCTGGTCAAGCACTACCACGCCGACCCGCAGCGCGTGGGCATCTACGGCGGCAGCTACGGCGGCTTCATGACCGAGATGGCGCTGCTGCGCGCACCCGGCCAGTTCGCCGCTGGCGCGGCGCTGCGTCCGCCGGCCGACTGGACCAGCTACAACCACGAGTACACCTCGAACATCCTCAACGATCCGCAGCTCGATCCCGAGGCCTACAAGATCAGCTCACCGATCGAATATGCGCAGAACCTGCAAGACCCGCTACTGATCTGCCACGGCCTGATCGACAACAATGTCATGCCGACCGACTCGATCCGCCTGTACCAGCGCCTCATCGAACTGCACAAGCACAACTTCTGGATTTCGCTGTATCCGATGGAGCGCCACGGTTTCGTCCACGCCGATTCCTGGCGCGACGAATACACGCGCATCCATGACCTGTTCACGCGCTTCGTGCTGAACAAGAAGGACAAGGACACGGCGGCCGCCAAACCCTGACGTCCCGGGTGATTCGGAATCACGGCATGGGCCGGGCTTGCGCATGCGAGCCCGGCCCGTTCTTTTTTCTGGCCCGGCATGCGACGCACCAATGACCGACATGCTCAAATGAAACGACGCAACGTGCCGAACCGCCCATGACACGCCAGCCGACCCTCGCCACCGAACGCCTCGTGCTTCGCCCGTTCGCCGCCGCCGATGCGGAAGCGGTGCAGCGACTGGCCGGCGACGCGCGCATCGCCGACACCACCGCGCACATTCCGCATCCGTACCCGGATGGCGCGGCCGAAGCCTGGATCGCACAGCACCCGGCCGACTTCGCTGCCCGCCTTCGCGCCGTGTTCGCCGTGACACTGCGCCGCGATGCGCGATTGGTCGGCACGGTTTCGCTGAACGGGATGTCCCGCCCGGATGCCCGCGCCGAGCTGGGCTACTGGATCGGCGTCGAGCACTGGGGCCAGGGCTACGCCACCGAAGCCGCCGCGCGCCTTCTCGCGTTCGGCCACGAAGCGTGGGGGCTGAGCCGGTTCGTCGCCCACTGCCTGGCGCGTAATCCAGGCTCGGCACGGGTCATGGAAAAACTGGGCATGAAACAGGAAGGCCGCCTGCCGCAGCACCTGCGCAAGAACGGGCGCTTCGAGGACATCCTGCTGTACGGGCTGAACCTGCCTTCACGCGGCCGCGACGCACCCAACGGCGCGCGGCCTCGAAGCCGGACGGAGTAGACTCCCCGGCTTGCCCTCGCCGTCTGGAGCCCGCCATGCCCATCACGCCCCGCATTCCCCGCCCCTGGGTCGACCGACAGGCGACCGCGCGCACATTGATGGAAACCGAGCTGGAAAAGCTGCCGGCAGACGAGCGCGAGATCGTCGAACGCTTCATCCGCCGCAAGCACATCGCGCGCAACGTGCTGAAGGAATTCGATCAGAGCATGAGCTTCGGCGAGCGCCTGTCCGACCGCATCGCCGAGATCGGCGGCAGCTGGACCTTCATCCTGCTGTTCCTGTTCTTCCTCGCCGCATGGATGGTCTTCAACAGCTTCGTGCTGCACAAGCAGGCCTTCGATCCGTATCCGTACATCCTGCTGAACCTGGCGCTGTCGTGCCTGGCTGCGCTGCAGGCGCCGGTCATCATGATGAGCCAGAACCGGCAGGCCGACGCCGACCGCGCGCAGGCCAAGAACGACTACGAGGTCAACGTCCGCGCCGAGCTGGAAATTCTGCAGGTGCATGAAAAGATCAACGCGACCCGTGAAACCGAACTCACCGAACTGCTGGAGATCGCCCGTCGTCAGGAAGAAATGATCGGCGCATTGCAGCAACGGCTTGCCGCAAGCTCTTCCTGACATGCTCTTCCACACCCTCGCACGCACAATCCGACCATGCTTCCCGATATCCGCATCGACACCCGCCTCGGCCCGGACGTGGCTTGCCTCCTCGATGAACACCTGCGCGACATGCGCGCGGTGTCGCCGCCGGAAAGCAAGCATGCGCTGGATCTGGACAGCCTGCGCGCACCGGACATCACCTTCTGGACCGCCCATCGCAACGGCCGGCTGATCGGTTGCGGCGCATTGAAGGCGCTGGACGCCGAGCACGGAGAGATCAAGTCCATGCGCATCGACGCAGCCTGCCGCGGACAGGGCGTCGGTTCGATGCTGCTGCAGCACATCGAACAGGAAGCCCGGCGCCGCGGCTACACCCGGCTCAGCCTCGAAACCGGCTCGATGGATTTCTTCCTGCCCGCGCGTGCGCTGTACGCACGTCACGGCTTCACGCCCTGCCCGCCGTTCGCCGCCTACCGGCCGGACCCGAACAGCGTGTTCATGACCAAACGGCTGTCCGACTCGCGCTGAGCCGTCGCACAGCGGGCTGTTCCGCACACCGATTCCGACTTCCTTGCTAGGCCGCATGGCCGAACGGCCAGCGCTTGCCGCGGCGGACGACACACTCTATACCTCGATGCGGGGCATGTCCGCGGCATGCATCGCTCGGCTCGACCGCCGCCGCATGCCGGCTGCCGAACCTCCGGTTCGCGCAACTTTGGTCCGGTTTCCCGTCGTTCGATCCAACACAGGAGCGCATCATGGCCATCCGCTATCTGAAGCTCGTTCTCGTCGCCTTCGTCGGCCTGCAGGGCTGGCTCTACGTCGCCGGCAATCTGGCCAACTGGCATGCAGGCGTCGGCGCCATCTCCTATGTGATCGGCATGCAGGACCATGCGATCTACCCGCACCACATTGCACCGGTGCTGTCGGGACCGATGTGGGCCAGTCTGGTCTTCGTGCTGATCCTCTGCGGTGAATTCCTGGTCGGTGCGCTCTCGCTGAAGGGAGCATGGGACCTGTGGGCCGCGCGCGGCCAGCCCGCCATCGGCTTCAACAGCGCCAAAAAATACGCCGTGCTGGGACCGGGCATGGCGATGGTGGTCTGGTTCGGTGGCTTCATCGTGCTCGGCGGCGCGTGGTTCCAGATGTGGCAGACCCAGATCGGCGACGGCTCCTTCAAAGACGCCTTCGTGTATGCCGTCACCGCAGGACTCATCCTTCTTTTCGTCCAGCACGCGGACGACTGAACGCACCACCCGATGACTACCAACAAGAACCGTCCCACACACATCCCGGTCGACGATTTCCTCGCTTCCGTGACGGATGAGCGCCGCCGCGCGGAATGTCGTGACCTGCTGGCGATCTTCAGCCGCATCACCGGTCACGATCCGGTGATGTGGGGGCCCGGCATGATCGGTTTCGGCAGCTATCACTACCGCTACGCGTCCGGACGCGAAGGCGATTTCCTCGCCACGGGCTTCGCCCCCCGCAAAGATGCAATCAGCATCTATCTGATGGCGGACTTTCCCGGCCAGGAGGCGCTACTCGAACGACTCGGCAGACACCGCCGCGGGAAATCCTGCCTCTACGTCCGCCGCCTCGACCAGGTCGACCTGGCGGCACTCGAGGCCCTGATCGCCGGCGCCTTCACCGAAATCGGCCAGCGTCACGGCGGCATCCGCACCGCGCCCCACGGTTGCTGACGCGCCGAGATACCCGCCGCGGCCTGCATAATGTTGACGCAAATCACATTTTGCGTCGCCTTTCGTGCATCCTTGGGACTGCCGGCCGCGTATGGATGCATGTAGGGCCGCACGCATCGCTCGGCACTGCAGTGTCCACCGTCAGGGAAAAGTCGGGAGAGCCGCCATGGATGAGACCACCGCCGCAACGGTCACGAAGACCGAATCGGTCTGGGACTACCCGCGCCCGCCGCGCATCGAGCCGGTGCAGGCGCATCTTCAGGTCGTGTTTGCCGGTGTCGTCATCGCCGACAGCATTCGCGGTTACCGTGTGCTGGAAACCAGTCACCCGCCGACCTACTACCTGCCTGCCGAGGACGTCATCGCCGCCCATATACGTCCCACGCACGGCCAATCGCTTTGCGAGTTCAAGGGGCTGGCGTTCTACTGGAACGTGAAGGTCGGCGACCGTATCGCCGAACACGCGGCATGGAGCTACCCGGAGCCATCACGCGCTTTTCGGACCCTCGCGCATTACCTCGCCTTCTATCCGGGCCGCATGGACGCCTGCTTTGTCGATGGGGAGCAGGTCGAGGCGCAGCCTGGCGATTACTACGGCGGCTGGATCACCGCCGACATCCGCGGGCCATTCAAGGGCGGTCCGGACACTGCAGCGTGGTAGCCGGTCCGCGTTGATGCACGCGCTGTTCAGAAGGCCTTGGCGCTCTTCCACAACATCAGGCACGCCACCGCGACAATGGCCACCGCGAAGATCAGATTCAGCGCGCCGCGCGTGCGCGCCAGCCGCTTCGCCCCGAGCACGCCGAGCCAGCCGCCGAGGATGCCTCCGGCAATGAACTCCAATGCCACGCCCCACTCGATCATGCCCGATGCCGCGTAGTTGATCGCCGTAGTCAGACCAAATGTGCCCACCGCAAACAGGGACGTGCCCACGGCGTAGATGATCTCCATGCCGCTGGCGAACATCAGACCGGGCACGATCAGGAAGCCGCCGCCGATGCCGAAGAATCCCGACAGCGCGCCCGCGCCGACACCCACGGCGCCCAGACGCGGATACATGTGCGGCTTCGGCTCGGTACCGCCCGCGCCATTGCGCCGACCGCGGATCATCAGGAAAGCCACCACCAGCATCAGCAGGGCGAACAGGAACAGCAGTCGCTGACCGTCCACGACCTTGCCGATGCTCGACCCGAGCACCGCACCGACCACGCCCGCCGGCGCGAACACGAAGGCCGCCTTCCAGCGCACGTGACCGGCTCGCGCGTGGGGAATCAGATTGGCGAAGGCATTGACCGCCACCGCCAGCGCGCTGGTGCCGATGGCCAGATGCGCATCACGCACGCCGACCACGTACAACAGCAGCGGCACGGCCAGAATCGAGCCGCCGCCGCCGATCAGCGCCAGCGAGAAGCCCACCAGAGTGCCGCAGAGCACGGCAACGATATCCACGGAAGGGATCATGTTCGGTTTCCTTTTTCACGTCGTCCACGGCGCACTGCACCCGCGGATGACGTCGCACGCTCGCCCGCTGTTCGCTTGCTGGACGGCAAGTCTTCGATGAACCGTCGCACCCACGACGGAGAGATGCCCCGCCGGCGCGCCCGAATCGCCCTCATGCGATCCGCCTCGACACCGACGATTTCGTATCGACCGCGCTCAACCGGAAAACTGGTTGAGCGGGATCTTCAGGTAACGCACACCGTTGTCCTCGGCCGGCGGAAGCTGCCCCGCGCGCATGTTCACCTGCACGGAAGGAAGGATCAGCGTCGGCATGGACAGCTTCGCATCGCGCGCCTCGCGCATGGTCACGAACGCGTCCTCGGACACCCCCGTGTGTACATGCACATTGGCGCGCTTCTGCTCGCCGATGCTGGTCTCGTATACGAATTCCTCGCGTCCCGGGGCCTTGTAGTCGTGGCACAGAAACACGCGCGTGGCATCCGGCAATGCGAACAGGCGCTGGATCGAATTGTAGAGCGTGTGCGCATCGCCACCGGGGAAATCGCAGCGCGCCGTGCCGTAGTCCGGCATGAAGATGGTGTCGCCCACGAATGCCGCGTCGCCGATCACATGCGTCATGCAGGCCGGCGTGTGACCCGGCGTGTGCATGGCGACGGCCTCGATGTTGCCGACACGGTAGGTCTCGCCGTCGCGGAACAGATGGTCGAACTGGCTGCCGTCACGCGCGAACGCCGTGCCGGCGTTGAACAGCTTGCCGAAAGTGTTCTGCACCGTGGTGATGTGCTCGCCGATGCCGAGCTTGCCGCCCAGCGCCTCCTTCAGGTACGGAGCGGCGGACAGATGATCGGCATGCACGTGGGTATCGATGATCCACTCGCACTCCAGGCCCTTCTCGCGCACGAACGCGATGATGCGGTCGGCGCCATCGCAACGGGTCGTGCCGGATGCGGGATCGTAGTCCAGCACACTGTCGATGATGGCCGCACGCAAGGTGTCCGGATCCCACACCACGTAGCTGAACGTGTTGCTGGGGTCATCGAAAAAGGCCTTCACCTCGGGATGCTTGCTCATGCGCCTGCCTCCTCATTGTTGATAACGGCAACGCGGGACGAAACTTCGCCACCGAATCTGCCGCACGATACGCGGAACGACGGGACCCGTCGTTATATTCAATAGTTCTAATATAAAGTCCTGTCCCCATCATCGCAAGCCCGCATCTCGCATCGTGCCGTTCGATGCGACCCGGCATATAGCTGCCACCCATATAGTTGCCTTGACAATTATAAATGCGACTATATTATGTGCGGCATGGAAAAGCCCACGAACCCAGCCGAAACGCACGATCTCAGCTTCGGCCTGCTGATCAGCATGATCCGCACCGAGCTGGTCCGCGCGCTCGAAGCCGAACTGCAAACCGAAGGCGTGGACCTGCGCTTCACCCAGTTCCTGGCCCTCAAGCGCCTGGCCCTGGACGGCCCGATGTGCGCCGGCGAACTGGCCCGCGCCGTCGATCACGACGCCGGCGCCATGACCCGCGTGATCGATCAGCTGGAAACCAAGGGCTATGTGCGCCGGCAACCGCATGAACAGGATCGACGTTCGATGCGCATCGCCGTCACCGACGCCGGCATGGCCACCTGGCGACACATCGCCAAGGCGCACGAACGCACGCTGGAGCGCGCCCAACAGGAACTCTCGCCGGACGAGCGTGCGCAATTGATGGACTCCCTCGAACGCGTTCTTGCGGCCCTGCGCGCCGCGGAATGAATCAAATTCTGCCCAGGCAATGAAATTCATGCGACGCACTCCCCTACTGCTCACCGCTGCCCTGACCGCCGTCCTCGCCGGCTGCGCCAGCACCGGTGGCCTGCATTCGGACGCCAAGACGCTGCAGGCCGACCAGCTGGCCGCTTCGCGCAGCCTCGGTCATGCCGACGTCTCCCACGACTGGCCCGCCACCGACTGGTGGACCGCGCTGGGCGACAAGCAACTGGACGGCCTGATCGACGAAGCGCTGAAGAACAACCCGGACCTGGCCATCGCCCGCGCCCGCGCCCGTGCCGCCGAGGCACAGGCCGGCGCCGCCGAGGCCACGACCAAACCGACCCTGAACGCAGGCGCCAGTGTGGCCGGCGCGCGCCTGCCCTCGACGCTGGTGCCCGCGCCGATCGGCGGTCACTTCAGCTGGATCAAGTACGGCTACCTCAGCTTCAATTGGGACATCGACCTGTGGGGCGGCGAACGCGCCGCCTGGGAAGCCGCCGTGGGCCGCGCCCGCGCCGCCGCCATCGACACCCAGGCCGCGCGCCTGGAGCTGTCGGCGAACGTGGCCCGCGCCTACGCCCAGTTCGGCTATGCCTGCAGGCAACAGGACCTGGCCCGCGAGCAGCTCGCACGCGCCACCCATGTGCGCAAACTGACCGACCAGCGCGTGCAGGCCGGCATCGACAGCCGCCTGCAGCTGCAGCAGTCCACCGCCGAGCAGGCCACGGCCGAACAACAGCTGGCTGCCGCCGACCGTCGCGTGACGTCCGCCCGCAACGCGCTGTCCGTGCTGCTGGGCAAAGGGCCGGACCGCGGTCTTGACATCGCACGCCCGCAGCCGCTGTCCCCGGCGTCCGTAGCGCTGCCCTCGACGCTGCCGGCCCAGTTGCTGGGGCGCCGTCCGGACGTGATCGCCGCGAAGCTGCGCGTGGAAGCGGCCAGCAAGGACATCCAGTCCGCCAAGACGCGCTTCCTGCCCAACCTGAGCCTGGGCGCACTGGCCGGACTGGCCGCCGGCGGCGGCGACAACCTGTTCCAGCTGCCCGCACGGTTCTATCAGGTCGCCCCGGCCGTGAGCCTGCCGATCTTCGAGGGAGGCCGCCTGCGCGCCAACCTCGCCGGCCGCGATGCCGCACGC
Source organism: Oleiagrimonas sp. MCCC 1A03011 (assembly GCF_003267965.1). NCBI lineage: Bacteria > Pseudomonadati > Pseudomonadota > Gammaproteobacteria > Lysobacterales > Rhodanobacteraceae > Oleiagrimonas > Oleiagrimonas sp. MCCC 1A03011. The sequence continues at coordinate 97,880 of NZ_MSPY01000006.1, read as the reverse complement.
GATCTGGCTGTGGCGCAGTACAACAAGACCCTGATCGGCGCGCTCGACGCCATCGCCGACAAGCTCGATGGCGTCAAGGCGCTCAAGCAGCAGGCCGCCGCGCAGCAGCGCGCCCTGGATGCCGCGCGCGAGGCCTGGAAGCTGGCCATGGACCGCTACAAGTCCGGCATCGGCAGCTACCTGCAGGCGCTGACCGTGCAGCGTCAGCTGCTGGCGGCCGAGCAGAGCGCCGCCGCGCTGCATGCCGAGCAGGTCGACCTCTCCGTACAGCTGATCGAGGCCCTGGGCGGCGGCTACCGCCCGGCCGATGATCCCTCCAACGTCTCCCCCACCGCGACCGCTGCGAACACCGACTCCTCCCGAGGCACCCCATGAGCAACGAGCAGAACATCGCCGAAACCAAGAACGCAGAAGCACCCAAGAAGGGCCGCCGCGGCTTCCTGCTGCGCGCGCTGCTGATCGTCATCGTACTGGCCGCCATCGGCTGGACGCTGTGGTATGTCTTCGAGGGCCGCTGGTACGCCGACACCGACGACGCCTACGTCAACGGCAACGTCGTGCAGATCACGCCGCGCGAACCCGGCACCGTGGTCAGCATCGGCGCCGACGACGGCGACCTGGTCCACGCCGGCCAGGTGCTGGTCAAGCTGGACCCGAGCGACGCCGAAGTCGCGCTGGAAGCCGCCGAAGCCAACCTCGCCCGCACCGTGCGCCACGTTCGCGGCCTGTACAGCAACGTCCAGGGCGCGCAGGCCGACATGGAGGCGCGGCAGGTCGCGCTGGCCAAGGCGAAGGCCGACTACAAGCGGCGTGAGAGCCTGGCCAAGACCGGCGCCATCTCCAGCGAGGAACTGGCCCACGCCCGCGACGCGCTGGACGCCGCCCGCAGCGCGCTGAGCGCGTCCGAACAGCAGTACAACAGCAGCAAGGTGCTGGTCGACGACACCGTGGTTGCCTCGCAACCGGACGTGAAGGCCGCCGCCGCCAAACTGCGCGCGGCCTACCTCGAAAAGGCCCGCACCACACTGGTCGCGCCGGTCACCGGCTACGTCGCCAAGCGCACCGTGCAGGTCGGTCAGCGCGTGCAGCCGAGCGTGCCGCTGATGGCCGTGGTGCCGCTGCACCAGGTCTGGGTCGACGCCAACTTCAAGGAAACCCAGCTGGGCAAGATGCGTCTGGGCCAGCCGGTCGAACTGGAGTCGGATCTCTACGGCAGCGGCGTGACCTTCCACGGCAAGATCGTCAGCCTCGGCATCGGTACCGGCAGCGCGTTCTCCCTGCTTCCGGCGCAGAACGCCACCGGCAACTGGATCAAGATCGTGCAGCGCATTCCGGTGCGCATCGACCTCGATCCGAAGGACGTGGCCAAGCATCCGCTGCGCATCGGCCTGTCGATGACCGCGTCGGTGAACCTGCACGACCAGACCGGCCCCGTGCTGCCGAAACAGGCGCCGACCAAGCCGCTGTTCACCACCAACGTCTATCAGAAGCAGATGAACGCGGCGAACACGCTGATCGAGCAGATCATCCACCGCAACATGGGACACGCCGCCAAGCACGGCTGAGCGCCCCGACCGAAACAGGAAACCTCCGGCCGCCCGCGCGGCCGGAGACAGGGAAGGTGCACTCGCACGCACGTCTCCGTCGGGCCTGATGCCCGCGACGCCCCCTCACCGATCCCCGGACATGCCCGCCATGGAAACGCATTTTCGCCCCCCCAATCTGGCACTGACCACGATCGGCCTGTCCCTGGCCACGTTCATGCAGGTGCTGGATACAACCATCGCCAACGTGTCGCTGCCGACCATCGCCGGCAACCTCGGCGTCAGCAACGACCAGAGCACCTGGGTCATCACCTCGTTCGCCGTCAGCATGGCCATCTCGCTGCCGCTGACCGGCTTCCTCACACGCCGCTTCGGCGAGACCAAGCTCTTCGTGTGGTCCACGCTGCTGTTTTCGCTGGCTTCGTTCATGTGCGGCGTCTCGCAGAGCATGGGCATGCTGCTGCTGTTCCGCACCATCCAGGGCGCGGTCGCCGGACCGATGTACCCGATCACGCAGAGCCTGCTGATCGGTGTCTATCCACCGGAAAAACGCGGCATGGCGCTGGCCCTGCTGGCCATGGTCACCGTCGTCGCGCCCATCGCCGGACCGATCCTCGGCGGCTGGATCACCGACAGCTATTCATGGCCGTGGATCTTTTTCATCAACGTGCCCATCGGCATCTTCGCCAGCGTGGTGATCGCCAACCAGCTGCGCGCCAAGGTCGAGCAGACCCAGCGACCCAAGATCGACTACGTTGGCCTGATCACGCTCATCATCGGCGTCGGCGCGCTGCAAATCGTGCTCGACAAGGGCAACGACGCGGACTGGTTCCACTCCACGTTCATCATCGTGATGACCATCGTCTCGGTAATCGCGCTCGCCATCTTCCTGATCTGGGAGCTGACCGACGACGACCCCATCGTCGACCTGAAACTGTTCCGCCACCGCAACTTCGCCGCCGGCACACTGGCGCTGGTACTGGCCTACGCCGCGTTCTTCGCCATCGCCCTGCTGGTGCCGCTCTGGCTGCAGCAGAACCTGGGCTACACCGCGACCTGGGCCGGCTACGCCACCGCGCCGCTGGGCGTGATCCCGGTGCTGCTGACCTTCTTCGTCGGCAAGTACGCCACACGCATGGACCTGCGCATTCTCGCCGGCATCTCGTTCCTGGTCATGGGCGCAACCTGCTTCATGCGTTCGAGCTTCAATCTCGACGTCGACTTCGGCAGCGTGGCGATGGTGCAGTTGTGGCAGGGCCTCGGCGTGGCGCTGTTCTTCATGCCGGTGCTGACCATCCTGCTGTCGGACCTAAAGCAGAACGAGATCGCCGCCGGCTCCGGCCTGGCCACCTTCCTGCGCACCCTCGGCGGCAGCTTCGCGGCCTCCCTCACCACCCTCGCCTGGACCCGCCGCGCGGTGGATCACCACGCCCAGCTGACCGAACACATCACCGCCTACAACCCGCAGGCGCGCGAAGCCATGCAGGCCCTCGGCCACGGCAACCCCGAACTCGGCGGCCGCATCATCAACGGCATGATCACCCAGCAGAGCTTCCAGATTTCCTTCAACGAGGTCTTCCACGTACTGGGCTGGATCTTCATCGCCCTGATCGCCGTGATCTGGTTCGCCAAGCCGCCATTCGGAGCGAAGGGCGGGAAGCCTGCGGGTGGCGGGGCGCACTAAGGCCCTCTGCTAGGCAAGCATGCACAACATACGAAGGCCGCCCTCGGGCGGCCTTATTCATAAGTGAATTTGGAGCCGTTAATCGCTCTTATCCAATTACAAGCACAAACAACCGATCCTTGCCCGGGGTTTCAGGAAACTTCTCTATATATGCAGACGCCTCCCTCAAACTTCTTTTCACATAATTATTGCAAAACGGTCCCTGACACCGTTTTACTCTGTTCTTCATGCCGGTGCTGACCATCCTGCTGTCGGACCTCAAGCAGAACGAGATCGCCGCCGGCTCCGGCCTGGCCACCTTCCTGCGCACCCTCGGCGGCAGCTTCGCGGCCTCCCTCACCACCCTCGCCTGGACCCGCCGCGCGGTGGATCACCACGCCCAGCTGACCGAACACATCACCGCCTACAACCCGCAGACGCGCGAAGCCATGCAGGCCCTCGGCCACGGCAACCCCGAACTCGGCGGCCGCATCATCAACGGCATGATCACGCAGCAGAGCTTCCAGATCTCCTTCAACGAAGTCTTCCACGTGCTGGGCTGGATCTTCATCGCCCTGATCGCCGTGATCTGGTTTGCCAAGCCGCCGTTCGGAGCGAAGGGCGGGAAGCCTGCGGGTGGTGGGGCACATTAGCCCTTCGTCGCATCGGAACATGAATAAGGCCGCCCTCGGGCGGCCTTATTCATAAGTGAACCTGGAACTGTTATTCGACGTGGCACCGATCTCCCCGACAGCGGGGAGACAGGCGTTTATGGTTCTATTGATGGGGGCGGCGAAATGGTGACACCTGTTTTCCCACCCTGCCTTCCCTGCTTTCCCTGCTTACGAAGCTACTTGCAAATGGAAAATCGGAATATGAGCTGAGTAAAGTCAGGCGGCGAAGACAATCCATCACTACACCGGAATAACCAGCAATCCTTACCATCCTCCTCGACGAGGAAACCAGCATTCCCCGTCCATTTCTCTTCTGTCATTCGCCCATCGGGCCAGCTTCTATGATATACGTTCCATAATTTTATAACTCCATCATTAGATTTATACGAATATTCAATAAAATCCTCATAAGATGGTTCGTGCCATGTCCGAAGTGTATTTACGAATCCGCCCCCAGGCAATGCGATTGCACCATCCTCTATCTTTACATCCACACCTTGAGAGGGTTCTCTTGGCGCAGAGATAAACTCGAGCCGAAACCGACCTTCCTTGGGAGCGATAATTTCAAAACCAGCTCGAACAGCTTTTCCATTCCATAAAATATACTGCGGACGAGTGACCCGATCTGGATGATCTTTCGCATGTCGGATCATTGCAGCTTGAATATCAATTCCATCCGACCCAAAGTCATTTACTTTCACGCCCTTTAATTTACTCATTTACAAAAACGGTCCCTGACACCATTTTCGGATCGGTGACGCCGGTGACACGATCCATGGCGTCGTAGGCCATGGTGCTCTGCGTGTTGGCGGTGTCGGTATCGGTGCCGTTGTAGTTGCGGATCACGCTGACCAGGCGGTTCAGCGCGTCGTAGCCCATCTCCTTCTCGATGCCCAGCGCGTTGGCGCTGTGCACCAGGTTGCCGTCGGCGTCGTAGCTGTCGCTGAAGCCGGCGTTGAACACGGTGTGGTTCAGGCCGTCGACCACGGACGTCAGCTCGCCCAGCGTGTTGAAGGTGCGCGAGGTCGTGCGCAGGGCTGTGCCGGTACTGTCGAGCATCTGATTTAGTTTGCCGCCCAACTCATTGAGAGAAATGAATCCGATCCTTATTTTGTTCAGAAAATCTCGCCTTCCATCTCTATAACAAAATCGCTGAAATCCACGACACCTACGCCATCGCTGCAGCCCAAAACAACAGATTTTTGACATTTATTTATTGTCATTCCAGCATTCCCAACCCACGCCTGAATTAACCCACCCATACGCCATACATTCCAAAATTTTAGCTTACAATTTTTTTTAGGAATGATTTTAACCTTAATTAGTTTAGGACTATTATCCGACCACAAAATAAATTCGCCCCCCTTCTCTCCATTTATTTCAATGACGCCATTTTCAATTTTCAACCTTAACCCCTGAACAGGGTTAAGTTTTGAATTTATACGTCGAAATAAAAAATCTTGCTCACCCTCACCAACAATCACTTCGTATATGGGGTATGCAGTAACTCCTCCCACATCCACGGGAGAGCCTTTTGATTTCTGAAATTTTGAAGCAAGCGTGCTATTCATGGTTTAGTAATTCACGTAACGGTACGGATCAATAGCCGCATGATCTTGCGGCCAACGAGGAACAAAATACCTCCCGCCCTCACGGGCCGGCACTGGCTCATGACTCAATTCCATAGACTCCATACCCCCTTTATCAAGGTTATAACGCTGCGGAGCCCTACCTCTCCTCATTCGCTCAATATTTTCTGCGCCCCACCAATCTTCTGCGCCAGGCATGGCCGCCAAACTTTTCCAAGTCCGTGCACGCACAGTTGACCATGAAGGCTCATTACCACGGGCTGTACGAGCGTAGATACCATCACCGATTCGCCAGAGACGAGGCGAATTGTCTGGATCCGGTGTAACACCCGGATTTGAACATTCGCCAAAATCAAGCCTCAGGTATCCAGGCGGCGGCCTCCAATTTGGAGAAGACTCCGGAATAATTTCTCGCAAAGGACGCCTTAAGGGGTCATCCCATATGGCCCATGGATCATTCGTCTCAGCATCAGCATCGGGATCGCCTTCTTGCAGCCCCATTGAATCGTAGCCGTTGATCGGGCCAGATCCAACATAAGCATACATATCGAATCCACCCGCCAGCCCCAACGGATCATCCTGTACGTAGCGTCCAGTAATCGCTTCATATGTGCGGTTCAGGTTGTACGCAAGACCGGTCTCCGAGTCGTAATACTGCCCCGGGAAGCGCAGGTTGAACACAAATCCCGACCCACTCGTCGGCTGCTGCTCCCCGAACGGATTGCCCCGCCTGGCCCAGTTCCAGATCGGGTTGCCGCTCGCATCCGTCACCACGCGCGGGCTGCCCAGGTCGTCGGCGACGACGTAGCTTTCCGTGCTGGCGCCGTTTGCGGCCGGTTCATCCACCAAAGCCACGGGCAGAGTGCCCAGCCAGATGTAGTCGCGCGTGCCGTCGGCCCGGCTGCGGCTCAGCAGATGGCTGGCTTCGTCGTACTGGAAACGGTCGGTGACGGTCGCGTTCGCCGTTTTGCGAATGCGCTCGCCCAAGGCGTTGTAGTTGTAGGCCACCGGCGTGCCCGTGCCTTGCTGCGCCGTCGCCATGCGCTGGCGGGCGTTGTAGGTGAAGCTGTAGGTCGTTCCCGCGCGCTGCATCGACGTGGTTTCGCCGTCCGCGTCCACGCTGTATGGCGCCGTGCCGACCTCGATCAGGTGATGCGTGTTCGCGGCGTAGCTGTACGCGCCCGTCGCCTGGCCGCTGCCGGTCTTGCTCAGGCGATCGCCAGTCTTGTTGTAGGTGTAGCTCTCCAGCGTGCTGCCGTCGCTTTCGGTGACGGCGGTCAGGCGCTGCAGTGGATCGTAGCTGTAGCTCTCGTTGGCCGGGTTCGTGCCCGGCGCATCGCCCATCGCGGTGATGTTGCCCAGCGCGTCGCGCGCGTAGTGCAGGTTAAGCAGTGGGCTGGTGAGGTCGGTCAGACGGTAGTCGGCGTCGTAGCTGCGCGTGATCGTCTGGCCGTTGCCCAGGGTGTAGCTTTCGATCGGGCCGAACGGCAGGTAGCTGACGCTGCTGACCGCGGCGATGGCCGTGGCCGACGTGTGGTCGGGCGGGATCAGGCTGAGCGACTGCATCCTTCCGTCACTGTCGTAGGCGTAGTCGGCCTCGGTGCCGTCCGGGTAGGTCACGCTCTGCAGACGGTCGCCGCCGGAATAGCCGTAGGCGACGGTCGCCACGGTGCCGTTCTGGTTCTGCGTCTTCTTCGTGACGTTGCCGTGCGCGTCGTAGCAGTAGGTCGTGGTGGTGTCGCCCTTGACGATGCGCGTCAGGCGACCGACCGGATACGAACCGCTGCAGCCGGTCACGCTGTCGGCCTCGTCGTAGTGGTAGGCCACGTCCAGCGTGCTGTCGGTGTACTGCTGGGTGGCGAGACGGTTCAGTGCGTCGTAAGTGGACGTGCTGACCTGCCCCTTGGCGTCCGTGTGCGTGAGGCGGTTGCCGGCGGCATCAAAGGTGTCGGTGCTGGTGCCGGTGTCCGGGCTCTGCAGGCTGGTGCGGTCGCCGAGGCCGTCATAGGTGTAGATCGTGGACAGGTTGTCCGGATCGGTGACGCCGGTGACGCGATCCATGGCGTCGTAGGCCATGGTGCTCTGCGTGTTAGCGGTGTCCGTGTTGGTGCCGTTGTAGTCGCGAATCACGCTGACCAGGCGGTTCAGCGCGTCGTAGCCCATTTCCTTTTCGGTGCCGAGCGCGTTGGCGCTGTGCACCAGGTTGCCATTCGCGTCGTAGCTGTCCGTGAATCCGGCGTTGAAGACCGTGTTGTTCAGGCCATCGACGACGGAGGTGAGTTCACCCAGCGTGTTGAACGTGCGCGAGGTGGTGCGCAGGACCGTACCGCTGCTGTCGAGTACCTGCTCTTTCGTCTTGTTGCCCGCCGCGTCCAGGGTGTAGTGGATGGAATTGCCCTGCGCGTCGGTGATGTCGGTCAGGCGATGGGCGTCGTCGTAGGTGTAGCTCGTGGTGACACCGTCCGGATCGGTGACCGAGGCCACGGCGCCGTAGGGCGTGTACGTGAAACTGGTGGTCGCACCGCCCACGCTGCGTGAGGCCAGCCAGCCACGCGGGGTGTAGGTCAGGTCCGTGTGCACGCCGTTGGGATCGGTGGTGCGGGTGACGCGGCCGTCGGCATCGTAGGAGTCGATGGTCGTGACGTGGCCCAGCGCATCGGTGACGGTGTGCAGGTCGCCCGGCTGGTGGCAGGCACCGCCCGGCGTGCCGCAGCCGGTCGTGGCGCTGTCCATGTAGTAGCTGTAGGTGGTGGTCTGCGTCAGATCCGTGCGTGGACCCGTGGCCGTGAGGACCAGCCCCACCAGCGGGCATTGCGTGGTGTCGACGGCATCGCAGTAGGTGTAGGTCCAGCGGCGCACGCCGGCCGGGGGCGTGCCGGTGGCGGCGCAGGTGTAGCTGCTGGCCTGGGCGTCGTCGATGTCGCACTTGGCCAGGACCTGGCCGCGGGTGTTGTAGACCCAGGCCGTGTCCGAAACCGTCGTGCCGCTGGCGTTGGTGACCGTGCGGTGCAAGGGCAGGCGCAGCGCGGTGTCCCATGTGGTGCTGGCCGTGCGCTGGTCAGGTGTTCCCTGTGCATCGATCTCTTGAGTCTTCAGACCCGATGCGTCATAGCTGGTCGCCGTTACATTCCCATTGAAGTCAGCTGTCGATGCCGGATATCCATTGCTATCGAGCGTTTCGTTGCTGAATTGCTGACCACAGCCGATACCGCATAACGCACTCACGGCACTGATGTTGGGGCTTCCTTGCGGCTCGATGAAAGTCGCAGTGGACTGATGACCCAACGGATAGGTTACCGTCGCACTCGTTCCGTCCGTGGTGTAGCTCATGGAGGTCAATCCAGCACCACCCGCATGCTGCGTCGAGATCGCTCGTCCATCAGACTGGTAGCCGAAGGTGGCGAAGCGACGTCCATTTTCGTCAACGATGCCGGTAAGCTTGCCTTGGTTGGAGCCTGCGGAGCTGTAGGCAGGTTCGTCGTAGAGATATTCCCGTGAAGTCTGATCGGGATAGGTGACGCTATTCAGATAGTCCGAGGCGCTGTATCCATAGGTTATCTGCCGCTCATCCGGCAAAGTCACAGACGTGATCCGATACTGATCGTCGTACCCGAAGGTCAGCGCTCGTCCATACGCATCGACAACTTTCCACAAAAGCCCCTTCTGAAGCACGACACCGCTTGACGAAAGCTGGCTTCCGTCCGTACGGACCGCGGTGACGAGAACATGACTGCCATCGCTGATGGATTGCCATTCTCCCGTTGCCGAATAGTTCTCGTAGAGATGTGTTGCAGCGACGTAAAGCCGCCAGGATGCGACCGTTCCATCGGCATTTTGATTCTCTGTCAAGACATCCGAAACATCCGTATCACTGATCCACGCACCATTAGATTTGGTGTATGCGAGCTCGCGCCCATCCGGGCGCTGGACGGTTACCGAAGTAGGCGTGGAGGTTTGCGAGTAAGCGATGCTTCGATCATAGGTATTCAGCCACGCAATACCCGTATGTGCGCTTCGTACATTTACACCACTGTTGTAATAACGGACAAACGATAGATCACCCACCGAATAATCAATATGCTCCTCAAATTTGCCGCCGGTCGCAATATTTATTGGATTGCCCGACAGCAGCGAATTGGACGACTTATTACAGCCACACCCCAAAGCCTTGACTGTCTTATACGGAACACATGGCGCTCCGGTCGGTATATTTGAATCACCGCAGTAAAAAATTATTTGATAATAAAACCCAAGGTTATCGTATGTTATATCCGCTTGAGCCCCATCAGCGTAAGGCCCCTCATGCACATATGCATGTATATAAAACTGCTTATTTAGATCATTATATGGAACACCCTTTTCGACACACACCTGATCAGTCACGTGCCAATATGGAGATATCGATTCGATATCTTCTTTATTCCATGCCTTATCACCTTCGCACGCAGCTTTCGCGGCCGCCCTGCTGTTATAAGTCGTCTGCGCATATGGCGGCGGCGGCAATGCAAAGGCGCTTGAAAAAGCGCCCGAAGCAAGCAACAACATGAATAAGAGAAGAATCTGAGACGCCACCTTTTTCATTTCACCGAACTCCATTCGTCCATCATCCAGCCGCCTAATAACCCACAAAATAAATGAGCGCTTTGCCCTCCGATGCATACGCAATCAAAAGCTGGGCGCAACACACCATCAGACGCAGTTGCGCTGACCATCGACACACAATTGCTGTTGGACAGCACGAAGTGGCCGACGCCTACCGATGACGACCTGCGTCTTCACGGACTTCGCGCGACTTTTACCCGACATTCCGACGAGCCACACTCGCAACCAGAATGGCTGCTCCAACTTGGTGTTCCGAAGACTTGAAAGACAGAACTGACGCCAGCGCGATGTGCTGCAACACGGCGCGCAAGCACGAAGATACGCGGCACGCCTACTGATCATGTGCAGTCTTTGCACTTAAAGCCCCTGTTCCTTGGATTCTTGCACTTGCTGAGAAATGCCCACGACCATCGGATAACGCGTAGATCAAGGCAGTGGTTTGCCCCGACCATCCTCACTCTGAAGCTACGCTTGCAGGCGTATAGTTTTCGTGAAGTGATGCACACGCTTGCCTCATCGCTTTTACGCTCGGCTGCCGGATCTGCAGCAGTCTTGGACAACGACATGCGAGCTGAAGCGTGACCGTTTCAGCTCACAACCATCAAGCAATCAGAACTGCCCGCCGATCGCGTCATAGACACACATCAGCTGCAATTCCTAACGAATCCTCGCCGCCATGCGCTCGTGCCCGATCAGGTGCGCCCAGCGCAGGCCGATGTCGATCCACATCAAGTAGCCCGATTCCAGCACCATGCGCAGGCGGTAGCGTGCGTGGCCGGGCAGGCGATCTTCCGCGGCGATGGGCTGGGCGTCGAATCCGAGGCGGCGGGCCAGCAGCAGGCAGCGGGCCAGATGGTAACGGCTGGTGACGAGGGCGACCGGCGGACGTTCGTCGTGTCCGAGCAGTTCGCGCGCGTGGCGCAGGTTTTCGAGGGAGTCGGTGGACGCCTGTTCCAGTTCCATCGGCACGTCGCTCGGGAAATCGGCCGCGTGCAGCCAATCGGCGCCGGCGCGGGCTTCCGTGATGCGACTGCCGCTGTTGCCGCCGAGCAGCAGCACGCGTTCGATGTCGGCCTCGCGTGCCAGGGTCAGGCCGCGCTGCAGGCGGTGGATGTAGTCCTGTTCCGGGCGCTCGCCTTCCAGCTTGCGGCCGAAGATCAGCAACACGCGCGCACGATCGGGTTTCAATGGACTGCGCGCCGCCGTGCGCCAGACGTGGATCAGATAGGCCAGCCAGACCAGCCCGCCGCTGAGCACCATCACCAGGAGCGCCACGCACAGGGAATGCAGCACGTCGGCATCGCGCAGATAGCGCCAGGGACCGCGTCGCAGGGGGGCCAGGGGGTCGCTCATGAAGGCTTCGGCTGATCGGGAAATGGGCAGCCTACCCCATCGTCACAGGGATTGAGCGCCGGGACCACGCATGCGCGGCCGAATCGCCGCCCCGGTCACACGGCACGAGAAAATTCAGCCGGGAAAAGCTACCCTGCACCGGATGCCCGACACGATGCCCGCGCTGGCCGTCAGCGCCCACACCGCCACCTCCGCGCTCGGACGCGGACTGGACGCCCACGAGGACGCGCTGCGCCGCATGCGCGGCGGGCTGGCGCACAACAATTTCAGCAGCGCGCCGCTCGATTGCTGGATCGGTCGCGTGGCCGGACTGGAAGCCGCGACGCTGCCCGCGACACTGAACGAGTGGGAATGCCGCAACAACCGCCTGGCGTGGATGGGCCTGCAGCAGGACCGCTTCATGGATGCGGTGCACCGTGCCGCGTCGCGCTACGGCAGCGACCGTATCGCCGTGCTGCTGGGCACCTCCACCGGCAGCATCGCCAGCACCGAACAGGGCTATCGCCATCTCGACGTCGACGGCCGCCTGCCCGCCGAAGTGCGCCGTCCGATCATCCACTGCCTGCACTCGCTGAGCGCGTTCGCCCGGACCGCGCTGGAGCTGTCCGGCCCGTGCCTGACCGTGTCCACGGCGTGCTCGTCCAGCGCCAAGGTCTACGCCATGGCCGCGCGCATGATGCAGGCGGACCTGATCGATGCGGCCGTGGTCGGCGGCACCGACACGCTGTGCGACAGCGTGCTGTTCGGCTTCAATTCGCTGGGACTGGTCTCGCAGCAGGCCTGCCGACCGTTCGATGTCGAGCGCGACGGCATTTCCATCGGCGAGGCCGCCGGTTTCGCCCTGCTGGAGCGCGCCGAGCGAGCGCCGGACGCCACGCGACTGGCCGGCTACGGCGAGTCCAGCGACGCGCACCACATGTCCACGCCGCACCCGGAAGGGCTCGGCGCCGAACGGGCGATGCGCGATGCGCTGGCGCGCGCCGGGCTGCGTCCCGAACAGGTCGACTACATCAATCTACACGGCACTTCGACGCGCAAGAACGACGAGGTCGAGGCAGCGCTCATCGCCCGCCTGTTCCCCGAGACCACGCGCAGCAGCTCGACCAAGGGCTACACCGGCCACACCCTCGGCGCGGCCGGCGCGCTGGAAGCCAGCATCGCCCTGCTCGCGCTCGAACGCGGCCTGCTGCCAGGCAACCTGGGCTGCGACACGCCCGACCCGCTGTGCGAAGACCGCCTGCAGCCGGAAACGCGTGCGCGTAACGTGCGTGTGGCGCTGAGCAATTCCTTCGGCTTCGGCGGCAACAACGCCTGCCTGGCGTTCGTGCGCGCGGAGGAGGCCGCATGAACGGCGATCTGAATCTGTGGGTGGAAGGCATCGGCATCTGGACACCCGGCCTGCCCGACTGGAATCACTTCCTTGCCCACCTGGACGGCCAGCCTGCCACCGAGGACGCCCCGGCGCGACCGGCCGCCAGCTTGCTGCCGCCCGCCGAACGACGCCGCGCACCGGACAGCGTGCGCCTGGCCGTCGAGACCGCCACGCAAGCCGTGGCGATGAGCGAGCGCGACGCCGCGCACCTGTCCAGCGTGTTCGCCTCGGCGCACGGCGATGCCATCATCATGGACTACATGTGCGCGACCCTGGCCGATACGCCACTGGACATGTCACCGACGCGTTTCCACAATTCCGTACACAACGCCGCCGCCGGCTACTGGACCATCGCCACTGGCTGCCATCGCAGCTCCAACGCGGTGTGCGCCAGCGAGGCCAGTTTCGGCGCGGGCCTGCTGGAAGCGGCCACGCTGGCCGTAAGCGAGAACGAGCCGGTGCTGCTGTCCGCTTTCGATGTGCCCGGCAAGGGTCCGCTGGTGGAAATGCTGAGCACGCACGTGCCGTTCGGCTGCGCCCTGGTGCTCAGCCCCGAGCGCGGAACGCATGCGCGCGCTGCCCTGCGCCTGCGATTGCATGCATCGAGCCAGCCGCAACAACCGCCCTCGGACCCGCACCTGCGCCGCCTGGCGCGGGAGAACGCCTGCGGCGATGCACTGACGCTGCTGGAAGCCCTGGCCACACCGCGCCCCGGCAGCACATGCATTGCGGCGGGCGACGGGCTGACCCTGCACATCGAAACGGATGTTCCCGCGTGAGCGCCGTCCCCGAGACCATGACCGAACCCGCTGCCTGCTGCGTGCTGATTCCCTGCCTCAACGAGGCGCTCGCCATCCGCGGCGTGATCGAATCGGTGCTGGCGCTGAACCTGCCGGTGATGGTGGTCGACGACGGTTCCGACGACGGCACGCCGGAGATCGTGTCCAGGCTCCCGGTGACGCTGATCCGCCACCCCGAACGGCGCGGCAAGGGCGAAGCGCTGCGCACCGGTTTCCGCGCCGCGCTCGAACACGGCTATTCGGCGGTCATCAGCATGGACGGCGACGGCCAACACGTGGCCGATGACATCCCCCGTCTGCTGGCGGCGGCGCAGCGCTACCCGAACCACATCATCAGCGGCGCGCGCATCCGCCATCGCGAACGCCAGCCAAACTACCGCCGCCGCGCCAACGACTTCGCCGACTGGGGCATTTCCTGGGCCGCCGGGCAGCGCCTGATCGATACCCAGTGCGGCCAGCGCTACTACCCGCGCGCAGCGCTGGAACTGGCCGACATCAAGAGTGGCGGTTTCGCCTTCGAGACCGACATCCTGATCGAGGCCGCGCTGCAACGTGACGTGCGCGTGGCCTCGGTGCCGATCGAATCGCGCTACCAGGGCGACATGCGCCTGAGCCACTTCCGGCCGGTGCGGGACTTTTCACGCATCACCGCGCGGGTGGTCTGGCGCATCCTGCGCGCCGGCCTGATGCGCGACCACCTGCGCCAGATCCGAAACCAGCAACCGTTGATCGTCGATCCGTAACCCTGCCCCGGCAGACGCGCGCGGCACTGTCCGCGCACCCTCGACCCGCGCACGAATCCCGCAACAGCGGATGACGCGGCCCGAGCACTTCGGGCATCATCGAAACACGAGCTTCGGCGAGGAAGGAACGCATGGCGAGCACCACCACGCACGACGCAATCATCCTGGGCGGCGGTCTGGCCGGACTGACCCTGGCGCTGCACCTGCGCGCCGATCATCCGGATCTGGACATCCTGGTCATCGAGCGCCGCCGGCATCCGCTGCCTGCCGCCGCGCACAAGGTCGGCGAATCCACGGTCGAGATCGGCGCGCACTACTTCGCCGAGACGCTCGGGCTGCGCGAACACCTCGAACACGACCACATCCGCAAGTTCGGCTTCCGCTTCTTCTTCTCCGATGGCCGCGACGACCTGGAGAACGTCACCGAACTGGGCGTCAGCAAGGTGCTGCCGACGCCGAGCTACCAGATCGATCGCGGCATTCTGGAAAACTTCCTCACCGACGAGGCGCGCCGGCGCGGCATCGACGTACGCGACGGCACCACCATCAGCGGCCTGAGCATGGGCGAACACGGCGCGCGGCACACCGTGCGCTACCGCGACGAGGACGGACAGCACACGCGGCAGACGCGCTGGGTGCTGGACGCATCCGGACGCGCCGGCCTGCTGCGCCGTCATTTCAAGCTGACCCGCGACAACGGCCACCGCGGCAACGCGGTGTGGTTCCGTCTCGACGACCGCATCGACATCGACGGCTGGTGTGCCGACGCCGACTGGAGCGACCGCTGCTCGCCGCCGGAACGCTGGCGCTCGACCAATCATCTGGTCGGCCCCGGCTACTGGTCTTGGCTGATCCCGCTGTCCTCGGGCGCGCACTCAGTCGGCATCGTCGCCGACGCCGGCATGCATCCGCTGGAATCGATGCGCGACTTCGACCGCACCGTGCAGTGGCTGGGGCAGCGCCAACCGGCGCTGGCGCGGGCCGTGGCCGAACGCCGCGACGCGCTGCTCGATTTCAGCTTCCTGCGCGACTATTCCTACGGCTGCGCACAGCTATTCTCCGCCGACCGCTGGGCGCTGACCGGCGAGGCCGGCGCGTTTCTTGATCCGTTCTACTCGCCCGGCAGCGACTTCATCGCCATCGGCAACACCTACATCTCCGCGCTGATCGGCCAGGACCGCGCCGGCCGCAACCTGGCGCCGCACGCCACCATGTACGACCAGCTGTACCAGTCGTTCTACGCCAACAGCCTGCCGCTGTTCCGCAAGCAGTACGCGCTGCTGGGCGATGCCGAGGTGCTGCCGGTGAAGGTGACCTGGGACTACAGCTACTACTGGGGCGTGCTGTGTCCGCTGGTGTTCCAGAAAGGCCTGACCGACCTGGAACTGCTGGGGCGCGTGCGCGCCGACCTGGAACGCGCGCAGGCGCTGAACCTGCGCATGCAGGACCTGTTCCTGCGCTGGCACGCCGCCAGCGCCAACCGCAACCCGCGCGCCATGCTCGATCAATACGAACTGCGCTGGTTCGCCGACCTCAATGGCCACCTGCACGACGAACTGGACCGCGACGCCACCGTCGCGCGCCTGCGCACCCACGTCGATCTACTCGAAGCGCTGGCCGACGCCATCGTGCTGCAGGCCACCGGCAGCGACCCGGCGCTGCAGGCGCCGCTGTCCGGACGGCAGCGACCACCGCTGTTCGCCGCGGCGGCCTGAGGCGTTCAATCAGCTCAATTCTGACCCGCTAACAGCTTGTCGATGACGGGGCCTATCTTGGCCTCCGTGCCTTGCCATTTGGTCAACGCCAACCCGCCCTTGCCACGCAAATGATAGTCGGCAGAGGCCACTCCACGTCCATCTTTTTGCAGCCACAAGTGGGCGACAGAGAGGTACGGCGAAAAGTCCCATGAACGGCGAGCTGTATACGTCAGGACATAATGACAATCATCGGGCTTCGTGCCATCGAACACGCGACTCGCGATGCCGTGCGCATCGATATGCCGCTGCAGGACCATGACAAAGTCATCCACTTTGACTGCGGGATTTCGTTGAATGCAGATCAAATCCACCTTGTCTTTAGTTACTAGCGGCCTGACCTGTACCGACGTGCACGAAGCCAACATCAGGCCCGTGAATGACAAAAGTAAAAGCGACGTCACTAAGCGCATGCCCCCCCCTCATTGATGCAGCTCACCCATCGAATGAGTATGTCGGATCATTGCAGAGCCCGCATCAACCCATCCCGCCATTGACGCCGATCACCTGTCCGTTGACGTAGCCGGCCGATTCCGAGCACAGAAAGGCGACCAGCGCGGCGACATCCTCCGGCGCGCCGATGCGCCCGGCCGGCACCATCGCCTTGATCTGCTCCGGTGCGAACAGGGTTTCGGTCATGCGCCCGGCGATCAGCCCCGGCGCAACCACGTTCGCGGTGATGCCGCGCGAGGCCATCTCGCGCGCCAGCGATTTCACCGCTCCGTGCAGGCCGGCCTTGGCCGCCGCATAGTTGGTCTGACCGCGATTGCCGAGCACACCGGCCACCGACCCGATCGCCACCACGCGACCAAAACGCGCGCGCGCCATCGGCAGCAGCAGCGGCTGCACCAGATGGAAGAAGCCGTGCAGCGAGACGTCGATCACCCGCTTCCACTGCGCTTCCTGCATGCCCGCCATCGGCGCGTCGTCATGGATGCCGGCGTTGCTGACCGCGCAATGGATCGGCCCGGTCTCGAGCAGCGCCTCCAGCGCGGCCGCGCTGGCCTGTGCATCGGCGACATCGAACGCCACCGCCTCGGCACTGCCTCCCTCGGCCCGGATCGTCTCGACGACTTCCTGCGCGCGCTCGATGCGCGTGTTGGCGTGCACGATCACATGCTGGCCGGCGGCGGCCAGCGCCTTGCAGATCGCCGCGCCAATGTCGCCGCTGCCGCCACTGACCAGGGCGCGACGCGGGTCGCTGGATGCCTTCATACCGAACGCTCCGAATGCAAAGAGGGAAAGTCTAGCAAGCGTGCCGGTGCGGCACGTTTTCAGCCCGCGGAAGGAGCCAAGTCATCGCCGCCGTGGATCACGGCGCAGCGCCCCTGCGCCAGCAGCACGCCGTCGTGCTCGATGCGGAAGGCGTACTGGGTGCCCGCGTCGTCGGCATACAGGCACTCGGCGTGAACCTGCAGCGCACCGGGCAGATCATCGACGTATTCGCACGCCAGGCGCACATCGCGCAACGCCACCAGCATGCCCGGACGCGGCGCACCGACGCCGGCCTCGCGTGCCCGCAGCGCGCCGTGCACGGCAGCGGCCTGCGCGCCGTATTCAGCCAGATGCAGCGCATGCAGGCGACCGTCCCGGCGTAGCGGGTTCGCGGGATCGCGATGTCCCTCGCTGCACGCGTGGATGGCGGTGTCATCCCAGGCCTCGACCGCGTCCAGCAGGCACATACCGCCGGCGTGCGGGATCAGGTGCGCCCAGTCACTCTTCGGCAGCACGGTCGCTCTCCGCATGCGGCGCCATCAGGATCGACAGGCAGAAATGGAAGGCCACGCCCAGACT
This sequence comes from Oleiagrimonas sp. MCCC 1A03011, assembly GCF_003267965.1. NCBI lineage: Bacteria > Pseudomonadati > Pseudomonadota > Gammaproteobacteria > Lysobacterales > Rhodanobacteraceae > Oleiagrimonas > Oleiagrimonas sp. MCCC 1A03011. The sequence continues at coordinate 79,992 of NZ_MSPY01000006.1, read as the reverse complement.
CACGGTCAGGCCGATGGCGCGCAGCACCGGAATCGACGACCACGCCAGCATGCCGAACACCAGCAGCGCCGAGAGCACGCAGACCACCGTCGCATGCAGGGTGCGTCGCTGTTCCGCCGGATCGCCGGTCTCGCGCTCGAAGAACAGCGCATAGTGCAGACCCAGGCCAGCGGCGAGAATCAGCGCGACCAGATGGAACAGGGAAATCTCGATGCCGGCCATGCGCTCGACCGCCAGCACCAGGAACGTCGCCAGCGTCATCGGACCCAGCACGTGCCAGGCACGACGCAGACTGCGCAGAGCCACGCTGACGGTGACGATCAGCAACAGGATCGCCACGCCCAGCGCCTTCAGGATGCGCGAGCGGTAGGCGGCAACCAGCGACTCCGAAGCCTGCTTGATGTCCAGCAGGCGTACCTTGCCGTCGGTCTGCGCCGACAATGCGGCCAGCGCCGCCGGATCGTGCACGCCGCTCAGCGTGGCCAGGCCGACCCAGGACGTGGATGACGCCGTGACAGGCGTTCCGCTGGCACCCTGCCCCCGGACCTGCGGGTTGCCGCCACGCCTCACCAGCATCGAAGCCAGCCGCTGACCCAGCGGCGAACGCTCGAACATCGCCGGCGTCAGCAGCGGCAGTGCGCGGGCCTTGTCCACATCGCGCACAAACGGCGCGAAAACATCCTCGCGGAACGGCATGCCGGCGGTGGCCTGCTTCAACGCGGCCACCAGCGCGTCGTGATCGGGCAGCTTCCGCTGCCGCGCACGCTGCACCGCCCGCGGCGGCAAATAGCGCGACGGCAGCTCGACGCCGTCCAGCGCGCCCTGCTTCACCAGCGCATCCAGTTTCGGTCGCACCTGCTCGGAAAGCGCCAGCACGCCGTCCGCCGTCGGTGCATCCAGCACCAGCAGGTAGCGCACATCGGGCGCGCCCAGGGCGGCGCGCAGACGGGCGTCGGTCTTCAGCAGCTTCGCCGGCAGCGGCGTCAGTTTGGCCAGATTGTTCTGCCAGAACGTGCCGGGCGCGAAGATCAGCATGACCGCGACGCCCGCTGTGACCAGCACGGGAATCCAGCGCGGGCGCGGCAGGTTGTCGAGGAACCGGCGGAAGCGCGCCAGACCGGGCGTGTCGGCCACGTCAACGAAGCGCTGCGGCAACACGCGCGGCAACGCGTAACGCGTGGTCAGGCCCGCGCCGAGCAGACCGCAGATCGTGAACACTGCCAGTTGCTGCAGTCCCGGCACGCCCGAGGCGTAGAACGCCAGATAGGCGATGCAGGCCGAGGCAATGGCCGTCATCAGCAGCGGCCACAATCCGCGCACGCTCTGCAGGTTCGACGCACCGGCGCGGCGGTGGCTGAGCAGGCGGATCGGATATTCCTGCGCCACGCCGAGCAGCGTGAAGCCGAACGCCAGGGTGATGCCGTGCACCTGCGGGTAGAAGGTCACCAGCGCGGCGAGACCGGCCAGCGCGCCGCTGGCAATGGGCAGCGCGCCCAGCACCAGCGCGCTCGGACTGCGGTAGGCCAGCAGCAGCAGCAGGATGAAGCCGATGGTGGAGACGTAGCCGATCCAGTCGGCCTGATGCCGGGTCTGTTTGTTGATGACCACGCTGAAATAGCCCGGCCCGCTCAGCGTCAGCGTCGCCGCCTCGTGCCCCGGCAACCCGTCGAAGGCCTTGCGCAGGGCCGCGATGGCCTCCTGCTGCGCGCCCGGGTCGAAACCGGCGGCGCGAGTCTGCACCAGCAGCAGCGCCTCGCCCTGCTTGTCGATCCACACGCCGTCGCGCACGGTCGGTGCATGCGGCGGCGACCAGCGTTGCGCCAGCTTCAGCGCTTCCAGAGTCGGATCGCGCGGCAACCAGGTCTCCAGAAGGCCACCGGCCGGCGAGGCCAGATCCTCCAGCCGCTGTTGCAATTGATCGTGCAGATAGGCCGCATCGAGACGATGCGTATCCAGCGTCGGCGAGAGCAGGTAGCGGTAGGGCAGCAGCGAGGACGGCAGGCTGTCGGGCCGGAAGTCGCCGTTGACGACCTGACTGAAGCGCGCATCCTGCTTCAGCGCATCGGCCAGGCCGCGACTGAGGTCGGCGAGCTTCTCCGGCTGGGCGCCACCAAGGGCGACCAGCAACAGTCGCGAACCCGGACCGCTGCCGATCTGGTCCATCAGCAACCGCTGGTCGGCCGTGGCGGGCGGCGGCATGAAGCTGCGCAAATCGGTGCTGACGCGCAGCGTACGCATCACGTACAGCCCCAGCAGCGCCAGGACCAGCAGCCAGACGCTCAGCAGCGCGACGCGTGCGCGCAGGGAACTATTCGGCATGCCGGCACAGCGCCGTCAGGTTGGCGCGGGTCGGCTGCGTCGGCATGCGCGCGGCCAGCGGGCCGAGCAGATCGACGCTCAGCGTGCCGTTGGCCTCGGTGATCAGCATGCAACGCAGCCCCCGATCGTCGCCGTCCAGGCGGATGTGCGCGAGGCTGCGCGCCAGACGCGGCGATTTCGGCTTTAGCGTCAGGGTCCAGCCCTGACCGCCGCCGTCTTCGTCCAGTCGCGGCGTGAACACCTTCGACAAGCGCGCGCGATCGCCCGACAGCACCGCGACCAGGCTATCGAGCAGCGCCTTGAGCGGCGGCGCGCGATCCAGCGAGAAATGCCGCGTGCCGCGCCCGGCCCGGTGCATGCTGACCTCACCGTCGACGATGCGGGTGGTTTCCACGTAGGGCGAATCGACATGCCTTTGCAGACGGTCGCCGCCTTCCCACGACAACTGACCCGACACCACCAGCGGGCGGCTCAGCAGGGCCGAGAAACGCGCCTCGGCGAAGGCCACCTGCGTCGGCGGCTGCTGCGCGAGCTTGGCGATCGGCGCCAGCGCGTCGGGCTTGTCGACGACGGCGGTCTCAGGCGCGCGCGCCCACGTCGCGGCCGACGCCAGCGCCAGCATCATTCCCAACGACCTGCGTAGTGTCATGCCAGAAATCATAGAAATTAAACCAGTTGTAGGGATGCGTGCGCGCAAGACTCTCCAGGCGCGCCGCGTACTCGCGCACGTAGCCGCGCACGGCCTTGCGCCGACCTTCGCGCGGAAGCTCGCGGGTATCCGCGAACGGCTCGAACACCAGCTTATAGCGATTGCCGCCAAGGTACAGTCCGAAACACAACACCACCGGAATGCGCAGGCTGGCCGCCAGCAGCCAGGGTCCCACCGGGAAGGCGGCGTCCTCGCCCAGGAACGGCACCCGCAGCATCGCCTCGTCCTGCCGCCCGCGATCGGCCAGCAGCGCCACCATGTGGCCCTGCCGCGCGGCCTCGCCCAGCGCCAGCACCACGGAGGCCGGATCCTGCGCGCCGTCGATGACGCGCTCGCCGATGTCCGGCGCCAGCGCCTCCAGCAGCGCCGTCATCGCCGGCGTCTGCTGCTTGTTCAGCACGATCCGCAGAGGCGCTTTCTGGTAGCGCTGCGAAAGCATGCGCAGGGCCTCGAAACTGCCGTGGTGCGAGCCCATCAGCATCGCGCCGCGGCCTTCGTCGATGGCGTCGTGCAGGTAATCCAGCCCTTCGACTTCGAGCCGGAATCCGCGTTCGCCGCGCGCCAGCATGAACACGCGGTCCAACGTGATCGAGGCGAAACTGTGGATGTGACGCAGGATCTGCCACACCGTCGCGCGCTGCCCCAGCGCACGCGTCAGGAACTGGCGCGACGCGCGACGCTCGGGACCGCGACGGAAGAAGAAATACAGGGTAATCGGGTACAGCACCACGCGCGCCGCCGGACGGCCGCAGCGCAGCGCGATGGTGCGGATCAGCCACAACGCGAAGAAACCGCCGCCCTCGGGGCGCTGGCGCCAGTGCGCGCTCATGCCTGCACCTCCACCCGGCCCCGCGCCAGCACGCCGGCCTCGCCATGAATCTCGAAGCGCAGCCGCGGCGCGGCGCCCTGCACGCGGATCTCGGCCTCGGTCTCGGGCCACACCGGCGCGACGAACTTGGCGTCGACGACGCGGGTCAAGCGCCAGCCATGCTCACGCCGCAACAAGGCGGCGAGCTCGTCCAGCAGCACCACGCCCGGCACCAGGGGCCGACCGGGGAAATGCCCCGGCAGGCACGGATGGTCCGCGCCGATGCGGAATCGGTGCGCGGATGCCATGGGTTCGGACGGGCCGGTCATGAATGCACCGTATCGCGGGCGTCCCGCACGATGCGAGGCCAGTTGCGCACCAGGCGATGAATGAACTCGTGCGGACGCGGATGCGGCAGATCCCTGAATCGCCAGCGGCGCACAGCGTATTCAGCCGCCATGGCCAGCACCGGCAGGGTATAACCGCCCACATGCAGCCAGCCGCGCGCCCACGCCTGCATCGGACCGTCGGCGATCAGCAACGCCCAGCAGGCCGCCAGCAGCAGACATTGCAGCGCCATCAGTATCGCCCAGTACCAAGTCACCTGGCGGGTGTAGCGCAGGACGCGCGCGTCTTGCAGCCGCTCCTCGCCTTCGACCGCACGCACCACGCGGCGAACCAGCGGCTCGCGACCGGCACGCAGCGTGCGGGCGAACAGCCAGGCCAAGCCGGCCGTGATCAACATCGGCACCAGATTCAGCACCCAGTGCGCATGGCCGCGCGCATCAAGCCAGAGCATCACCGCCGCCAGCAGCAGCCAGAGCGCCAGCACGGGCGCACGCCGCAACGGCAGCACCGCGGCCAGCACGAGAACCAACACCGGCACCGCAAGATGATAGGCCCATTCGCCGCCGCCCAGCGCACCGGTGAAGACCAGTGCCGCATAGCCGAGCAGCAACCCGGGAAGCAGGCTGCGAAAAAAACCGGATTTCATCGTGGACACGGCGAATACCGCGTCGTCAGGCTTGCGGGCGATGCTGCTCGATATGGGCCGAGAGCGCGCGCAGGCTGGCGAAGATCTGTTTGTTGTCGGGATTGTCCGAGCGCAGCTGGAAGCCGTAGTGCTTCGACACCGCCAGGGCGATTTCCAGGGCGTCGATCGAGTCCAGGCCCAGGTCGCCACCGAACAGGGGCGCTTCCGGATCCATGTCCGCAGGCGCGACATCCTCGAGATTGAGATTTTCGACGATCAGTGCGGCCAGCTCGCGCTCGGCCTCGGTTTGCTTGCTCATGCTCGGTTTCCCACTCCCCCAAGAGACTGCCCGCTCCCGGTGCAGCGGGCGCGGAGTGTACCATAGGACACTTTGCCGACTGCTGGAAATGCCGCTGCGCCGGCACGGCCCCGAAGGACCCTGCATGAACCAAGCAAGCTCGCCGATCCGAACCGCCGCCCATGTCCGCCCCCGCGTGTCCTATCGCCCGGCCGACACGGCGCGGGCCTTGCTGCAGGCATCGGGCACGCTGGCTCTGTTCGATTTCGGCGCCGCCGCGACCAGCGACGATCCGCGCTGGCTGCATGTCCCGCTGCATGCCCCCGGCGCCCAGCCCGCGCCGCTGGAACTCTGGCAGGTCGATGCCGCCGTCGAATACGGCCGCGAAGGCGACGTGCAGTGGTCCTGCGGCGGAGGCTGGCTGTTCGCCGCGCTGACCATCGACGAACGCGATCACGGCGGCCCGCAACCCGCCGCCGAGCACGCCTACACGCAGCTGTGCGCATTCCTGGAAACGCGCCCGCAGCGGCACGTGCAGCGTCTGTGGAACTACCTGGCGCAGATCAACGAAGGCGAAGGCGACGCCGAGCGCTACAAGCAATTCTGCGCCGGCCGCCTGCAGGGCATGCGCGATTTCTTCCAGCAGGGCTTCCCCGCAGCCACGGCGATCGGCCATCGTTCGGACACGCCGTTGCTGCAGGTCTACTGCCTGGCTGCCGCGGAACCCGGCGAGCGCGTGGAGAACCCGCGCCAGATGAGCGCCTGGCGCTATCCGCGCCAGTACGGACCGACGCCGCCCAGCTTCGCCCGCGCGATGCGCCTGCAGGGCGATACGTCACTGGCGATTTCCGGCACCGCGTCCATCACCGGACACGCCTCGCAGCATCACGGCGACCTCGAGGCGCAGCTGACCGAGACGCTGACCAACCTGCGCACGCTGCTGCGCCACAGTGCGCTGCCGGAATGTTTCGGCCAGAACGACCCGCTCAAGATCTACGTGCGTCATGCCGAGGACGCGGAGGCTGTCGAGGACTTCCTGCAGCGCCACGTCCCCGATGCACCGCACCTGCTGCTGCTCGGCGACGTCTGCCGCCGCGAACTGCTGGTCGAGATCGACGGCTGGCGCTTTGCGTGATGATCGAAAACCGGGAAGCTTTCTGAAACCGCAATCCTGGCGAAGCCGGGCAAGCGCCTGACACACAGCACATCCACGAGATGGGGCCGAAGGGCGAACCCAGCGCCCGGCGGCTTTCATCGCGACTAGGGACTACTCTCCGGCTTCCCAGAAGTCCGATACGAATGACTTGGAAAATCGGGCCGAACCGCCCCGCGTTCGCCTATTCGCTGGGCTTCTTCGTCGGACGCTTCCACCCCTTCAGCGTGACCTGACGGGCGCGCGCGACAGTGAGCTGACCGTCCGGCGCGTCACTGCCGATGACCGATCCGGCGCCGATGGTCGCCTGCGCACCGATGGTCACGGGCGCGACCAGCGCCGCGTTGGAACCAATGAATGCACCGTCGCCGATCCGGGTCAGGTGCTTGTTCACGCCGTCGTAATTGCAGGTGATGGTGCCGGCGCCGATATTCACGCCCGCGCCGATCTCGGCATCGCCGAGATAGGTGAGATGGTTGGCCTTGCTGCCCCGCCCCAAATGGGCTTTCTTCATCTCCACGAAATTGCCGACATGCGCGTCGGCAGCGAGCCGTGCGCCGGGACGCAGGCGCGCATACGGGCCGATGGTGCAGGCTCCCTCGGTTGTCGCGCCTTCCAGGTCGCAGTGCGCGCGCACCTCGGTGCCTGCCGCCAACTCGACATCGCGCAGCCGGCAGAACGGCCCGATGCGCACGCCGTCGCCCAGCGTCACCTCGCCTTCGAGGATCACGTCGACATCGATCTCCACGTCGCGCCCGACCGTGATGTTCCCGCGCGCATCGAAACGCGCCGGATCGGCAATACGCACGCCGGCTTCGGCCAGCTCGCGCGCGCGACGCTGCCGGTATTGCGCCTCCAGTTCGGCCAGCTGCCAGGGATTGTTCGCTCCCGCCGCTTCGCGTGCATCCGCCAGCCGCACGCACAGCGCGGGATCGCCGTCCGCGGCGGACAGGCCGAACACGTCGGTCAGATAGTACTCGCCCTGCGCGTTGGCATTGCCCAGCTGCGCCACCCATGCACGCAGCGGCGTGGCGTCCGCGGCGATGATGCCGGTGTTGGTCAGACGCACCGCACGCTGCTCCGGCGTGGCGTCCTTTTCCTCGACAATGGCTTCCACGCGCTGCTGCGCATCCAGCATCACGCGGCCGTAGCCGGTCGGATCCGGCTGTTCCGCCGCCAGCACGGCCAGCGGCGCGTCGGCTTCAGCCAGCGCGCGCAGCGAATCCGCACGCAGCAGCGGCACGTCCCCGTACAGCACCAGCACGCGGGCGTCGTCGGGGACATTCTCCATCGCCAGACGCACAGCATGCCCGGTGCCCAACTGTTCGGCCTGCTCGACCCAGACCAGTCCCGCCCGCTCCGCGAACGCCTTGCGCACCTGCTCTCCGTGATGACCATGCACGACATGCACGCACGCCGGCGCGAGTTCCTGCGCGACATCCAGCACATGCGCCAGCAGCGGGCGGCCGGCCAGCGGCAGCAGCACCTTGGCGGTGGACGATTTCATGCGCTTGCCTTCGCCGGCGGCAAGCACGATGACGTGGAGCGGTGCAGTCATGTTGCGACCCTGCATGAATTTCAGGTCGCCACTTTGCCGCAAACTGCCGTCGAATACCTAATCGCGCAGCACATCCGCATCGGCATCAGCGCCCGTCGCCGCGCGGTGCACGCCAGCGATGGCCCGACCGGACGGGTCGGCGTTGCCCGCGAACGCCTGCGACCAGCGGTACGCCGTCGGCGTCGAGCAGGCGATACTCGGGCCGCCCGGCACGGTGCGCGCGGCGGCGTCGCCGGGATAGTGCTGCTCGAACAGCACGCGATAGAAATAGGCTTCCTTGCTTTCCGGCGGATTCACCGCGAAGCGCTGCGAGGCCAGCAACATCTGCGCGTCGCTGACCTGCGCGGCGGCGTAGTCCTTGAGCGCGTCGATCCAGCCATAGCCGACGCCGTCGGAGAACTGTTCTTTCTGACGCCAGAGGATGGCCTCCGGCAGCAGCCCCTTGCCGGCCTCGCGCAGAATGTGCTTCTCGATGCGTCCGTCCGCCGGGCGCTTGGCCGAAGGCGCGGTCCGCATCGCGGCGTCGAGGAAATCGCGGTCCAGGAACGGCACGCGTGCCTCCACACCCCAGGCCGCCATCGCCTTGTTCGCGCGCAGGCAGTCATATTGATGCAGCGCGTCGAGCTTGCGCACCAGCTCCTCGTGAAACTCGCGATCGTTCGGCGCCATGTGGAAATACAGGTAGCCGCCAAACAGCTCGTCCGCGCCTTCGCCGGACAGCACCATCTTGATGCCCATCGCCCGGATGCGCCGCGCCAGCAGATACATGGGCGTGGACGCGCGGATAGTGGTGACGTCGTAAGTCTCGATGTGGCGAATGACGTCAGACAGCGCGTCCAGGCCCTCCTGCACGGTGAAGTGGAACTCGTGGTGCACGCTGTCGATGGCCTTGGCCACAGTCTGCGCGGCGGCGAGATCCGGCGAGCCCTCCAGTCCGATGGAGAAGGTATGCAGCCGCGGCCACCAGGCAGCACTGCGGTCGTCGTCTTCAGTGCGGCGCGCGGCGTAGCGCGCGGTGATCGCGGCGATCAGCGAGGAATCCAGTCCGCCCGACAGCAGCACGCCGTAGGGCACGTCGCTCATCATGTGGCCGTGCACGGAACGTTCCAGCGCGGCGCGCAGCGCGGGCGCATTGGCCGGGCCGTTCTCCACCGTCTCGTAGGCGCGCCAGGACGGCTGGTAGTAGCGCTGTGGCGCATCCATGTCCGAGGTTTGCACGCAGCCGGGCGGGAACACCTCGACGCTGACACAGACTCCACTCAGCGCTTTCATCTCCGAAGCCACGTACAGTCGGCCGCGGGCGTCACGACCGGTGTACAGCGGAACGATGCCGATCGGATCACGCGCGATGAGCCAGCGACCGCGCGCCCGATCCCACAGCACGAACGCGAACATGCCTTGCAGGCGACCGACAAAATCGGCGCCGTGCGCGCGGTAGAGCGGCAGGATCACCTCGCAGTCCGAATCGGTGCGGAAGGGATAGTCGGGAAAATCCACGCGCAGCGCGCGGTGATTGTAGATCTCGCCGTTGACCGCCAGCACCTGCTGCTCGTCGCCGGCCAGCAGCGGCTGCGCGCCGTGGATCAGATCGACGATGGCCAGACGCTCGTGCGCCAGGATGGCGTGCGCGTCGGCGTAGACGCCGCTCCAGTCCGGACCGCGATGACGCAGACTGCGCGCTTGCTCCAACAACGCCGGACGCAACGCGCTGACGTCGCCGGACGGATCCAGTACCGCCACAAAACCACACATATCGGTTCTCCCTCGCGAACCGCCATGCTCGCACGCGCCTGCCGCGAACGGATATGAACTTTGGTCAGATGTCGGCCCATCCATATGGCCGACTCATGGCGTTCATGCCACAGATACGTGGCTCGGCGTACGGTGGAACGCATGTCTCGACGGCACGACCCCGTCCCCGATGCCACCGACCGTCCCGCACGGTTCGCGCAACTGCTGCGCCAAGGTGCGGGGTTCGGCGCTGTGGGCGGCCTGCAACTGCTGCTGGACTGGGGCGTGATGATCGCGCTCAGTGCCGCCGGTCTGCCGCTTCCCGCTGCCAACGTGGCCGGACGCGCAGCAGGGGCCTGCCTGGGCTTCTGGGCCAACCGGCACATCACCTTCCAGGGCCACGAGCACGCCCCCATGCCGCAGCTCGTTCGTTTTCTGGTGCTGTGGTCCGTACTGACCGTGGTCAGCACTCTGTCTCTGATCCTGGTCGCCCAACACGGCAGTCTCGCCGGCGCCTGGGCACTGAAACCGCTCATCGAGGCCAGCCTGGCTGTCGTCAGCTTCTTCAGTTGCCGACAGTGGGTCTATCGCTGAGTCGCTCGATGCCCTGCGTGCGCGGTGGTGCCCCGGCGCTGACCACAGGCTTGCCGTCGCGAATCTCGAACTGGAAGCGATAGCGCTGACTGAATGGCTTGGCGGCGGCCGTTTCACGGTGGGAGTTGCCCTGCGCATCCTCGACCCAGGTGGCAATACGCAATGGCGTGAACCGCCATTGCATCGCCGCGGCGCGGACCGCGGCATCGAATTCCCGCTGTTCGGGATCGTCGCTGGCTTCCGACGCGATGCGCACGTCCTCGACGCGCCCCTCCGCATCGACGATCAGCAACGCCGAAACCTGGACCGGCGGCAACTTGCGCGCCACCAGAGATGCCGGATAGACCGGAGCCGGATTATCCGGGCGTTGCGCCGGTGCCACGGTCGTCTGCCCGGAAGACAGCGTGTAGTGCTTCAGATGCTTATCGACCACGGCTTCGTAACGCACCTGACCGTGCGCAGCCGGTTTCTGCGGCAGCGGTCGCGGCTGGGAAGTACTGCACGCCGCCAGCACCGAGGCCACCCCCAACATCGCCCCCATCGAATAGATCACATTCATTCGTTCTCCCCTTCACCCTGCCCGCGGCATTGTCGACACCCGCAAGATGCCCCAGATACAGCATTCAATCCTCGCTCCAAAAACCCGTTCCGTGCGCCCCATCATGAATCCATCGATGGCGCCCCTGCCTATATCTTATGGTCTATGTCCTATGCACGATTCTGACGTGAAATTCATGTTCGGCTAACTTTCGATCTGGGATAGTGGCGAAGTCAGCGCAAGTCAGATGACTGATTTGACTTAACATTTATCGAGACGCCTTCTATACGGGAGGGGACGTTCCCACACCGGGTTCCACACACCGGAACTGGTCGAACGTCATAGACCGTGTACCGATCGCTGACCGTGACCTCCGCCCGGCCCTGACCGACGTGCAGGTTCTCGTAGGGACGAACTTTCATCACGTGCCCGGAAAGGCACTTCCAGCTCACGACGTCGCGTTGTCGCGACGCCGACGCTGCCGTTCGGCCCGCGGCGGACCGCCGCGCGCCTTCCCGAATCGGGCCAGGACGGCCCACCCAAGCTCGAAGGTCTATCGATCATGCATTCCGCACTACCGAGAAAAACATTTCTACCCTTCCTGGCCAGCGCTGCGCTGCTCGCGTTCTGCAGCCTGTTCGCTACTTCCGCCAGCGCCGCGCCCGTGCCGCTGAAGACGCCGATCTACGGCGTGACGCTCGACACCATGTCGCATTTCCACAAGACGCTCGTGTCGCTGGAAAACCTGCCATACAAGCCCACCGTCCGCGTGGTGTTCGACATGGGCACGCCTGCCTCCGACTATCGCCGCAAGCTGGTCAAGCTGCACAAGCACGCCTACGTGATGGGCGAAGTGATGGATTCGTACTACTTCCCGACCGACCTGGCGACCTACAAGGCGCGCACCCAGGAGCTGGTCAACGAACTCGGCGATGTCGTCGACGTGTGGGAAATCGCCAATGAGATCAACGGCGAATGGCTGCGCGCCAATCCGAACGGCAGCAACGCCACCGTCAACGCCGAAGAGGCCGAAATCGGCCAGATGGTCGACGCCGCCAACACCATCGTCAAGAACGCCGGTGGCAAGACCGCCATCACGCTGTACTACAACGACGATGGCAAGGGCACCAACTGCTGGGAGAAGCCGGTCGACGACTGGCACACCTGGCCGGCCTCGTTCCTGTCCGCCACAGTGCGCAACCAGGCCGACTATGCCTTCTTCAGCTACTACCCGTACAAGGACTGCCCCAACCTGAACCCGTCGTGGAACACCGATTTCGACACCCTGGGCAACCTGTTCCCGAATGCCAAGCTGGGCTTCGGCGAGATGGGCACTTCGCAGAAGAAGGCCGCCTGGTCGATCCAGTCGAATCTGCTGACGACGTACTACACGATGCTCGGCAAGATCCAGAATCCGCGCTACGTCGGCGGCGTGTTCTGGTGGTACTACGCCGAGGAGATGGTGCCGTACACCGGCAAGTACTGGCAGCTGCTGGACCAGACCATCTCGACGCTACCGGCGCCGCAGTAAACCACTGCTCCGGTCAGTAACCCCTCGGAAAAGCCCCTTCTCGGGGCTTTTCCTTTTTCCGTGCGGCGCGAATTCGCTTCTTCTCCGCACGCGCACTAGCATGAGTGGCCTGCGCACATTGTGCCGATGCTGACCGGAGGCGCCTCATGAAACGTCTGTTGATTGTTCTCGTCGCCGTGGTTCTCGGTGTCCTGATACTCGGCGCTGGAGCGCTGCTGCTGGTCGACGCCAATCACTTCCGCCCGCAGATCCAGGCCTCGCTCAGCCAGGCGATGGGGCGCAAAGTGACGCTGGGCAAGCTGCATGTCTCGGTGCTGTCCGGCTCGCTCGACGCCGACGACATCACCATCGGCGACGATCCCGCCTTCAGCAAGCAGCCGTTCGTCAGTGCGAAATCGCTGGCCGTGGGTGTGCGCCTGTGGCCGCTGATCGTCCATCGCGACCTCCACATCACTTCGCTGACGCTGGACCGCCCCTACGTGCACCTGCGCGAGAACCGCGCGGGACGATGGAATTTCGCCAGCCTCGGTGCCGGCGATGCCTCGCCGCCGAAAGACACCGCCACCTCCGACAGCGTGCCGGCGTTGCGCGTGGACAGCCTGCGCATCCGCGACGGCCGCATCGAACTGACTCGCGCCGCTGGCGACTCGCGCACTTACAGTCACGTCCAGCTTAGCGCCGACCGCATTGCCACTGACGCCGCCTTTCCGTTCTCGATGCGCGCCGACATCGCCGGTGGCGGAACGCTGCAACTGGACGGCGATCTCGGCCCCTGGAACGCCGGCAACGCAGCGCAGACGCCGCTCAAGGCGCACCTGGTCATGAAACAACTCGACCTGGTCGCCGCCGGTATCATGAGCAAGAGCGATGGCGTCGGCGGCATCCTCGACCTCGACACGCAGATCGCCTCGCGCCAGGGCGTGCTGCATTCGAAGGGTCGCATCGACGCCCGCAAGCTGCAGCTGGTCGCATCCGGATCACCCGCCCCACGTCCGATCCGCCTCGACTACGAAGCGAACTACAACCTCGCCGGCGGAACCGGCACCATCAGCAACACGACGCTCGGCACGGGCAAGGCCCGACTCGCCCTGGACGGCCGCTTCGACAGCCGCGGCAAGGTCATGCAAGTCAATCTGCGCATGCGCGGCAGCAAACTGCCCATCGATGACCTGCAACCGCTGCTACCGGCTTTCGGCGTCGTGCTGCCGAAGGATTCGCGTCTGAGTGGCGGCACGCTGAACCTGGATCTGCGTGTGCGCGGCCCGATCGACGCCCTGGTCATCAGCGGCCCGGTCCGCGCCGACAACACGCGTCTGGCCGGCTACAGCCTTGGCCGCAAGCTCGGCGGTGCGCTGTCGCTGGCCGGCATCAATGCACCACAGGACACGGTGATCGAGCAGGCTGAAGCCAGCCTGGTGATTGCCCCGAGCGGCATTCGCGCCGACCCGGCCAAGGCCACGATCCAGGGGCTGGGCAATATGGCCGGGAAAGGTCGCATGGCAGCCAGTGGTGCGCTCGATTTCGACATGCTGGTAAAACTGGATCAGAACCTGGCCAGCAACGCCGCATCCGGCAAGCTGCTCAGCCAGTCGAAGGCCGGGCGTGTGCTCGGCGGCCTTCTCGGCGGCAGCAGCCAGAACGGCATCGGCGTGCATGTCGGCGGCACTGCCAGCGACCCGAAGTTCCGGCTCGATCCCAGCGCGGTCGCCGGCCTGCTCCGCTCGGGTCTGGGAGGCGGCACGACGCAAGGCAGCAAGACATCCCCGCAACCGGCCTCCAAACCAAGCACCAAGGATGTGCTCGGCAATCTGCTGCGCGGCGCGCTGGACAAGCAGAAGGACGGCAAGAACCCATAACAGCCACCCGTTTGGTTGCCTCACCACGGCAACCAAACGGACGATCTGCCTGCCTACATGCGTTCGCGCGCTGGCGCATCGCGATCGTCCTATACTGGTTTCCGCTGCCGCTTCGGCGCCGCGATCTGTCCCGAGCGGCCGCACTGCATCCATCGTGCGAGGTCCCGCCATGTACGCCTTCCGCATCGCTTTCGCTGCTGCGCTTCTGCTGATTTCCTCCGCTTCGCTCGCGTCGCCAACGCAGAACACACCGTCCGTGCAGGTCCGCTACGACGATCCGGCACACTTCACCGAAGCCCGCACGACACCGCCATCCGAACGTACCGGTGCCGACGATTACCTGGTCTCGCTCAAGCGCTACATCGAACACCGCGCCGCGCGCATACTCGCGCCTGGACAGCATCTGTCCATCGTCATCACGGATATCGACCGCGCCGGCTCCTTCGAACCGCGCATGAGCACCGCTGGCCACTGGATCCGCGTCATCCGACGCACCTATCCGCCCCGCATCGACCTCCGTTTCACGTTGACCGATACCAACGGCAAGGTATTGCGCGAGGGTACGCGCAAGCTGACCTCGCCCAATTTCATGACCCTCGTGAGCCCGACCGACACCGACAACCTGCGTTATGAGAAGCTGTTGATCGATCGCTGGCTGCGCAAGGGTACGCAGGGGCTCTGAGCCTCGCGCCGCTACTGTCGCTGCACACATGGCCAGATGCCATGTGCGCGGCATGGCGGTTCTCACGCAGATGGCATCCATGACGCGATCTTCGCGGAGCGCGTCATCATCGCTCAACAATCCGCGGGCATGCTCCAGGCACATTGCCGCTATGGAGAGACCGCATGAAATGCCTCGCATGGACCCTGCTAGGATGCCTCGCACTGGGCGCCGCCGCCCACGCCGCCGCGCCGCGATCGAACTACGTCATCCAGGACATCTACCACGTCAATCATCCCTATGCGGCACAATCGCCGCAGGAACTGGCGACCAAGATGCGGAAGATGAGCGCGGATCCGTTCGCCTTTTATCGCGGCACGGCCGACCTGTTCTATCGCGATGTCGCCTCGCGCAGCTCGGCCTTCGTCAACACGGCAACCTCGCGCGTGTGGCTGGACGGCGATGCGCATCTGCAGAATTTCGGCGCGTTCCGCGACTCGCACGGCAACGACGTGTTCGCGCTCGACGATTTCGATGAAGGCTACTTCGGACCGTATGTCTGGGACGTGTGGCGCGAAGCCGTCGGCATCCAGCTTGCCGCCGAGCAGATGGGCATCGGCGCCAGCGACCGCGACGCCATCGTCGATACCTTCGTCGAGGCATATCTCGACAAGATGACCGACTTCAAGGGCAACGACGACGAATTGGACTACCGTCTGACAACCTCCGACACCAGCGGCGCCGTGAAGGACCTGATCCAAGCCGTCGGCGACGACACGCGTAGCCACCAGCTCGACAAGTACACCGAAATCGACAACGGCGCACGCCGTTTCCAGAACACTGCCAAGCTGGCTACCGTCGACAGCACGCGCTACGCGGCCATCGCGGCATCGATGACCGCCTACGTCGAGTCGATCCCGAGTTCGCGTCGCTATGCGAGCAGCTACTACACGGTCAAGGACATCCGCGCCAAGCTCGGCTCCGGCATCGGCAGCCTGGGACGCTATCGCTACTGGGTGCTGATCGAGGGACCGAGCAGCAGCAACGACGACGATGTGATTCTGGAGATGAAGCAGGCCGCGCCCAGCGACGTCGCCCTGGCCAATCCGGGCGGCATGCCCGGCAGCGCCTACGACAACCAGCAGGGCTACCGCGTCGTGCGCACGCTGAAGGCGCAGCTGACTCATGCCGACGTGCTCGCCGGCTACACCACCATCGGTGGCGATCCGTTCTTCGTGCACGAGAAGTCACCGTTCCAGGAAGACTTCGACTACACCCAGCTCACCAGCGTCGGCAAATGGGAGACCGCTGCTGAGTACATGGGCAAGGCACTGGCCAGCGCGCACGCGCTGTCCGACAAGGATTACGACGACACACTGATCCCGTACAGCGAGGACAAGGAAGTCGCCGATATCACCGACCACCACCACGACGCATTCCGCGCCGAAGTGCGCGCCTTCGCCGACGACTACGCGCAGCAGGTCAAGGACGACTACCAGTCATTCGTCGCTGCTTACGACAGCGGCGCCACGCTGTATTGATCGAGCATCCGGCCCCGCGGCGCTCCATCACGAAGCGCCACAAGGTCGAATCGGCCGCCAGGTCGCCGACGTGGTGAGTGTTTGGCATCCCACCCACGAAAAAACCGCCAGCTCCCTGCGGAGACTGGCGGTTTTCATTCGGCACCCGGCATTGAATCGCCGGCGCCGGGTCTTCAGTGCTTGAGGTTACGGCGCATGCGCTCCAGCGCCTGCAACTGCGCCATGGCCTCGGCCAGCTTGGCCTGCGCCTCGGCCACTTCCATGGCGTCGGTGCGGTCGGCCAGCGCCTTCTCGGCCTCTTCCTTGGCGGCCTGTGCCGCCGCCTCGTCGAGGTCGTCGGCGCGTGCGGCCGCATCGGCCAGCACCGTGACCACCTGCGGCTGCACCTCAAGGATGCCGCCAGAGACGTAGAACGACTGACGTTCGCCGTTTTCCTGGATCACTTCGACGTGCCCGGCCTTGAGACGGGTGATCAGCGGCGCATGACGCGGCGCGATACCCAGCTCGCCCTGCTCGCCGGTGGCGATCACCAGGGTCGCCTCGCCGTGAAAAATCTCGGCTTCGGCGCTGACGATGTCGCAACGGATGGTGGTCATCTAGCTTCTCCCGTGCGGGTTCAGGCCGCCTTTTTGGCGCCCATCTCCTCGCCCTTCTTGATCGCGTCTTCGATGCCGCCGACCATGTAGAAGGCCTGCTCGGGCAAGTAGTCCACCTCGCCCTCGACGATCATCTTGAAGCCGCGGATGGTCTCGCTCAGCGGCACGTACTTGCCCGGCGCGCCGGTGAAAACCTCGGCGACGTGGAACGGCTGGCTGAAGAAGCGCTCGCACTTACGAGCTCGGGCCACGACCTGCTTGTCCTCTTCGGACAGTTCGTCCATGCCCAGGATCGCGATGATGTCCTTGAGTTCCTTGTAGCGCTGCAGCGTGCCCTGCACCTTGCGGGCCACGTCGTAGTGCTCGCGACCGACGATGTTCGGGTCCAGCTGGCGGCTGGTGGAGTCCAGCGGATCCACGGCCGGGTAGATGCCCAGGCTGGCGATGCTGCGCGACAGCGTCACGGTGGAGTCCAGATGCGCGAAGGTGGTGGCCGGCGACGGATCGGTCAGATCGTCCGCAGGCACGTACACGGCCTGGATCGACGTGATCGAACCGGTCTTGGTCGAGGTGATGCGCTCCTGCAGGACGCCCATTTCCTCGGCCAGCGTCGGCTGGTAACCCACCGCCGACGGCATGCGGCCCAGCAGCGCGGACACCTCGGTACCGGCCAGCGTGTAGCGGTAGATGTTGTCGACGAAGAACAGCACGTCCTTGCCCTTGCCGGACTCGTCCTTCTGGTCGCGGAAGTACTCGGCCATGGTCAGACCGGTCAGCGCCACGCGCAGACGGTTGCCGGGCGGCTCGTTCATCTGACCGTAGACCATCGCCACCTTAGACTCGGACAGGTTGTCCGGCTTGACCACGCCCGACTCGATCATCTCGTGATAGAAGTCGTTGCCTTCGCGGGTACGCTCACCCACACCGGCGAACACCGACAGTCCCGAATGCTCGGTCGCGATGTTGTTGATCAGCTCCAGCATGTTCACGGTCTTGCCCACACCGGCGCCGCCGAACAGGCCGACCTTGCCGCCCTTGGCGAACGGGCAGACCAGATCGATGACCTTGATGCCTGTCTCCAGCAGCTCGCTGGACAGCGACTGTTCGTCGAATGCCGGCGCTTCGCGATGGATCACGTTGTGGTCCTTCGCCTCGATCGGGCCGACTTCGTCGATGGGACGGCCGAGCACGTCCATGATGCGACCCAGGGTCGCCTCACCGACCGGCACCTTGATGCCTTCGCCGGTGTTGGTGGCGACCAGACCGCGCTTGAGGCCTTCGGTCGAGCCCAGGGCGATGGCGCGCACGACGCCGTCGCCGAGCTGCTGCTGCACCTCGAGCGTGATTTCGGTGCCGTCGACCTTCAGCGCGTCGTACACGGTCGGCACCTGGTCACGCGGAAACTCCACGTCGACCACGGCGCCGATGATCTGAACAACTTTGCCCTGACTGCTCATCGTTGTGTCCTCGAAAACTCTCTGATAACTCGTAAATTTGCAGGAACGCCGCCCTGGCGCGTGTCGTGCACAGTCGCGGCTCCGGGCCGCTCCTGCAGGTGTCCTGAATCAGACGGCGGCCGCGCCACCGACGATTTCCGAAATTTCCTGGGTGATGGCGGCCTGACGGGCCTTGTTGTAGACCAGCGTCAGTTCGTCGATCACCTTGTTCGCGTTGTCGGATGCGCTCTTCATGGCGACCATGCGCGCGGCGTGCTCGCTGGCCAGGTTCTCCAGCGTGGCCTGATACACCAGCGACTCGACGTAGCGCGTCAGCACATGCTCGAGCACGGTCTCGGCGTCCGGCTCGTAGAGGTAGTCCCAGTCGTGCTCGCGCTTGACGTCGATGGCCTGCACCGTGTCGCCTTCGCCCTCTTCCTGACGCGCCACAATTTCCTCGGCGGCCACCGGCAGCGGCAGCATCGCGTCCAGGCGCGGCTTCTGCACCATGGTGTTGAGGAAGTCGTTGTAGCCCAGGATCACGCGATCCAGCTTGCCCTCGGTGTAGGCATCCAGCATGACCTTGATCACGCCGATCAGCTGCTCCATACGCGGACGCTCGCCCAGGTGCGTGGCCGTGCCCAGCAGGTTGATGGACGCGATGCGGCGGAAGAACTGCACCGCCTTCTGGCCGATCACGACCATGTCCACTTCCACGCCCTTGGCCTGCCACTCCTTGATTTCCATCAGGGTCTTGCGGAACAGGTTGGCGTTGAGTCCGCCGCACAGGCCGCGGTCGGTGGCGACGATGACGTAGCCCACGCGCTTGACCTGCTCGCGCTCGACCAGGAACGGATGACGCACTTCGGTGTTGGCCGCGGCCACGTGCGCGATCACGTTGCGCATGGCGTGCGCATACGGACGCGACGCCTTCATGCGGTCCTGCGCCTTGCGGATCTTGGAGGCCGAGACCATTTCCAGCGCACGCGTCACCTTGCGCATGTTCTGCGTGCTCTTGATCTTGGTTTTGATTTCGCGTCCGCTTGCCATCTTCTTCGCTCGCTGTTTTCGCTACACGTGCGTCGCGCCGCCGACGGTGATCGGCGGCGCGGGCGACTTACCAGCTGCCGGTCTTCTTGAACTCGTCCAGGGCGCTCTTGAAGGTCGCCTTGATTTCGTCGTTCCAGTTGCCGGTCTCGACGATCTGGTTCATCAGTTCCGCATGATTCTGATGCATGAAGGCGTGCAGCCCCTTCTCGAACGGCAACACCTTGTCGATGGCCAGGTCGTCCAGATAGCCCTCTTCGGCGGCGAACACCGAGACCGCCAGTTCGGCGATGGACAGCGGCGCGTACTGCGCCTGCTTCATCAACTCGGTCACGCGCTGGCCACGCTCCAGTTGGGCGCGGGTGGCCGCGTCCAGATCGGAGGCGAACTGCGCGAAGGCCGCCAGCTCGCGGTACTGCGCCAGCGACAGCTTGATGCCGCCGGACAGCTTCTTGACGATCTTGGTCTGCGCCGAACCGCCCACACGCGACACCGAGATACCGGCGTTCACGGCCGGGCGGATGCCGGCGTTGAACAGGTCGGTCTCGAGGAAGATCTGGCCGTCGGTGATCGAAATCACGTTGGTCGGCACGAACGCGGACACGTCGCCGGCCTGGGTTTCGATGATCGGCAGCGCGGTCAGCGAACCGGTCTTGCCCTTGACCTCACCGTTGGTCTGCTGCTCGACGTACTCCTCGTTCACGCGCGCGGCGCGCTCGAGCAGACGGCTGTGCAGGTAGAACACGTCGCCCGGGTAGGCTTCGCGGCCCGGCGGGCGCTTCAGCAGCAGCGAGATCTGGCGGTAGGCCACGGCCTGCTTGGACAGATCGTCGTAGATGATCAGGGCGTCTTCGCCGCGATCGCGGAAGTATTCGCCCATGGCGCAACCGGAATACGGCGCGATGTACTGCAGCGCGGCCGATTCGGACGCCGAGGCCACCACCACGATGGTGTGCGCCAGCGCGTCGTTCTCTTCCAGCTTGCGCACGACGTTGGCGATCGAGCTGCGCTTCTGGCCGATGGCCACGTAGATGCACTTGATGCCGGTGTTCTTCTGATTGATGATCGCGTCGACGGCCAGGGCGGTCTTGCCGGTCTGGCGGTCGCCGATGATCAGCTCGCGCTGGCCGCGGCCGATCGGAATCATCGAGTCGACCGACTTGTAGCCGGTCTGCACCGGCTGGTCGACGCTCTTGCGCCAGATCACGCCGGGCGCGACCTTCTCGATCGGGCTGGTGCCCTTGGCGTCGATCGGACCCTTGTCGTCGATCGGGTTGCCCAGCGCGTCGACCACGCGGCCCAGCAGGCCCTCGCCGACCGGCACTTCGAGAATGCGGCCGGTGGTCTTGGCGGTGTCGCCTTCGCGCAGGTGCTGATAGTCACCCAGGACCACGGCGCCCACGGAGTCGCGCTCCAGGTTCAGGGCCAGCGCGTAGGTGTCGTTCGGCAGCTCGATCATCTCGCCCGACATCACGTCGGCCAGGCCGTGGATGCGCACGATGCCGTCGGACACGCTGATCAGCGTACCTTCGTTGCGGGCCTCGGCGTCGAGCTTGAACGACTCGATGCGGGTCTTGATCAGTTCGCTGATTTCAGAGGGGTTGAGCTGGGTTGCCATAGTTGTTTCCCGGCGATCTCGATGCTTTTAATGAGTCAGGGCGGAGGCCAGTCGCTGCAGGCGGCCGCGCGCGGAACCGTCGATCACCTGCTCGCCGGTGTCGATGATGATTCCGGCCAGAAGGGCCGGATCGACGTCGGCGGCGATGTCGATCTCGCGCTGATAGCGGCGCTTGAGCGAAGCCTTGAGCTGTTCGGTCTGCGCATCGTCCAGCGCCATGGCGCTGGTCACGCGGACCTTGAGGACCGATTCGGATTCACGCTTGAGTGCGTCGAACAGCGCCTGCACCTCGACCAGCAGATGCATGCGGCCATGCGCCGCCATCTCGGCGAGAAAACGCGCAAACAGTGCGTCTTCGCCGATTTCGGCCGGCAGGTGCATGGCCACGAGCTGTGCATCCTCGACGCGCGGATCGCTGCACAGGGCGGCGATCCGCGGGTCCGAAGCCACGGCGGCGGCAAAGGCCAACGCCTGCGACCACTCGTTCAGCGTGCCTTTCTCCTGCGCCAGCTCGAAGGCGGCGCGGGCATACGGACGGGCGAGCGTGAGCGCTTCCATCAGATTTCCGCCGCCAGCTGATCCAGCAGCGCCTTGTGCGTGCCGGCGTCGATTTCACGCTGCACGATCTTCTCGGCGCCCTTGACCGCCAGCGAACCGACCTGCTCGCGCAGTTCGACGCGGGCACGCTCGGCCATGGAGGCGATCTCCTCCTCGGCCATCGCCTTCTGGCGATTGATCTCGGTGACGGCGTCGGCACGGGCCTTGTCGAGGATCTGATTGGCCTGCTGCTGCGCCTTGTCGATGATCTCGGAAGCCTGCACGCGGGCCTTCTTGATCTCGTCGGCGACGCGGGCGTCGGCATCCTTCAGTTCGGCTCGCGCCTTCTCGGCGGCGGCCAGACCGTCGGCGATCTTCTTCTGCCGTTCTTCGATCGCATTGTTGATGTGCGGCCAGATGAACTGGACGCTGAACCAGATCAGGATGGCGAAAGCGATCATTTCGCCGATCAGGGTCGCGTTGAATTCCATCGCTCGCTACCTGTGGATAGGAAAAATCATGAACCTGCGCGCCGAGGCACACATGCGTACCGCACGACGTCGCAAGTTCGACGTCGTGCGGTTCAGGCCGTTACTTGGCGGCGCCCAGAGCGTGCATATGATCCAGAGCGCTGGTCACCATCGGGTTGGCGAACGCCAGCAGCATGGCCAGGGCCACACCGATCAGGAACGCGGCGTCGATCAGGCCGGCCAGCAGGAACATGGAACCCTGCAGCATGGGCTTGAGCTCCGGCTGGCGCGCGGCGGACTCGAGGAACTTCGAACCCATCACGCCGATGCCGATGCAGGCGCCCAGCGCGCCGAGGCCGATGATGAGACCGATACCGATGCCGGTGAGGCCTTCGATCTGGCCGAGAAGGTTGGCGATGTGCTCCATGATGTTCTCCTGAAGAAAAGCTTCGAGTAGTTAAGGGTTGAACGTAATGCTCAGTGGTGATCGTGGGCCATGGAGATGTACACCACGGTCAACACCATGAAAATGAACGCCTGGATCGAGATGATCAGGATGTGGAAGATGCCCCAGGCGGTGTAGCCGACGATGCCGAAGCCGTACAGCAGCCAGCTGCCCGCGCTGAACAGTCCGGCGATCAGCATGAACACCATCTCGCCGGCGTACATGTTGCCGAACAGTCGCATCGACAGGCTGACCGGCTTGGACAGCAGCTCGACGATGTTCAGCAGAATATTGAACGGAGCCAACCAGGGGCCGAACGGCGCCGTGAACAGCTCCTTCATGTAGCCACCGGCGCCCTTGGCCTTGAAGCTGTAGAAGACCACCAGCACCAGCACGGTGATGGACATGGCGAAGGTGACGTTGAGATCGGCGGTCGGCACGGCGCGAAAATGGCTGGCGCCGGTATGTTCCGCAATCCACGGCAGCAGGTCGACCGGCAGCAGATCCATGAAGTTCATCAGGAACACCCAGACGAAGATCGTCAGGGCCAGCGGACCGAGCACGCGGCGGTCACCATGGAACACATCCTTGACCTGGCCGTCGACGAATTCCAGCACCAGCTCGACGAAGGCCTGCCCCTTACCCGGGACACCCGGGGTGGCCTTGCGTGCCTTCATCCAGAACCACGCGCTGAACAGCACGCCGAGAACCAGCGAAACCAGGATCGAATCCATATGCACCGACCAGCTCCAGAAACCACCCTCACCGACGTGGGGAAGGTTCCAGAACTTCATGTGGTGCTGGATATATCCGGTGAATCCACCTTCGGGCGCATTCGCCAACATGTTCAGTCCCATCGCTTATTGCTTGAATCGGAGCGCGAACAGATTGACCAGCACGGCCATGATCAGTCCCGCTATCGCAGGCGCCGGCGGTAACTGCCAGCGCACCATTATTACGTAAACCCCCGTGAAGACCACGGCCCACTTCAGCAGCGTCCCCAGGATCAACCGCGCCAGAGCCACTCCCGCTCCACCCGGACTGAATGCACGCGCCCCCGCGAGCGCGTTGCCCAGCGCCACGACAAGGGCGCCGGCCAGAGCGGCGAGCGCAGCCCGCCGGCCCTGTATCAGAAAGATGAAACCCGCCATCGCTGCCACGCCGAGCTGCCATAGAACAAGGCGCAAGGCGAGACGACGACCGGCGGCGAGGCTGTTAAGCACGCGGTTCTCCTGGAAGCGGCCGCACTTTTCGGCGCGGCCCGCGCATCACCAGGCCACGGTCAAGTTAAAAAATTATAGCAGGCGCTCGAAGCGCGTCACAAGTCATGAGCGCCCCGAAAAAACCTCCTCAGCATGAGGAGATACGCTCGTTCGCCCCCACCACTCAGACTGGCCCGGTACAGACCGCGCCCGCCGTGCAGGTTTCATGCACCACCACCCGCTCCAGCGCCGGAAGGTCGGCTTTCAGACGCGTGAAGATCCACTGCGCGATCCGCTCACTGGTCGGATTCTCCAGCCCCTCGATCTCGTTGAGGTAATGATGATCGAGCTGCTCGTACAGCGGCGCGAAGGCGGCCTTGATCTCGGCGTAGTCCATGATCCAGCCGGTCTCCGCGCCGGGCTCGCCGCCAACATGGATCTCGACCTTGAACGAATGCCCGTGCAGGCGTGCGCACTTGTGCCCTTCCGGCACATTCGGCAGGCGGTGGGCGGCTTCGATGTGGAAAATCTTGAAGATCTGCATGCCGCATAGTGTAGCTGCCGTCGCTGCCCCGCGGTGGAACGGGATGCGCGCCGCCCCATGCATCGATACGCCTGAAGCGGTGCGCGCCCGGGACCCGGGCGCCAACGAATTTCCGGCCTACACGTCGTCGTCACCGGCAACCAGATGAACCGGACGCCATTCGTGGTCGGCGTCCAGCAGGCGATGCTGCCCGGACGGCCCCTCGGAACCGACAGCGTAGGGTTCGGGTTTGCCGCGCTTCCACGCCTTGAGCACGGGATCGAGCACGCGCCAGGCCCACTCCACTTCGTCGAAGCGCAGGAAATGCGTGCGGTCGCCTTCGAGCGCATCCATCAGCAACTGCTCGTAGGCAGAGAACCCGCTGTCGCCGTCCTCCGCGTACGGTGCGGTCAGACGCACCTGGCGACCGTCCAGCTCCAACCCGGGAATCTTGGCGTTGGCCAGCAGGGTCATGGTCTGATTCGGCTTGATGCGAAAGATCATCCAGTTCTGGTCCGCGGCGACCTCGCCCGGCAGCGCGCCGGGATTGCGCTTGAACTGCACGGCGATCTCCGAGCAGTTGCTGGCCATGCGCTTGCCGCTGCGCAGATAGAACGGCACGCCTTCCCAGCGCCAGTTGTCGATCTCCAGACGCAGCGCGGCGAAGGTCTCGGTGATCGAGTCGTCGGGCACGTTCGGTTCCTCGCGATAGCCGCGCAACTTGCGTCGCCCGACCCGGCCGGCCGCGTACTGACCGCGTACGGCGTGCCGGTCGACGGTCTTCGCGCTGAAACGCTTCACCGAGCGAAGCACCTCGACCTTGTGGTCGCGCAGCACTTCGGCGTCCCAGGTCGACAACGGCTCGATCGCGGCCAGACTGAACAGCTGCATCAGATGGTTCTGCAACATGTCGCGCAAGGCGCCGGCATGGTCGTAGTAACCCGCGCGCTTCTCCACACCCAGCGTCTCGGCATAGGTGATCTGCACCTGCTCGACATGCTGCGCGTTCCACACCGGCTCCAGGAACCGGTTGGCGAAACGGAACACCATCAGGTTCTGCGTGGTTTCCTTGCCCAGGAAGTGGTCGATGCGCAGGATCTGCGGTTCTTCCCAATGCACATGCATCTGCGTGCGCAGTTTCTTCGCCGATTCCAGATCGCTGCCGAACGGCTTCTCCACCACCAGGCGACGCCACCCGCCGCGCGGCGCATGCGCGAATCCGGCTTCGCCCAGCGCATCGGCCGCTGCACCGAACAACGCCGGCGGCAGCGCCAGGTAGAACAGCGTGCCCGGCGACAGCAGCGGCTTCAGCGCACCGACCGCCTCGGCCTTCAACTCGCCGCTTCGGTACTCCAGGCGCTCACGGAAGCTCTCCCACTGCGCTTCGTCGAAATGCTCGGCGAATTTCTTCAGACCACCGTGAACATGACGCTCGAAACGTTCGCGCGACCACTTCTCCAGCGCGTAACCAACGATGCGCAGGTCGCCGATCAGATCCAGCGTGTGCAGCCGGTACAGCGCCGGCAACAACAGGCGTCGCGTCAGATCGCCAGTGGCGCCGAGGATAACCAGGGTGTTCTTGGACGCCGTCATGGCTCAGTCCTTGTCCGCGTCGGCATCGACTTCCTGGTGCCCGCCGAAGGCGTGGCGCATGGCCGACATCACCTTGTTGGCGAACAGGTCGTTGCCGCGCGAGGCGAAGCGCCCGAACAGCGCGGCAGTCAGCACCGGCGCGGGCACGCCCTGCTCGATCGCCGCCAATGCGGTCCAGCGACCTTCGCCGGAGTCGGACACACGGCCCTCATAGTGCTCCAGCGTGGCGTCACGGTGCATCTCGGCAGCGGTCAGGTCCAGCAGCCAGGAACCGATCACGCTCCCGCGGCGCCAGACCTCGGCAATCTCGCCCAGCGGCAGGTCGAAGCGGTAGCGTTCGGGGTGCTCCAGCGGCGCAGTCTCGGCATTCACTGCCCGCTCGCTGTCGCCGATATTGGCGTTGCGCAGGATGTTCATGCCCTCGGCGTACGCCGCCATCAAGCCGTACTCGATGCCGTTGTGCACCATCTTCACGAAGTGGCCTGCACCGCTGGGGCCGCAGTGCAGGTACCCCCGCTCGGACGGCGACGGCTCGCCCTCGCGGCCGTCGGTGCGCGGCGCGGCGTCCACGCCCGGCGCCAGCGCGGCGAAGGCCGGCTCGAGATGCGCATAGGCCGCGTCGGGCGCGCCGATCATCTGACAGTAACCACGCTCGCTGCCCCACACGCCGCCGCTGACGCCGACGTCGACGTACATGACGTCGCGCTCGGCGAGCGCCTTGGCGCGACGCAGATCGTCGACAAAGTGCGAATTGCCGCCATCGATCAGCATGTCGCCCTTGGCCAGCAACGGCGCGACCTGGTCGATAACCTTGTCGACCACGGCCGCCGGCAACATGAGCCACACGGCGCGCGGACCGGACAATTGCCCGACCAGGGCCTCGATCGAATCAGCGGCGGTGGCGCCGCTTTTGGCCGCCTGGGCGCGCGCGTCGGCGTCGAGATCGAAGACCACACAGTCGATACCGGCCTGCTGCATGCGCCGCACCATATTCAGCCCCATCCGGCCAAGGCCGATGAAACCCAGTTGCAGGCCCGTTTTTCCGCCGTCGCTCATGATGCTGTCTCCGCGTTCTGTGATGAAGGCCGGGCGCGCATCGCCGGCAGAATGCATCGGTGCGCTCAAGCGCACACATGACGGCACATGGTAACGGCAGCGGTCGGACAGGCGGATCATTCATGCCCGCGATCCCCACCACCGCGATCCGGGCAACAAAAAACCGCGCCGAAGCGCGGTTTCCTGGAAGCGCCGCCGAAGCCGCGCGTTCATATTGGTGGCTAGGGGCGGAATCGAACCGCCGACCTCAGCATTATGAGTGCCGCGCTCTAACCGTCTGAGCTACCTAGCCATAGGTGGGGCCTGACTGAAGAACCGCAGCGCGCGGCGAACAGGCAAGGCGCGGAAGTTTAGTCGTGTGACGCCCAGCATTCAAGAGCGCCTTGCCGGTTGTTTGCGCACTGTGGTTGAATCGGAAGCAAGCGCGCTGCCGCGACGGTCTCGTTCTCAGGACGGTCGGCAGCCGCGCAAGCGGTTGAGGAGACCGGCATGATCGACGCCGATGGATATCGCCCCAACGTGGGCATCGTGCTGCTGAACGGCGACGGCCGCCTGTTCTGGGCACGCCGCGTGCGACGCGATGGCTGGCAGTTCCCGCAGGGCGGCATGCGCAGCGACGAAACGCCGCTGGAAGCCATGTACCGCGAACTGGAAGAAGAAACCGGCCTGATCGCCGAGCACGTCGAAGTGCTGGCCACTACGCCCGGCTGGCTTCGCTATCGCCTACCCAACCGCTACGTGCGCCGCCACCAGCAGCCGCAGTGCATCGGCCAGAAGCAGGTCTGGTTCCTGCTGCGCTTCACCGGCCACGAGCAGCATCTGCGGCTGGATGCCAGCGAGACCCCGGAATTCGACTCCTGGCGCTGGGTCGACTTCTGGTATCCGGCCGAACACGTGGTGTCATTCAAGCGACGCGTCTACGAACGCGCCCTGCGCCAGTTCGCGCCGCTGGTCGAGCGTGCCTGCCGCATCCACATCGAGCATCCGCGACGTCAACGCGGCGGCTCGACCGACATCGCTGCCGCCTGACTCTTCTCATCGCATCCGTTCCGCATCGGCGCTCAGCTGCGGTTTAGGAATTTATTGACAATCATTCCCATTTGCGTTTGAATCTGCATCGGAGGTTCAAGCCATGTATGTGTGCATCTGCAATGCGGTCACCCAATCCGACATCCACCGCGAGGCGGAGGACGGCGTGCGCGATTTCGCCGAACTGCAGGCACGCACCGACTGCTCGACCTGCTGCGGCTGCTGCGAGGCCGAGGCCCGGCACACCCTGAATCAGGCCGTGCACGCCGTGCAGACACTGAACCTGCCGCTGACCGTCGCCGCCTGATCCCCGGGCGCGGCCGCAAATCGCCTCCATTCGCATTCCTGCAGCGCCGCCACCGGCGGCGCTATAGTCTTCTGCCGTACCCACGCGCGCCAGACGGACGCGCGAGCAACGCAAGGAGAACAGCATGAAAGGCGACGCCAAGATCATCGAACACCTGAACAAGGCGCTGCAGAACGAGCTGACCGCCATCAACCAGTATTTTCTGCATGCCCGCATGTACAAGAACTGGGGGTACAAGGAACTGGCCGATCACGAGTACGAAGAATCGATCGACGAGATGAAGCATGCCGACATGCTCATTGAGCGCATCCTGTTCCTCGAAGGCCTGCCCAACCTGCAGCAGCTGGGCAAGCTGCTGATCGGCGAGTCGCCGAAAGAAGCGCTGGCTTGCGACCTGAAACTGGAAATGGCCGCGGTGCCGGACCTGAAGGCCGCGATCGTCGACTGCGAGAAGCTCGGCGACTACGTCAGCCGCGAACTGTTCGAGAAGATCCTCGAGTCCGAGGAAGAGCACATCGACTGGCTGGAAACCCAGCTCGAACTGATCGGCACGCTGGGCGAGGTGCCGTACCTGCAGACCAAGCTCGACAGCTGAAGCCAGGGCGCATCACGAAACACCAAAGAGCCGGCGTCCGCGAGGGCGTCGGCTCTTCTGCATTCGGGCGGCTCAGCTCGGCTTGACCACCACCAGGATCACGATCGCGATCAGCAGCACAGCCGGAATCTCGTTGAAGATGCGCAGCGCGCGGCTGGACCAGTGCAGCGCGTCGCGCCGGGCGTCGCGCACCATCTTGATCAGCATGCCGTGGTAACCGATCAGCAGCAGCACCAGCCCCAGCTTGGCGTGGAACCACCAACCGTGCATCAGGTACGCGGGGCTATGCGCCAGCCACCAGCCCATCGTCGCCAGCCCGAAACCGACCGCCAGCAGGCCGCCGATGTGAGTGATACCGAGCAGACGCCGCTGCATCACCTTCAGCCGCTCGCGCACGACAGGCTCGTCCGCCTCGACGAAGTACACGAACAGACGCGGCAGATAGAACAGCCCGGCGAACCAGGTCACCACGAAGATGATGTGAAAGGCTTTCAACCAGAGCACGATCGCGAATCCGATGCGGAAAACAGTGTCGAAGTATACGCATCCACGCCGCGCGCCTTGACGCTCGTTCCGGGCGATGGCTATATGAGTCCTTTCCCACGGGTTGACCATGAGCATTCGTCCCCCGCCTCGATACGCCGTGCATCCAGTGCACGCTCCGCCCCCTGCTCCACCGCGGCGCAAGCTGTGGTGGACCTTGGCCTGGATCGGTTCGGTGCTGGTCGCCATCGCGATCGGCTATGTTCTCGGCAACAACGGCCCGGCCGTGGTCCCCGGCAATCATCACAACGCGCGCCAGCTGGCCAAGGAGAATGCGCAGCTGAAGCAGCAGCTGGCCATCGCCCAACGCTCGCAGCAGGTCGCCAGCGTGGCGAGCAAGAAACTGACCGATAATCTCGCCGAGCGCGACGAGCAGATCAACGGCCTGCGCGCCGATCTGGCGTTCTACTCGAGACTGGTCGGCGGCGGCACTCAGCATCAGGGCCTGCAGCTGCAGATGGTGCATGCGACCCCGGTGCCCGGCTCCCGCGCCTGGAACATCGAACTGACCCTGACCCGCAACGCCAAGCGCGGCAATGAAGTCAGCGGACACGCCGAAGTCGATGTCGACGGCGTCCGCGCGGGTTCGCTCACCCGCATGCACTGGAAAGACATCAGCGCACCGGATCAGAAGGACGGCCTGGACTTCAAGTTCAAGTACTTCCAGCAGCTGCACGGCACCGTGATGCTGCCCAAGGGCTTCACGCCGAACCGGTTGCGCATCAGCATCAGCCCCAAGGGGGCGAAGACCACCACGCAAAGCATGTCCTGGACGGACGCGCTGAAGAATCCGGAGAGCACCGACCATGTGGAATAGCAATCAGCGCAAGCACGCGAACACGACCACAAACCACGACTCGCATGCCAACGACACCAGCCTGATCGCCTCGGGCACGCGCATCAAGGGCGACGTGCACTTCAGCGGCGCGCTGCATCTGGACGGCGTCATCGAGGGCAGCGTCAGCGCCGATCCCGACAACAACGCCGTGTTCACGCTCAGCGAGCATGGCCGCGTCACGGGTGAGGTGCATGTACCGCACGCGGTCATCAACGGCATCGTGAAGGGCAACATTCACGCCGTCGAACGACTGGAACTGGCGGCGCAGGCCTGCGTCGAGGGCGACGTGCACTACCGCGTGCTGGAAATGGCCGCCGGCGCCCAGATCAACGGCCGGATGGTGCACCAGAAGGAGAGCCCGCGGCAGATCACCCACCAGGCCGAGGAAGGCGACGGCATCTTCGACGACGACGTGGTCATGGACGGCGGCAAGGCCTGAACCCGGCGACCCCGGACTTGTTCCGGCGCTTCCGCGGCCCCATTTCGATTCTGCGGCCGCTTGCCGCGCCGGAACCGAAGCGCCACACTTGCACCCATGAACACCGTCACGCTCGACATGCCCGACT
Source organism: Oleiagrimonas sp. MCCC 1A03011 (assembly GCF_003267965.1). Taxonomy (NCBI): domain Bacteria; kingdom Pseudomonadati; phylum Pseudomonadota; class Gammaproteobacteria; order Lysobacterales; family Rhodanobacteraceae; genus Oleiagrimonas; species Oleiagrimonas sp. MCCC 1A03011. The sequence continues at coordinate 49,321 of NZ_MSPY01000006.1, read as the reverse complement.
ACCGCACCAGCGGCGCGCCGCTGGTGTTCACCGACGCCGCCGCGCACAAGGTGCGCGAGCTGATCGACGAGGAAGGCAACCCGTCGCTGAAACTGCGCGTGTACATCACCGGCGGCGGCTGCTCGGGTTTCCAGTACGGCTTCACCTTCGACGAGGAACAGGCCGAGGACGACCTGGCGCTGGACAAGGAAGGCGTCACCCTGCTCGTCGACCCGCTGTCGCTGCAGTACCTGACCGGCGCCGAGATCGACTACGCCGAGAATCTGAGCGGCGCGCAGTTCGTGATCCGCAATCCCAATGCCAGCACCACCTGCGGCTGCGGCTCCTCGTTCTCGATGTAGCCTGCGCGAAGGTTCCATGGACCTCGCCCGACAGCCCCCGCTGAACACCTTCGCCGGACTGGCGCTGGAACGCGCGGCCGAACGCCGAGATGACGACGCCTGGCTGCATGCGCTGGAACGCGATGCCGCCACCCGCTTCCTGGTGCTCGACCCCGACACCCGGCTTCTCACCGACACCGACGGCTGCCGACCGCGCCTGCTGACACCGGAGGAGCGCGCGCAACTGTTGCCGGACGTCAGAGCCAGCCTGCTCGGCGTCGACGCTCGCGGTGGCGGCCACTTCCTGCTGTGCGCCGACGCATCCCAGGCCGCGCACATGAGCGATATGCTCGACGCGCAGCGCATCCATCTGCGCAAGGCCGGCATGCTGTTCGATGCCTTCGACGCCGGCCTGTTCGCCTATGCCAGCGGCCTCGCCCACTGGCAGGCGCGACACCGCTTCTGCCCGGCCTGCGGCGGCACCCTGGAGCTGCTCGCCGCCGGTCATCGCGCGCGCTGCACGCGCTGCGGCCAGTTGCAGTTCCCGCGCAGCGATCCGGCTATCATCGTCATCGTCGAACACGACGGTGCCTGCCTGCTGGGACGCCAAGCGAGCTGGCCCGAGGGACGCTACTCGACGCTGGCCGGTTTCGTCGAGCCGGGCGAATCACTGGAGGACGCCGTGCGCCGCGAAGTGGCGGAGGAAGCCGGCGTCGCCGTCGGCGCCTGTCACTACCATTCCTCGCAACCGTGGCCGTTCCCGGCCTCGCTGATGCTCGGCTTCACCGCCCACGCCCGCAGCCGCACCATCGAGCTGCGCGACGGCGAGCTGGAGCACGCCCGCTGGTTCACGCCCGACGAACTGGTGCAGGGCATCGAGCAGGGCCACCTGCTCGCGCCGACGCGACTGTCGGTGTCCTGGCGCCTGATCGAGCACTGGCTGCGCGAACGTGCCGGCATCGAACTCGGCGAATTGTGCGAGGCCGCAGCCACGACCTGAGCGGCGCGGCCCGCTACAATCGCCGACAGCTTCATTCGCCCGCAATCCGGAGTCGAACCCGTCATGGCTATACGTCTGCTGGTCGTCCTGGTGGTCATGCTGCTGATCCACCTGCTGCCGCACATGCCCAAGTACCGCCGTCACGGCTGGTTCCATCGCTGGACCGACCACCATGCCGGCAGCGACGGCGCGGCCTTCGTCGCCTGGACACTGCTGCCGCCGTTGATCCTGTGCGCCGTGGTTTCGTTCGTGCTGTCGCAGATCCCGCTGATGACCGCGCTGTGGGGCCTGTTCGCCGGCTGCGTGCTGGCCTACAGCCTGGGACCACGTGATCTGGAACGCGACATCGACGCCGTACTCAAGGCCGGCGACCGCGAAAGCCGCGAGGCCGCCGCGCAAGCCCTGCGCGCCACCGACGACCGCGCGCCGCTGCCGTTCAGTGCGCCGTGTCTGGTCGAGGCCACGGTCTGGGCCGGCCTGCGCAGGCGCTTCTCGGTGATCTTCTGGTTTCTGCTGCTGGGACCGACCGGTGCGCTCGGCTACCGCCTGGCGCGCCTGCTGTTGATCGACCATGCGCCGGACGAAGACGCCGATCAGGATGACGATACCTCCTCGCCGGCCCGACGCCGCGCCGCCGCCCGCCGTCTCGGCGAGCTGCTGGACTGGCCCGCTGCGCATCTGATGGTGCTGGCCATGGCACTGGTGTCCGACTTCGATGCCGTGACAAAAGCCTGGCGCGCATGGCACGCCGACGCCGGCAATGCCGCGCGCAACTTCGACCCAGGTTTCCTGGGCGCCGTGGCGCGCGCCAGCGTCGATGCGGATGTGCAAGCCGGCGACGCCGGCACCGAGGACACCAGTGATGTGCTGGTCGAACTCGGCGACGCGCGCCGGCTGCTGCGCCGCGTGCTGGTGGTCTGGCTGGCCGTGGCCGCGCTGATCGTACTGGGCGGCTGGTTCGTCTGAGCCTCGCCCTGCGTTCGCTTCAGGGACCGATATCGCGTCGGGATGTCCGACTGCGCAACGACTCGCGCACCCGCGCCCCCCACTGTGTGTGGCGGAATCCGAACGAAGATGGATGAGGCGTCACGCAGACGATTGCACCGCATGTCCAGACCGGGAGGTGCTCGTTCAGTGCCTTGCCCAGCACCAGCACAAACTCCGGTTCCAGCCGTTCCAGCACCCTCGGCAGACAACGCGCGGCGTCCGCCCACATCGCCGCAGTCGGACGCAGTCGCGCCCGCTCGCCCGGAAACGACTGAATGTAGTTATGAAATGCCACGCGCTGCCAGAACGCACTGCGCTCATCGCTCGACGGTGAGCTCCCATTGGGCAACCCAAGGAAGAGTTTGGTCACGACCGTAAAGAAGCGATTGGTCTTTCCATGTTCAGCGTAGTCACGCACCCATTTGCACGTGTACTCGGGCACCTCCCGCTCCGGCAAGTCGTAATGCGACTCGCCCAGGATCAGCACGCGCTGCCCCTCCCAGCCCTCGCTGCGATAGCGCCGCCCGACCCACGGCTTGAAGCGATTCGGCTTCAGGCTTGATCTCCGCGCAACTCGCGCACGCGCGTCTCCAACACGGCGGCATCGGCGGCATCGGGCGCCACTGGTGCACCGACGATCAGTTCGATGCGCGCCCGGAAACGGCGCGGCAACCGCGCACGACGAAGGATATTATCGCGTCGACTGAACACGCTCCCCCACAGACCACGCAGCGCCATCGGAACCACCGGCACCGGCCGGCGCTCGAGGATGCGCTCGACACCGGAGCGGAACGGCGCGATCTCTCCATCCTTGGTCAATCCACCTTCCGGGTAGATGCACACCACCTCGCCGGCTGCCAGCGCCGCGTCGATGGCATCGTAGGCTGCTTCGAGCAGCGCCGGATCCTCCTTGCGCCCGGCGATGGGAATCGCGCCGGCCATGCGGAACAACGGCCGAAGCAGCGGCAGCTGGAAGATGCGGTAATCCATGACGAAGCGCACCGGCCGCCGCACGCAGGCCATCACGATCAGCGGATCGGTGAAGGCGACGTGGTTGCACACCAGCAACGCCGGGCCGTCCTCCGGGATGCGGTCGATGCCCTCGCGGCGAATACGGTACAGCGTATTGACCAGCAGCCAATCGACGAACCGCAGCGGAAACTCCGGCACCAGCGTGAAAATGTAGACCGCCACGCCGGCATTGAGCAGCGCCACCACCAGGAACAGCTGCGGTACCGTCAGCCCCATCGCCAGCAGACCTATACCGAAGCCCGCGGCCAGCACCATGAAGAACGAATTGATGATGTTGGTGCCGGCGATGATGCGCGACAGCTGGCTGCGCTCGGCGCGCGCCTGCACCAGTGCGAACAGCGGCACGATGTAGAAACCGGACACCATGCCGATCAGGGTCAGGTCCAGCGCGATGTGCCAGCCGCCGCTGGACGTCAGCAGGCTCCACCAGTTCTGGCCATGCACCAGCGACGCGTGCGGACGCGTGAAGTACAGATCGATCCCGAAAAGCGTCATGCCGGCGGCCCCCAGCGGCACCAGGCCGGGCTCGACCTTGCCACCGGATAGCTTCTCGCACAGCAGCGAACCGACGCCGATGCCGATCGAGAACAGCGCCAGCGCCAGCGTCAGCACACTGGCATCGCCGCCGAGGAAGTTGCGCGTGTACAGCGGCAGCTGCACGGTCAGCGTGGCGCCGAAGAACCAGAACCACGAAATGCCGAGAATGGCGTTGAACACGGTGCGGTTGCGCATGGAATAGCCGAGTACGCGCCAGGTCTCGACGAACGGGTTCCACTCGAAGCGCAGGCCCGGCGCCGTCGCCGGCGAGGGCGGAATCGCGCGACTGGACAGATAGCCCGCGATGGCCACGCCGATCACCGCTGCCGAAGCCAGCTGCGGCCCGACGTGCGGCACCGCCATCAGCGCGTTGCCCGCCACCGATCCGAGCAGAATCGCCAGCGAGGTGCCGGTCTCGACCAGCCCGTTGCCGCCGACCAATTCGTTCGGATGCAGCGTCTGCGGCAGGATCGAGTACTTGATCGGCCCGAACAGCGTCGACTGCAGCCCCATCAGGAACAACACCGCCAGCAACATGCCCGGACTGGCCAGCATGAACGCCACGGCAGCCAGGCACATCACGGCCACCTCCATCGCCTTGACGATGCGGATCAGCCGGGCCTTCTCCATGCGCTCGGCAAGCTGGCCAGCGCTGGCGGAAAACAGGAAGAACGGCGCGATGAACAGCGCCAGCGCGATGTTGTTGTACGCGCTGAGCGTCTGCGAGGACATGCCCAGGCGGAACGTGGCCATGCCGATCAGCGCGTAGCGGAACGCGTTGTCGTTGAAGGCCCCCAGCGCCTGCGTGAGGAAGAACGGGGCAAACCGGCGCTTGCCCAGCAATGCGAACTGACTCATCCGGTGCCCCCTTGAAACCCCGGCCAGCCTAGCGCAAAACGCGGGCGGCGCGATGACGCCCGCGCGTGGGCCGACGCTCAGCCGCGGCGCAGCGCGCGATGGCCGATGTCGCGGCGGTAGAACACGCCATCGAACCGGATATCTCCGGCGCAGTCGTAGGCGCGATCACGCGCGGCGGCGAGGTCCTCGCCCAATGCGCAGACGGTCAGCACGCGGCCGCCCGCCGTGACCGTCGCACCACTGTCGTCGAGACGCGTGCCGGCATGGAAGACCTTCACGTCGGGCCCGAAGTCCTTGTCCAGCCCCTGGATCGGCAGCCCGCTGCGCACCTTGCCCGGGTAGCCGCCCGAGGCCAGCACCACGCCGATCGCGGGACGTGGGTCCCACTTCGCCTCGGTCTTGTCCAGCCGGCCGTCCAGCGCGGCCTCGACCAGATCCACCAGGTCGGACTGCAAACGCATCATGATCGGCTGCGTCTCCGGATCGCCGAAGCGCACGTTAAACTCGACCACCTTCGGCGCGCCCTGCTTGTCGATCATCAGGCCGGCGTAGAGGAAACCGATGAACGGCGCGCCCTCGGCCGCCATGCCGCGCAGGGTCGGCTCGATGACCTCCTGCTGGATGCGCTTCTCGACCTCGGGCGTGACCACCGGCGCCGGCGAGTACGCGCCCATGCCGCCGGTGTTCGGACCCAGATCGCCCTCGTCGCGGCGCTTGTGATCCTGGCTGGACACCATCGGCAGGAAATTGTGGCCGTCGCTGACGACAATGTAGCTGGCCTCCTCGCCCTCGAGAAATTCCTCGATCACCACGCGCGCCGAAGCGTCGCCGAAGGCGTGCGCGCCGAGCATGTCGTGCAGCGCCTGCTCGGCGTCGGCGATGGTCAGCGCCACCACCACACCCTTGCCGGCGGCCAGGCCATCGGCCTTGATGACGATGGGCGCACGATGCTGGCGCACGTATTCGAGCGCCCGGTTCAGCTCGGTGAACACGGCGTAGCGCGCGGTGGGAATGTTGTGGCGCTGCAGGAAATCCTTGCTGAAGGCCTTGGAGCCCTCCAACTGCGCGGCGATGGCGCGCGGACCGAAACAGCGCAGGCCGGCGGCGCGGAAGCGGTCGACCACGCCGGCCACCAGCGGGGCCTCGGGACCGACCACGGTCAGCTCCACGCCCTCGTCGCGCGCCAGTTGCAGCAGCGCCTCGGGATCACCGGCGTTCACGGCAACATTGCGCATGCCCGGCTCGGCCGCGGTACCGGCGTTACCCGGCGCCACCAGCACTTCGCTGACGCGTCGCGATTGACGGATCTTCCACGCCAGCGCGTGTTCGCGACCGCCGCCGCCGATCACCAGAACTTTCATGCCTTGCTCCACATCGTCTTGCGCGCACCATTGGTGCGGAGCCGCCTATGATCGCCGATGGCGCTGCTGCGGCCAAGCAGGAACCGGCGGATGGCCAGCCCGTGTCCGTTCGATTCATGCAGAAACCGCCGCTCCCTACGGAAGCGGCGGCGGTTGTCTATCACGCAGCGCGCGAGGCGCCGTGAAGAAAATCACTTGGCCAGTGAGATGTACGGCGCGTCGTGATCCGGTTCGCCCCAAGGGGCGAAGTACATGTTGGCCTCGACCGCGTTGGCCAGATCGCCATAGGTGTCGGTCGGCTGCATCCGCGAACGCAGGTTCGTGCTCATCCAGAACTGATCGACCGTGCTCTGGTAGCTCTTGGTGTCGTAGGTCACCAAACCGTTGCCCATCATGTAGGCATAGTTGTAGCCGGGCTGCGCGGTGGCGAAGAACATCCCGGCGTGGCTCTCCATGCTAGTCAGCGTGTCGAGGTTCTTGCATTCGCCGTCGCCGACAAGCTCGTCGTTGAAATCGCCGGCGGCGATGAAGTTGCCCTGGTCGACACCGGATTCGTCGGCCCACTGCACGAACGAGTCGACCTGGTCCTTGCGCAGCTGACAGTCCGACGGCGAGGAGCCGGCCTTGAAGTGGATCGTGGCCATGGTGAAGGTCAGCGCAGAGTTGTTGACGGCGAAGGTCGCCACGTAGGGACGACGGCCGGCGCAATCGTCCCAGGTGCTGCCGTTCTCGTCGATCAGGCCGTTGGTGTCGGCAGCGTTGAGGTCGTAGCCGGACTGCAGCGAGACCGCGCTCTTGCGCCACAGGATGACGTCATGCTGCGAGCAACCGGCCTGGGTGATGCGGAAATCCCAGTCCGAGGCGTTGCCGAGATAGTTGTCGATCAGGTCCTGGATCGAGGCCGCGTCGAGGATCTCGTTCACCTCCATCACATCGAAATGGTAGCCGTTGATGACGTCGGCGATGGCCTGTTTCTTGGCCGCCGGATCGCTGCTGTCGTACCACTCCAGGTTCCAGCTGCCGATGCGCACGCCGCCGACCGAACTGGCGGTGCCGCAGTAGATGTTGGTGTCGCTGGCCGACGCGTTGCTCAGGTAGACATTGCCCTGCTTGCCACGGCAGGCCCAGCCGCTGGGTGCGGACACCGACTCGACACGGAACTTGGTGTTATTGCGGATGTTGACGCCGAACGAATAGGCGCCGTTGCCGCTGATGGAAACATCCTTGCTGTTCTCGTAGTTCGAGCCCCAGGTCAGGCGCATGGTGATGGTGCCCGGATTGGAATACACCTGCCCTCCGACGTCGCCGGCCACCGCCGGCAGCGCCACAGCCAGAGCCAGCAGCGCCACACAGGCGCGAAGCCATCCATATGTCTTCGTCTTGCTCATCGTCGATCCTCCTTGTCTGTGGAATGCACGCATCGCCTCCCGAGGCGGCGATCCCCTCAGAGTGAAGCGGCCCGATGACCATAGAACGACAACCCGCCTCACGCGGGTCGACGGATGAGAACGAAGTCACGATTCCAGCGACGCATCCTGCGCCGGTAACCGTCCGAAGAGCGTCAGGACGCGTCGCGCAGTGCGGCGAGCAGGGCCTGGCGCGGCAACTTGCCGGTTTCGTTGCGAGGCAGCGCAGCGACGCGGCGCAGCGGCCGCGGCAGGAAGGCGGGATCGAGCATCTCGCGCAGCCGCGCCGTCAATTCGGCCTGGCTCAGCGTCGGCGCCACCACCAGGGCAGCGATGCGGCGCACCTGCATGGCGTCGCTCTGATCGAGCTGGAACATCACACCGTCCTCGACGCCGGGAATCGACAGCAGGCGACGATTGAGATCGGCCAGCGATGCGCGCTTGCCGGCAATCTCCAGCAGATCGGTATTACGTCCGCAGAGACGGAAATGCCGCGGATCGGGCAATTCCACCAGGTCGGCCAGAATGACCGGCGCGGCCAATTGCGGCGCTTCGATCCGCGTACCGTCGGGCTGCGGATGCAACTGCACGCCCGGGTACAGCGTCCACAACGCATCGGTCGTGGTGCGTCGGCTGGCGAAGACACAGGTCTCGGTGGAACCGAACACCTCCAGCAAAGGGGCATCGAAACGCGCTTCCGCCGCTTGCGCCAGCTCCGGCGGCATGGGCGCCGTGGCCGAGACCATCGCCGCCAGTGGCGGCAGGCTCACGCCTTCGGCCAGCAAGGCACGCAGATGCACCGGCGTGGTCACCAGCACGCGGGGCGCCGGCACTTCGGACAGCGCGCGCGCGATGTCGGCGGCGAAGAACGGCCGCCCGGCGTGCACGCCGACGTCGCCCAGCAGCGGCAGCAGCACCGACATTTCCAGACCGTACATGTGCTGCGGCGGCACCGTGGCGACGACCTGAAACGTGTCGCCGAGGGTCGGCGCGAAGCTGGCCATGTTGCCTTCATTGCTGGCGTGCAGGCTGCCCCAGGTCTTGCGGTTGGCCTGCGGCTGACCGGTGGAACCGGAGGTGTAACCGATCACGGCCAGCTGATCCGCAGGGATCGCGGGCACCACGAAGTTCTCGTCCAGCACTGCATGCAACGCCGGCATCGAAATGAAATTCTCGGGCGGCTCGCACGGCCGCGTCTCGGCCAGAGCATGACAACCGGGATGCGCGGCCATGACCTCAGCCACCGCCTGGCGCGCACGCGACGGCGGCAGCAGATTGGCCTGCCCGGCCAGCACGATGGCGCAGAACGCAACCAGAAAGCTGTACCGGTCCTCGCAAAGATTCACCACGCAGGCACCCGGCGGAAGTATGGATCGCACCTGATGCACATGGGCCAGAAAGACATCGGCGCGGATCGGCGCACCATCGCGCCAGACCACCACGCTCGACGGATCGTCGGCCTGCAGCAGCGGAAGCATCGCCTGCTTCTGCGGCGCATTCTGCAGCCGCACGGCTTGCGATGCCGACACGCCGATCTTGGACTCGCTATTCACGAACTTCCCCACACAACATCCCCCTAGGCGCGAATGATAGCGCCAGTCACGGCATCGCGAATGCTGGTCGGGCGCGATGCATCGCCGATCGGCGCATCCAGCACCGCATCCAGCCGGTCGCCGAACGCAGCGCGCACCCCCTCGGCGTCGCGCGCCGGAGGCGTGCCGTGGCGGTTGGCGCTGGTCGAGACCAGCGCCGCCCCGAACGCGCGACACAGCGCCGCCGCCGGCTCATGCGCGGTCATGCGCAGAGCGATCCCTTCGTGGCCGCCGGTGATCCAGGCTGGCACCCCGGATGCACGCGGAAGTATCCACGTATGCGGCCCGGGCCAGCTGTCGCGCACGCGCTGCAGCGCTTCGGCCGGCAGTGCATCCATGTCGATGTAGGGACGCAATTGTTCGAAATCGGCCCCGATCAGCAGCACGCCCTGCGTCGAGGGACGCTGCTTGAGCGCGAACAGCCGCTCGAAGGCGTCACGGTCGTGCGGATCGCAACCGAATCCGTACACGGCCTCGGTGGGGTAGGCGATCACACCGCCGGACTTCAGCGCTGTGACGCAGCGCTCGAGTCCGGCCTGGAAGGAAACATGGGACGAATCGTTCATGTCGGGCGCTGTATCAGTCTGCGTCACTGACGCTCTTTCCGACTGCCTTCTTCACGGCCGTCTTCTTGGCCGTGGTCTTCTTCGCGGCTTTCTTGGTCGCCTTCTTCGCAGCGGCTTTCTTGGTCGCCTTCTTCGCAGCGGTTTTCTTCGTCGCCGTCTTCTTCGTGGCTTTCTTGGCGGCGGTCTTCTTCGCCGCCGTCTTCTTGGTTGCCTTCTTGGCCGCGCCGCGACGCTTGCGCACCGGCGCGGCGGCCAGCAGCTCGACGCACTCGGCTTCGGTCAGTTCCTTGGGCTCGCGCTCCTTGGGGATGCGGGCGTTCTTCTCGCCATCGGTGATGTACGGGCCGTAACGGCCGTTGAGCACCTGGATGCCGCTGTCGAATTCCTGGATGACGCGGTTGGCCAGCATCTCCAGCTTTTCGCGGATCAGCTCCTGCGCGCGCTCGAAGGTGACGGTGTGCGGATCCTCTTCCTTGGGCAGCGAGGCGTAGGTGCTGCCCTGCTTCACGAACGGACCGAAACGGCCGATGCCGGCGCTGACTTCCTCGCCGTCGACCTCGCCCAGCTTGCGCGGCAGCTTGAACAGCTCCAGCGCCTCGGCCAGCTCGATGGTGTGCATGCTCTGGCCCGGGCGCAGGCTGGCGAACTGCGGCTTTTCCTCGTCGTCGCGGGTGCCGATCTGCGCGAACGGCCCGTACCGACCCAGACGCACCGACACCGGCTTGCCGGTCTTCGGGTCCGTGCCCAGCTCGCGCGCGCCGGTGGCCTGTCCGCGGTCGACGGTCTCGATCTTGTCGTCGACCTGGTCCTTGAACGGCTTCCAGAAGCGTTGCATCAGCGGCACCCAGGCTTCCTCGCCGCGGCTGACGGCGTCGAGTTCGTCCTCCAGCTTGGCGGTGAAGTCGTAGTCGACGTACTGGGTGAAGTGCTCGGTCAGGAAGTTGCTGACGGTGCGACCGACGTCGGTCGGCTTGAAGCGGCGACTGTCGAGCCAGACGTACTCGCGGTTCAGCAGCACCTGGATGATCGAGGCGTAGGTGGACGGGCGGCCGATGCCGAACTCCTCCAGCGCCTTGACCAGGCTGGCTTCGGAGTAGCGCGGCGGCGGCTCGGTGAAGTGCTGGTCGGCGAGTATGTCGGTCAACGGCACGACGTCGCCCTTGGCCAGTTTCGGCAGACGGCGCTTGTCGTCGTCGTCGCCCTTGGTGTCCTGGCCTTCCTCGTACACGGCCAGGAAACCGGGGTCGATGACGGTGGTGCCGGTGGCGCGGAAGCTGGAATCGCCGACCGGGAACTCCACCGACACGGTGTTCAGCCGCGCGTGGATCATCTGGCAGGCGACGGTGCGCTTCCAGATCAGTTCGTAGAGCTTGCGCTGGTCGTCGTTGAGGTACTTGGCCACCTCCGCCGGGCGGCGCATCGCCGAAGTCGGACGAATCGCTTCATGGGCCTCCTGCGCATTCTTGGACTTCGCCTTGTAGACCTGCACGGCCTCGGGCAGCGCCTTGTCGCCGAAGTCCCTGGCGATGACTTCGCGCAGTTCGCTGGTGGCCTCGTCCGACAGCGCGGTGGCATCGGTACGCATATAGGTGATCAGGCCGACGTTGCCTTCGTCGCCGATCGCGACACCCTCGTACAGTCCCTGCGCCACGCGCATGGTGCGGCTGGTGGAGAAACCGAGCTTGCGCGCGGCTTCCTGCTGCAGGGTCGAGGTGGTGAACGGCGCGGCCGGACGGCGCTTGCGCTCGCGGCTGCCGACTTCGCCGACCGTCAGCTGGCCACCGGCCGCCTTCAGCAGCGCTTCGCGCGCGGCGTGCGCGGTGGCTTCGTCGGTCAGGTCGAACTGCTCGAACTTCTTGCCGTGCAGGCGCGTGAGCTTGGCGCGGAACGGGGTTTCCGTATGCGCCAGGTCGGCCTCGATGGTCCAGTATTCCTGCGGATTGAAGGCTTCGATCTCCTTCTCCCGCTCGACGATCATGCGCAGCGCCGGACTCTGCACGCGACCGGCGGACAGACCCCGCGCCACCTTGCGCCACAGCACCGGCGACAGATTGAAGCCGACCAGGTAATCCAGCGCACGACGTGCCTGCTGCGCGTCGACCATGTTGATCGACAGCTCGCGCGGATGCTCCACCGCGGCCTTGATCGCACGCGGAGTGATCTCGCTGAACACCACGCGGTGCACGTCCTTGCCTTCGAGCAGTCCGTCCTCGCGCAGAATTTCGCTGATGTGCCAGGAAATGGCTTCTCCCTCGCGATCCAAGTCGGTCGCGAGATAGATGGCGTCGGCCGCGCGGGCTTCCTTCTCGATAGCGTCGACGTGCTTCTGGTTGCGTTCGATCACGTCGTACTTCATGGCGAAGTCCTGTTCGGGATCGACCGCGCCCTCCTTCGGGATTAGATCACGCACGTGACCGTAGGAGGCCAGGACCTTGAAGTCCTTGCCGAGGTACTTGTTGATCGTCTTGGCCTTGGCCGGCGACTCGACGATGAGCAGGTTCTTTGCCATGCGGGCACGCAATCCGTGTCAGCTTGAGGGGTTTCGCGCAGGGGCTACCCGCGCACACATATATCTAGTGGGACCACACGCCCTAGCGCACTGTCAAGCAAAATCGGCGCGGGGCGTGCGCCAGCGCGCATCAGGACACGCGCTGATAGCGTCCGCCGGACTGACTGACGAGGACGCCGTCGAGCTCCAGGCGCAGCAGCATCGACGACAGCGCGGGCGGCGACAGACCGCTGCGCTCGCGCAGCGTATCCAGTGTCACCGGGTCGTGCCCCAATGCCTCCAGCAGGTCCGCATACACCGGATCCCGCTGCAATGCGGCAACCGGCTCCTCGGGCCCGACCGGAACATCTTCCTGCAGTCGCGCGGCCAGATCGGCGCCCTGCGCCCGCGCCAGCGGAACCAGGGACGCGCAGATCTCCTCGACGTCTTCCACCAGGCGCGCACCATCCCGGATCAACCGGTGGCAGCCGCGCGCGAGGGGATTGTGAATGGAGCCGGGCAGCGCGTAAACCTCGCGTCCGCATTCGGCGGCCAGGCGCGCGGTGATCAGCGACCCCGACCGCAAGCCCGCCTCGACCACCAGCGTACCCAGGGCCAAGCCGGCGATGATCCGGTTTCGACGCGGAAAATGGCCCGGCCTCGCTTCCACGCCCGGCGAGAATTCGCTGACGACCGCGCCTTGCTCGGCAATCGCCTCGCGCAGTGCCGCATGACAGCGCGGATAGACAAGATCCGGCCCGGTGCCCACCACGGCGACGGTGCCGCCGCCGACCTCCAGCGCCGCCCGATGCGCCGCCGCGTCGATGCCCTCGGCGAGGCCGCTGGTGATGACCAGACCGCGCTGCGCGAGCGCCGCAGCGAAATCGTGCGCATGCCGACGACCGACCGGACCGGCATGGCGGGCGCCGACCACGGCCAACTGCGGGCGCAGCAGCAGATCGGCGTTGCCCACGACGAACAGTGCCGCCGGAGGGTCCGGCATGCGTTCGAGCTGGGGCGGGAAATCGGCATCGGTGCAGCACAACAGACGCTGATGTGGTCGAGCCAGCCACTCGGCATCGGCCTCCAGACGCGCCGAATCCGGTCGACGCAGGCCATCCCGGGTTCGAGGTGCGAGTCCGAGCGCCCGCCCGTCGCACCGCGCTCGTTCGAGCGCTCGACACACGTCGCCGTCCGCGAGCGCGAGCAACGCGCGCACGCCCTTGCTGCCGAGTCCTGGCGCGCGCAGCAGCGTCAGCCAGGCGGTTTGTACGGATATCTCCTGCATGTCGCCCAGTGTAGGAAGGCGCGCATACAAAAACGGCGCGGGCAATGCCGCGCCGTTCTGTAGGGCTGTGCCGACGCACCCGCGCCGGCCCTGACCTCATTCGGGCAGTCGCAACACGTCGCCGGTGCGCACCGGACGCACGCCGTCCATGATCAGGCCGTAGCTGACGTGATCGAAGGTGCGGAACACCATCACATGCCCGACAAACTCGTCCGGCAGCGTGACGCGCTCACCAATGCCGCTGAGCATGCTCGAGCTGGCCACGTCGTCGTGAATGCGATCGCCCGGCTGGAACACCGCGTAGGTCTGGCCGTTGTTGACACCGTCGCTGCTGCCGACGGACAGCGCCACCACTTCGCGCCGACCCGCCGAGTTCAGCGAATCGGTGAAAGCGATCACACGAGCATGATCCGGCAGCGACTTCGGTGCATGCGGGTAGTAGTACGGGTCGTACGGCTTGTCATTGACCGGCAGGACGCGGTCGCCCTTGCGGATCTCGCGGCTGCTGTCGGTAACCAGCAGCGTCGATGGATCACCGCCGCGAAGCACCTTGGCGGTGCCGATCACGCGCACCTCAACGCCGACCTCTTCTCCCTTGCCGTAATGGCCGTCGTGGCGGGAGTCCTCCTGCCACGGTCCGTTGACCATCCCCACGTTGCTGTCCAGCGTGTGCGCGACACGCATCGGCGCATCGTCGAACTGACGGAACATGTGCGTCGGTCGGACGATGGCCCAGCGCTGACCCGGCTTGGCGTCGAGACCGCGCACATAGACGAACTGTCCGGTCACACCGCGCGGCATGTTCTGCTCGAAGCCGACGACATAGGGCGCCTTCTTCAGCGTATCGCTCGACAGGACACGCATGTCCTCAAGGAACATCTTCAGGTCATCCAGCGGAATCGCCGGAATCGCCGAACCGACCTCGCGCATGCGAGGCTTCAGCATCACGTGCTGGCCATCGTAGGACAGGTTGAGGACGTCGCCCGGATAAATCAGATGCGGATTGTGCACCTGCGGATTGGCCTGCCAGATTTCCGGCCACAGCCAGGGCTTCTGCAGGAAACGGGCGGAGATGTCCCACAACGTATCGCCCTTCTTCACCACGTAGGTGTCCGGGTGGCCGGGACGAAGCTGGGCGCCCGCAGCGTACACGGCGACCGTCACCAGCAGACCGGCGAATAGGGCAAGCGTTTTCTTAAGCATGACGGGTAATCCCCCGTTCCCCCAAGGTTTTTGCGAGTGTAGCTGATTCGCCCCCCGACGCAAATGCGCAGCAGCGGGGATTCGCGGAGAAGCGATCAGCACCGTACAATAAGCATGCTAATGGCGTGCGCGCTTGGTTTTCGCCGATTCGCCCGCAAATTGGCATCGACACACGGATTTTTCATCATGAGCAAGCTGACCGTACTCGAGTTCCCCGATCCGCGCCTGCGCACGAAGGCCGCCCCCGTAGCGGTATTCGACGATGCGCTGCGCACGCTGGTCGCGGACATGTTCGAAACCATGTACGACGCCCAGGGCGTGGGCTTGGCCGCGACTCAGGTCGACCGCCACCAGCGGCTGTTCGTGATGGATGTCTCCGAGAGCCGCGACGAGCCGATGGTGCTGTGCAATCCGCGCATCGTCGAGAAGCGCGGCACGCAGATGGAACAGGAAGGCTGCCTGTCCTTCCCCGGCGTGTTCGCCAACGTCGAACGTGCCAGCTGGGTGCGCGCCGAGGCCGAGGATGCCGACGGCACCACTTTCACCGTCGAAGCCGAGGGCCTGATGGCGGTGTGCATCCAGCACGAGATGGATCACCTGGAAGGCAAGGTCTTCGTCGACTACTTGTCGCCGCTGAAGCGCTCCATGCTATTAAAGAAGCTGGACAAGCAACGTCGTCAGGCAGGCTGACGCCATGCCCCGTCCGTTGCGTCTGGTGTTCGCGGGAACGCCGGACTTCGCCTTGCCCTGCCTGCGCGCCTGCCACGACAGCGACACCGAACTGGTCGCCGTCTACACCCAGCCCGACCGTCCCGCCGGCCGCGGCCGCAAGCTGACGCCGAGCCCGATCAAGCAGGCCGCGCTCGATTACGGCGTGCCGGTGGAGCAGCCGAAGACGTTGCGCGATGCCGACGCCCAGGCGCACCTGGCCGCCTATCGGCCCGACCTGATGATCGTGGTCGCCTACGGACTGATCCTGCCGCAGACCGTGCTCGATATCCCCACGCTGGGCTGTTGGAACGTGCATGCCAGCCTGCTGCCGCGATGGCGCGGCGCGGCGCCGATCCAGCGCGCCATCGCCGCCGGCGACACGGAGACCGGTGTGGCGCTGATGCGTATGGAAGCCGGCCTCGACACCGGACCTGTACTGCTCGAACGTCGCCAGCCCATCGCCCCCGACGAGACCGGCGGCAGCCTGCACGACAAGCTTGCCGCCCTCGGCGCCGAGGTGCTGGCCGATGGCCTGCGCCGCGCGCTGGACGACGACCTGCCGCAGGCGCGCCCGCAGCCCGACGAAGGCGTCACCTATGCGCACAAGCTGGACAAGGCCGAGGCCGAACTGGATTTCTCGCGCTGCGCCGTGGAACTGGAGCGCAAGGTCCGCGCCTTCGATCCGTGGCCGGTCGCCGTCGCGGAGGTTGCCGGCGAGCGCCTGCGCCTGTGGTCGGCGAAAGCACTCGACCGCGATCACGACGCCGCGCCCGGCACCGTGCTGGGCGGCGACGCTGACGGCCTCGACATTGCCTGCGGCGAAAACGTGCTGCGCGTCGACGAGGTCCAGCGCGCCGGCGGCCGTCGCATGCGCGTGGCCGATTTCCTCAATGCTCGCCCCGACCTGCGTCGGCGCGGCGCCTGAGGACGCGGCCGATGGCCAAGCCCGCCGCACCCGACACCCGCGCCCTCGCCGCGCGCGCACTGGCGGAGATCGCCCTGCGCGGCGCATCCTCCCGTGAAGTCCTCTCGCGCCTGACGCCGCAGCTTCTGGATGCTCGCGATCGCGCGCTGCTGAACGCGCTGGTGCAGGCCGGCGCGCGCAGCTGGCTGCGCTACGACGTCGCCCTCGACCACATGCTGGACAAGCCGCTGCGACGCAAGGAACCGGCAGTCCATGCGCTGCTCGTGGTGGGCTTGGTGCAACTGGACGTACTGGAGCTTCCCGCCTACGCTGCCGTCGCCGCCACCGTGCAGGCTGCGCGGGCACTGGGCAAACCGCGCATGGCCGGCCTAGTCAACGCGGTGCTGCGTCGCTGGCAACGCGAAGGCGACGCCCTGCGCACAAAACTGGACGCCGACGACGCCAGCCGCTGGGCGCAACCAGCCTGGCTGATCGACGCCGTGCGTCGCGACTGGCCACAGGAAGCCGAACGCGTGCTGGCCACCGCCAACCGCGAAGCGCCGCTGACCCTGCGCGTGAACCGCCGCCGCGGCACACGCGACGCCTACCTGGAACGTCTGCGCGCTGCCGACCTCGCCGCGCACGCGCATCCCGAACTCGCCGACGCCGTGGTGCTCGCCGAGAGCACCGACGTCACCCGCCTGCCCGGTTTCGCCGACGGTGATTTCGCCGTGCAGGACGGCGCGGCCCAGTTGACGGCCGACCTGCTCGATCTGGCCGACGGTCAGCGCGTGCTCGATGCCTGCGCCGCGCCCGGCGGCAAGACCTGTCATGCGCTGGAGCGCCATGACGTCGACATGCTCGCCGTGGAACTCGAAGCCGCACGCGTGCCGCGCATCCGCGAGAACCTGCAGCGCCTCGGCCTCGACGCACACGTGGTGCAGGCCGACGCGGCCTCCCCCGACGCCTGGTGGGACGGCGCGCCGTTCGACCGCATCCTGATCGACGCGCCGTGCTCGGCCAGCGGCGTGCTGCGGCGGCGTCCCGACGTGCGCCTGCATCGCCGCGCCACCGACATCGGCGCGCTGAACACGATCCAGCGGCAACTGCTGGATGCACTATGGCCGCTGCTGGCGCCGGGCGGGCGGCTGCTCTATGTCACCTGTTCCCTGCTGCGCGCGGAGAATGAAGACATCGTCGCTCCGTTCCTGGACCGGCACGCCGACGCCGAGGTGCTACCGATCACGCTACCGATGGGCCAGACCGCCGGTCCCGGCTGGCAGATCCTGCCCGGCGACGCCGATCTCGACGGCCTGTACTACGCCGCCCTCGGCAAGCGCCGCGTCTGACGCCCGCCACACGGCATCGCCGCACACGGTATCCTGACGCGTCTTTCAGGCCCGCTGCCGAGCATCCGTGAACCGACCCGTCCCGCTTACCCGCGCCCGCCCCCTGTTTCTGCGCACCGCACGCAGCGAGCTGATCGCGCTGCTGCTGTTCGCCCTGGTGCTGCTGGGCATCGGCATCGGCCTGCGCGACCCGTGGCCGTCGGACGAACCGCGCTTCGCCCTAGTCGCGCGCTGGATGGTCGAGCACGGCCAATGGCTGTTCCCGCACCGCGGCCACGAGCTGTACCCGGACAAGCCGCCGGTGTTCA
Organism: Oleiagrimonas sp. MCCC 1A03011; assembly: GCF_003267965.1. Lineage (NCBI taxonomy): Bacteria > Pseudomonadati > Pseudomonadota > Gammaproteobacteria > Lysobacterales > Rhodanobacteraceae > Oleiagrimonas > Oleiagrimonas sp. MCCC 1A03011. The sequence continues at coordinate 31,411 of NZ_MSPY01000006.1, read as the reverse complement.
TGTGGCTGCAGGCGATCTTCTATCTGATCGTGCGCAGCTGGCGCGTGGCCTTCCTGCTGCCGTCGCTGCTGTCGGGCCTGATGACACTGGGCCTGGTCTACGACCTCGGCCGCCGACTGTGGAACCACCGCAGCGGTCTGTTGGCCGCGGCCACGCTGCTGCTGACGATCCACTTCACCTACCAGTTCCGCAACGCGCAGATCGACCCGCTGGAAGTGGGCTGGATCACGCTGGCCAACTACGGTCTGCTGCGACACCTGCTGCTGGGGCCGAACTGGCGCTGGTTCGCCATCGGCTGTTTCTTCGCCGGCGTCGGCGTCATCACCAAGGGCGTGGGCGTGCTGGCGCTGCTGATGCTGGCGCCGTTCCTGTTCGCGCGCTGGCGCGGCTGGCGGCATCTCGCACAGCCGCACGGCGGCTGGCGCTGGGCCGGTTCGCTGGCGCTGTTCCTGGTGCCGATTCTGGCCTGGCTGGTGCCGATGGTGCTGACCGCACACCTGGACGGCGATCCGCAGCACGCCGCCTACGTGCAGAACATCCTGTTCGGCCAGACCGTGCATCGCTACGCCACGCCGACCGGGCACATCCATTCGCCGTTCTACTTCTTCGGCATCATGGCCACCGACTGGCTGCCGCTGGCGCTGCTGCTGCCGTGGGCGATTCCGGCCTGGTGGCGACGCCTCAAGCGCCGCGATACCCGCTATCTGCTGCCGCTGGGCTGGTGGCTGCTGGTGCTGCTGTTCTTCTCGCTGAGCCCGGGCAAGCGTGACGTCTACATCCTGCCTGCGCTGCCGATGGTGGCACTGGCCATGGGTCCGCTGCTGCCCGGACTGCTGCGCAAGATCGGTCCGCGCCGCGCAATCTTCGTCCTCACGCTTTTGCTGGCGTCGCTGCTGACCGTCCTCGCGGCACTGGCGATGACGAAGCACCCACACTGGGCCGTGCACATCGAACGCAGTCTCGATCCGCGCATCTGGCGCGTGCTGCTGGCGATCGGCGTCAGCGGTCTGCTCGCCGCCGTACTGTTCCGCATTCGCCGCGCGGCGCTGGGCTGGGCCTTCTTCGCGCTCGCGCTGTGGAGTCTGTACGGGCTGTGGGGCTATCCGATCCTCAACGGTGACCGTTCGGCGCTGGACGTGATGCAGCGCGCGCGGGAGTTGGCCGGGCCACGAGCGACCCTGGGCCTGGTGGCGTGGAAGGAGCAGAACCTGCTGATGGCGCAGGGACCCGTGGCCGAGTTCGGCTTCCTGCGGCCCTGGCCGCAGCAGTTCCAGGCCGCCACGGCGTGGCTGCGCGCCGACCCGTCGCAACGGCGACTGTTCATCCTTCAGCAGGCCATGGGCGACTGCGTGCAGCGGGACCGGGCCGTGCACATCGGCCACGCCAATCGACGCGAATGGTGGCTGGTACCGGCTGACGCACTGATTCCGGGCTGCGTACCCGCCGACGGGCACGACGACGACTGACCCGGCTTTCAGGCCGCGGCGTCGGTGCGCAGGTCGATCGGCGGCTGGGTGAATTCGCCCAAGTGTGCGTCGATACCCTGTTCGCAACGCTGCAAACCATGCGCGACGGTGGCATCGAGAATGTCGTCGTTGATGCTGCGTCCCTCGTACTTGCGGCTACGATGCCACAGATGCGTGGCCATGCCGGCAAAACGCAGATCGCACCGCATCAGGCCATAGTTGAAGGCGCGCACCGCCAGCTCGGCATCCTCGCGCCCCCAGCCGGTCATGGCCTCGTTGAAGCCATTGATTGCGATCAGGTCCTCGCGCCAGAACCCCATGTTGCAGCTCTTGATGCCGCGACGATTCACGCGTGGAAACGCCCACACACGCGCCAACCACGGCAGGCGCAACGCATGACGCCGCCGCTGCAGGCCACGCGTGAAAAAGTGTGGACGGAACCGCTTGTGCGCGAACATGCGCTTGGTTGCCCGTTCATCAGGCAGCATGCGCGAGCCCTGCACGAAACAGCCTCGGCGCGCGAAGGCATGATGGTCGGCGATGAAGTGTTCACCCGGCACCATGTCGCCATCGAGCAGCACGATGTAGTCACCACGCGCGGCAACGATGCCGCGATTGCGTGCGCGACTCATACGCGCGCCGTCATCCGGTTGCCAGACATGCGTCAGGCGCACCGGAAAGTGCTGCGCGTGCCGGGCCAGCACCTGCTTCGTCTGCTCGTCCGAACCGTCATCGGTCACGATCACCTCGAACGGCAACTCACGCTGCCGCGCCAGCCCCCGCAGCACGGCATCCAGCGCTTGCGGCCAGTTGTAGGTGATGACGATGACGCTGATGCGCATCCGGTGTTCCCCTTGCTCGCGCCTCAACGGAGGTCGCGATATTCCTTGGCGATCCGCGACCGGCGTTTCCACACCGACCACAAGATGGCGGCGGCACGCTCCAGATTGCGCCACCAGATGTCACGCCGCATGCGCACTAGCATGGCGTATCGGCGCGCTTCACGCCAAGTCGGTTCCGGCTTGGTCTTGAATTCGTGCTTCGCGCTTTCCAGGCAGGTCTCGTCCAGCCCGATGCGGCGCGCATAGTGCTGGATGAGATAACGCGAGCGCATGCGATTGAGATATTCGTTCACGCGCGTGCGCTGCCCCCACCAGCCGTTCTTGCCGTGGATGCGGTAATGCACCTGCCCGGTCGGTAGATAGTACTTGCGGCCGCCCAGAATACTGGTTCCGAACACCAGACAATTATCGGCCGAGAGCCGCCAGGTCCGTACCATGTCCTGCGGCAGATCCAGTACCTGCTGCGCCATCGCGCGACGAAGCGAAAGCGCCGAGGTCGGTGCACCGTACCAGTGCGCCAGCATATAGGTGCTCACCGCGGTGTAACCAAGATCCAGCGCACGATCGGCATAGCCCATCCAGCAATTCTCGTCGCCGAACAGTTGCAGATCGGAGAACACGTAATCGATGTCCGGCCGCTTGTCGTACAGCGCGCCGATACGCGCCAGGTAATCGGCACTCCAGTGATCGTCGGCGTCGAGAAAGCAGACCACGTCGCCCGTGCAGGCCGCCAGACCACGCAAGAACGCCACCAACTGTCCGCCGTTCTCGCCCAGCAACAGGGTGACGCGCGCGTCCTCGCCGTAACGTTGTCGCAACAGATCGGGCGTGCCGTCGGTGGAGCCGTCGTCGACGACAATCAGCTGCATGGCGGCACGCGACTGCGCCAGGACACCTTCGATGGCCTGCTCGATGTATGCGCGGTAGTTGTAGCTGGTGATGACTACAGAGAAGGATGTGGAGGCGCTCACGCGGGCACCTCGGTCAGCAATTGGCGGAAATAGCGCACCGTCTCGCGTAGCCCGTCGTCGAGTCCGACGCGCGGCTCCCAATCCAGCTTGTCACGTGCCATCGCGATATCGGGCTGACGCTGGCGCGGATCGTCCGCAGGCAACGGCTTGAAGACCAGCCTGGATGTTCCGCCGACGATGCCGAGCACTTTTTCGGCCAATTCCAGCATAGTGAATTCGGTCGGGTTGCCGATGTTGATTGGTCCGGTGAAACCGGTCTCGGTATCCATCATGCGCAGCATCGCCTCGACCAGATCGTCGACGTAGCAGAAGCTGCGCGTCTGCTGCCCGTCGCCGTAGATGGTGATGTCCTCACCCTTCAGCGCCTGCACGATGAAGTTGCTGACCACACGCCCGTCGTTCGGGTGCATCCGTGGGCCATAGGTGTTGAAGATGCGCACCACCTTGATGTCCAGGCCGTGCTGGCGGTGGTAATCGAAGAACAGTGTCTCGGCGCAGCGCTTGCCTTCGTCGTAGCAGGCACGTAATCCAATGGGATTGACCCGCCCCCAATAACCTTCCTGCTGCGGGTGCACTTCCGGATCGCCATACACCTCGCTGGTGGAGGCCTGCAGGATGCGCGCCTTCACCCGCTTGGCCAAACCAAGCATGTTGATCGCCCCGTGCACGGATGTCTTGGTCGTCTGCACCGGATCGAACTGGTAGTGCACCGGCGAAGCCGGACAGGCCAGATTGAATATGCGATCGGTTTCCACGTACAGCGGAAACGTCACATCGTGGCGCATCGCCTCGAAATAATGGTGATCCATCAGATGCGCGATGTTGCGCTTGGCACCGGTGAAATAATTATCTACGCACAATACGTCATGCCCGGCTTTGAGAAGCCGTTCACACAAATGCGAGCCGAGAAAGCCGGCGCCGCCGGTAACCAAGGTACGGTTCATGGGTGTATTCACAGATCCTGAAGTATGCGCGGCGACCTCCTGTCACCCCACTGAAAGCACAGTGTGCCTCAATTGCGAATGAGCTTCGATGCACTGCGCTGTCCCGCAAGAATGCATGCCGCTATGCACAATTGTCGGAACCGCGTAGGCTATATGAATAAAAACAGGTCGGGAAATGCGACGCTAGGGGGCTAGTCAGGCGCAATTCATTGCCGATCACGTAAGCATCGGAAGCGCAAAACGAACTCGCATGGAAATCAACGTGCCCAGCATCAATCTCGTTGCCCGTGACAACGGCGTCGGCCTGAGTCGCGACTTGGGCGTTCTTGGGGAAACGCTTCGCGCTGGCGGTTTCGACGTGACTGTCACCGGCATTCGCGGCGGCAAACTGACCAAGTGGCTACGTCCACCCGCCAAGCGTATCGAGTGGCGCTATCGCCGCGTGCGTGGCAAGCATGTGGCGCCACGCTTCGACGTCAACATCATGCTCGAGCACATCTGGCCGGACGACCTGCCGTTCGCCCGACACAACGTGCTCATGCCCAATCCCGAGTGGTTCCTGCCTCGTGACCGACGCTACCTCGGCGACATCGACTTGGTGCTCGCCAAGACCCGTCACGCGGAGCGCATCTTCCGCCGCCTGAACAAACCCGTGATGTATACCGGTTTCACTGGGCGCTGCCGCTTCGACCCCGAACAGCCGCGCAAAGCAACGTTCTTCCATCTTGCCGGGCGCAGTCACGCCAAAGGCACGGAACGTCTGCTGGCACTGTGGCGGCGACATCCGGAATGGCCACTACTGACCGTGGTGCAGAACCCGCGCACAGCGCGCCCCGGACCGCCGGCCGCCAACATCCATCACCACGTGGGCTACATCGACGACGCCGAATTGCGTCGCCTGCAGAACACGCATCGCTTTCATCTGTGTCCGTCCGAAACCGAAGGCTTCGGTCACTATATTGCCGAAGCGATGACGGTCGGCGCCTTGACCGTAACCGTGGATGCCGCGCCGATGAACGAGCTGATCACGCCCGAGCGCGGCCTGCTCGTACCGTGCGAACGCACCGGCACCCAGCACCTGGCCACGACGCACTTCTTCGACGAAGCCGCCATGGAACAGGCCATCGAAACCGCAATTCGAATCGACAAGAACCGGCTCGAACAAATGGGACAGGCTGCCCGCACGTGGCATCGCGAAAACCGCGAAAACTTCGGCCTGCGCCTGATCAACGCCCTGCATCGCCTTCTGGACGAACCGGAAGTACTGTCCGTACCACCTTATGCCATTCCCACCCCGGCACCGTCCCTGCAGGCCTCGATATCATGTCGCACTGCGCAGAGCAGCACGCTGCGCAAGACGGTGGCCTGAACTCAGGATTCGATGGGCGGCTTTCCAGCCGTGACATCACGTTGCAACGACGCGCGACTTGCGCATCTCGTCATCAGCATGAGCGCCAAGGCGAATGGCAACCATGTCAGCAACCATTCAGGCCGTGGACTGCGCAACAGGCTCGGGCCATCGAACTGCAGTGCCACGCTGGCGAAAACCCACAGCCCCAGCACCACTCGTCCTAACGTGGCGGCGCGCATGCGCCAGCCGATCCAGCCGACCCAGCACCACAGCACCAACCAAAGGGCGAGCCCCGGAAGGCCCAACTCGATACCGATGTTGCTGAACAGGTTGTGGCTGTGCGTCCAGCTCCGGTTGCCGACGGCGATGGTGTACTTGCTACCCATGCCGAGTCCGCCCCAGGGATGCCGCTCGATCATGGCCAGCGCACGCTCCAGAATCTGTGGACGATAGGACAATCCGCGATGCAGCAGCTCCGCCGGCTTCAGGACGATGACCGCAACGGCCGCGAGCAGACCGCCGCCAGCAAACCAGCGCGCCATCCGCCCCGGTCGCCACAGAGGCTGACTCACCAGGCACACGAACAGGGCCAGCCATGCGCCGCGGCTGCCGGTCCAGACCACGAACACAAGCAGCGTCGCCAGCGCGACCAGCCACCACGCACGCCATCCCGCTCGCGCAGGCGGCAGCTGTGCCAACCACACGAAGGCCGCGCCCATGGCGTAGGCAGAAAGATTGGGACCATCCAGCATGTCGAAACCGACCATGCGATGCGTCCAGACGATATCGCGCCAGGGAAACGCCAGCATCGCTACCAGTGCGCTAAGCGCCATCCCCAGCCCGGTAAGGCGCAGCAGGAACTCGACACGTTCCGGCCGCGACAGCCCCCAGGCGACCCAGGCATATAGATACAGCACGATGAACAAGGGCACCTTGATCCGTTCGACTTGGTGCCCTCCACTGGCCCAGAACAGAGTCAGACAGGCCCAGACAAGCAACGCGGCGCACACCAGCAATACTGCGCGCGGTGCATCGCGAAGGCTGCGCCCGCGTTCGGCAATCCAGAGCCAGAGCGCGGGCACGAACAGCAGCAGCGCCACCGTCCAGTGATACACGCTGCTTGCATGCGGCCCGAGCACCAGCGCCATCCCGACCGGCAACCACAGCAGGCCGACGGCAAGCAGATCCCGGATTCGAGCATGCCGTGCTCGAGATGGAGTGTGTGTCGAGGAGGGGCGCGTCGACTCGTTGTTCTTGTCGCTCTTGTTCAGCATCACTAATGGTCAGATTCGTTCCAGCGGATCTCGATGCGGCACATGTCGATGTACCGTCACCCCTAGGTCACCCTAGGCGCAAGCATACCCAGCATCCCGTAATCTTTCGCCTTCTCGCATCAACTTGCGCCACGCTACCCACGACCGCATCGCGCTCTAAACCATTTCGGTCGAGCTACATGCATCGTGGCCCCGGTCACCGCCATGATCTCCGCTAGAATGTACAGGCACCAAAGTTGCGCAACGATCAACCACGTTCACCCACAACGCATTCTTCAATTGCCATCCACGCCTCACACAGCAGACCGATTGCCAAAGCTGAATCATGTTGGCAGCCACAGCATCAACCCCTTCGTGATATTGATCCGACAACTTGCTTCGTATGCTCTGGCACCCTCGCATCCTCCAACAAAGAGGACACGCCCTGTGATTGCGAATGGTTATCACTCGTGACCCAGCCCTCTCAAGCCGACTTGATACCAACAACCTGAAATCTCATGGCGCACCGCTACCTGCTCTTTGCCGAACTTCCCTACGCTTTCGAGATCATGCGTCCATTACAGGACGCTGCGCGAGCACGCGGTGACGACGTGTGCTGGTTTCTGAACGGCCCCTCCCCCTCTTTTCTCCGAGCTGGAGAGCGACAGCTCCGCCTGATTCAGGAAGTCGAACAATTCGATCCGCACGCCGTACTGGTTCCTGGCAACGAGGTTCCACCCTTCTTTCCCGGACTGAAAGTGCAGGTCTTTCATGGCTTCGGCATCGAAAAAAAAGGCCACTTCCGCATTCGCGGCATGTTCGACCTGTTCTGCACCTTCGGCCCGCTAACTACCAAGCCTTTCCGCGAATTGGCCTCTCAGCATGGCTGGTTCCGAGTCGTCGAAACCGGCTGGCCCAAGGTCGACCCGCTGTTCCGGGAGCCGACTGTCGAAGAAAAAAACGATGACCGGCATATCCTGTATGCGCCCACCTTCAGCCCCTCCCTGACCTCGGCTCCCGCGCTCGCCGGGACCATTGCCGACATAGTGGCCCGTCGCGACTGGCGCTGGACACTCAAGTTTCACCCAAAAATGGCTGATGAATTCGCCGCACCGCTCCGCGCCATACAAAGCGACAAGTTCCATATTTCTACCGACAGCTCACTGCTTCCATTGCTTAAGGAGGCCGATGTGATGCTGACCGACACATCCTCCGCAGCAGCCGAATTCATGTTGCTCCACAAGCCGGTCATTGCATTCCGCAACCGGGCCCCCGGCCCGCACCTTCTGAATCTGAACGAACCCGGCCAGCTCGAAGCAGCACTCGAAACTCTGCTAGAAGGGGACGATCCGACTCGGGAAGCACGCGAACACTACGCTCAAGCCATGCATCCGTACCATGATGGTCGCTCCAGCGAACGCATACTCGATGCCGTTGAAGACATGCTCAGAAACGGCTACGGCGAACTCAAGCGCAAACCATTGAGCCCCCTTCGCCGACTCAAGTACCGTCGCGCGCTACGCTAGGCGCTTCTCAGACCGCTCCGGTACGCTGTCCGATGGTCGGAGCCGAGTCTTACTCTTCGGGAGATTTTGCGCTTATGAGCAAAACCGTGTTGACGTATGGAACGTTCGACCTGTTCCATGTAGGCCATTTGAATCTTCTGGAGCGCTTGCGCGAACTGGGCGACCGATTGATCGTCGGCGTTTCTACCGACGCATTCAACACAACCAAAGGCAAGCAGACTATCGTGCGCTTCGAGGACCGACTGCGCATCGTGCAGAACATCAAATGCGTCGACCACGCTTTCGCAGAGAATTCTTGGGCACAAAAAGCCGAAGACATCCGCCAGTTCAAGGTCAACGTATTTGGCATGGGCAACGACTGGGAAGGTCAGTTCGATGAACTGAAGCCGCTTTGCAAAGTCGTCTACCTCCCACGCACCGAGGGCATATCCAGCACGCGGATCAAAGACGCACTGCGCGTGCTCGACAAGGCTCACGTCGAGGAACTGAAACAGGCGCTTGGCGTCATTTCGACCATCGTCGAGCGCTTCGAGTGATGCGCCCAGCATCACAACACGAATCCCACCGACGGTCCGAAAACAGCATGCACACACTTCCGATCACCCTGCTCGTACTGACTCACAACGAGGCCGCGTTCATTGCGCGCTGCCTCGATAGCGTTCCGTTCGCCGACGAAAAACTGATCATCGACTGCGGAAGCACGGACGGCACGCGTGAAATCGCTCGTGCGCATGGCGCACGCGTCATCGAACATGAATGGCTAGGATTCGGACCTCAACGGAACTTCGGAAGTTCGCAGTGCTCGCACAACTGGGTGCTCGCACTGGATGCCGACGAGCATCTTTCCAAACAACTCGCCCAGGAACTGGCACAACGCCTGCCCACATTGATGGAGTCGGATATCGCTGTCGGAATTTTGCGCCGACGCACGCTGTACATGGGCGCACCGATGCGCTGGTACAAACCGATGGTAGGCGAGAAACTGGCACGCTTGTATCACCGCGACCGTGCTCGCTGGCGGGACGTCCGCGTGCACGAATCACTGACCTGGGACGGACGACAGACAAGTTTTACCGCTCCATTCGAACACACCAACAACCCCACACTGGTGCACAAAGGACTCAAAGTTTTGCGATACGCGGAACTCAAAGCGCGTGACTGGATGCAAAAAGGCCGAAAGCCTCGCATGTGGGACTGTCCAGTTGTATTCGTATCGACCTTCCTCAAGGACTACTTCATCCGCAGGGCCGTTCTCGATGGCTGGCGAGGCTTCATTGTTTCACAAACCAATGCCGCGTACGCGGTGTACAAGCGCATGCGTTACTACGAAATGTGTCGTAACAGCGAATCGATCGAGTTAGCCGCTAATACCCTGAAACGGCACGAACTAGACCGATAGAAGCACAGTGGCCACTAAAGGGGCATTTGGCCCGCAAGCAACCATTAGGAATTAAACGTGTCATCGAACCATCTCAGCCGCTCCGAACACCTGCGCGCGCTGTGGCCATGGCTTCCGCTGTGGACCGTGCTCGCCCTGCTGGCGATCTTCGCCCACGGGCCGATGCCGATGTACTCGACCCGCACCCTGGCCGTGGCCTGGGAGATGTGGAGCGGGCACCACTGGATCGTGCCGTACTTCAACGGCGCGCCCTACAGCCACAAGGTCCCGCTGCTGTTCTGGCTGATTCACGCCGGCTGGTTCGCATTCGGCGTCAACGACGTGTGGCCGCGCATTCTCGAAGTCGGCTTCGGCGCCGCGCAGTTGGTGCTGGCGGCGACCATCGCTCGCCGCCTGTTTCCGGACCGCCCGTGGATCGCCAAGGCCACGCCGTGGATGCTCGCAGCGCTGGCCTATGCGTTCCTGTTCAGCCTGCAGATCATGTACGAGGTGCTGCTCGGCGTCTGCGTGCTGTCGGCACTGCTGACGCTGATCCCCAACGCCAGGCGCGTGGCGCCGCGCTGGTGGCTGTTCGGCTTCTGGATCGGCGCCGGCCTGCTGACCAAGGGACCGGTGATGCTGCTGCACATCGCTTTCCCGTGGCTGCTCGGTCCGCTGTGGAGCGACTACGCACGCCGCGAGAAGGCGCGCTGGTATGGCTTCGGGCTGCTGGCCATCGTCGGCGGACTGCTGATGCTGGGCGCCTGGCTGTGGCCAGCGTTGGAACTGGGTGGCCATGCCTACGCCGACAAACTGCTGTTCAAGCAGACCGGCGGCCGCGTGGTCGATTCATTCGCGCACGCCCGACCGCTGTGGTGGTACCTGCAATGGCTGCCGGTGCTGCTGTTCCCGTTCGCGGCCTGGCCGCGCGCCTGGGTCGCCGTGGCCAGTCTGCGCCGGCCGCTGCTGCCGGGCATCCGCTTCCTGCTGAGTTGGCTGCTGCCGGTGCTGCTGGGCTTCTCGCTGATCAGCGGCAAGCAGCTGTACTACCCGCTGCCCGAATTTGGCGGCGCGGTGATGCTGATCGCGGCCGCCGTGGCGCTGCTGCGCGAACGTCACCCTCGCCTGGCCAGCACGCCCTGGCTGGGCGGCTGGCTCATGGCGCTCGGCGGCGTCGCCTTCGGCGTCCTGCTGCTGGTGCTGCCGTCGCTGGCCGGCCGACCGCCATTCGCCAGCCACTGGATGGTCGACCTGGCGGCCTACAGCCGCTACTTCGGTGTCATCTACCTGCTGATGAGCCTTCTGCTGCTGATGCGCGGCCGCGGCGAACTGCGCCGCATCGCCATCGGCGGCCTGATCGGCACCTTCGCCGCCAATGCTCTGTTCACGCTCGCCCTGTGGACGCCCTACGACCTGCGCCAAGCCAGCGCGCTGTTCGCGCAGGCCAGTGCGGAAGGCCACGCGACCGCCAGCGTCGGTTACCCGGAAGGCCAGTTCACATTCCGTGCGCGCCTGCGGACCCCGGTACGGCAATTACACGGTCAAAAAAGCATTCTGGCGTTCGCCGCACAGCATCCGGATGGACTCGTGGCGACGTACCGGCAGAACGACGATCTGCAACCGAACGACCTGCGCTACGCGCTGCTGGTGCAGCCGTTCCGCGGCGACTGGCTGGTGCTGTGGAAGGCCAGCACGCTGGCGGCGATGAGCTCAGGCGAGACGCCGCCGGAACCGGCGCAACCCACGCGTCTGCTCCCCTCGCCGGACTACTGGCGCTATCGCCACGCGCGGACGCACTGATGGCCGACCGCATCGCTCCGCTGCAGGCGCAGGTGGGTGGCCCCCGCGACGGGGCCCTGCTGCGCTTCGCGCTGGGCAACGCGCTGCTCGACGCCGGGCGCACCGCGGAGGCCTGCGATGCCTTCCGCGCCGCGGTCGATTTCGACCCGGACTACTCGGCGGCGTGGAAACTGCTGGGCAAGGCAGAACTTGCGCGTGAGGATCTCGATGCCGCCGCCGAAGCCTGGCAGCGCGGCATCGACGCCGCTGCGCGTCGCGGCGACAAACAGGCGCAGAAGGAAATGCAGGTCTTTCTGCGGCGACTGCAGAAGCCCCGCACATAAGCCTCGCCGACGGTCTTCGTACCCTGTACGACCCGCGCAGCGCTGCCCGCGCGGAGCGCCGGCCTATTCGTTGTAGGGATTGTGATCGCCGGGCGCCGGCGGCGTGAAACGGCGATACGTCCACTGGTACTGCGTGAACGCCTGTTCGACGCATGCGGCGACGCCGCGATTGAGCGCCGCGCAGGCGCGATCCGGATCGACATCATCCAGCCCTTCCGGCGCCGGCAGTAAATGGATGCGGTAGCCCGCGCCCTTCGGCAGACGTTCGGCAAACGCGAACAGCACCGTGGCACCGGTGCGCGCGGCCAGTCGCGGCAGCAGCACCATGGTCAGGGCGCGCCGCCCGTAGAACGGTGCGAAACGGCCATCGCCCTGGCGCGGCTTCTGATCCGGAAGAATGCCCACCGTGCCGCCCGCGGCCAGCCGCTTGAACAGCGTGCGCACTCCGGCACCTTCGGCGCGCACCTGCTCCGGGGCCAGATCACCGCGCACCTTGCGCAGCAAAGCCTCCAATGCCTTCACATGCGGCGGCCGATACAGGATCGCCATGCTCGTCTGACTACAGAGCCAGTAATTGAGCAGCTCCCAGCAGCCCAGGTGCGGGGCGGCGATGATCACGCCGCGGCCACGCTCCAGCGCGGCGCGGAAATGCTCCTCACCGCGCACGTCCCGCACGCGCCTGAGCGCGCGCCGCGCGCCACTGCCCCAGACACTGGCCATCTCCATCACCGAACGCCCCTGCTCACGTAGGCACGCGGCCGCCAGTCGGCGCTGCTCCGCCGGCGGCAGGTCGCCGCGCGCGATGGACATGTTCACCCGGGCCGTATGCGCCGAACGCGCGCCGAACATGCCCATCAACCGCCCCATGCCGCCTCCGACGGCATGCAACAGGCGCAGCGGCAGGAACGCCAGCAGGCGCAACAGGACGTACAGCACGGCAATATCGGGACGCATTCGGGGAAGTGTAGCGAATGCAATGCGCATGCGGGATCACCTCCTTCGCGGGCATGCCGACAACGGCAAGAGCCGGCGCGAACCAGGCATGACCGACCGCCCCTCGAGACCCCCATTCAGGACCTGTTCGCGCAGATGATCGAAGCGGGCGATTTCCGCATGGAATGACTCGCATGCCGCGGCCCGCAGGCGTTTCACCGCGCCACCGCTCCGCCGCGAGTTCGCCCTGCACACCCCCAGCCACCCGAACATCGCACCGGAGAAAATCACCTACCTACCAGGCTTCCTCGACCGCACTTTCTCCCTGCGCACGCACGTGTCTGGACCGACATCACGACCGCTCAGGACTCGACCGCGCACGCCGACGCAGGCATGGTAGAGCGCCTCCGCGCCGCGACCCGGCCGCGTGCACGCTCCACCGACCTCTCAACGCCCCGCAGAACAACCATGATTGCCCTGATTCAACGCGTCACCGAAGCCAGCGTCCGAGTGGACCAGGACACCGTCGGCGCCATCGGTCCCGGCTTGCTGGCACTGGTCGCGGTCGAACCCGGCGACGGCGAGAAACAGGCCTGCCGCATGCGCGAGCGACTGCTCGGCTACCGCGTGTTCGCCGACGACGAGGGCCGCATGAACCGCTCGCTGCACGACACCGGCGGCGGCCTGCTGCTGGTCAGCCAGTTCACCCTCGCCGCCGACACCGCCAAGGGCTCACGCCCCAGTTTCACCAGCGCCGCCAGCCCGGCGCACGCACGGCAATGGTTCGACCGCCTGGTCGAATTAGCGCGCGAAGCGCATCCGGGGGTGGAAATCGGGCGTTTCGGCGCCCATATGGTAATCAGCCTGGTCAATGACGGCCCGGTGACGTTCTGGCTCCAGGCCCGTTGAGTCTCCCCGACTCCGCCCGCCGCGCCCGCACTCGATGCGGGCGCGGCGCCCGCGTCACCGACCCGCGCTGACCGACCGGGCGCAAGAAAGGGCCTGCAAACCCTTGTCAGGCATGCTTTTTGCTTCGCCTCCCTCGCAACGAAAGCACGCTTGAATACTGGCTAAAAAATCACCATCTGGTACACTGAACGGTTCCGGGTCCCGCGGTTTCATCTATGGAAAACAACAAGGCTCATCAGCAGCAGTCGGAGATCAAGCAGCTCATCACGAAGGGTCGTGAGCAGGGCTACCTGACCTATGCCGAGGTCAACGATCACCTGCCCGACGACGTCGTCGATTCGGAGCAGATCGAAGACATCATCTCGATGATCAACGGCATGGGCATCGAGGTGCACGAGTCGGCGCCCGACAGCGACATGATCAACCCCGACGCTGCCACCGGCAACGACGACGACACCGCGGCCGAAGAAGCCGTGGCGCTGTTCTCGGCGGCCAACGCGGAAGTCGGTCGCACCACCGATCCCGTGCGCATGTACATGCGCGAGATGGGCACGGTCGAGCTGCTCACCCGCGAGGGCGAGATCGCCATCGCCAAGCGCATCGAGGAAGGCCTGCTGCAGGTCCAGACCGCGCTGGCCAGCTTCCCGTGGGCGATCCAGCTGCTGATCGAGGAATACGATCTGCACAAGGACGGCAAGAAGCGCCTGTCCGAGATCCTTGCCGGCTTCAACGACGTCGAGGATCCCAACGACGTCATGAGCAACAACAACAGCAAGGACGACGACGACAGCGCCAGCTCCAACGACGACGCCGACGGGGATTCCGACGACGATTCGGATGACGACGACGGGGACGACGAGGACGAGAAGAAGAACACCAACACCGGCCCCGATCCCGAGGAAGTCGAGCGTCGCATCGAAGCGCTGCGCACGCTGTACGGCAAGTTCCAGCGCGCCGCCGGCAAGTACGAGATCGACGACAAGAAGGTCACCAAGATCCGCGATCAGATGGCCGAGGGCTTCATGGCCCTCAAGCTGCCTTCGGTGCTGATCGACGGCTTCGTGCGCAAGATGCGCGAAGTGGTCAACACCATTCGCCGCCATGAGCGCACGCTGATGCACATCATGGTCAAGAAGTGCCGCATGCCGCGCAGCGAGTTCCTGAAGACCTTCCCGGCCAACGAAGGTCGCATCGAGTGGGGTGCGGAGCTGGCGCGCAAGCGTCAGAAGTGGGTACCGGCGCTGAAGAAGCACCTGGAAGAGATCGACGCCGAGCAGCAGAAACTGTTCGACATCGCCGCCGCGCTGTACCTGCCGCTGGCCGACATCAAGGAAATCAACCGCGCCATGTCCATTGGCGAGGCCAAGGCCCGCCGCGCCAAGAAGGAAATGGTCGAGGCCAACCTGCGCCTGGTGATCTCCATCGCCAAGAAGTACACCAACCGCGGCCTGCAGTTCCTGGACCTGATCCAGGAGGGCAACATCGGCCTGATGAAGGCGGTGGACAAGTTCGAATACCGTCGCGGCTACAAGTTCTCGACCTACGCCACGTGGTGGATCCGTCAGGCCATCACGCGTTCGATCGCCGATCAGGCGCGCACCATCCGCATTCCGGTGCACATGATCGAGACCATCAACAAGCTCAACCGCATCAGCCGCCAGATGCTGCAGCAGTTCGGCCGCGAGGCGACGCCGGAAGAACTGGCCAAGGTCATGGAGATGCCCGAGGACAAGGTCCGCAAGGTGCTGAAGATCGCCAAGGAGCCGATCTCCATGGAAACGCCGATCGGCGACGACGAGGATTCGCACCTGGGCGACTTCATCGAGGACGTCAACGTCGACCTGCCGGTCGACGCGGCGACCGCGACCGGCCTGATCGAGAACGTGCGCGACATCCTCGCCGGCCTGACGCCGCGCGAAGCCAAGGTGCTGCGCATGCGCTTCGGCATCGACATGAACACCGATCACACGCTGGAAGAGGTTGGCAAGCAGTTCGACGTCACCCGCGAGCGCATCCGCCAGATCGAGGCCAAGGCCCTGCGCAAGCTGCGTCATCCGAGCCGCTCGGAGCAGCTGCGTTCGTTCCTCGACCACGACTGACCGACGCCACACCGCAAGATCCCGGAAACGGCCGCCTCGCGCGGCCGTTTTCGTATGTGTAGAGGCAGAACTCGACGCACGGATGCTTCGGCTCCACCATGCCGATGTGAGGATGTTTCATGACGAAACACCCACCTCGCAAAGCCGTATCCGCTAGGTTGGCCACCTTCGCATGGATGCGGGCGCCTACCCTGCCCGCCTCCGCGCCTTGAGCCGCCCGCGTTTCGCCCCCAAGCTATGCCACCCTGTATCGGTGCGCGCCCCCACACGCACCTACTGCCGACCAAGGATTCCCCCCGTGTCCGACCTCCACTCCGGTTCCGACCCGCGCGCCACGCACCGCAGCGGCCTGTTGTTCGGCCTGGCCTGCTACGGCATCTGGGGCGTCCTGCCGCTGTATTTCGTGCAACTGGACTTCGCGCCGGACCTGGAGATCGTCGCCCACCGCGCGCTGTGGACGCTGCTGATCTGCGTCGGCGTGCTCGCCTTCACCGGCAAGCTGCGCGACATGCGCGAAGCGCTGACCCACCCGCGCCAGCTCGGTTTCCTGGCCCTCGCGGCGGCACTGATCGCGGCGAACTGGCTGATCTACGTCTACGCCGCCAACCACCAGCAGGTGCTGCAGGCCTCGCTGGGCTACTTCACCAACCCCTTGCTGACGGTAGGCCTCGGCGTGCTGGTGCTGCGCGAACGCCTGCGCCCGCTGCAATGGCTGGCGATGGGCATCGGCCTGACCGCCGTGCTGGTGATCGCCGTCGGCGATGGCCAACTACCGTGGATCGCTCTCGGCCTGGCCTTCAGCTTCGCCCTGTACGGACTGACCAAGAGCTTCGCCGGCCGACGCAGCGGCGCGTTCGCCAGCCTCGGCGTGGAAACCCTGCTGCTGTCGCCGCTGGCCGCCGGCGCGCTGTGGTGGATGACCGCGCACGGCCAGTCGCACTTCACCACGCACGGCGCCACCAGCATGCTGCTGCTGGCCTCCACCGGCATCATCACCGCCGCCCCGCTGACCCTGTTCGCCGCCGCCGCGCGGCGTCTGCCATTGAGCGTCGTCGGCATGCTGCAGTACATCGCCCCGACCCTGCAGTTCATCATCGCCGTGGCGGTGAACCACGAGCCCATGCCGCCCAGCCACTGGATCGGCTTCGGCATCATCTGGTTTGCCCTGGCCATCCTCACCACCGACGCCCTGCGCCACAACCGCCGCAACGCGCGACTGCGTCGCAAGGCGGCACTCATGCCCGCCTCAGAGACCTCTCAATAGACGATCCGCCGGACCCCGCCAGATTCTAAGAGTTGAGCGAAAACTCCGGGAAGTGCACCTCTGCATGGCAATTTGCGCAGAGCAGCACGCACTTACTGATTTCGGCACGGATCTCCGCAATGCTTCGATTCGACATCGCCCGCACATCCAGACTGAATGACTTGTCTGATGGCTTCAGATGGTGCCAGGCAAGGGCCGCTAGGTTCTTGGCATACCCGCACCTCGTGCAGCAACCTCCGGCCTCCCTCACCAACCCCTCCTTGCGTCGTTTGCCACGCTCCTGCTGGCAGGCATAGCTTTGATGACGGTTGTTGGTATCACTGTTTTTACACTGCCGGGAACAGAATCGTCGCTGACGCCCGACGAGATCTGCACCGCAGACCACGCATGATGCTGCTGATTTCATCATATAAACATAATCTAAATTCGGTTCACCCGTCACCATGAATGCTTCAGTTGGTACCATTGTCGGACGGGCCTATAGCTCAATGGTTAGAGCAGGGGACTCATCGAAAGGTGCCACCGTGCAGGAATGCACGGATGGGAACGGGATGAATTCAGGGAAACCTCAGCGGTTCGGCCGGTGGCAACCCTGAGCCAAGCCGGCGGTACACCGTCGGAAGGTGCAGAGACTACCTGAGGGCTTTGAGCGCCCTTGATTACAGGCTCGAGCGTCCCGCACCCCATCCGCTTCGTCGGAGGGTGAAGAGATAGTCCGCGCCGGAGGGAAACCCCCGGGGTACGCGAATCCCTTGGTTCCAGGTTCGAGTCCTGGTGGGCCCACCATACACCTGTCCAGCAACGTCCAAAATTGTCCCGACATAGACACGAAACCCCGCTATATGCGGGGTTTCGTGTCTTATGCTGTCCAAAGGCATCCCCTTGCATCCAGAGACAATGTGAGTCACTTTGTGAGTCAGACTTCAACACGACGACAATCTGACTCACATGCTGACCGACACCAAGCTACGCTCCCTGAAACCCAGGCCCCGGTCATATCGGTTGGCTGACTCCAACGGCCTGTGTATCGAAGTTCGCTCTACGGGCGCCAAAGTGTGGCGCTATCGCTACCGTTTCGCCGGCAAGGCAAGCATCATCACCTTGGCCGAATACCCCGAAATGTCTCTGATGGAAGCCCGCAGAGAGCGCGACAAACAACGCGCGCTTTTGAAAGGTGGTGCGAACCCGGCACACGCAGCTCGAATCGAACGGGCAGCGCAATTTGAGTCGGCTGAGACCACGTTCGGCGCCATCGCCCTGGAATTGCTGTCCAAGCGGGAACGCGAAGGCCTGAGCGCGGGTTCGATCAAGCGTGAACGGCGCCTCATCCAGAAAGACTTGGCAGATATCCGCGACATTCCCATCACGGACGTGTCTGCGCCGCTGCTGCTGTCCGCTCTTCGCAAGCTTGAACAACGTGGAATCGTGGAAACCGCACATCGCTCCCGCTCGCTCGCTGGACGCGTGTTTCGCTATGCCATTTCTACCGGTCGCGCCGAACGAAACCCGGCCAACGATCTCATTGGCGCGTTGGAACAATCGAACACGCAGCACTTCGCCAGCGTCACAGAGCCGGCACAGATCAGCGAACTACTGCGGGCACTTCACGGATACCAGGGGTCACCCGTCACACAAGCCGCCCTGAAACTTGCTCCACTGGTATTCGTTCGACCAGGTGAGCTACGCCAGGCTCGATGGGACGATATCGATCTTGATGCGGCCGAATGGCGCTACACGACAAGCAAGACCAACACACCGCATATCGTGCCGCTCGCTTCGCAGGCCGTAACCATCCTGAAGGATCTGCTTCCCCTCACCTGCCGCAGTGCCTATGTGTTCCCCAGCGCGCGGGGAGCATCGCGACCGATGAGCGAGAACACGATCAATGCCGCCCTGCGTTACCTTGGCTTCGATCGTGGCACCATGACCGGGCACGGCTTCCGAGCCATGGCTCGCACCGTTTTAGACGAAGTCCTGCATTTTCGCCCCGACTTCATCGAACACCAGCTAGCCCACGCCGTTCGCGATCCCAATGGGCGTGCTTACAACCGCACGGCACACCTCACCGAGCGCAAGAAAATGATGCAAGCATGGGCTGACTATCTGGATGGCCTTCGCCTCAACAACTGCTCGGTGTCTGTCGAATAGCCGACGTAGGCTTTTGCTTTAGATAGACATTTGTCTAAAAATGCATATTTGTTACTCACTTTCTTAGTCGCTTCTCATTTCTGCCAACGGAAGGCATTGAAAAGCGCACATTCATGGAAAGACACAGCGCGGCAGCGACAGATGTCCGACCGTCGCCATCCGGCCAGAAGCAACCGGTCAGCGAGGGAAGCCGTCCACTCACTTCGCACTATCCAAACAGACGTAAGTGAATCTGACTCCGTTCTCCACAGGGGCCTGGCATCCCAGCGAGAACTTCAAAATCAAGAATGCGTGCGCGATTCGCTTGGGTGATGGGATACGTACCCGAAATTTAGCTACCATGCCCACATGGATCGTGTCGCCGTCAGTCTCGATATGTTCCGCTGGGCGCGGGAGCGTGCTGGCATGGACAGCTATGCGCTAGCGACACGGTTTCCTAACTTGGAAGCTTGGGAGGCCGGCGAGGTTCAACCGACTCTTCGGCAACTTGAGCAATTCGCGAAGGCCACGCACGCTCCGGTGGGATATTTCTTTCTGCCCGCACCACCTGAAGAACCGGTGCCGATTCCTGACTTTCGCACGATTGCAAACAGGCCTATCGCTCGCCCAAGCCCCAATCTGCTGGACACGATCTACATCTGTCAGCAGCGTCAGGACTGGTATCGGGAGGACGCGCGAGCCACAGCTGAGTTGCCATTGCCCTTTGTTGGCAGCCTATCGATGACAGAAGCTCCGGAAGAAGCTGCAAATCACATTCGCGAAACGCTCGGTTTCAGTGTCGAGGCGCGTCGCGAGTGCCCAACATGGACCGAAGCGCTGCGCACTTTCATCGCTCAAGCGGATAAGGTTGGCGTAATGGTGATGGTCAGTGGCGTTGTGCTCAACAACAACAGACGACATCTCGACCCTCAGGAGTTCAGAGGGTTTGCGCTATCCGATCCCTTGGCGCCACTCATCTTCATCAATGGTGCGGATAGCAAAGCTGCTCAGATGTTCACGCTGGCCCATGAGCTGGCGCACCTTTGGCTCGGCCAAACCGCCCTTTCTGACGTAAGTGTCGATGCACAGCCAGACAATTCTACGGAAGCTTGGTGCAACCAAGTGGCAGCAGAGCTGCTGGTTCCAATGGCGATTTTTCGGGCCGAATTGACTGACAACGAGTCGGTGACTGACACGATGAAGCGTCTAGCCAGAAGCTTCAAGGTAAGTTCGCTGGTCATCCTTCGACGTTTGCTCGATGCAGGGCGTGTGAGCCGCGAGGCATTCTTTGTCGCGTATAGGGAGGAGTTAGCGCGTATCCAAGAAATCGATGCTCGTGGTGGCGGAGGTGGTGATTTCTATCGCACAACAGCGGCACGTGTGAGCAAACGATTTGCGCGGTCCTTGGTGTCGAGCACGTTAGAAGGGCGGACACTGTACCGTGATGCCTTCCGTATGCTTGGCATTGCCAAGACGACTACGTTCAATGAGTTGGGACGCTCGTTGGGGATGCCGACCTGATGGCTTATCTACTTGATGCCAATGTGTTCATCCAAGCCAAAAACCTTCAGTACGGATTCGATTTCTGTCCGGCTTTTTGGGATTGGCTGAATACGAAAAACGCTGAGGGTATGGTTTACAGCATTCGTCATGTGGGCGATGAACTTCGGGCAGGTGAGGACGAACTTTCCGAGTGGGGCGGGGGGCATGGAGATGAATTCTTCCTTCCACCTGACAACGAAGTTTTAGCCGCTGCTCCACATGTAAGTGCATGGGCCTCAGATCAAGGTTACGAACCGGCGGCGATCAATACGTTTCTGCAAGTCGCAGACTACTGGCTTACTGCGCACGCCTTGGCACACGGGCATGTGGTGGTTACGCATGAAGTGACTAGCAATACTCTGAGAAAGATCAAAATCCCAAACGCTTGTGTTGGCCTCCGGCTCAACTTTATGTCGCCATACCAAATGCTCCGCCGCGAACGAGCGCGCTTCGTGCTTGGGCCGCAGGCAGCTCAGTAAGTGGTATGGCGCGGCGAGGGTGATGTTTTTCGGGAGTAGATTGTTGTGAATAAGGGAATAAGGGACGGAGACAATTAAGACTCGCCAGCAAGCCGCTTTGGGTCGACAACGGCCCCTCGCATCATCCTCGGCCGTCACCAGAATCGCAGAGGTAGCCAACGGCTAACAATAGCCAGTCGGCTACCGTAGACATTTGCCTCAAAGCGCCATATGGAAATCCTAGAGCCCCCAAGGACCTTTAATGTCAACTGTATTCTATAAGCTTGGCAAAGACCAAAGTGACACTTTTTAGCTTGAGCTTGGGTGCCGACTAACCTACCGCGTCAAGCATTCATGCCCAAACGGTCGCGCTCAAGGCGCCTGCAGCATCGCCAACTGCGCATGGTTCGAAAAGTCTTCCTTTGCCGTCCGAAGCAAGCTGCTGAAGCTGATATTCCTGCCGCCGCCCCCCTGTTTCAGCGTGCGAAGCGCTGCGTGCCAAGCAGCTTGACCATTGGGATGAAGCTGGAGACGGAACAGGTCGCCACCTGACCGGCTCCACACCTCCTGATCTTGCGGTCCGAATGGATAGAGCTCGATCAGGAGACTTTCTAACACCGACCAAGAATCTTCCTTTTGCCCCGTGGGCGTAGTCTCGGGGCTACACGGCGCCTTATTACCGCCATGGCTAAGCGCGACAGCGAAGTTCACTTCAAGATTGTCTGCCTTAAATATTGGGTGCTGATCGTCTGGTATCAGCTTAGGCACCTCTTCGGAAACGTAATTAAATAGGTCAAAGACCTTGATGAAACCGCTTGCATACTTGTCGGCAGCTCCACGCAGACCTTCTAGTAGCGCAGTTGTGAAAACGCTGTTCCTCGCGCCGATCAATACGGCTGAAACTTCGTCGGCACGACACGATGCCATCAGCGCACGCCCGCGCCCGACAGCTAGCCTCTCGAAGGCTCTTTGGCTATAGCCCGACTTAAGCTCGTGGCCTTTGTCATCGGTCAATCTCTTCGAGATCGCAGCCCCCCCTGCATGACAGGCGTCGATGAAGACCAGCAGTCGCTTCGCTTTGATCTGAGCGAGTGCCGCGGCTAGCTCATCTGATCTAATAGATGTGTTTTCAATGTCAGCCAGATCGCTATCGACAGTCACGAGCACGCTGTCCTCATTTCCTGGGCTGCCCACAACAGCACCGTGGCCGGAGAAGAACACGCAAGCGGTGTCATCAGGGCCCACACGGGCAGCCAATTCGTCTAAGCCCTTCAATACGGCGGCTCGAGTAGCCTCTGTGTCCAAGAGGGTGACGACGTTGACAGGGTCATAGGCGCAATACTTCTGCGATGAGAGTGTCTCGGCGACGTCCTTGACGTCGTTCAAAATCGCAGAAGGTAGGCTGGAAACTTGTCGGTAGTTCGCTACGCCGATAAGAAGGGCGTAACCTTGTGGGTAGCCTGTTGATTTCATATTTAAACGAATAAACGATGGATTTGTGGGAGCGTCAACGTTAACCAACGATGTCCGTATCGCTGGCATACAGTCGTAGTTTCTCGTTCAAAGGGAAGTCCTGACACATCTGTGCAAGGAGCTCACGCGCAGTCGGGCGACCTCCATAGCGGATTGACTGCAACGCGTTGTGCCAACGTGTTGCCCCGTTTTGAGTGTTTCCCGGAAGGCCCGAATTCTTTCCTCCGGCACGTGACCAAAGCTCATTGCTATCCGGACCGCTTGGATAGAGTTCACAAGCCTCTTCTGAGAAAGCCTTCCACTTCTCGGCAGCGCTTGGTTTTGAGATCCCAAGCCTCCAACGCGAGATAAAGCTAAGCAAGCCTGCACATAGCCGTAGCCCTGGCATGAGATCTGGACGATGGTCGGCAAACTGTTCCGAAAGATATTTCGCCGCTAGCCCCCAATGTCGGGACGCCACAAGCGCTCCCAGTTGCTCAGACTCTGTATGAGAAAGACTGGGGACGTCTCTCAAAAGGTTGCGTAGCCATGTAATGAACGATTCTTCGGGGAATGACGGGAGGGTCATGACGAGCGCTAAACGCGCATCAACCGCCAACGAAGACCTTTCAAGCACAGACTGTAAGGCCGAACTCGCCAGGACGGCTCGCTCAAGTGCGGCTTCAGGCGGGGACATCGCCACACCTTTCGTAGCGGCTTCTAGCCAGCCGGTTGCGGTTGCCTGCAAGTAGTGGCGCTGCAGAGAAGGAGGTAGGAGCGACCACAGTTGCGCTCGCTCCGGAGCGGCGGTGAGGTCAGCCAAGGGCGTCTTTGCCAGCGCCTCAAGTAGACTCGTGTCTACAAGCCGCCCTTCTGCGAGTTGAGCTAAAACAGTGTCGCGCACACCGATGGCATTGGTTGGTGCATCCCACAAGGTGGAGTTCTTGCCAACGGCAGCGCCCCAAACCTTTTGCTCGGTAATGTCATTGCAGCGGATGTTAGAAAGGACTTGAGGATGGACTGCGACCACGTCTGCGCACAATTCCACCAAGCGCAAGTCCTTATGCGCGAGCGTGCATTCCAAAATTTGGAGAGGACTCGCGTACCGAAGGGTTGACCGCAAACCGGCGCTGTAGCCTGGGTCCCTGTCCACCTCGAGCTGCTGACAAGTAGCATCGAGGGGGGACAGCGTTGCAGCTAGAGTGGCACCGTGCGCGGTCAGCCAGCGCTTCTCCAGCAGCGACGAAAGCAAACCGGCCGAAGTGGTGACATGGAGCTTTCTTGGCACTTCTTCCGCCAGCCGCTGCTGGACTGCCGCGTCAGCCGGCAAGGTGTTTATTGCCGCAGAAAACGCGGCTTGACTACGCTCGGCCCATCTCCAGATAGCCTGGAAAATCGCGGGCTTGCCATGATGAGCGGCAGCCGATAAGCCGGCTGTCACCGCAGCGCGCCACGGCGGCAATGCAAGATTATTATCAACCGATGCTACGACCATCTCCATTAAGTCGATGTCGTCCGTCGGCGCAAATCCGAGGTTACGGACAAGAAGCTCAACAGCCGACCACAACGACCGCGTGTTGGCAAAACTGGTGAGTCCCAAATTCCTCATCAACAGCAACTGCTTGCATCCTGCGCCTGAGATCAAGGCCGTGAACCGATCAATGAGCTTAGCCTTGATGCTTGCACCAAGCGTCGGCTGATTTGAAAGGCCGTCTACCAAGCGGATGGCGGCCAACAAATCATCGAAGCTTTCGCCGTCAGAGAGAATGGTGTGCAATCGTTCAAGCCTGCTCAGTCCTTTGAGCGTGTGAACCTCAAGACCCAATTCCTCGGCTAAAGCCAGGATGGGCTGCACGTCGCGCTGGCCGCAAAGAAACCCTGCGGATTCAGAGTCCGGGGTTTGATCGTTTGGCTTCACTATGCGGTGTTTAGTCCAGCGAGCTTGGAGCTGCTCGGGTGTGCATACAAGCGCGGGCGCGGGTTGCTCTACCACATCTTTCGGATCGAAGCTCAGTCGGAACGCGAAGGTTCGTCTCAAGGCCGGCCAGAGGTTCCTCCACAGTGAATCGACGAGGTGATCGAATCCCTCGACGCCCAGTCGGACAACTGGAGCCAGTCCTTGAGCTGTCAACGCATTAGCCGTACCGATTAAGTCAGCGGCCGGCGCGTGGATGCCGCCGGCAGTGTCAAACTCAAGTGTCGCCACCGAACCGGGGCAGTCAGTGATGGAGGGGGCAAGCCACCCAAACAGCGCGGCTAGGCTTTCCAGTTCACACATATCTTCCAAGCTAAGGATTAGCGCGTGCGTCAACACCATGCCGCCGCGCGATGCGCTTGAATCCAGGAAAGTGCGACCGAGGACGTAGTGATCGTCAATGGGAAAGCCGCGAACGAATGGCGCCCAAGCCTGGACACCTGGGGGTACTGCATCTGGCAGGTCGAGTTTCGATGCGATGTCCGCAGCCATGAATGCATTCGGACTCGAAGCCCTGAGTCCGTGACCGCGACCGGGGACCTCGCCGTAGACGGCCTGCTCGACGCGCATTCGCTCAGACCCCGTTAGCCATTACGCGCTGGATCGGAAGGGTAATGTCGGTATTCTTTTCACCGTTTGGTAGCACCACATAGCCAAATTCTTCGGGTCCGCGGATGGCGTACTCCCGGTCCGCATCTGTCTTGCTGAGCGCACGCTCAAGGGCTGACAAGCCAATGACCTTAGGCGACGTCCAATTGCTGTGCACGAACGACCACAACATTGGCAATCGAGATGCCAGGAGGTCAACCGGAAGCTCTGTCGTTTCAAGCTCATCCCAGCAACTCAGCAAGATGGTCAAGCGGGGCTTACGAAGCGGACGGTCCAAATGACACTGTGCCAAGTAGAGCAACATCTGAAGAAGCTCTACAGTCCTTGCTTGGTCTGACGGCTCATATTCGGCTGTTCCTCCGTGGAGCTCGGTCGCAGCGAATGACTGCAGCGGGCGCGAAAACAGGTCATCTTCGGACCGAAGCGAATGTAATCTGATAAGCATGACCCAGTCCGTGGCATCGAGCACGCGATCACGCCAGGCGGAGGGAATCCGGCGCTGCATGACAAGGTTGCGGATCTGTTCTCCACCGTAGTCCGGCCAAACCAGTTCGGCGTGGCGACCGGCGTCATCCGAAATAGGCCAAACACTCTCGACGTATGTGTTCGCCGGAGTGTGGTCGGTCGACTTGCCCTCAGTCAGGCAACTGAGAGCTGCAGTGAATGCCTCTAAGTTAGTAGGCGCACCCGACATCTTGAGCGCACACGCCTTGACCATGAGCCGCTTCAAAAGCTGGGCTCCGTAGTGAGTTTTCCCCACATTCGACTCGCCGACCAGCAAGATGGTGTGTTGAGAAGCCATCAACTATCTCCTACCGAATCGAAAAAGCGGGTCGTGACCAGGCACCTCTGTCATGGGCAAATTCACCACCAGACGCTTGGTGCAAAGTATCCAGTCAAACACTTCGCGGAAGCCTTCTACAGCGTCGACCTCGCTACGGGGATACACGCTGACTGTGAACTCCGGGACGTTTGATGAGTCTGACGCTACAGCTTTTCGGATCTGCGCCTCCATGGCTGACTCCACCTCTACGTCTCCCTTCGTCCAGACGAGTGCCAAACGCCGTCCCCGGGCCTCAGCAACTGCCCGCTGAGCAAGTAGCTGAAAGTCGTTTCTAGCGGTCCCCATCTTGGGTCCGGCAAGCGCCTGGCGGTCAGCGATCAGCAACGTGACGTCTGCGTGTCGGGCAATCCAACGGGCGCCTTCAGCGTCGGTTGCCTGCTCGTTGACCGCCCATTTCTGAAACCACTCCCCGGGTGCATCGGCAAAAAGAAAGTCACGCAGCGACCCATCCTTTTGGCGAAAGGCAAGGTGAAGCATGCCGGGTGCTCGAGCCGCTCCGCTGGGCGTGTGAGGCGGGAAATTTGGGGGCTGCCCAGGCTTCCAGCGGAGACTTGCCGCCACCGTTTCCCAGCCTGTCAGCGTGTATGAGTTGCTGAAAACATTGTCGCCAGTAGTCAGGTTACCTCGACCCAACAGCAGATAGAGCGCACCCAGTATCGTCGTCTTACCGGCGCTTTCCGGGCCGATGATACCGACTGTGATCGGCTTGACCTTGCCGCTGACGAAGTTGAGGTCAGCCTCTCCCATCGCCAAGCCGCTCCATGGGAGCAGCATCTGATCGGAATCAGGCCGAACCGCTACCTCGCCCTTGCTGACACGCTTCCACTCGGGGCACATATCGAGCCGGATGTGACCCAGCGTGCAAGTAGTGTTGTCGTCAGCGAAACAGTTGGGATGGGGGCACCTGTCCATGGCCACGTTACTTTTTGGCCCGCGTCGTTGGGCTGCCGGACTTCTTGGCCCGCTTCGCTGCGCTGCCGGTGATAGCGCGTGCGGTCTGCAACTCACGGAACAGGTATGTTCCCCATTCGGACGCCGTCATCTTGGTGGAGCCGTCCATGCCAGCGTGGACGCGCAGAGTCCCCTCTTCAATTGCGCCTGAACCCTGCGGATGGCCAATCAACGACAGCAGCGGACCCCGACCAACGGGGGCAGGCGTGTACTGAGCAGCAAGCATGCGGAAAGGCTGCATGAATGCAGTTGTCCTTGCGTCGTGCACCAAGCTAAGGACATCACGCTCGCCGTTGCCTTGGCTACCCTTTTCCACCGGGAGGCAGCGGATGGCTTCTCGCAAGAAAGCGGACACACTCGCAGGTGAATAGGTAGGCAGTTGCTTGTGAAGATCGAGCGCCATCAAGGCAGAGGCCTCGAACGGCGGTAAATCAAGGTAGCTCGCATGGGCGCTCGGAGAGTAGAGGGCTTCCTTCCACCAAAGGAGGTTCGTGCGGCGCTGTAGACCTGCCGTCGCACCGCTGAAGCTGGCTAACGCCTTGCCAACGTGAGTGGTGACCGCCTTCGCCAGCGTAGACAGCGGACCCGAGAGGTCGATGGGGGATGGCGCAAGCTCCTCGGCCATGCCCTCCAGCGCTTCTGCGATGGCCGCGCTCATCTTGTCTGCAAATACTGGCGCCCATTGTGGAGCCTGATTCGGTTGAAATCGATTAGGTTCATTAGGCCCCCATGGCCCTGCGGCTGAAAAGATGTTTTCTCGTAGCGCGCTCTTATCGACAGAGGGCACCCCATAGTCCGTAGATACTGGAGCTGGCGGCGTGTATTGCAACGGATCGACCGTAATCATCTCCGGCGTTGCCCACTCCGTCTCGGCGCGCGCATCGACCTTTGTCTCAATTTCGCTGACGGCTTCACGCCAAATCTCAGCTTCATCCGATGCTTCGGCGTAAGCCAAGGCATTACGCGCCGTATTGACGAAAGCAACAGCAATCGCATCATTCGAACGACCCGCTTGCACGACCGCGTCTAGCAAGATGGCTCGTAAGATAGCAATGGGGTGGCTAGCAAAAGCGTTGGCAACAGTCTCCCATTGTTTGCGGAGAGAGGCCATTGCCTCATCTATGGTTGGGTCTGTAGCAGTAATATTGGGGTCGGCAGCCACCATCGTGAAGCTGACTGCCTTTGAAGGCGCCTTTCGAAGAGCTGCTGACAGGTCCTTGGCTGTAGCTCGAAGCTTTTCGAGTTTGGCGTCATCGCCTTTGAGATCGATAGCCCCAATCTCAAGAAACCTCAAAAGAAACTCTTGTTCCATCCCTGTCCCCGATCTTTGTTGTGGCTCTGCGCGATAGTACCCGAGATGCTCGGGGTAGCTGTAAACAGATGATACGGAATTAGGGCTACTGCGCGTTGGCTTCGTCTGGAATTCAACCTATTGAACCGCCGTGGCAAGTGATCCGTATCGGAGCGCAGCCAAAAAATCGTCAACTACCCCGTCGTCCAAGCGAACGCGCGAAAACCTTGCGCCGCTAACTCCAGCGTGAAAACGGCTTCCCTATAACGGACACTCGCCAACTCCTACTCCGGGTCGGTATCAACCATCCACGGAGACCTCGGACACTAGTGAGCGCCTAGTTGGGCGCTGTTGGCTCTAGCCCACCCGAAGGAGATTGGACGTGAAGAAGCGGTTTTCCGATGAACAGATCATCGGCTTCCTGCGTGAGGCTGAGGCCGGGCTTCCGGTTAAGGAGCTGTGCCGCCAATCCCAGCCATAAAACCTGGTCAGGTGGATCGGGGCACGCTCCTCACCTTGCTTTTCGACAACCGCCCTCTCTTCAACCATCTTGCCCCAAACAAAAAAATTTCAGATCCATATCACGACTAGGAGAACGGAAGACTTGTTCTCAACTAAGGCGGGACATCCTTCCCCGCGATCTTGCTCAAGGAGCCTTTCGTGATATCCATTGCCTCTCCCCTCGAGTACCTGGCCGCGTTCGCCGTGGTCTTCCTGGTCGGACTCATCTCTGGCGTCAGCAAGCAGCCCTGACTGAGCCATTGTCCGTACGACCAGAACCTCCGCGCTAACCATCAGTTGCTGATCGTCTCGACGCCTCAGCTACCAACCTCTCGAAATTACACGCAGAAGCACACACGGGCTGGCATTTGCTGGCCCGTGTGCGTTATGCCGTGTCCAAAGGAGCACTTTCATGCCTTCTATTCCGTTTTCACTTTCCTCCACCTGCCGCCCCATCGGGGAACACGCCATTCTCGCGGCCGCCGAGCTGATTCTCTCGAAGAAGCTTAAGCGGCTTGGGAAGATCAACAACCCAACCGATGCCGCCGAGTTTTTGCGCGCGCGCTTGGGTGGTCTCATGCACGAGGAATTTCATGTGATGTGGCTGGACAACGCGCATCGCATCCTCGATTGCCAACGGCTCTTCAACGGCACCATCGACGGCGCCAGCGTGCATCCTCGCGAGGTCGTTCGGGCTGCCCTGCAGATCAACGCAGCGGCCGCCATCTTTGCCCACAACCATCCGAGCGGCGTGGCCGAACCCAGTTCGGCAGACAGGACCCTCACGCAGGAGCTTCGTGATGCGCTTCGCCTGGTCGGTGTCCGCGTGGTGGATCATCTGATCATCGGAGCCGAATGCGTCAGCCTCGCAGAACGCGGCTTGATGTAGCTAGGTGGCCTGCCATCCACGGATGGTTCTCTCGCCGCTCGCGGCAAACCTCACCCGCTTTACCACCCTTCCCTTCACGGCATAACGCCCGGCTTCGGCCGGGCGTTATGCGTTGGGGCATCCACATCGCTCAAGGAGTTTGTCATGCATCTTGTTCAGTCGATGGCCTATGCCAGCGCTACGCCGTGGCACGGCATCGGTACTTCGCTTTCCCCGCATCAACCGATCGAAGTCTGGGCCCGCGAGGCGGGGATGGACTGGCGGATCGAGTCCTCGAACGTGTGTTTTGTCGCCGGCACATCCAGATTGGGGGCCTTGCACCCTTTCCCGGGCCAGAAGGTTCTGTATCGCTCAGACACCAAGGCACCGTTGTCCGTCGTCTCGGATCGTTACCAGGTGGTGCAGCCTGCCGAAATCCTGGAGTTCTATCGGGATCTGATCGAGGCCGGCGGTTTCGAGCTGGAGACGGCGGGCGTCCTGAAGGAAGGCCGCAAGTTCTGGGCGCTGGCGCGCACGGACCAAAGCGTCACGCTCAAACGCAGGGACCGTGTTGAAGGGTATCTGCTCCTGGCCACCGCCTGTGACGGCACGCTGGCCACGACAGCCCAGTTCACCTCGGTGCGTGTTGTCTGCCATAACACGCTTGCCCTGGCGCTTGGTCGGGGACAGGGAGCGGTCAAGGTGCCTCATCGGAGCCAGTTCGATCCGGACAGGGTCAAGATAGAGTTGGGGCTGGCCGTGTCGACCTGGGATGACTGTACCGACCGGATCAAGGCGCTGGCCGACTGCCACGTCCGTCCTAAAGCTGTCGAGGCGTACTTTCGCCAGGTGCTGAAACTGCCAGCTTCAAACGGCAACCGGAACGCACGCCCTGCGCGAGCACTCAAGGCCATGCATGAACTTTTTGATGGCCGTGGCATGGGCTCTGATCTTGCATCCGCGGATGGAACGGCCTGGGGATTGGTCAACAGCGTGACCGAGTTTGTCGATCACCATCGGCGCGCGCGTAGCCATGATCACCGCCTGGATGCGGCCTGGTTCGGTCAAGGGGCTTCGCTCAAGCAACGCGCCTGGGATGAAGCCCTGAAGCTGGTCGCCTGAACGCTTCACCAGGCAGGTTCATCATCTGCCAGGTTCGTTCGCTTCAGTCGTCCTGATCTCTGGCTGTCGCGAGTCGTTGAGCTCGTTCAAGGAGATCCGATCGCTCTCTATCGCTGAGTTTGGCAAAGGCGAGAAGCAACTGCGCCTGGTCGTCATCCTCTGCAAAGAGGTAGGCCAAGGGGACGTTCAGTGCCCTTGCCAGCGCAGCCGCGGTGTCCATGTCCGCACGATTGACCTCCTGCTCGTAACGGTTGATCCGCACGCTGCCATTGGCCTTATCGCCGGCCACGAGTCCTCCCAACGCTCGCTGGGACAGCCCCCGCATGGCACGGGCAGCCTTCAAGCGTTTCGCGAAGGTAGCGGCGACAGAAGCAGGCAAGTCTGAGCATCGATAGCTGAACTCCCTACAGGATTGCCTATATACGCTGCGCGCAATAGTCTATACCGTAACAGTATATATCTAGCGTAACCACCCGCCCGCCTTGGCTGGTGTCGGCCGACTCAGGGGCAGCCGAACCATGGAACCCACCCTCAGGTACACGCCCTCAGGCGAGCACACATGTGCTCGGAGAGGATGTGTTCGTTTTTCAACAGAAAGGAATAGCTGTCATG